>JAGDYB010000012.1:0-55740 GCA_023270055.1 Microcaldota archaeon
GTTGCCGTCGAGAGGCCACCAGCCTATCAGACCCGCATTTGGTATCGGCAGCGCAGCTATGCCGCTCTGGTACAGCTGCTGCACCTGTTGTGGCAATAGGGATTCGTTGTATATTTGCACATTAGCTATACTGCCATAATATGTGTAACCGTCGCTTCCGAGAATTATTGAGCTCACTGGCTGTATTACCGAGCTTACTGATCCGGACGAAATTTTGGTGCCGTTATAATATATGGTATAGTTGGTTGCGGTGTTCGAATTGTAGGCTGTGACAACTATGTTGCTCCACTTGTCAAAACTTATTGCCACTGGCACAGACACGTCGTTGTGCGAGCCTGCATCTACGAATATATCATTTGCTGAATTGAAGCCAATGCGCCACGTTGCTTCTGGACTGCTATCGATTGGAAATTGATAGTTGTTATCGAACTTAGTTGGATAAAACCATACCGAAATAGTTAGTGCACTTGGCGCGGGATAGTTATGTGATATGGTTACATTGCTTCCTGTACCACTTATGTTCAGTGCTTTCCTATTGTAGTTTGAGAAAGTAAATATACCATCAGGCGAACTGCTCGTGAATATGGATTCTGAACGCGAGAAGTAGCTTGGAGCAAATGGCGAAGCAAAATAATAGCCATTTGCTATGACATTTCTCAAGTCTTCGATGTTGATGGTTGCATATGCAGGACCATAAAGCAATACCTTTTCGTAGCTTTTAAGGTAATTAATCACACCAGAACTGCTAGGATATACTAGATAGGGCACTGTTGGCGGCGCTGCCGTATTGTTTATCTGGTAGGTAATAAGGCCGCCGTAGTTGTTGGCAGCTTTGCACGTGCCGTTTGTTATTGCAATTGCATTTGCAGTTACAAGTATAAGCAGCGAGTTGAACGGAGCAGTATTAATTTGTGTAGGAATCTCGCTTGCAATGTTGCCACATGTTGTTCCTGCAGGCAGATCGTATACAATGCCGTACACAAAACTTGATGGGTTGCCCAGTTTGGCATAGCTGTTGCCTATCACGTTTGTCATGTTGCTCATGTTGCCGAATTTTATGTCCCTGATTATGCCCTGCTGTGCGTAGAATAGATCGGGCGTGCCGTTTAATGTAACGTTCACGTTGATAGGTATGGAATAATTATATATGCCAGAGGTTGAATTTATTTGCACATTTTCTATATATGACAGCGAGACTGAATATGGATTTGCTTGATAGACGTCAGGCGTAGTCTCGCTTATATGAATCTCTGATGGTAAGGTAGGTATAAGGTTTTTTGCTTCTTGGTTGTATTTTGAAAGGGTAAAATTGCCCATGCTCGCCAGCAGCACGTTTGCCACGTTGGAATTTGACACATATGGAAGTGTGCCGTTTTCTATAAGGTATGACATATACTCGCTAAAATTTGCTATAAAATTACCTTGGCGCAATGAAGCATTGTATTCGTAATTTGTAAGGGTTGCTAATGCTTGGGCCAGGCTTGCCTTGGCAAAGGTGCTTGCTCCTGATTGAAGCAATCTGCCGTAGTTAATGCTTGAGGAAGAGGATACAAGCAGCTGTGAAAGGGAATTGTATGTAGTGTTTAGCACCACAAAGGAAAGCAGCTCGGCGAGCATAAGCATGAACATGACCAAAGTAAGTATAGTCATGAATAATCCTTTCTTGGACTTATTTCTCAGCGCCATGATATAACACCTATATTATAGCTGCTTATTTTGCCGGTGGTAAGATTCAATACCGGCATATTAACAGAGGACCTGCTTACTATAAATGCGTTCGAGAGGCTAGTCGGATTATAATTTATTGATGCAAACTTCACGTTTGTTGCATATGCTGGAATGAAGGGGTATATGTAGTTGTTAAAATCGCCAGATAATGGATACCATGCTGAAATATTCGCTAGAGGCGAGCCGCCGGCGCCGCTCAGGAACACCTCGAATGCCTGCTGTGCTGTCAGTGTGATGTTGTATACCTGCACGTTGCTTAAGTATCCTGAATAATAATTGCTAGAAGACGGCACTGAGCCCACATATACTGGTTGTATGTATCTGGCTAGCACATTCTTCGGCTTAGCAACACTTGACACTAAATGGCCATTTATATATATCGAAACTCTGCCATTGATGTAGCTGTATGTTGCTATTACGTTGGTCCATTTGTTTATCGACAGCGGCGCGTAAACAGTATAACCAGGGGCCGTTCCATTTACGGTAAACATTACGCGATATGGAGCGGTTGCATTTAATTTTTCCATTATATATGGGCAGCCCGGAGCAGTACATGGCTCACCCATTATTATTGTATTATTGACCCATGCGTTTGGATATAACCATATTGACCAAGAATAGCCATCTGATTCAACCGAACTGCTATTGCTAAGGTTCAAATAGACATTGGTTCCGCTGAAACTGGCAAATTTTGTGTCTGGAGCCAGCGTATTGTTTATAAGAATAGAATAGTTATGCATCGGGTAAAATGTGTATGCGATTGCATCAGCACAACTATTTTTTCCGTTAACGTACAGGTATGCAATGTTTTCAAGCGGAGAGGCACTGCTTGTTATTGGGCATGAACCATATGCAAGCAACTGGTTTCCTACAACAACAAACAACTTGCCGTATGCAATTGAGAGGTGTGGTGATGGCGTGCCCGGCAGGTGCACAAACCACATTACTTTCCCGTTTGAAGCATTTTGCGCAAGCAAATAGTTGTTAGACCAGAGAGTGTATACCATGCCGCTTGATATTGCCGGTGTTGTATTTGTTATTGCAGTGCCTAGAAAAGATGGTGCTGAAAATGACCACATCTCGTAGCCTGATGGTGATACTGCCAACACGTATGAAGAGCCTTGATAGACAAGCATGCTTCCATACTTTGAAACTCCCTCTATTGAGGAGCTTGTTGAAATAGAAAATGCGGAGGAGCCGTCAACATATGTGGCATTCGCATAAGACCCCTCGCCATAGGCAAACACATCCCCAAAGCTCACCAAATTAGAAATTGGAGATGTTGAAGGTATTGATTTGGACCAAAGCTGTTTTCCCGTAACGCCTGTCCCTGTAATCACATCTATATTGTTTGAGGATGTTTTCAATACTATCGAGCCAGCAAGTCCAGACAACGAAACTGGATTTGTGCCAGTGTTGTTTGACCATGCCATAGTGCCATTATCGGAGTAGTATGCAAACAGCCTCGTGTCTGCGCCGAAATATATTTTTCCGCCATATCCAAGCAACTGCGAAGTTATTGGAACTAGCGTTGTTATAGAATTCGTGGACCATACAACAGAGCCGAAAACTGGGTTTACTGCAGTGAGATTGGTAAGATTTGCAAATATCAGCAACCCAGAATATAGTATTGGGGAAGATTCAATATTCGTCTTTACATTTTTAGACCATGAAAGCGTGCCAGTAGTCGAGTTAAGAGCATATAAGGTGTTACCAGCAGCAAAGTATATTCTGCCGTATCCGGCAACTGCAGGGGAAGTTATTGCGGCCACTGCAGTGTAATTAAAAGATATTATAGGGTAGAGAGGCCCGTGCTGGTTACCACCATTGTTATACGAATCTGACATAAACTGGCCCCAAGTTTCATTGGACCCGGCAAGCTGATATTCCATGCTTTGGATAAGCGGATAATCAATAGTACCCATTTTTGACGAGGAAAGCGTACTGAGTATGTTGTATGCCTTGAAGCTTGTCGTAGAATATGCGGTAGGGGATATATAGTGGAAATATAGCAACAGCGATATGCTTATCGATGCTATTACCAGCGCGAATATTGCATCCAGAGTAAATACTATCGCTTTCATACTATTAACCTATCCCAAACGAAGTGTTGGTCCATACATATACTTGCATCACCGCACTCTCGTTGCCGATTATTACAGGCTCGTTTAAAATATTTATGTCTGTTGCGTTATTTGTATTTGGCTTAAACCCTATTGGAATGTTAAACCCGTTGCCTTTTATTGAGACATAATAATCATAGCTTATGCCTAAAAGCTGCTTTGTGCTTTGATATGATATGTAGTTTGCAGTCATTGCAGATAGTGCCATGACTTTTTCTTGCGACAACACATCAGTATTGTTTCCCACACCTATGCCTATCGAAACTATATTATTCCATGTTGCTGGATTTGAAATGTTTATTTGTGTTTCCCAGTTTGATGGATTGCCGGGGGATAAAAGTTGCTGACCAAGCCTATTTGCCTGCACTTGAATTATCTCTGTTCCAGAACTTGAAGTCAAAGAAAGCTGGTTGTTTACACTGAACCATACATACGCGAGTATTATTATTGCAAATGAGAAGATAATCATGGCAAATATTACGTCAAAAGACCAAAATTGCGCTTTCATGACAACCAACTCAGCGGTATTGTTATGCTTGATGCCTTAGGCATGCCGCTATCGAACAATTGCGTAACCTGCGTCTGATTCAATGGTGCGTTGTATATCTGCACATTCGAAATAGAGCCATTGAATATGAATCCGTTTGTATCGGATTGCGAACTCCCTATTCTTAAATCCTGCGTATATGAATAGGTATTTGTAAATGGATAAGGCCCGTACTTGGTCCCGTCAACATAAAGAGTCGCATTTGACCCTATTTTATTTACCGCTACTACATTTATCCACTGCTTTTCTGGAATTATTGGACCTGTGCCGATGTTTGCAACTGTAGATTCGGCCCATTCTAAATTGCACGGACCACTTACTGGCGCAACGTAAAAAGTGTAGCTGTCAGATCCGTGGCCCACTATTGCTGCGCCGCTCGCCCCGTTTGCAAAGCATTGATTGACATTTATCCATGCTGATATTGTAATGGTATTGCTGCTGCTAAATTGAAGATCAGAAGGATTGCTAAGATCTATATAGCTGTTCTGACCATTGAACATTACCCCCGACTCGTTTAGCGATTGCAGCAAGTATGGCTTGACGCCCATAATATTGTTGAATACCACATTTGCAACTGTAGCATTATTCCCGTTGCCGCTGTAATCGTTCGCGTTGCCGTCGAGAGGCCACCATGCACTGAGATTTGAGTTTGGTAATGGAAGACCAGATATACCGCTGGTATATATGCTCTCTACCTGGCCTGGCGTAAGCTTTCTATTGTAGAGCTGTATGTTGACTATAGAGCCATTGAAAGGGCTTATGCTTGCGGCAGACTCGCCTATTGAGAGCGCATTCAGGGAATATGGACCATTCACTATGCTGACGTTGTATGGAACACCAGAATTTGCATAAAAACTAGCAGTTCCGTTAGCAAGAGTAACAGCCACAAAATTCCATTCCGAGCCATTTATCCCATAGCCATGATAGCTGTTTGAACCTACCCCTATTTCTTCGTCACCGCTGCCTGGCGATGCACCTAGGCTCCCACCATTGTTAAGCCAAAATTCGAAGTTTTTTGAACCAGAAGAATTGAAAATAGTATAGCCATTGCCACTTACCATTTTCAATGTGTTTGCGCCGTTGACCCAGAAAGTCATGGTAAAGTTATTTGTTGTTATGTTTCTGTACGTCTTGAATGCGCTTGACACTCCGTTAAATTTGGCGGAAAACATGCTCGACATGCTGCCATTCAATGCAAGCGATTTGCTTATCACCTTACTTGTTGGGGCAAACGCAAGATTGCCTACTATTGTACCATTGTCGCCCGCACCGCTGTAATCGTTCGCGTTGCCGTCGAGAGGCCACCAGCCTATCAGACCTGCATTTGGTATCGGCAGCGCAGCTATGCCGCCCTGGTACAGCTGCTGTATTTGAGATGGCGAAAGAACGGTATTGTATATTTGCATATTTGCAATATCTCCCTTGAAGTAACCTCCAGTAGTTTGCGCTGGATTCGAACCGCTTATGATTATTGGTGATCCACCTCCTGGTATAATGCTTGATGTTGCAGTTGCTACCTCGCTTCCACCGTTTATGTAAAGCTTTATAATACCTGTCGATGGAGAGTAAGTGCCTGTGAGCATGTACCACTGCCCTAGTTCTGGGAAAGCATTTGTAATTGTTGGGGTTGCATATGATCCTGAAACTGTGTTGCCAACATAAAAATTGAGCTGATTGTTATCTCTGAATTCAAACCACCACATTCCAGTATAGCCGTGGCCTGCAATTACGCTCGAATAGCCGTTTGTGTCAGGCGTTGACACATGGTCTCCAGCATTGCCATATAAAAGCGGCCTAACCCATAGGTTGACCGTGAATGTTGTTGAATTTAGTGCAGCCGTTGGCTGTATCTGAATTTGACTGTTGTTGCCGTTGAATCTGGAGACATACTTGGGAAAATTCCAGTAAGGTTGGCCGTTCATTGCGCCGTTGTTGCCGTTGCCGCTAATGTCGTAAACTGCGTTGCCTGTGCCAAAATCAAGCGGATACCAAGCCACAACGTTGCTTTCTATCGGAGATACGAAGTTAAATGCGGCCGCTTTCACATCCGCATAGCCGCTTGCGTTTTGTTGTGTAAGCAGCACAGAAGCTATACCATTTGAATCAGTGTAAGCAGCGGCACTTTGGCCGCTTCCCAAGCCATTTGAAAATGTGCCAAGGTCAGTCGCAAATCCAACCAGGGCATTCTTAAGTGGCGTGCCGTACTGATTCAGCACTTGCGCGGTAATTTGAGCCACGGTAGGAAATATTATTGGCCCACTTATTGCACCATTGTCGCCCGCACCGCTGTAATCGTTCGCGTTGCCGTCGAGAGGCCACCAGCCAACAAGGTTTCGAGGAACTATTGGAGTTCCATTAATACCCTCTTGATAGAGAGCTTGTATTTGATTTGCTGAAAGCGCAGTGTTGTATATTTGAACGTCCGCTAAATCCCCTGATATCGGATTGCATCCTGGACCGCTAGATGCTATATTTGAACCACTTATTCTGATTGTTGGAGGTGTAGTAAAAGCAGTTGCGCCACTTATTGCCACTGGCGTGCCTATTTGCTTACCATTATAATAAACATTGATATATGTTGAATTTGCCACCCCTACAAACATTTGCCATTTGTATGGCACTAAAGGTTGCCCTGGAAAATCTCTCACATTATCAGCGGTCCAAGACTCAGTTGGAGGATTGCCCCCGGATTCTATGAAAAAGTTGTATCCTGTGCCACTTCCACCACCTGTGCATGCAGTTGAAGGATATACACTTACAGCATTCTCCCAGTAGTTTCCGCTTGCGCCCCAATATGGTGATGGAATAGGGTATATCCAAAATGCTACAGTGACTTGCGGCCCGTTGAAGCTATAAGCGCTGGAAGCTGGCGCTTCTATGTAAGTATTTTCACCGTTGAACTGAGCCGCGTGTGTCACCTTCGACGAAAGCGCTATGCTGCCTACGAGATTTGTGGTGTTAGGGCAATTGTAATCCACGCAAATGTTGCCCTGCGAATTCTGCAGAGATATCGTTCCATTGGAGATTGGTAGTATGTAGGTGCTTGGCGCCGAAGACAGGCTGAAAGACGGATTTGAAACTATGTTCGTGTTGCTGTATGCAAGCGCTTGTATTATCTGCTTGCCTACTGTTGCCGACACTATCACCTCGCCGCTCTTTGTTATTGTCACATTGTACTGAGCATTGCCTATAGAGCTTACCATTGGGATCGTAGACCTGAAGCCATTTCCTGCCCGGTACGCACTACTTATCTGCGAGGCTATGTTCTGCGCGATGAGCTGAAGCTGCGAGAACATCTGGCTGTTTATGCTTACTGCACGCTCGCTAGATATCAAAGCGAACATGAAAACGAACACTAAAAGTACGAATGCGAGGACTATCATGAATTCCAGTGACAACTGCAGCTTCATAAAATCATTATACAGCAGGGGTTATGTATACGCACGGCACCGGTTTCTGGTGCGGGCAAGCTGAATATGCTGTTTCGTTCACCAGATATGTACCTGGAGCTATTATGCCCCCCAACACCCCGCTAACATTAACAGGTGAATAAGCAGTGACATAGCTTAGACCCGTCGGAGAACGCACTTCGAAGATTATTTGATGACCTACTCCGTTTGAAGCGTTACCGACATATATGTATTGTACGCCAGGAGGCATCTCTATTTGTATTATCTGCTTTGCCATCGGTCCCTCACTGCCTACTACGGTCGCAACACTCGCAAGCTTCGACGCCGCCTGCTGCGCCTCTATCGAGGAAAGCGTCGAGCTCGCCGTTGCCATTTGTATAAACGCCAACACCACTATAGGAAGCAGTATTGCTAGACCGAATGACAGCGTTATCAGCAGCTCGAAGCTCGATTGGAGCTTTGAGTTACGCATTTTCATTCTTCTCCTCCTTCCTGTATGTTAAAATTATTTCTTTGCTGTTTTTTATGTTATCGTAAAGCTTTTTAATTACGTCGCTTAAAGCCTCGTCAAGTAGATGGGCCGAGGCGGTGGCAAGTATGTTGTTGCGCTTTTCTATTACAACGCGTGCCCTTATCTCGTAGTTTTTGCCGTGCTTGACATGAACATATATTTTGTCAATTTTCAAATGGTTGAACCGGCCCACCTTTTCAGAGAATTTTGACAGCTCCGAGCTTATCTCGTCCCTGTACTCAGCGATGTTCTCATCTACACCTGAAACCATTATGTTACCTTCCTCAGCTGGTACGCTTGCCACAACCATCTCGAAAAGATCGCGCATAGCCAAAACGCCAACAGGCCTATCGCCCTTGGTGACTACAAGGAAATTAGTCTTGTTTTCAAGTATTTGCCTTATAGCATTCTCTACAGATTCTCCATAATCGATCGTAGGTATGTCTTTATCGCAGGCGTCGCCAACCGTAACTGTGTTAAGCTTGTTCTCGTTCCGGTTGATTTTTGGTGCTGTGCGCAAGTTGGTCTTGGCAAAGTTCTGTATTATGCTGTCGTAAGATATTACACCATAGGTCTTGCCGCCGTTCAGCACGACAAGCCGGTCTATTTTGTATTCGCTCATCACGCTTTTAGCCTGTGCCACCGAAGCGTTCTTGTCGATTGCCACTACCGGCGAGCTCATTGCCTCCTGCACTTTTGTACCAGACAGTAGGTGCAAAGAGAGTATAGAGCTCAGCATTGTCTCTCTCTTTATGCCACCCTTTATCTTGTTTTCTTCTATAAATGGCAGAACGCGAGCGGAATGCTGATAAAAGTACAACACGGCATTCTCTATTGATACTTGGCTGTTCAAGGACGGCAGTTTCCTAACAAGCTTTTCTACCTTTAATGAAGGTGGAAATTTCATCGTGCCCTTCTGCGACAGCGCTACATCGTCAACCATGCCGAAATATTCTCTGTTTTTTGTAACTATTACAGCACCTTTGTCCTTTATCTTTGCAAGTACTTCTACTGCAGGGGTTTTTGCTTCTACAATTGGTATGTATGTGACAAAGTCCGCGGGCACAGGTCCAAGCGCTCTCTCCATATAATCACTGGTTATATTTACATTATCAGCATAAATATTTATATAAGATATTAAAACAAACATAAGTGAAGCCAGGTTGGCAGATCGGCTATGCAGCCGCCTGCAGAGCGGCGTAGGGGGGTTCGACACATCTATTGCGAAATTCCCTCCCCTGGCTTTTAAGTTGTTCTTAGCAACAATTGTGGTAAAGTGAAGAAAAGATATACTGAATATTTTTATTTACTTGCACTGCTCCTCGTAATGCTGATTGCTGTACATTTTTATTTAGAATCTGACGTTGGTATTGTGGTAAATTTCGATGACGCGTTTTATGCGGCATCAATAGTAAATCAGGTGTTCTATCTGAAAATGATACCGTGGGGCGCGGCTTCGTTTGGCTTCGCTGCACTCGGCAGAATTTTCTACGTACTCACTGGCAACCTTTTTACGGCGACTACAGCAATGCCAATAACCGCCATAATGCTAACAATGATTACACTCTATATTATTGGGAAAAAATATGGCGGGGGGCTTGCGGGCCTGAGCTCCGCAGTGCTCTTCGCGTTTAACCCGCTGGTTTACGCCTATTCCATACGGCTTTTGCCTGACATATTCATCACAATGCTACTTTCATTTGCAATTCTGATCACTGTATATGCAGAAAGAAAAAGCTATGGCTACTTTATCGGCGGAATTGTTGCAGGGCTTGGCGTTTTTTTCGGCTTACAGGTATTTTTGTCGTTGCTGGCTTATTTTGCCCTTGTCGCATCGCTTGTCTACGTTGAAAAATTAAAAGGAAAGACAAAGAAGATATTTTGCGCTTTTATCGGCATGGCGCTTGCAATAACGTTATTCCTTCTGTTTCAGGACATGATATACGGAAACCCGCTTTTTGCAATAAATGGGATGGAAACGTTTAATTCTGAATATATGTCTGCGCCGCCGCATAATAACTATTATTTCAATGTTCTATTCCCAGAAAGCCATGTAGGATATCTACCTGGAAGCGGAAGCGAACCATACTCCACACTGGGCATGTTATCAATTGTCTTTATAGGGGCAAACGTTGCGTTGCTATACAAGAAAAGGTTCAACATTGTTCCGTATACCTTCTCATCGATAGCATTTGTCTTATATGTTCTTTTCGGCACACAAAGCATCAGCATGTACTATCCAATATTACATATGAATAGGCTGCTTATGCCAATAGTGCTACTATTTTCAATTGGTAGCGGAATGTCCGCAGGGCTGGCAAAAAGTAGAGTACACGCTGTAGCTGCAATCGCGTTTTTGGCATTTTATGTGTTTGTCTCCTTCCAATACTACACATATGCTGCAAGGTATTATGACTTCACAAACAGAAATCCATATTTGGCAACGGAACAGGTGAGCAATTACCTTAACACAATGGACCTAAAAGGTTATTCTATACATGAGAACGTCACTGAACTTCCTATACTGCTGTGCGCCTCGCTGAAAACAAGCCCTGTTGTTTGCAATGGTGGCCCAGGGCCAGTAGAAGGTATAAACTGCACAGAAAACAATACAATCTTTTTGCTTGACGTACCATATTGTGGCAGCACTTACATATTTTCAAACAAGAGCCTTGGCTATTACATCTACAAGAACTAGCTACCGGCTGGGAAGGAGGTGCGCTACACGTCTACTACAACGCTTATGCGCCACAAGCCTTTCTTGTGAACCACTTGAAGTGCGTACGGCGTCACCGCCTTTATCTCAGTCCTGTAGCATTCTACATCGGTGCTCTTGTAAAACAGCTTTCCCTCTAATGCCAGCGCTTTTCCAACATTTTTGATGCCAAAAACCTTGAATAAATATGGCTTTAACTCTTTTTCGTCCACTATTGTAAGTATTTTCTGGAGCGTGTGCCACACTAAATCAGCCGGGCTGTATGCTTTGCTGCGTATCGAAACCGCTTTTGCAACTGATTTTGCACGCCTGATTTTTTCTATGTCGAACATTATGTTAAGCATCGCAAGCGCTGAATTTTCTATCGCCTGCCTTTCGCTTTTGCCATATGCAATAAACTTCATCTCAGCCGTATGCGGCACGTATATGAATTTTCTTTGCATGTATTACACTTCAAAAGCAATTTATATATAACATTTCAAATATTTATGTCCTGTGAAGATAAGAGTAACTGCTGAAGTATGATGAGGTCCATTTCGACTGAGGACAACTGGTAATATTATGAAGAAAATTAGGAGTCATGGGCTGTTAGTGCTGTTCATCGCAACACTCATAATGCTGATAAACCCTCTGCGCATTACAAGCTTTAGCATACTTGACACAGACCCTTCTACATACATAATAGTGCCTATGCTAATGCTACTTATGTTCATCTTGTTCAAAGGTAAGGAGGTTATTCAGACTAAAAGCGGAAAGTATGATATTGCTTTGGGCATTGTGCTTTTTGCGATTTTTGTGCTTAGCTGGTTTTACCTCAAATACTTTCTCTCATATAAGTTCATAAGTTACAGAATTGACATGCTACTGTTTCCAATTGCCATTGCTGCGTTAATAATTATAATCTTTGGACATGAAGGGATAAGGCGATTTAGAGGCATGCTATTTTATGCACTGTTTGCTTCGCCACTGCTATTGCTGCCCGTATTTGGAATAAACATGCAATTTGCACAGTTCAACACGTTTTTAGTATACGAAGTGTTGCATTTGTTTTACCAACAGGTTACCTATTCAGCGCCGCTTTCTTTGACTTACGCAGGGAGCTCAATAGGCATTGGCGAATCGTGCGCGGGAATTGGAGCGCTCATAGGAATAATAATGTTTCTTATACCGCTCGCATACTTCTATGATGGAAGGGTCATCAACAAGGTGTATTGGGTAATTTCAGGGTTTGTGCTGTTTCTTCTGCTTAATGTAGCTAGGATGGTCAGCATTACTGCGATGTGGCTCATATATGGCGAGCGAGCAACCGCTTCGTATATACATACATTCGTAGGAATCTGGCTATTTTACATAACGATAATAGTCATGATTTTAATTGCGTATAAATACGGGCTTATGTTCCCGAAAGTAAAGAAGCGTAAAGCTTTTGTCACGAAAGTTGAATGGGGGATTTATGCTTTGGCACTGCTACTTGCAGCTTCATATTTCTTCATCTCCGCGGGTTATGTCAACTCACTTTATATATCCCCTATGATTTTAAACAATGTGACATTCTCAACCAACAGCAGCGCGTTTGGAAGCTATATCAACTGGTTAATGCATTCGCCATTCCGTTCGGGTCTTGAGGCAAGAACTGCGGATGGCGCAGTGCTCACGTTTTCAAACAAGACGTTCAATGTGACAGACCCAATCGTGCTGATGCTCGTTGGCAACATGAGCATAATCACAAGCAACGATATAATCGGAAGCTATACGTTCGCACAGAATAGCGGTATAAATCTCAGATTGTA
Source organism: Microcaldota archaeon (assembly GCA_023270055.1). Lineage (GTDB taxonomy): Archaea > Micrarchaeota > Micrarchaeia > Micrarchaeales > CABMGC01 > JAGDYB01. Next base: position 12,826 of record JAGDYB010000012.1, read on the forward strand.
CAGCGTAGTATCGAACAATACAATTTTTTATGTTGGCTATGCAAAACAGCCTCTAGTGGCCCAGAATGGCATAGATTTGGCGCGCGAGTTCATAGTAATGCCAGCTTCGGCAGGAACGCTAAACCTCAGCTGCGGCGGCTACAGCACACTGTATAGCTATGTGTTCAGCACATTCGACAACACTCATGCAAATGCAACCGAAATGAAAAAGATAGAGAGTGCATACTGCGTGACCAGGCATATACTAGCCTGGCAGACCACACAGACATAACAAGATGGTTTATTGAGATTTGAGTACTCCGCTGGGATAATAATATATGAAAACCAGGAAGGAGAAATACGCCTGCTCTTTTTGATAAAGGATAATGGAGAATATGATATTCCGAAGGGGCACATAGAGAAAGGGGAGACAAGCCTGATTGCGGCAAAGCGCGAAACAAAAGAGGAAACAGGCCTCGAGGTTGAGCCGATCCCATATTTCAAGAGAAAGATACATTATTTCTTTTATGATAAAAAAGAGAAAGTCTCAAAGGACCTCACTTATTTCATAGCAAAGGCTGAAAGTAATGAGGTAAAAATTTCGTATGAGCACAAAGGTTATGTATGGCTAACTCCGGATGAAGGCCTAGAAAAAATAAAATTTAAGGATACGAGGGAGATGATAAGAATTGCAAGCGATTACATACAGAGATACGAGAAAATTGTGGAAATAAACAAAGAGTATTCTGCACTGCCATCAAAAATTAAGGAATGGAATTTGAGCAAGAGGTTTGTGCCAGGAGAAGGTCCGTTAGACGCAAAAATTGTATTTGTTGGTCAGGCGCCAGGAAGAACAGAAGACGCTATGCTCAGACCTTTTGTCGGAAGGAGCGGCATGCTTTTAGGCAGAATCATGAAATCGGCAGGAATCAAGAGGGAAAGCGTATACATAACGAGCGTGGTGCAGTTTTATCCTCCAGAAAACAGGGCACCGACTGAGGAGGAGGTAAAAATGTGCAAGCAATACTTTGAACGGCAAATAGAAGTTATACGCCCAACCTACATGGTGCTTTTAGGAAATGTCGCCGCAAGCACAGTAACCGGAAGGAAAGTCGAGGTAAATAAGATGCATGGCACGCTCGTTGAATGCGGAAGCGTCAAATGCTTTGTAACTTTCCACCCCGCTGCTGCGCTGAGATCCACAGGCGTACTTGAGCTGATGAAAAAAGACTTCATGAAGCTAAAGGAAATGGCCGTTTGAAACGCTTATTTCTGATTTTGAAAATGGCTCTTTTCGGTAGAGCCGTATGGCGTGATGGACTTTGAGATTAGCTTTCCGAAAACTATGTGCACTGCACCTTTGGAAAGGTCTATTCTAATTTCTTCGTTGCTGAGGTTCTTGATTGAAAGATACAGCCTGCCACTGAATCCGCTATCTATAACCGCTGTGCTCCCAAAGAGCCCATTTCTGGAATATTTGCTTCTTAGCCACATGAAAGCTATGTAGCCGTTTGCCAGCGAAACATTCTCTTCCGTCTTTACTTTCAGGAATGCACCACTCTTGATCACAAGCTGGTTATTATCTATGTAATAACCATCTGACCGGCCTTCATCTGCAAGCATTATTTTCAAGTCGTAGCCATTAGAGGTCATCTGCTCGCTGCTGAACGGTTCTATCGCAAGCTCCTTCTTTTCCATTGCCTCCAGTATATCTTTGTCGCTTAGAAACATAATAGTATTTTGGTATAGGTTTATAAAAAGCTAATGTCAAATGTGCAAACATTCAAAAGATATGAGCGGTATAAGTATACGGTACAACTCTCAATGAGGTTGGGGGAATTCTTTTAAATATTAAATAGCAAAATATTAAAGTTAGTGCATGGGCCCGTAGCTTAGCCTGGTTGGAGCGCCCGACTGATAGACTTGAAAACCGCAAGGACTGGAGATCGGGAGGTCGAGAGTTCAAATCTCTCCGAGCCCATTAAACATTTGTTTGACAAGATTTTATACGCCGAATGTTCTGTCTCTTCTGCTATATGCCGCTATTGCTTTCTCGAGGTCCTTCTTGCTGAAGTCTGGCCAATATTTTTTAACAAAATAAAGTTCTGAGTATGCCGACTGCCATGGCATAAACCCAGAGAGTCTAAACTCGTCCGCAGTCCTTATTATAAGATCTATATCTGGCACATTATGCGATAGCATATGCCTCTTGAAAGTTTGTTCGTCAACTGTGCCGATTTCCCCTTTTGCCACCTTGGCGGCTATGGCTTTCGCCGCGTGCACAAGATCATCTTTGCCACCATATCCAAGAAGCCAAAATATCCTTCTTTCGATGCGCCCGTGGACTGAATTTTTTATTTTGTTCAAATCATTCAAAATGTATTTTGGAAGAAGTCTTTTTTCGCCAACTACTAACAAACGCGTCTTCATTTCGCGGAGCCTGCTTATTACATTTCTATCTGTTATAATATTCAGGTACACTTTGAAAAGGGAATCCAGTTCGTTCTTCGGTCTGCCAACATTCTCGGTTGACAGCCCCCATACGATAATGTTTTTGATTCCGTATTCCGCACACCATTCGCTGAATTCTATGAATCTTTTTGCGCCACGGCTGTAGGCAGAAAACACTGATGCGCCATTTGTCTTGGCCCATCTCCTGTTTCCATCGGGTATGATCGCGATCGTCTTCGGCAATTTTTCTTTACTTGCTTTTTTGATGCCCATACATATCATTTTAAATTGGCGAAATACACTAGATACCTGGATATGACGATTTCAGTTTCATTTCAGTTTCGCATCTCAGAAATATTTTATTATATGGATTTATAAATTCTATCCTTTGCGCACCTTGCTGCATACATAATCAAAAATTATTCATAAGATATATCTAAGTTCTGCAACATATTAGGATTATGCACAGCAAAACCATTTTGCCGCTCCATGGAGGCAAGGCACCGAGATGGCTATTTAACAGGATGGTTAAGCTTGGCGGCGAAATAGCAACAGTAGTGATCGACGAATACGGATCCGACGAGTTTTTAAGGCGCATAAGCGACCCAATGTGGTTTCAAGCGTTTTCATGCGCAATAGGATATGACTGGCACAGCAGCGGAACTACAACTGTTACAATGGGGGCTTTGAAGGAGGCGCTGAACGGAAGCGGAGAAGTATACATCGCTGGCGGGAAAGGAAAGCAGGGGCTTATGACACCTGAAGAGATAACAAAAGGGACTGATGAGCTAAACATTGCAGGAGAAGCGGAAAGATTCAAGGAACTCAGTAGACTGGCGGCAAAGGTAGACAGCGCAATGGTGTATGACAGGGTAGGTATTTACCACCACACTTTCATATTCAACAGAAACGGAAAATGGGCAGTAGTGCAACAAGCTATTGATCAGGAAACCAACTATGCCATACGATTTCAGTGGATTGACGAACAGACAGATCCGGAAGATATAACTAACGAACCGCACGCCGGGATTTTAACACCATTGCACAAAAAAACGCTTGACCTTACGGCACGTAGTAATAAGTGGGCCAAAGAACATATTGGCGAGACTATAGAAGAGTTTGAAAGGGGAAGTATAATATTTCCAGCTAGGCACCGTATAGTGCCACAGATTGACATGAGCAGAAGAGCTATGGAGATTATAAAGAACCTAAATGATATGAATATTGAAGAATACAAAGAACTGCTCCTTGTGAAGGGAGTCGGCAGGGCAACGCTGCGATCCCTTGCGTTCATATCATCGCTTATATATGATAAAGAGCTTTCATACAGGGACCCGGTTATGTACGCATACAACCTTGGCGGTAAAGACGGAATACCTTTCAAGATAGACAGGAGTGTTTATGATAGCACTATTAAGGGCATGCAGCAGATAATAGACGAGGCGCGCATGGACAGATTTGAAAAGCTCAACGCCTTCAGGAGGCTTGAAAAGCTTAGCCGTGGCTCAGGCGATCAGCTATAAATATTTGCGAAGGCTATTTATACTGGTGGAGCATGATCAAGGAAGCTAAGCTATGGCGCCAGATGGAAGGCAAAAAGGTCGAGTGCTATGCATGCGCACGCAGGTGCAAGATACCTGATGGTTCCAACGGATTCTGTTTTGTTAGGAAGAATATGGGAGGCAAGCTCTATTTGATGAACTATGGCATGCTAGCATCGGTGCAGCTGGACCCGATAGAGAAAAAGCCATTCAACCATTTCAGGCCTGGGAGCTATGTGCTTGGCGTGGGCACCTCGTCCTGTAATTTTGGATGCCTGTTCTGCCAAAATCACAATATATCAAAAGAGCACGAGGTGGTTGGTACCGAAATTAAGCCAGATGAGCTTGTAGATCTTGCATTGAAGTACAAAGCAGATGGCATAGCCTACACGTACAACGAGCCGACCATTTTCATAGAGTACGCGCTTGATGTTGCGAAGCTGGCGCATGAAAAAGGTTTGTACAACGTATTCGTTACTAACGGATATATGACGGAAGATGCAGTTAAGATGATGAAAGGCCTCATAGACGCGGCGGTTGTGGACTTTAAGGGAAATGGTGAGGAAAAATTTGCAAACAGGTTCGAAGCGGTAGTGTCTTCCGAACCGATAAAAACTGCGCTGGTCAGCATGAAGAAGGCTGGGATACATATAGAGATAACGGATCTGATAGTGCCCATTGTTGGGGATTCGCTTGAGGCATGCGACTCTCTTACCAGATGGATACGCACAAATCTCGGCGATGACACACCGCTGCAGTTCACCAGGTTCTATCCGGACTACAAAATGCTTGACTATCCAGTAACGCCAGTATCTACACTGGAGAAGCATTATAAGGTGGCAAAAGAAAATGGGCTGAATTATGTTTACATTGGCAACGTGCCTGGAAGCAAATACGAAAACACCTACTGCCCTAAATGCGGTACGGCCGTTGTCAAAAGATACGGATTTTATATAACCGAATGGAATCTGGACGAAGAAAACAGATGCAAAAAGTGCGGTACGAAAATATTTATGGACGGAACATTAAGCAAAAACTACAGGTACAGGGATATAGAAGCGCTTTACTGATATGTATAGGCAATGCTTAAATCCTTGAATGCAGCTATTATTACGGTGGTTGCGTGAAAAGCTATTCTGTTGAGGAGGGGGAGGAGCTTGTCAAGGCTGCCAGATACGCGATAGAGCTTTTTCTTAAGTCGCCATATTTCGATAGGAAGATAATATACAAAAAGATAGAAAAATTCAAAGACATGTCAGGTGCGTTCGTTACTCTGGAGCATTATCCTACAGGGACGCTTAGGGGTTGCATAGGATTTCCGCTGGCAATAAAGCCTTTGTATGAGGCTGTGGTTGATGCGGCAATAAGTGCAGCAACAGAAGACCCAAGGTTTGTGCCTCTGTCTCACGTCGAACTTGCGGAGGTTACAATAGAGGTAAGTATACTTTCGAAAATGGAGAAGATTACAGGAAAGCCGGAGGAGATAAAGGAACAGGTAAAGGTCGGTAGAGATGGACTTTTTATCGAGTACGGTTATTATTCTGGGCTGCTCCTACCGATTGTTGCTGTTGAGGAGGGATGGAACAGCGAGGAATTTTTAGACAATGTGTGTATGAAGGCAGGGTTGCCGACCCACACCTGGCAACGGAGCGATGTGTCATTGTACAGGTTCACCACCCAAATATTCAGGGAGATTAAGCCGGAGGACGGCGTGGAGGAAATCAAATTGTAAATGTGTGGTAATGCGAATAATAATGTTAGTGGACATGGACTATTTCTTCGCTGCATGCGAGGAGCTCAGAAAACCGGAGATAAAAGGCAAGCCAGTGATTGTTGGCGCCGACCCAAAAGGAGGCAATGGTAGGGGAGTAGTAAGCACTTGCAATTATGTAGCAAGAAGGTATGGAATAAGAAGCGGCATGCCTATATCCATGGCGTACAGGCTTAAGAAAGATGCTGTATTTCTTCCTGTGGACGACAAATATTACGAAAAAATATCAAATGAAATTATGAGGATACTTAGAGGTTTTGCGGGAAGATTTGAGCAAGTGAGCATAGACGAGGCATTCATGGATGTTTCTGAGAAGGTTGACAACTTTGACAAAGCGGTTGACTACGCGAGGGAGGTGAAGGAGGCAATAATGAAAGGGACGGGCTTGAAATGCTCTATAGGCATAAGCGAGAATAAGCTTCTTGCCAAAATGGCTTGCGAGGCAGCAAAGCCAGATGGCATAAAACTGTTGAAAAGGGAAGATGTTCAGAAATTCATAGAACCCATGCCAGTGGACAGGCTGTATGGCGTGGGGAAGAAAACTGCGCAAAAACTCAAGGAAATGGGATATGAGACAGTAGGGGAGCTTTCGAAGGCGGGCCTAATGGAGCTCGTTTCAAAATTCGGAGTGTATGGAAAGGAGATATATGACTATGCGAGAGGGATTGACGAATCAGAAGTTGTTGAAAACAATGAGATAAAATCGATAGGAAGGGAAAGGACTTTCGATGCAGACACCGACAACATAGAGGAGATGAAGAGTATGCTTGAAACTATGGCTAACGAGATAAAGGAGGAGATAGATACGAAGGGCTTACAGTTCAAGACTGTGACAATAAAAATCAGGAAGCCGGACTTCACCGAATTCATGAAAAGCAGAAGCTTGAGTCATTACTCGAACAGCGATAAGGAAATGCTTGACGAGGCTTTTAAGCTGCTTGCGGACAATACAGGAACAAAAGAAAAAGTGCGGAAGATCGGGCTTAGGGTTTCCGGACTGGCCAGCTATAGAGGACAGCGCAAGCTTGCAGAGTATATGTAGCAGTTCACTTGCCTGCATATTTGAGTTCAGCAAGATATGCCCTAACCGCAAGCGCGGCTTTGGTGCCGCTTCCGGCAGCTGTTATTGCCTGCTTGTATATTTTGTCAGAAACGTCTCCTGCAACGAACACGCCGTCAACGTCTGTCTTTACTTCGTCCTTTGCAATCACGTAACCTGCTTCGTCAAGCGCGACCTGTCCCTTGAATATTGCAGTATTCGGAAGATAGCCAATCGCAACAAAGACGCCGTCTATCTTCATCTCTGTTATCTCGTTTGAAACAACATTCCTTAGTTTCACTCCCTCGACTTTCTTGTCTCCTAATATTTCCTCAACTACGCTATTCCATATAAATTTTATTTTAGGATTGGAAAATGCCCTATCCTGCATTATTTTGCTGGCTCTCAGACTGTCTCTTCTATGGACAACGGTAACAGAATTAGCAAACTGAGTAAGAAATATTGAGTCTTCCATTGCGGTATCGCCTCCGCCAACTACTATTACGTTTTTGTCTTTGAAGAATGGGGCATCACATGTGGCGCAGGATGAAACACCACGGCCTATGAATTTTTTCTCGGATTCTATACCAAGCCACCTCGCAGATGCACCAGTAGCTATTATCACTGAAAGCGCCTCATATGTATTATCTCCCACCTGTACTTTGAACGGCCTACTTTTGAAATCGACTGCGGTGGCATCTCCATCGACAAATTTTGCGCCAAACTTCTCCGCCTGCTTTCTCATCAGATCTATCAGCTGGCTGCCATAAATGCCATCTGGAAATCCAGGAAAGTTTTCAACGGTCGTTGTCAGAAGCAGCTGCCCGCCTGCGGTAGTGCCTGAAACTACAACTGGCGCTAAGCCATCCCTTCCAGTATATATAGCCGCGGTGAGACCCGCCGGACCTGAGCCCAAAATAATTACGTTTTCTACCATATGCCCACTCTTTTTCAGCAAAAGGAATCAAATATAATATTTGAAATATGAAATATTTAAAGCTTAACAGGCATTTCTTTTAGTGTAGGGCGACCAGATGATCTATCTAAGCGGAGGGAGAAGGATAGCACTAGACGAAAGAAGCAAAGACGCATATCTAAATTTTATTTCCCACGCGCACGAAGACCATTTAGCAGGTTTAAGAAGCGGACTGCCAGCAACAGCAAGCAGAGAAACGATGGAGCTTATAAAAGCGAGGAAGGGAGTTTCGCCTGCAATGGCCGAAACAGGCAAAGGCTTTGAGATGCTGAACGCAGGGCATGTTCTCGGTTCGAGACAGCTATATTTTGAAGACGAGTATAACGGGATTTCGTATATATACACTGGCGACTTTCAGATGCAGGAAAACGAACTTGCTGGAAGAATTGAAATACGTAATGCTGACATTGCCATTATCGATTCTACATATCCTTTTCCAAATGTGCGCTTCGATGAACGGACAAACGTGATAGATGCTATACAATTTTATGCAAGGAAGAAAACGGAATATGGTCGTGTAATCTTTTCGTCGCAGGTACTTGGCAAGGCGCAAGAACTCATAAAAATATTCAACGATATAGGGCTCACGCCAGTTGTAAGCGAAAGGATAGGAGCAATAAGTAATGTTTACGAACGTTTTAACATAAAGCTTGACTACATAACCGCAGATGAAAAAACTTTCATAGACAAGGTTGCAGAGCAACGCATCGGCATAACAGAAAACAACATAAAGTACGCCGCAGAAAGACTCGCAGAAAAATATAACACAAAAGTATATACTGCAATAGCTACTGGCCTTGCCAAAAGTATAAGATTTGGTACAGATGTGCAATTTGCCCTTAGTGATCATGCAGACTTTAGGCAAACGGTCAAGTACATAGATGAGGGAAATTTCAAGTACGTGTTCACAAAAGGAAAAAATGCAGAGATACTGGCGTACTATTTGAGAAAGGCAGGTTACGATGCTGAAGCCATGGAAAATGGAAGCAGTATAGGAGGGGTGTTAACAGAAAAACAGAAGAGTGGAGATAATAATTTAAACTCTCAAATAGTATGAATATTGATGCTGACAAAAATAAATGATAGCTACAGGTATATTCTGCTACTGCTCGTGCTTGGCTCTTTTGTGCTTGTGCTTACAGCAAGCTTTTTGATAGAAGCTTTTTCCACTACCTATGGCACCGCAATTGGTGCGGTAGTGCAAAGCAGCGCATACAACCAAAGCGTGGCACAGGTGCTGCAATCAATAGTATTAAATCGAAATCTTGTAGGAAAAGCAATAGTAGAGAGCTATTTCATTCTAGCTATAGCTATGCTGCTTACGTTCATCTCTTCTGCAATTTACTATAAATTTGAGGTTCGGCAATATGGCGCTTCCCGGAGATACCTGCTGCTGCACCTAGCTCTTACGTTCGTTTTTATTGCAATGTTTTTCATAGCAACGCTGGGATTCGGCCAAGTGGTAGGCAATATAACTTATCTTGTTGCCTATTTCGGAATGCTGCTCTGCGTGATTACAGACATTTATTTAGAGCATACAGTGCATTCAGGGCAGACAAAAGGTTATCTGGCAAGAAGCATAAACATCAGCCCTGAAACCCCATATGCAAACATGCAACTGCTCAAGGAGAGGTTATTTTCGAGGTTTAGCGGAAACCTTAGAATAGTGGATAAACATTTCAATTCAGAGGCAATGTCAAACTTATACAGGCTGATTGAAGGCTCGCTTGAAAATTTGAGCAGGATAGACGTAATAACATCAAGCGAGATGCTCGACACGCGCTTTGGTGACAACTACAACGACCTTAGAAACGAGCTGCAGAAGTCAAATATAGACTTTGAGGTAAGGATAATGAACCCCGAAGATGCAAAAAGCCAACATGAGAGGTTTATTATGGACAGCGATAACGCCTTTAAGATACCACCTTTGAATATAATAAACAGGAAAAGTGAGCATATAGTCAAGGTGAACTTTGGCGAATCTGAGAAAAGGTTTGAGTATTTGTACAAGAGGGCAACTAAGCTTGACAACTACTTGAAAAAAACCAACCAGAATGGTTAAATGCAATTCTACATTGGCACATCAGGCTGGATGTATGATTGGAACAGGGAAAACAATTTCGACTGGTATTATAACAATTCTGGCCTCAACGCAGTAGAGCTTAACGCGAGCTTTTACAGGTTTCCGTTTCCTTCTCAGGTTAAGCATTGGGCAAAAGTTGGCAGCGGCTTGGCGTGGGCTATAAAGGCAAGCAGAATAGTGACGCACGTGCACAGGCTCAATGAAAACAGTTATAATGCAATGAACAGTTTTCTAAGCCTTTTTAGTGCATTAGACAAGGATATACACTATTACCTTTTTCAGTTGCCTCCAAGCTTTAAGGCAAATGCAATAGCGGTGGTAGAGGAATTCTCAAGGGCGTTTAAAAACAACAGGAAGTTTGTATTCGAATTCAGGGATGTAGAGTTTTTCAAAGAAGAGGTTTATAGGTCATTCAGAAAACTGCAAATTACATTGGCAAGCATTGATTCACCAATTGGCACGTACATTGTAAAAACTACCAGTGATATATATTTAAGGATGCATGGCAGAAAATCGTGGTACAGCTACAACTACTCTACGAAGGAACTTGAAGACATTGCAGAAAGCATTGTGGAATTAGAACCGCGCAACGCCTATGTGTTTTTCAACAACGACCACTCAATGCTGGGAAATGCAAGAAAAATGCTTGAGATAATGCGAAAGCTTGCTTAACATGCAAAAGCATTTCTAAATCAACCGCATCATATTTCGGGTATCGCAGGCAGGCCGTTCTTTGGCGCCAGCTCATTGTACACTTTGACCGATTCGCGCGCCACTGTAACATCTGGATCTACATCAAGCGCCATGACAGTATTGAGCAGCCTGTCCATTGTAACCTCTTTGTCTGCTGAAACTAGCAACGTTATTGCAAGTATGTAGACAAGGTGATTACGGTAATGCAGCATGCCGATGCCTTCAAGAAGCACCCTGTTCACTTCTATGTCTGCGCCGTTGAAAAGCCTCTGTATGTCGTTTTTGGTTATGTCTTTGCCTGCCAAGTCAAGTATGCCAGCGGCTACAAAATATGGCAGAAGCTTGTTTGTAAGACCCATTGGTATAATCTTGTTTATGGAGCTGAGCCCCCTGTTGATTTCGTTTTCCAGCAGGTATGTTGACGCGTTTGCCGCTAGTTTAACTGCTTTTTCCAGAAAGCCTTGCAAAGTTTCATTTTCTTCTGCCATTTATACACCTAATTAATCTGCAAGCACATCAAAGCCCTTCGACGTTATCTGGTACGGAACACTCGAAATTCTATGTGCTGAGTTGCGCAACTTTGCTATTTCTATTGCATACTGTGAAGAGCCAGCAGACTGATTAACGGAAAGCTTTATCAAGCCGTCGAACATCGAGGTGCCGAACAAGCCAGCCTCTGTCACGTCAAGCTTGGGGCTCACTTCAACGGTTATGAATGCAGTCAAGCCTGCCTCCCTGAACACTTCTGACATATATGTTGAAGATCTGGTGAACGTTCTGTCGTCTATCATCACTGCCCTTAAGCTGCTCAATGAATCAAAGACGAGAATCTTTGATTTGTTAGCATTCACCGTAGCTATCACGTCGGCTATGAATTTTTCGAAGTTTTCCCTTGACTTGAAGTCTTCGAGTATGGGCTTGTGCACTATCTGTATTACGTTTCTTTCAAGTAGCTCCTCAAAGTCTTCAAAAGCGTAAAAAGCGTTTTCCACATTGTCTATAAGTGACTCACGCATCTCCTCTGTTGTTATGAATGTGCTTGGTATTTCGAGTTTTGCGTTGTGGTACAGCATCTCAAGCGATAGTAGGGTTTTTCCAGCACCAGGGCTACCTATTACAAGCACCTGCGATCCTACAGGAACGCCACCGGAAATCATCCTGTCAAGTCCAGCAACGCCAGTTTTTATACGCTTTATTATTCCTTGATTTTCCATATTAATTACCCGCAAAATTAAACATCATTTATATCTTCCCCATGCGGCAGTTCAAGCACGCTTATGCCAGAAGAGGTTATCTCGTATGGTATTGTGCTGAAGCTGTGTGCAGTGCCTCTCATTTTTATTATTTCTAGTGTCTGTATCCTATTGCTTCCTTCTCCAGACAAGTAGAGTGCTATTATACCATCGTACATGAAAAATTCTGGTTGAAAAGTCAGTTTCTCCTTTTCCGCTGTTTCAAGCTCAACTGTTATAAGTGTGGTCGCATTAAGACGCTTGAGCACGCGGACGAGGTTCATTGTTGTGTCTCTGTATTCAAACTGGTCTCTTATTAGCAATCTGACTACGCTTATAGAATCTATAACGATACGTGTTGCGTGATATTGCGATGCTACCGACTCCAAATTTGAGATCCACTCGCCAAAAGAGTATGTGCCTTTATCTGGATCCCTTGTCACATATGCAGTGCCTTCCTCAGAGCCGTATACCACAAGCTTCTTGCTTGCTATTAGATCGTCTATGTCTGTGAAATCAGTAAATGCGGCCTTAGCGTTTTCGATTACCATATTTGATGTTTCCTCAAGCGAGAACAGAATGCCGTTATTGCCTTCCTTGGCATTATGGTAGAGATATTCAAAACCCAGCAGAGTTTTCCCAGTACCAGGGCCTCCTGCGATGGCGACCTGATTTCCTTCTGGTATACCGCCATCAATCATCTTGTCTAGATTTTTTATGCCGAGCTTTACACGAGAACGCATTTCCAACCCTCATTTAGTATTTTACTTGCAAATTTATAAAGATTAACTTAATTCCTATTTTTATACAGGTATATATTTTTTTTGTAAAATGATATTTGCCACTGACTTTTAGCGTGTTGCTTATAGGTGAAGATATACATGCGCGACGTTATGTGGGTTTATAAATTTATACAGCCAAACCTTTGTATGGGTTAAATGCACCATAGAAAGATTAAGGGAAAGGACAAGTATGTATTCAAACGCTATAACTCGATTTATAGGCAGGCATTCAAGAAAGAAAGGGTTAGGCTTTACGATGGGCTTGGGCACGAAAATGTAGCTATAGAGCATGTAGGTAGCACTGCAGTTCCCGGGCTTGGCGGGAAAAACATACTAGATATTATTGTAGGTCTAAAGAAAGGCAAAAGGCTAGCGATAAAAAAGAAAATTCAGAAATTAGGCTACGATTTCGTGGGCACAGCTGGTTCAAGAAGGAGATTGTTTTTTGTAAGAGATAGCAGGTATAGGCATAAGAGCATAAGGATACATCTACATCTTGTAAAATTTGGTGGCGAAGAATGGCGGCAAAAAATTGCATTTAGGGACTATCTAATTGAGCATAGAGATGCTGTTTTGGAATATGAAAGTGTGAAGAAGATTGCAGTAAAAGAAGCAAAGGGCAATAAAGAGAGATATCTGAAGGCAAAAGAGAAATTTATAAATAGCATTACCAAGAAAGCCCTTAAAAATTATAATACTGTTTCGCAACGTTTTTTGCATAAGGCGCAATAAGGTTTTTATATCAGAAAATACGCCAATTAATAGTGGAGAAAATACTGATCGACCCACTGCAAAGGTTTGTTGTAGATAGATTTAGCGAAGCTACTGTGCGAGTTGTTGGTTTCAAGTATGATAATGAAAAGGACTACGTATTGCTCGTAACAGATCAAAAATATGCATCTGGGAAGAATATAGGCATATTCATAAACAAGCCAAACATGGATGGCGACCGTGTGTTAAGGGACTTGATTAGTGTGTTGAAGAACGGAGAAAGCGCCGTAATAAGAATTTGGCTCACCAAAAGAGCCAACAATAACCATATTACATGGAGAGATTACCCCTACACATTCAGCGTATCTTCAGAGGAATCAGGGCTTAGGATTCTAGACATAATTCCAGAGTATAAGCCTTATCCTGTTCCAAAAAATTATAGTGGTGATAGCGGGATTACGCAAACCAAGATAGACGATTTTTCGCAGAGAAAAAGGTAGTTAACGGCCAATCAATTTCTTGATAAAACTTCTTTTTAAGAAGTTTATTGGACTCTGCGGGAGTCGCACCCGCGACCTTTCCGTTGCGAACGGAACGCTCTACTACTGAGCTAAGAGCCCTTTGCCAATTCTTATTATTTGATTTGTTGAATAGATTTTATATATTTATATATTTCAGTCTTATTGATGGACGCTAAAAAGAGGGAGAAGGCGCTAAGGATATTTGCGAAGGTGCTCAATGATATAAAGCCCAGCAAACTCGAGACAGAGGCTACCACCGCAAGCGTCAACAAAATCACAAGCGAGCTGCTCAAGATTGTGCCCAAAGATGTGGAGATAAAGGTGGTTGGCTCGATAGCAAGGGGCACCGAGCTGAAGGGCAACTCTGACATAGACATCTTTCTTCTGTTTGGCAAGAAGGTAGGAAAAGATAAAGTAACTGAATATGGCATCAGGTATGGCAAGGAACTTGCAAAGCGCATGGGAGGGAGGTATGAGATAAGATATGCAGAGCATCCATATCTAAGGCTTTATATCCCAAACATAGGCGCTGACATAGACATAGTTCCGGCCTACAAAATAATAAACATAACAGAGATGGGCACCACAGTAGATAGGACACCTTTGCACAATGACTTCATAAATATGCACCTTAACGATAAGCAGAGAGATGATGTCAGACTGCTTAAAGCTTTGCTGAACAGCCATGGAATATACGGCGCCGAAGTAAAGACAAGGGGCTTTTCCGGATACCTGTGCGAACTTTTAGTCTACCATTACAGATCTCTGCTGAACCTGCTTGAAGAGGCGACGCAAATAAAGCTCCCTTACTACCTGAACCCACTAAATCCAGAAGAAAAAGGTAGCAAGGAGATTTTTGAAAAATTCAACTCTGATTTTGTTGTCATAGACCCTGTTGACCCAAACAGAAATGTCGCAGCCGTTGTTTCGCATGAATCTTTGTCCAAATTTATAGTTGTCGCAAAAATGTTCATTGAAAACCCGAGCGAAAAGATGTTCTATGGATACAAGGTATCCTCTGCAGACTCCTACAGTATGTTGCGCCAGTACATGAAGGCAAACGGCCTGTCTGCAAGCCTTCTGGTTGTGCCGATACCGGACAAAAGTGAAGATATAACATGGCCGCAGCTCAAAAAATTGTCAGGCGCTATAGTGGATTATGTCGCAAGAAACGGCTTTCAAGTATACATAGAACTTGTAACAGTAAAGGATAAGGAAGGGCTCGTTCTCTATATGTATCCTAGCGCAAGCGCAAAAACTAGAATGCTAAAAGGGCCTAGTGTTCCGGGCAATTCTGGTGCAGCTCTTTCTTTCATAAACGCACACCTGGGCTCTAGCATTATCTTCAGCAACAGCACTTTGTATGTCATGGAGAAGGTTAGATATGAAAGCATGAATGAAGCAATAGCAGACTTTATAAAAAGGGAGGCACATAAGAAGCACAAGGATATAAAGCTGGGTAAAGCCAAGCTTGCAAGCACAATACCAGAAAGATACGCGGAACATCTCTACTGGGAGCTCCTCGCGAAGACGAGCATATAGAGACACTGTTGGGGCTTACATGGCCAGTTTTCTGTCTGTTTTTATTATTTCTGGCAGCTCGTAAATTAGCTGTATTTGCTTTTTTACGCCCTGTGGCCTGTTTTCTATTATGCGCAACGCCTGTTTCAAAGCGTCGGCTTTGTTTGTTGGGAGTATCTCATATACATCCTGATAGTTGTTTGCCGCGCTTGCTCCACAGTAATCAAGCGCTTCAGCCGTGATGTTTTCCCTTATCTTCTCAACATTATATTTGCGCGCCTTTAGCCTTTCTAGTAGCACCTTGAGATGTGCCCTTAGCACTATTACGTATGCTCCTCTTATTCTTATGTCTGAAATCAGATGACCTTCTATGATTACCGTGTGCCCTGTTTTTACGAATTTCTTGACGAGCACGTTTAGCTCCCTCTGCAGCGCACCTAGCTTGACAATCAGCGTGCCGTATTTGTCCCTCCCGCTGTAAAGCTTTTTCTCTTTCACTAGCTTGTTCACATCTACGAGCACTGAGCCCTTTATTCTTTTGTTGAGCGCCAACGCAAGTGTGCTTTTTCCGCTGCCCGGGGTGCCTGTTATTGCTATTACCTGCATTTTATCATTTCATGCAACTGGTATTGAATCAAGCAGTGCGAGAATCTCGTCTCTGCTGTTTTCCACACTAAGAACCACGCTTGACGGCTGATTTATTGTAAGCACGTAGTTTTTTTGGCCAGAAAAAAGCCAGGATCCGATCTTGTATTCGTGGTAGTCTGTTGACAGGTCAGCTATGAAGTTACTCTTCTCCAGTATTTTGTCAAAAAGCTCGCCGATCGAATCGTTGTATGCACTTATTATTATGGTTTCGTCGTTGGTTTCATCCCTTTCTATTAGCAGGGGATTCACATATGGGATCTTCAGCGCGGCGCTTTTCTCTTTTAGCAAACCGCTTATCTTGTTGTATTCTTCGGTTGTCTTTTCAAGCTGCGCCTCGAAATCTTTCCTTTCGCTGTCCAAAGAAGTTAGAAGCCCCTCAAAAAAAGATGAAACATCCTTCTTGAAACCTTCAATTATATCTTTCTTGTTCTCCTCTTCGCCGATGACAGCTGGATTCGTCAGCAGCCTTCTCAGGGAAACTCCGTATTTGCTGCCTAGCTGTTGATCTATTCTGTCTATGAACATGTCGGTTGAATCACTCCATTTTTTTTCATCGTCAGCCATGTAATCACCAATATATGGTTGCAATATATATTTATTATTATAATATTTAGCTGTATCTTGTGGTTTGCATGGAAGGCGTGGAAGGCAGGATAAAGAAGGATATAGATATATTTTACAAAAACGTTAAATTCGACACTGAATTGAGCGAAGAGGAAAAGAAGGTTGTCGAGCTTGCCGAAATGTACGCAAAGGATTCACAGGCGTGGCTTGAGAAAGGCGATCTCTACACCGCGTTCTCAAGCATATCATACGCCCATGGACTGCTTGATGCAATAAGGAAGATAAAGGGTGTTGACGAATACAAATAGCGGTGCTCCGATGGAAAGCAGGACTGAGGGTCTGGCAAACTTTCTGGTTTACGATGATGTTTTTTTCAACACTAAGATGCGCTCGCTAAGAGACATATCGGTCATGTTTCTGCGCGCGCTTAACAGGAAGGGTACTGTGCTTGATACAACCTCGGCTACTGGGGTGAGAGGCATACGCTACTGTCTTGAGGCAAGCATTGATAAGGCCATTTTCCTTGACATAAACAAGAATGCATATGAAAATACCAAGCGTAATGTCGAATTAAACAGAATCGACGGCACAGTTCTCAATGAAGATATACGCTCGTTCTCCTGCAAAAGCAATGAGCGATTCAGCGCCATAGACCTTGACCCATTTGGCACCCCAGTGCCATATATGAAAGACCTGCTGAGCATTGGAAGAGATGGCACGCTTTATATGGTAACCGCAACCGACACTGCCGTACTCTGCGGCGCACATGCGAATGCATGCATGAGGGAATATGCGGCGCGGCCTTTGCACAACGAACTGTGCCATGAGGTTGGCATAAGGATACTTATAGCTTACGCGGTGAGGCTTGCGGCAGAGCTCAATTTCGGTGTGCACGTGTACCTTGCGCTGTCAAACTTGCACTACATGCGCATCTTCTTTGAGCTTAAGAGGGGAAGCACTAATGCGCTCGATTCTGTAAGGCAAATAGGCTTCGGCTCATACTGTAACAAATGCCATAGGTATTATTACGCACCTGGCATTGCAAGCGCGCCTGCCCAGGTATGTGAAAGCTGCGGCGGCAGAACCGAGCGTTTCGGACCGTTATGGCTTGGGAGCATATATGACAAAGGAGTTATAGCCGCAATGCTCTCGCACAGCAGCGGCGCTTCCGACGAGGCAATATCGCTACTATACAAAGTGTACAACGAATTGGATATACCGTTCTTTTATTCCATTCCTAAGCTTACCGCCATGCTAGGCGTAGGTTCTATATCGCAGAATGTGATGGTAAAGGAGCTTAGCAAAAAGGGCGCCGCAAGCCTGACGCATTTTGACCCAAGTGGCATAAAAACTGACGTGCCATACGATGATATAATTAGCGAACTTAAGACTCATGTGACGACGAAAGCAATGCGGTAAGTTATCGCTTTTGCACTCGAATATTCGAGGTAAAATTTTTAGGGCTTCTAAATATATTTTAGTTATTTTTCACTTGTACCACAATAAATAAATATAAGAAATGGTGTAAATGATAATTGAAGGTGGGGAAGGTGAAATTAACAGGCGCAGACCTTGGAGGGTTAGCCTTTAATAAGGCGAAGGCTGAGTCGGACGGTAGGGAATACTACATTGACGAAGCCGAGGAGAAGGATCTGAAAAAACTAATCGAAAACAGCTGTATGGTGTGCGGCAGGCCGCTGAGCAGATCCGAAGTAAAAATAGTACCTCCGCTATATATGCAAGAGAAGGACAAATATGTAATGGAGGGCATAGTAAGCAGGAGAGTCATGTGCGTGGCCTGCTACAACAGCATAACGTCAAGCACGAGAGAAAAAGTCAAAACAAAATACAGGGTAATTAGAAGACATATCCTTGGCGGTATAGGAACAAAAGGCGCAGAGATAGCTGTAATCAAAGGCTAGTCTGAGCAGACTGCAAAAGGGGTGGCAGTAGAATGGTATGGATTAGCTATGCTGCCTTTACTCGAATACTTCCCCGCCTTGTTAGCCGGCAAAAAGCCTAGACAGATTTAGATAGCTAACACGAAACAGCACTGCAGGTGCGAATATTTGAATAAGAAGCGGCTGGATGCCAATTTCACTGCGCTGTAGAAAAAGCAAGCTTTACCTTTTCTTACTCTGCGGCATATTGACAAGTATCATGTGCGTATTGTTGTCAAAGCCTATAGCTGATTTGAATGCGTCGGCAGCTATAGTTATCGTGCTGTCTGAATATGGATCATTTATGTAAAACGCGTCTTTGTCATAGCCTTTTATTACAACCCAATGTGGCGAGGACTCTAGATATGGATTTATTGTTTGGGCATTTATAAGCAGTATAGGTATATATTTTGAAGAAAGCGCCTTCTTTATTGCTTGCGTTGTCACCTGTGCATGCTCCTCTTCTATGTTCATCTGCTTTGCCTTTTCCTTTATCTCATTGAATGATGCGGCAAGCGTGTCAAGATTAACATTCTCGTAAACAGCGAGCTTTTTCTCGTAGCCCTCATCCTTGACGTTGCTCATTATAGCTACCTTTGCGCCTCTCTTCGCTAGTGCATATGCCAGCCCATATCTGGATCCATGCCATACGCTGCCGCTCACTGCCTCTTTCCATATGTCGAATTCATGCTCCTTCCTGAACTTCATGTTCGGATTTATATACTTCAGCACCATTATGGCGCATGCTGCAGAGCTAGTAAATTCCTCGCTCTGAGGGTATGTTGGTATGGGCAACATAACGCTTTCTTTTATCTTCTTCGGCAACTTGGCTGCCTTGGCACCGCTTCTCCTCTTTGATACATTTTTCTTTCCTTCTTTTCTGGTTTTGCCTGACAAATAATCACCATGTTGATGCAGGGGGAGAGATTTGCTCTTGTTCATTGCTTTGAACTCTCGTAGGCCTAAGCCAACAGATCTTGAGTCTGTCGCGTTTGACCAAGCTCCGCCACCCCTGCACCTTTTTAAATATGCACAAATAAATATAAAGACAATACTTCGATTGTAATATCAGCTTAACTTATATTTATAAGTATCTCCCGAAAATGTTAAGCCCGGATTCAAAGACTTGGCGCATTGCCGGAGGATTTGTGTGCTCACTTCCACCGTAATCCGACGCATATTATATATTTTTGCACCGTATTTGTATATTGTGTTGATCTGATATTTAGCATTTTTCCGTGATTTTTATGAAAATAGAGAATATTGATGCTGTAAGGCATAGAATTTCAAAGGATAAAAACGAGAGAATGGGCACCGACGTAGTCATATATGCGAAGGACTATATGCTCGAGAAGATGGAAAGCGACAGGACGATACAGCAGGCAATGAATGCAACGAACCTGCCCGGTGTGGTGGGTAACGTGCTGATAATGCCCGACGGGCACGAGGGATATGGCTTTCCGGTTGGCGGCGTTGCCGCTTTTGATGCAGAGGAGGGTATAATATCGCCTGGCGCCATAGGATTCGACATAAACTGCGGGGTTAGACTCATAAAAACAAACCTTACCGAAGATATCGTAAGGCCCAAGATAAAACAGCTTATGGACTCGCTATTCAAGAACGTTCCAAGTGGGGTAGGGAGCAGGCTCAAGATTGGCTTTGGGGAATCAGAGATAAACAAAGTTGCAGAGGAAGGGGTAAATTACATAATAGAAAAGGGATACGGATTCAAGGAGGACAGCGAATCGATAGAGGAAAACGGCTTCATGCAGGGAGCTGACATTTCAAAGGTAAGCAAATCGGCTAAAAGCAGGGGCAAGGACCAGCTGGGCACCCTTGGAGCGGGAAACCACTTCCTCGAGGTTCAAAAGGTCGAAAGGATATTTGACGGCAGCATTGCAAAAGGTTATGGCCTTTCGGAAGGGCAAATAGTGGTCATGGTACACACGGGCTCTAGGGGGTTCGGGCACCAGATATGCAGCGACTACATGCAGGAGCTTATAGACTACAGGAGGAAAAACAACATAAGCATAATAGACCCCGAGCTGAGCTATGCACACATAAAGAGCAAGGAGGCGGAAGATTACCTGGCGGCGATGAAGGCGGCTGTGAATTACGCATTCGTGAACAGACAGCTAATAACGCACAACATAAGGAAAAGCTTTGAGGAGGTTTTTGGCAAAAGCGCAGACGCGCTCGGGATGGAGATACTTTACGACGTAGCGCACAATATAGCCAAACTCGAAGAATATGATTATGAGGGAAGAAGAAGGAAGGTATACGTGCACAGGAAGGGTGCGACAAGAGCACTCCCGAAGGGCTCACAGAATGTGCCA
Source organism: Microcaldota archaeon (assembly GCA_023270055.1). Taxonomy (GTDB): domain Archaea; phylum Micrarchaeota; class Micrarchaeia; order Micrarchaeales; family CABMGC01; genus JAGDYB01. Next base: position 33,614 of record JAGDYB010000012.1, read on the forward strand.
GCGAAGTACAGGCAGTATGGGCAGCCGGTGCTTATACCTGGCAGCATGGGCACAGCGAGCTATGTGCTTGCCGGCAGCGAAGGATCGGTGAGGGAAACATTCGGATCGACATGCCACGGATCCGGAAGGGTCATGTCAAGACACCAGGCAATAAGGGAGATACCTGCATCAAAAACTTTCGGAGACCTCAAGAAAAAGGAGATAGAGATAAGGATAAGAACAAGGAGCCTAGTAAGCGAGGAGGCTGAATGGGCATATAAGAATGTGGATGATGTGGTTGGGACTGTAGAGCAGGCTGGGCTTTCCAAAATAATAGCTAGAAATGTGCCCATTGGCGTGGCAAAAGGCTAGAGTGTCTTTAGCTTGTCTTCAACTTGGCTCAACAGTGCATATGCTTCTGGAATGTATGCGAAGCTTGTGAGCTTCAGCAGCAGTTCCTCAGCATCCTTGTATTTTTTGCCTTCTGCATAATCTAGCGCCACATAATACAAGTGGTTTGGAACTTTCATCTGCAAGAGTTTTTTAGAGTAGAGCTCGCGATTCTTCCTGTCGTTGACCAAACCGCTGTATAGAAAATTTGAATAGGCAGTTATTACATCGTCAGCCTTCAGCATGTTTATTTCTGTTATCGAATCCACTGCCGCTGGGACATTGTGCAACCTGAACTCCGACAGGAATTTTACATAAAGCGCGATTTCGTTGCTTTCTGGGGCGGCAGATGCGTCATGTATCGCCTTGTAATACAGCTGCTTTGCCTTCTTGTAGAGCTCTATGGCCTTGTAGTTGGCTTCAGCATTTTCTTCCATGAAGCCAGTAAGGCTTATGTGATTTATGGTGGTGAGCGCATAATCAGAGAAATGGGAATAGAATCGTGCCGCGCTGTATGCGTGGGAATAATCGCCATTTGCTACCATTCCGTCGAACACCTTTGACGCATCATCCCATTTGCCAGAAGTTATGCTGCTGCTTATGCTGTCTAGTGACCCTTTTAGGTTAGCGCTTGCAACCAAATCCTCGCTCGCAGTGCTCACCGGCATGTCGCAGAAAAAGCATATACCATAGTCTCCGAGCACAGGCACAGGCATGCCGCAATGCGTGCAACGCATGACTTTGCTTCCCTGCTCGAGCATCTTTATATAAACGCCAACGTCCACCGCACCACAATTCTAATATTCAAGGCAAATACTTAAATTCTTCCGAAAATTTGCGGCAACGCTCATTTTTTCCTCAAGACTAGAAAAAGGTGCATCCGGTCATATGGCATTATGTTTATCTTTTCGAGCACCTCGAACCGTCTTGATATCGCGTTTATAAAGTCGCGATATATAACTTCTGGCTTCATTGCCGTGCTTATGCTTTGCGACTTTATCACGACATAGGCGATGCCGCCAGGCTTAAGTTGCGCGCTGTTGATGTTGAATATCGCAAGCTGGTCGCGTGACGAAACGTCTTGGTACAGTATGTCGACAGTTCCGACATCATCCTTGTACTTTTCCACGAGCCGCGCATCTTGCAGTATTGGAAACATGTTGTGCCTGGCATCGCAAAGCTCAAGCAGCTGGCGCATGTTCCTTTCGGATATTTCGACGCAGTATAAGGCGCCGGATTCGCCTATTATGTCGCTCACGTGGCTGCACGTGGTTCCCGTTGCCGCACCAAGGTAAAGAACCTTGCTGCCGGGCATTATGTACATGTGCCTGAGACCCTTTAGTATTGCCGCAGCAAGCTTGCTCCTGTATGGGTTCCAGAGCCTGTACTCTTTCCCCCCTTCCTGAATTAGCTCCTCGTCGTATACCTTGCGGCCTACTGCGAGGTTGCGTGTGGCGAGCTTTCCGTTAACCTTGTACACATTCTTGAATATTTCTATTACTTTCAATTTATCGCCGTGTTATGCAAAATGTTTAAGCAATTTAGACATCATCTGAGGCTGCTGCGCAGAGCGCAGGCAATATCAATTTATACATTAAGGCAAAAATGCTAATGAAATGTGCTATATACTTGATGGTATAACAATTATATTGTAAAGATACTATATTAAATTTTAGGTTGATAGCGTGCAGGAGGAAACTAATGCAGTGCTGAAAATTGCGCTCGGGCTTTTTGACATGGACAAGCTCAGTATAAACGACGATGAGCTTTCTAAAAGGCTTGTTGAAGGGCTGAGGAGCGTGAATGGCATAGATGACGCAAAGCTCAAGCTTGTGCTGCAGAAGAAAGAGGAGCTGTTGCCGCTCGAGGAATACGCAATAAACATGGCAAAACAATATAGGGATAACAGGCTCAGCAGCTACTCCGAATTTGGGGACCTCGTAAGCTATTACAACCAAGGTTACAAGAGCAGCATGGTCATACCAATCATTGCCATAGGTAAGAGGGTAGGCGTCATAACGCTGCTTTCAAGAAAGGAGGAATATTTCTCAGACGAACTCGCCAGCTACCTAAACATAGCAGTGCAGCTGTTTGGCTTGCAGCTGATGAACAGAGAGGAGAATGCAAAAAATGTAAGCCTTGCAAAATACTTTGATGCGGCGTTTAATGCAGCTGTTCCGCAGCTTATCGTTGACAGGAAGGGTTATGTTGTAAAGGCAAACAAATCGGCAAACATGCTCGGGATTGCAGCGAAAGCGCTCTCTGGTATGAATATCAAGGAGATACTGGACATCGATTCTAACATGCTTGAAACGCTTAAGAATGGGGTTGTCGGCACGGTGCGTTCGACAAATGATCCGTTCAGGATTTTTGCTGTATCGCAGAACAGCGTAAACGAAAACGTGATGCATGTCGTCATTAACGAGATAACAGATAAAAAAATAATCGAGGAGCAGAAGGCAATGCTCGCAAGGCTCAACAACGTCTTCCTTATGCTCGACAACAATACCACCATAATCGCCGTAGAGGGCAATCCGGATTTGGTAATGAAGTCGGGCAGGGAATCACTGCTAGGAAGGAAGCTTGCTGACATGATAAAGGACAAAGAGGCGTTTGGCAAGCTTGTCGAAACCGCAAGATCCGGAGGTGGCTCAGGCGAATTTACCATGCTACTTGACAACAATATTAGCATTGACACCAAGATAGACATATTCAAAAACGGGGTATACGGCATTTCTTGCATAGTTTCACCCTTGTACTACGAAAGGTACACAAAACGCCTGGAGGAGAATATCGATGACATTATCAAGAGCTCCAGCGACATAATAATCATAATCGACCAGTTCGGATATGTGAAGAGGGTAAACAAGAGCACGCTAGATATGCTCGGTTATAACGAGCAAGAGATTGTAGGCACGGCAATATCTTCTCTCTACTACGCAGATGCTGCGCAGAAGATAGAGAACGCAATGTCAATGGCAAAGCAGAATGGCAACGTGTCAAACTTGTTCATGAACATGAAGAGGAACGGCACCGATGAAGTAGTGCCGTTCGAGCAGAGCGTACGTAAACTTGTGAACGAGGGCAACGAGCTCTCCGGATACATGATAGTCGGAAGGGAGCTCGCGACAAAGAGGGTTATAAGCAGGATGGAGGACGAGATAGAAAGAATAACGCGTGATGCGGAAAAATTCAAAAGCGAGAGTGATCTTAAAACGCAGTTCATATACAACATTTCGCATGACCTGAAGACGCCGATAACAAACATAAAGGGCTTTTCGAAGCTTCTGTACAATGGCGACTTTGGCGAGCTAAATGGCGAACAGAAGAACTACCTGCAGATAATAGCCGACGAAGCGGACAGGCTTCTCTCGCTGATACAGCAGATTCTCGACGTTGCAAAGCTCTCGTCTGGCAAGATCAAGCTTGACATGCAGCAGGTTGATATAAAGAAGCTCGTAGAGAATCCTAGCATAACCGCGCTCAAGGAGGTGGCTGAAGGCAAGGGCTTGATGTTCGGGCTTAACGTTGAATACAATTTGCCAACGGTAACGGCTGACCCGAACAGGCTAATACAGGTTTTTGTAAACCTCATAAACAACGCGATAAAATTCACTGAAAAAGGTAGCATAATGCTGAACATATACAAGAAGGGGAAGAGCATAAGGGTGGAGGTCAAGGACACAGGCATAGGCATAAGCAAGGAGGAACAGAGGCGGCTCTTCAGGAAATTCTACCAGGTGCAGCACAAGGGCCTCGTGAAGCAGGAGGGGGCGGGCACCGGCTTGGGGCTCTCGATAGCAAAGGAGATAATAAACCTCCACGGCGGCAAGATAGGCATTGTTTCAGAGCTGGGCAAGGGAAGCACATTCTGGTTCACAATACCGCTGATAAGCAGGAAAAAGGGAAAACAGTAACTTTCATGAGCGCATCTTCAGAACATCCTCGAGCCAAGGGGCGCATCCTTGTCAGGAACTAGCAGAATCACGTTACCGCCTGAATCCGGAACGCCAAGGACAAGCACCTCGCTTTCAAAGCCTTTTACCTTTTTCGGCGGCAAGTTGACCACGGCTATGATTTTCTTTCCAAGCAAATCATCGGGCTTGTAGTTTGCCACGTGCGCACTTGATCTCTTTAGCCCAATTTCAGTGCCGAAATCTATAAGCAGTTTGTATGATGGCACCCTCGTGCCTGGAAAGTCTTCGACACCTATTATCTTTCCTACCCTTATGTCGGCTTTCTCGAAATCGGAAAAGCTTATTTCCATAAGCCGCACTCAAGATTTTGGCACATACGGTATGTATGCGCCGCAGAAGTTCTGTATGCTTGACTGGAAGTTATACGCTGAATTTATTATTGTAAAGTTCAGACCGTAGTATATGCCCTCGAATTTCATCGAAACCACCGGCGCAACGCTGTTTGAAAGATTCAAGATCAACGTTGCTGCGGGCCCGGTTGTATACTTAGAATGCGATATGGTTGAATATGTAACGTTGTACATGCCATTGCTCATTTTTGTTACGGTAACATTTACAGTTCTGGGTGTAGCCAAAGATACATTGGCAAATGTGCTTTGACCTGAAGGAGCTACGTTTGTGTATTTCTCGTAAGTAAGATTGTATATGCTTGCATTGCATGCGGTATCCTTTTCGTAGAGCTGCTTGTAGTTGTTCATCAATACGCCAAGCTTTGTTTCTGAAGCTATCGTCAATGCTTGCTGCAAAGGCGCTGAAGCGTTTATTGTCGTGGTTGAAGTAGACGTAGTAGATGTTGAAGTAGAAGTAACTATCTTTATGGTGCTGTTCTTGTATGTGCTTTGTTGAATAAAATCTGGCGCAGGTATTAACGATATTCCGCTGCTCTGAGGCACCTTGTTGAATAGCGGGATCTTTGTAAGCACAACGCTTACGCCGCTGGTCCCTGTTGACAAGAGCTTTATGTTCAGATCAGCTATGTTGCTGCCTGTTGTACTTACATTAAGCGAAGAGCCTTCCGGAATGTTCAGAACCTTGACTGCGCTTGTGAGTACCGGAAGTGACGTAAGATAGAATGAAGCGCCGGATTGCGAGAAATTCTTAAGCATAAGGGAATATTCGCCGCTGACCGAAGCTATGGAAAAGGATATGCTGCCGTTTGCAGGTATGTCAAAAGTCCTGTTGTAGAGCAGTATGACCCTGCTGCTCATTGTAGACCATTCGTAAACAGTAAAAATTATCAACGCTATAAATGCCAAAAGCAGTATAATTCTCGGCCAGTTTGGCTTAAAATGCTTTTGCGGAGGGGTTGGTTTTCTTTTTTTAGCATCCATTTTATCATTATTTTATTGCTAATAAAATTATAAAAATTGATTGCATCAGCGCTGACGTGCGCGAATTGTTTTTTATGTTGTAATGCGGGCACCAAGGCAAGAGCAGAAAAGTTAATATCCTTTGCATGCCAAATAAGCTTAGGGCGATTGGTATGGTAGAGGATGTCAAGTCTGCGATTCTTTCTCTTATAAATGAAAAACAGCAGGCTACGTACAACGAGCTGCTCAACGAGGCAACATCTACGCTTGGCATAGACGAGGAAACGCTAAAGCAGAACATAGCGCAGTTGGAGCACGCAAATGCAATAGCTTCAAGAAATACAGGGGGGATATTAACTTATTATGTGCTGCAGGATGAGGCGCAGCTCAGAAAAGTGATAATAGTAGAGGACGACAAGAACATAAACAAACTTATGGCGCTTTCAATAGGCAAAGGATTCGAGATAACGCAGGTTTATGATGGAAGGGAAGCAATGAAACTTATCAGGGAGAAAAAGCCGGATCTTGCAATACTTGATCTTATGCTCCCTGGCGTAGATGGGCTTGATATATGCCAAACGGTAAAAAGCGATCCTGATCTGCGCAATACGATCGTCATAATTGTGAGCGCCATGGATGCCACCTCAAACAGATTCAAGGGCATAAAGTATGGTGCTGACTACTACATTAAGAAGCCGTTTGACCCGGAGGAACTGAAATCGCTTGTAACGATATTTCTTAAGAAAAAAGGCAAGAGATTCGACCCGCTCATAGACTTGCCAAATGAGGACAAAATATCTAAGGCAGTTGAGAAGGCCGTAGGAAGTGGCAGCAACTACGAGATAGGCAGGCTGAAGGTTGAAGGTCTTGCCGAATTCTCGAGCAGATTCGGCTCTGGCTCAGGCATAACTATACTCAGGCTTGTTTCGCAACTGCTGCAGGACAAGATAAAGGAAACGGGGAACAGCATATTTGTCGGCTTCCTTGACAGCGACGATTTTGTAATTGCTGGCGACAAAAGCACCTCTAAAAAATTCGTGGAAGAAATAAGGGATGAATTCAACGCCGTGCTGCCGTTCATATACCAAAGCGAGGGTTATAAGCCCATCGAGCTCGGCATAGAGGATATGTATGATGCGGAAAAGCCAAGGCTCTCGATATCCTACGCGGCAATAGAGAAGGAATCGCTGATAAAGAAAAGGGAGGAGATACTTAAGAGCAAAGGCAATGGCAAGGACATAGGAGCTTACACATACGAGGAGCTCAGGCGCATGCTCGGCAGCGACAATTTAGACATAACAATAACAAGAGATCCTACGGGAATAAAGCTCTCGGTTGGCAAATCGCCAGACGAATAAGTATGATTATTTTCTGTGTGCCTTTGCACCCTTCTTTGAAGGTACCTTCTTGACGGTGCGAGCGCTTGCCTTACGCGTTTTGCGGCCGCTCTTCTGAGTAGCAGAAGATTTCCTGCTTGTGGCTGCTCTGCTTTTTGTTTTTGGTGCTGCCTGCCTGCTGACAGGCTGTCCTTCGCTTATCGATTCGGCATTGTTCAAAAGGTCGCTCGCATGCTTTTCTTCAGATGGCAGTGTTTCGCTTGTGCTGTAAAGCAGTGCCTGATCTTCTATATTGCCACGCTTGAGTATTTCCATAAGCTCTTGTGTCTTCTTGAACCTTTCCAACTTGTCGTTTTTTGATTCTTTTTTTGCCAAACAAGCACCGGCTTAATATATTGAATAGCATAGATTTAAATAATTAGCGGAAGAAAGGCAGCGGTCATTGATGTATAAACTTTGAAACCAATTCTTCTTCTGCAATCAGCCTTTTGTCCTTGACCATTTCTTGATATTTCCACTGCAAGTCAAATATCCTGTTTGCATCATCAAGGCTTATTCCGCTGCCAACGCCCCTGCACAACAACTCTATATCACTTGCAAGCTTTTCGGAAGTGTTTGGTCCTTTTGGCTCGCCACTGAGGAGCACGCCACCGCTTTGATCAATAACCTTCCAGCTTCCCCTCTTATCGGTAACGAACTCTGTCTCAGAATCTACGAAGTTGAGTACTAGGCTTTTTCCTGAATCGAACCTGAAAATCATACTCTTTTCCGCAAGATTCTTTGGAAGCCCCTTTGCTATTTTGACATCTACCTTTACGTTCTCCGCAAAGTATTTGCCATTTATTGTCAGCATTGCGTGTATGCCGGTGGGATTTGCGGCGTCGTACTTCTGGTTCACAACAAACAGTTCAACATCGTTAAGCTTCATGTCTGACGCCATGCTGCCTTTGTAGTAAAGCTCGAATGGATGCACCCAGTCCATGAAAAGGCTGCCGTTCGACATTGAGAATAGCCACTTGCTGCGCCTAGCATCCTCCTCGTTCTCCGCTTCAAAAAATTTTGCTGAAGTGTATGTTATCTTTCCGTATTCTGATGTAAATCTATCGAGCAGGCTAGGCAGTTCTATCGCCAGGATCTTGCTTAAATAGTGAAGGTGCAAGTACAGCTTGCCTTCAAGCTTGTTTTTACGTGCATAATCGACCACGGAATCGAACTCGGCTTTGTTTACGCCGAATGTTTTTTCCACAACCGCTATTTTGCCTTTGGACAGCGCCTGTAGCGCCTGCTCTGCATGAAACTCGTTTGGATCGGAGATGTAAACTACATCAACATCTTCGAAGAAGTTTTCATCCATAGGAGAATGAGATGCAACGACAAAATAGTTTTCCCTTGAGATGCCAAGCTTTTCCAGAAGTTCAGCCTTGCTTTCGTAGGGACTAGCGGCTGCGGCCTTGACAACCGCTATGTTTCCATTCTTTGACAATCCAGGGTAAAGCCTTTTGAACCAGTGGCCCAAGCCTATAGCAGCAAGCTTATACATGCGGTCAAGCCTTTTTAACCTCGTGCCCGCCAAATTCCTGACGTAGCGCCGCCAGCAGACGCCTGCCAAACCTGTATTCAGATCTCGACGAAAATCTTTCATACAACGAGTGTGTTATTGCCGTGAACGGCACGCCATACTCTATGGCAGACTGGATTGCCCACCTTCCTTCTCCGGTATCCGCAACAAACGGGGCTATCGAAGACAACTTTGAATCCTTCTTGAGGGCACGCTCGGCAAGCTCGATCAAATAGCCGCGTATCACCGAACCATTGTTCCACACGTGGCACAGCCCCCTCATGTCTATGTCTTTGTAGGGCCCCTCCTTTACGAGCTCAAGCCCCTCGGCAATTGATTCCATCATGCCGTATTCTATGGCATTATGCACCATCTTGACAAAATGCCCCGAACCTGCAGGGCCTATATACGCGTATCCCTCGGGCACGCTTAGATCCTTGAATAGGCTCTCGGTATATTCGAAGGTATCCCTCTCCCCGCCTACCATTATAGACATGCCATTCAGCGCGCCGCTTGGGCCGCCACTGCAGCCCGCATCTAAGTATTTTATGCCTTTTTCTGCGGCAAGATCGTGTAGTTCCCTTGAATCCTTGTAAAACGAGTTTGATCCGTCTATTATTATGTCATCCTTGTCAAGGATGCCGACCAGCTTTGAAACATATTCCTTGGTAACTTCGCCAGCGGGAAGCATTACCCACACCATACGTGGCTGTTGCAGCTTACTTTTGAAATCTGAAAGCGAATCAACTGCCACGGCTCCACGCTTGACAACCTCGTCGACAGGCGGCTTTGACCTATTGTATGCAAGCACCGTATAACCTTTGCCGATAAGGTTAAGTGCTATATTCTTCCCCATTTTTCCTAGTCCAACTATTCCCAAAGTTTTCTCCATTTTTCTCCCCAAATTAGAATCAGAAATAATATGCTATAAAAAGTAATATAAAATGTGATTTTCAAAAATTAACTGTGGGGTATATTGAGGGTATTTAATGGGATGGGATGCAGTCATAGGGAGTGCTGGTTCCGAGGATATCGCAAAGGGTATAGCGAACAGTTTGGGTATCGACTATGCAAGCATGGAAATTATAAAATTTAAAGACGGTGAATTCAAGGTCAGGCTTGGCCATGGATTTGAAGGCAAAAACTTGATCTTCGTGCACAGGCTGTTTCCCGATCCATCGCAGAAAATGCTCGAACTCATTATATCGTGCAGAGCCATGAAAAATGAAAACGCGCATGTTCATGCCGTATTGCCGTACATGAGCTACGCCAGGCAGGACAAGGAGTTTGTAAATGGCGAGGTAGTCACATTGCGCGTGCTTGCACAAGTGCTCAGGGAAGCGGGTGTTGATGAAATAACGACGGTAGATATACACAGCGCTGAGGGGCTTAAACTTTTTGACATGAAGGTTAACAATCGTTCGGCCATGCCTGTGCTTGCGCAATATGCAAAATCGCTGAAGCTCGACAATGTGCTTGTGGCATCACCTGATTATGGAGGGATAGAACGCTCTCGGGAGTTTGCAAGAGAGATCGGCGCCGAAGCTGTGGCGTTTGAAAAATTCAGGGACAGGAACACAGGAGAAATAAGCATGAATGACATTGATATCGATGCAAGTGGCAAAAATGTTTTCGTGATAGATGATATGATAGCAACAGGGGGTAGCATAGCAAAAGTCTCAACGCTGCTAAAAAAGCATGGTGCAAAGAAGGTGATTGCGATTGCCACGCACGGCCTTCTTGTTGACAATGCAGAAGAGAGAATTCTCGGCGCTGGCGCTGATGAAATAATAACTACTAACACCATATTGAACCCGCATAGCAAAGTTGATATTGCACCACTGCTATACGAATCCCTCAAAAAAGAGGCATAAGCATCAAACTATTCTTGAGACGCGCGCAAATCTGTGGCCCTTAGCCTTTAGTTCTATCTCGTAGAACCAGCCAAATGCCAACTTGCTTACTTTATATTCCTTGGAAAGGGAATCGTATAGCGCGTTAATGCCAGAGCGAGCGAAATTCTCTGAAGAAAGTTCCGCAAACATATGCGCAAATGGATTCAGGATTATGGTGTCTACGCCGACGTTGCCTGCAATCTTCCTTATCTCCCTTGCGCCTTCTTCCACGCTCGCTTCAAGGCCGCGCGATTCGTCTGACTTCTCGAAGCTCAGGAAAACAAGAAGGGCGGTGGCCGTTTCCACGCTCGATGCTTCCTCGCTTACTGTTGATCGACCTTTCTCTTGCGGCTTTGCCTTGAAATAGTCAACATGCCATGCCATGAATCGCATGCTTTCATCTCATGAGCTTTACGAAGCGGAAGTGCACGTCTCCTTCAGAAACCATTTTGGCGCGATCCATGTCAAGCATCATTTCGCGGTATTGCTCGCTTTTTGTTGCAACAAACACAAGATCGCGTATGCCTAGATTCTTCGTAGCAATCTCCAAATCTGGCTTTGCCTCGTCCAGCGTTAATGAATGCACAAAATATGTGCCGTTCATTTCGCCTTTTATCTCGCTTGTCAGCTCGTCATACCTGTATTCATTGGGCCTTGTGTAGGCAAGCATGTGCTCGCCCTTGCTTTCTGGCACCGGATTCCTGTTAAGATCATAAAGTTCTGACGTAATCTTTATCTCGCCTGCCATGCTGTGCAGAAGCTCAACCTGCAACTTCTCGTTCAGCTGCTCAAGCTCGGCCCTGCTGCTGAATTTCTTGTCGGCAAACTGGCTTACAAGCGAATTGTATACGCTGTCGCTTACAGTGATCTTGCCGGAAAGCACCGAATTCACGACATTCATAGCGCCGCAATCAGTGTGCGCAACAAGCCTTATTTCGCTTACGTTGTTGTCGTTTATTAGGCGCCTTATGGTGCTCTTTAGCCCGTTCACGTTTGCGCCAGCGTTTCTCAGTATTACCGTATCGTTATCCACGTATGTATCAAGGTAGGAATTTAGTCTCCTGTCCATGCAGCTTATTACAAGCTTCATCTGCTCACCATGCTTTGATTTTTCAAGACTCAAATATATGTGCAAATAAACTTAAAATAATTGTTTAGGACTTCGAATCACGGCTCTACCCTGTTTATGACCCTTGGAAACGGTATTGCGTCGCGTATGTGATCAAGGTTTAACAGCCATTTTATGACGCGCTCCATGCCCATGCCAAAGCCGGCATGAGGCACACTGCCGTATCTTCTAAGGTCAATGTACCATTTGTAGTTCTCAGTGTTAAGGCCAAACATTTTCATCTTTTCTAGAAGCTCATCAAGCTTCCATATCCTTTCGCTGCCGCCTATTATCTCGCCGTGGCCGTGCGGAGCAAGCATGTCAGCGCACTTGACCGTCCTAGGATCCTTTGGATCGTCGGGCATGTAAAAAGCTTTTATCTCCCTCGGCCAATGATGCACGAATATCGGTTTTTTCTGATCCTCCGTAAGCAGGCGCTCTTCTTCAACCCCGAAATCGTCGCCCCATTTGAGTTTCGAGCCTTTCTCGTTCAGTATCTCTATCGCCTTCTCGTAGGTTATTCTGGGAAATGGCGGCCTTATATCAAGCAGTGTTGACGGTTCTATGTTGAAAAACTTAATCAAATCTTCGTGCTCCTTGGCAAGCTTTCTCGCAATGCTGCTCACCAGCTTTTCCTGAAATTTCATGTTGTCATCAAGATCAAAATATGCCGCTTCCGGCTCGAGGTGCCAGTATTCGGCGAGATGCTTCACCGTCCTAGATTTTTCCGCCCTGTAGGACGGCGCAAAAGAGTATACCTTTTCCAGCGAGTATACCATCGCTTCTGCATACAGCTGCGAAGATTCAGTCAAATACGCTTTTTCTCCGAAATAATCAACCGCAAACAGGCTGGAGCCTGTCTCACCACCGGCTTTTGTTATCAAAGGTGGGGATATCTCGAAAAAGCCGTTTTTGTCCATGAATTCTCTAGCATACCTGAATATGTACGCCCTTGCCATCATTATCTTCGTCATCTTCTGGCTCCTCAGCCAGAGATGCCTATAATCGAGAAGAAGCTCGGGGCTCTGGTATTCGGTTATCGGGAAAGGCTCCGACGCATGCACGAGTTTGAAGTTTTCCGCTTCAAGTTCAAATCCTGTAGGCGCTCGCTCGTCTTTTTTTACCATACCCTCAACTTCAATGCTTGATTCTATTGATGCGTCGTTTGCGGCCTTCCACGCCTGTTCGCTCACCTTGTCTTTTTTAATGGCCACCTGCATCGTTCCGGATCTGTCCCTTATGATTATGAATATTATGCCGCCGCTGCCCCTTTTCCTGTATACCCATCCCGCAAGTTCGTGCCGTTCGCCAACCTTGGCTTCGGCATCCTTGACATACATAGAAACACCAATAATAAATAGGGATTAACAAATAAAAATGTGCCAGGCTTGCGAATGGTGCAAGAAATTCGCAATCAGACAGCTTTTGTACAAAGTCTATATAAAAGTTTAACACTTCTATTCTATTACTGGCTTGATAGCATTTGAATACTCGCAATAGATAGGTGGTGCTGAATTGGAATATATAGACTTTGACAGATTGCTCAAGATATGCAGGCTTGAGCTTGAGCCTGATGAGAAGGAGAAGATGCAAAAGGGCATCGTTGAGGTGATTGCCTACTTTGACACACTCAACTCTTTCAATGCCGAAGTTGAAGGTAGGGCTAGAAAGGAGGAAAAGCCTGGCGTGCTGCGCGAAGATGTGGTAAAGGAATTTGACGATGTTGACGGTCTGCTGAAGAACACGAAAACCTACAGATTTTATGTTGTTGGTCCGAAAATATGAGCAGCATAGAAGAGTTTTACAGCTTGGAAAAAGATAAGGAGTATTATCGCGACCTACTGGAAGAGCTTGGCAAAGTTAACGAAAAGCTAAATGCGTTCAACAACATAAATGAAGGTTTGAGCTCCGGATTTCCGTTCAGTGCGAAAGACAACCTGTGCGTGAAGGGCGTAGAGAGCACAGCCTCTTCAAAAATGCTTTCCGGATATGTGCCACCGTACAACGCGACTGTTGTGGAACGCATGCTCCGCAACAAGTTCGGCTTCATAGGCAAAACAAATATGGATGAGTTCGGCTTTGGAAGCTTTGGACTTAACTCGCAGAAGATTGCAAAAAACCCTTTTGACGAGCACTACGTCGCAGGAGGCTCGAGCAGCGGCGCGGCAATAGCCACTGCAATACTCAAGTATCATGTTGCCATAGCTGAGTCTACTGGAGGCTCCATTGCTACGCCAGCCGCATTTTGCGGCGTTGTTGGATTCACGCCAACGTATGGCACGATATCAAGGCACGGGCTCATAGATTACTCTAACTCGCTTGACAAGATAGGGATAATGGCAAGGTCTGCGAAGGACATAAGGCCAGTGTTTGATGCTGTGAAGGGCCCAGACGGATATGATTCCACTGCGGTAAACGCAAAGCTCAATTCAAACAACACAAAACATATATTCGTGGTAGATCAGCTTATCGAACTTGTTGACAAAAGGATAAGGGCTTATTTTGAAGCACTGCTCGATAAGCTCAGCTCAATGGGTTACAGCATAGAACATGCAAAGATAGAAAGTACCGAAGCCGCTGTTGCAAGCTATTATATTATTGCAATGGCTGAGGCTTCTACCAACCTAGCAAGATACACCGGATTCAAATATGGACTCAAGAATGACAATTTCGGCGAAAGCTACAACGAGTTCTTTACTGAAGCGCGCAAATATTTTGGCGACGAGGCAAAGAGGAGGATAATACTCGGAACTTTTGTCAGGAGCGCAAGCGTAAAGGAGAAATACTATTACAAAGCGCTGAAAGTAAGAGAGGTGCTATCGCATAGCATGCATGAAATTTTGGAAAAAGGGTTTATTCTTCTTCCGGTAATGCCAGTTCTCACGCCGAAAATAGAGGATGCAAAAAAGCTTTCGCCTTTGGAAACTTACAAGATGGATGCGCTCACGATACCACCAAACCTGTGCGGCCTTCCGCACATATCGTTCCCGTATGCCTATGACAACGGCATGCCGCTGGGCGCACAGCTCATAACAAGCAAATTCAACGATTACGCATTGATTGACTTTGTGGAGGAGTGGGAGGAGGAATTCAAGTATGTATTCAAATATAACATAGGTGCGGTACAATGATAATAGGGCTCGAGGTACACGTGAGTTTGCCTACCAAAACAAAGCTTTTCTGCAGCTGCAGCACCGCAGCATCAGAACCCAACAGCTCCGTGTGCCCAGTATGCATGGGTTTTCCCGGCGCAAAGCCGATGCTGAACAGTGAGGCGCTTCGCATTGCGGTAAGCATTGCAGAAGCGTTGCGCTGCAAAATAAGCGAACGCGTATCATTTGTCAGAAAAGTCTATTTTTATCCAGATCTTCCAAAATCGTTTCAGATAACACAGCTCTATGAGCCTGTCGGAAAGGACGGATTGGTTGAATGCTACGACGGAAGCGTAGTGAGGATACGGCGCATACAGCTTGAGGAGGATCCGGCAAGAATAATAAAAGCTGAAGACTATTCGCTGCTGGATTTCAACCGTTCGGGAATGCCATTAGTCGAAATTGTCACTGAACCAGACATAAAAAGCGAGGAAAGCTTGCGTGCCTTCATCACGGAGCTCATGAGCATACTGTATTACCTTGGCGTAGATATAGAAGGTGAAATAAAAACTGACTTAAATATATCAATGGCTGGGGAGAGGGTGGAAGTAAAGAACATAACCGGCATAAAAAACATGATAGATGCGGCAAGGTACGAGGTCCGCAGGCAGAGCAAGATCATAGAGGGCGGAGGGAGCGTGATTTCGGAAACGCGCTCTTATGTAGAGGCGAAAAAGGAAACGGTTTCTACAAGGGAAAAGGAAACAGATGAGGAGTACGGGTTCATTGCTGAGCCAGACCTTACATGGTACGATACAAAGGGCATAACGAGAATTGAGCCAGTATATGCAGACAAGATAGCGGAAGGCTATGCTAAGGAATATGGCATTGACAAGAAAGTGGTCCTTGACCTTATAATGTATGACAGAGATGCACTCCGTCTTATCGAAAGAACTAAGGGCGCATTTGGCATGAAGACGATAATAAATGGTATAGAAATAGTTAAAAAGTACGGCGATATAGGAAGCGAACAAGCGTTCAAGAGACTGCTGGACTTTTTGCAAAATGGCGGATATGTCGATGCTGCAGCATTTGAAAAAATCAAGAAGGGCGAAAAGGTGGAAGGCAATGTTATAGACATGAAAAAGATAATAGATGAAGCAAGGCTGCTGCTGAACGACAAGGTAAAGGAAGACTACAAGAAGAATCCAAAAGCGATCAACTTTGTGATAGGCAAAATAGCAGCAAAATACAAGATGAACCCCAGGGATGTTGCTGAAATAGTGAAAAGAATAATTGATGGTTAAATGGAGGCTAATTGCGGAGAGTTGAATGAAAAATATATAGGCAAAAGGGTGGGCCTTTACGGCTGGTGCCGCTATGTCAGGGACCACGGAGGCAAGCTTTTCATAGATATTGCCGATAGATATGGCACGACGCAGCTCGTGTTCAAGGGTAAGATAAAGAAGGAGGCTGAAGAGCTTGGAAGAGAGTATGTTATATACGCTGAGGGCATGGTAGAGAAGAGAGATGAGGATACCGTAGACGCCACAAACCCGACAGGCAAAGTAGAAATACAAGTCGACAGCATAAGGCTGATAAGCCGCTCTGAGGTGCCGCCATTCGAGATTATAGATGAAAAGCGCAGCTTCCTGCCAAACGAGGAGCTCAGGCTCAAGTACAGGTATCTAGATTTGAGAAGAAGGGAAATGATCAAAAAAATAGAATTCAGGGACAAGGTTGCGAAGATAACGAGGCGCTTTTTCTGGGAGAACGGGTTTCTGGAGCTCGAAACGCCCACTATGATAAGAGACAACTACGAAACGGGCTCAAGGACCTTTCTTGTTCCGTCAAGAACGAACCGCGGAAAATTCTACGCCCTTCCGCAGTCGCCGCAGATCTACAAGCAGCTCTGCATGATGTCCGGAATTGACAAATATTTCCAGATGGCACGCTGCTACAGGGACGAAGACCCTAGGGAGGACAGACAACCGGAGTTCACGCAAGTTGACGTTGAAGTTGCGTTCAAGGACGAGCACTATATACAATCGCTAATAGAGGGCCTTCTTAAGAAAATATTTGAAGGGCTTGGAAAGGAGCTTAAGCTGCCGTTGAGGCATATGGAGTATGCATACGCGATGACAAATTACGGGACCGACAAGCCCGATCTGAGGTTTGACAGCAGGATAATTGATGTTACCGAGATAATGAAGGGTTCTGGGTACAACGTTATAAAAAGGGTGACAAGCAACGGAGGCAAAGTCAAAGTAATGAAATTCGAGGCTGGGTATGGGGAGAAGAGCAGCAGGCTTGACAAAAACTACATGCTAAAGGTAATAGATGCGGCTAAATCGCTCGGACTCATGGGGCTTACGTGGCTTTATGTGAAGAATGCACGCGTGACATCGGAGCCGGAAAGCATTGCAAACTCCATAGGCGACGAGGCATGCGAAATGATCAGATCGGCAACAGGAGCAGGCAACGGGGATATAATAGTGATGTGCTCCGACAGTTCTGAGAAGCTGCTGCTTGAAGCCATGGGAAAGTTAAGGAAGATGATAGGAGACAAGGTGGCGAAATACTCTAGCGATTACGAATTCCTGTGGGTTGAAAAATTCCCCCTTTTCGAGAAAGACGAGGTCACAGGCAAGCTGAAACCTGCACACAATCCGTTCACGGCACCGACGCCGGAAACCGCCGGACTCATCGAAACCGAGCCGGAAAAGATGGTTAGCAGACAGTATGACATAGTGCTCAACGGTGTTGAGATAGGCGGAGGTTCTATACGCATAAACGATCCTGAGTTGCAGCGCAAGGTGCTCAAGGCGATAGGGATGAGCGAAAGGTCGATAAACAGCAGTTTCGGCTTCTTGATAGAGGCCTTAAAATACGGCGCGCCTATCGAAGGAGGTATAGCGCTGGGATTTGACAGGCTTGTTGCGCTGCTGTACGGCGAAGACGACATAAAGGAGTTTATACTTTTCCCAAAGAACAAGAGATATGAATCCCCTATGGATGGATCACCAAGTAGCATAGACGCAAAAAGGCTCAAGGATGATTATGGCATAGCATTATAGTTGTCAAATTTTTATTGCTAATTTTCAATATTTTATTGAAAAAAAGCAAATATTTATATATCTTTTCACATATATATTAGAAGTATGTCTTCTACAGAAAAAATAGTGCTTAAGTCAGTCAGCAAGCCGGAAAAGGAGAATGTAGACTCTATGCTAGATTGGTTTTGCAAGGTATTCGACATATCCAACGGCGAGGGGAGCACTGAAATAGCAATACTGAAAGAACTGCTCAGCAAGAGCATAGCAGGAGAGGGTGTCACTAGCATGGAGCTCACGGAAAAACTCTCGCTGCCGAGGAGCACGGCAATATACCATCTCAACAGGCTCATTCAGATGGGCATTGCAGTAAGGAAAGGCAGGAAATATTATCTGCGCTCAGGCGACATGGAGGAGACGATAAGCGAACTCCAGGCTGACATAGAAAGGGAATTTAAAAGGATTGGGGAGTTCGCGCAGAAAATAGACGAATTGATCGAGAGAGAGATAAATGGACGAGAAAAAAGAGCAAGAAAAAGGTAATGGCGAAAATGTCGAAAAGAGGCAGGAAAGCGAAGACAAGGGCAGCGAAAGCCAGAACGGCGAACAGAAGAGCGAGGAAGAGGTGCTGAAGGACAGGCTCCTTAGGCTTGCGGCAGAGTTCGACAACTACAAAAAGAGAGTTGCCGTAGAGATAGAAGGGGCAAAAAACGTAGGCAAAGCAGAAATACTCAAGGGGTTGCTTCCAATAATCGACGAGTTCGAGCTCGCAATAGACTCGATGCCCAGCGACAACATAAAGAAAGGAATTGAACTTATCTATTCAAACTTCATAGACTTGCTGGAAAGCGAGGGGCTAAAGTGCATAGACACCTCAGGGAAATACGATCCATATGTGCATGAAATTATAACAACGCGCGAAAGCGATAAAAAAGAGGGCACCATACTCGAAACGGTGAGGAAGGGATACACTTTCAACAATATGCTTCTGAGGCCTGCTGCGGTGGTGGTGTCTAAAAGCAAGGAAGAAGACAACGCTGGCGAACAAAAGGGCCAGCAAGGCAGCAGCGCCAGCGGCGATGATGCTGACAAAAAATCAAAATCAAATGCTTAATATAAAAATAGGTAAGAAATGGTGATAAAATGAAAATAATAGGAATAGATCTTGGTACTTCAAATTCCGCGGCAGCGGTTTTGGAGGGGGGCAGACCGACGCTCATTCCAAGTGCTGAGGGAACATCATTGTATGGTAAGGCATTCCCAAGCTATGTTGCATTTACTAAGGATGGGCAGAGGCTTATAGGAGAGCCTGCAAAGAGGCAGGCAGTGGCAAATCCGGAAGGCACTGTGACCGCATTTAAAAGGAAAATGGGTACGGACTACAAATACAATATATACGGCAAGGAGTACACGCCACAGGAGCTTTCGGCAATACTTCTGCAGAAGATAAAGAAAGACGCCGAAGCGTTTCTTGGGGAGGAAGTCACAAAGGCGGTGATAACGGTGCCTGCGTATTTCGATGATAACCAAAGGCAGGCCACAAAGGATGCAGGCGAGATTGCAGGACTTGAGGTTGTAAGGCTGGTTAACGAGCCTACCGCAGCATGCCTTGCTTATGGACTTGACAAGGCAAACAAGGAAATGAAAATTATCGTATATGACTTCGGAGGCGGAACGCTCGATGTCACGGTCATGGAGTTCGGCAACGGCGTGTTTGAGGTAAAGTCAACTAGCGGCGACACGCAGCTTGGAGGCACGGACATGGACAATGCTATAGTGGCATTTCTGCTGGACGAGGTAAAGAAGGCGCATGGTGTTGACATATCCAAAGACAGGCAGGCAATGCAGAGGCTTAGGGAGGCTGCGGAAAAGGCTAAGATAGAGCTATCAACAACACTCACAAGTGAAGTGAACCTGCCATTCCTGACCATGGGTCCTGGCAATCAACCGGTGCATTTCACGTATCAGCTTACTAGGGCAAAGCTTGAGGAGATAGTCTTGCCTATAGTTGAAAGAACAACAAAGCCAGTGATGCAGGCGTTGAAGGATGCGAAGCTAGAGCCCAAGGACATAGACAAGGTAATACTTATCGGCGGGCCTACAAGGATGCCAATAGTTCAGAGATACGTGGAGCAGCTGCTTGGCAAGAAGATAGAGAGGGGCGTTGACCCGATGGAAGCGGTTGCATTCGGCGCTGCGATACAGGCTGGCGTTCTTACGGGAGATGTCAAGGACATAGTGCTTCTCGATGTAACGCCGCTTTCGCTAGGAATAGAAACGCTTGGCGGAGTTATGACAAAAATAATAGACAGAAATACTACCATACCGATAAAGAAATCGCAAATATTCACCACGGCGGAAGACTCGCAAACTAGTGTCGACATACACATACTGCAGGGCGAAAGAACCATGGCAAAGGACAACATAGAGCTCGGCAAGTTCACGCTGACAGGTATACCTCCGGCACCAAGAGGCGTGCCGCAGATAGAGGTCACGTTTGACATAGATGCAAACGGGATATTGCATGTGACCGCAAAGGACAAGGCTACGAACAAAGAACAAAGCATGAAGGTTGTCGCGCCGCTGAAGATGGACAGGGAAGAGATAGAGAAAAAGATAAACGAGGCGAAGCAGTACGAGGAAGAGGATAAAAAGCTTAGGGAGAAAGTTGAGCTCAAGAACAATGCGGAGTCGCTCATCTATACGGCTGAGAGATTCCTTAAAGAGAATGAAGGCAAGGTGTCATCCGGAGCCGCGGAGAAAGTGAAGAGCGCAAAGGATCAGTTAAAGGACGCGCTTGAAAAGGATGACTCAGAGCTGAAGGACAAATATGATGCGCTACAAAGCGCCTTGCAGGAAGCAGGAGCCGAACTCTACAAGTCGGCGGGCAGTCAAGGGAACACAGGCCCGTCCGGCGGGCCTACCGGAGGCAATGAAGGAGGCGATGCAAACACGCAGGACGCTAACTTCAGGGTGGAGAAATAAGAAGGCAGCGCTTACGAAGTGAAAACAAATGGCAAAAGACTACTACGAGATTCTGGGTGTACCGAAGAACGCCACGCTCGATGAGATAAAGAGAGCTTACAGGGAGCTGGCGCTCAAATACCACCCAGACAGGAACAAGAGCAAGGATGCAGAAGAAAAATTCAAGGAGATAAACGAAGCGTACGCTGTGCTGAGCGATGAAGAGAAGAGAAGGAATTATGATGCCTATGGGCCTGAGGGCTTCCAGCAGCAGTACTCCACAGAAGACATATTCAGAGGATTCGACTTCGGAGATATATTCAAGGATATTGGACTTGATATTAATTTCGGCTTTCCTGGCGGAGAGGACCTGTTTGGCGGCATGTTCACACAGGGCGGCAGAGGCAGGAATTATGATGTCG
This sequence comes from Microcaldota archaeon, assembly GCA_023270055.1. Lineage (GTDB taxonomy): Archaea > Micrarchaeota > Micrarchaeia > Micrarchaeales > CABMGC01 > JAGDYB01. The sequence continues at coordinate 54,699 of JAGDYB010000012.1, forward strand.
GTCAAAGCATTCTATATCCTTTAACGATAACGCTGGAAGAGGCCGCAAACGGGACTAAGAAGGAGATACGCATAAGGCACATTAAAAAGTGCGACAGGTGCAATGGCACCGGCGCGGAGCCTGGAGCGAAAGTGACAAAATGCAGCGCCTGCAATGGCACAGGATACCAGAAAATTGTCAAGTCAACGTTCTTCGGCAGAATGCAAGTAAATACCGTATGCGAAAAATGTGGCGGAACGGGAAAGGTTTATGATAAGGTGTGCAAGGCATGCGGGGGGCGAGGAGGCGTGGTCGGGGATGATACCATACTGGTCGAAATACCAAAAGGAGTTACTGACGGCATGCGCCTCAGGCTGAAAGGCATGGGCGACTTTGGAAAGGATGGAAATGGAGACCTCTACGTCGAGGTGCATATAGCGAAACATAAGTTGTTCAGGAGGGAGGGAAATGATATTTACGTAAACGTGGACATACCGTTTTATACTGCAATACTCGGTGGCGAGATAGAGGTGCCAACACTCAATGGCAGTGAGAAAATAAGGATAGAACCGGGCACGCAGCCTGGGGCTAGGATTGTGCTGCAACATGAGGGAATAAAATCATTTAGGGGTAGCGGCAACGGAGATGAAATAGTCACAGTAAATGTTACAATACCAAAAAACCTTACAGATGAACAGAAGGCGCTAATAGAAAAGTTCAAGGGGGAAGATCAGAGTGGCAAACATGCTAAGCACTTCGGATTTTTCTGAACGTAGATATTTGCTGCGGCGCATGAAGTAAGATATTTATTACTTGTTTTGATATTATCATCGATAGCATGCGCAGGGGAATTGTCAAGCGTCTGGCACATATGAAAATGCAGAGCGCGATGGAGTACCTTATGACATACGGCTGGGCGATACTGATTATCGCTGTGGTGCTCGGCGCGCTGTACCAGCTCGGCATATTCTCTCCTTACACTTTCGCGCCGAAGGCGCCGCCGGGATCGTGCCAGGTATACAGGCCTAATGGCCCTGGAACCACGCAGTTCGTTAGCCTGCAG
>JAGDYB010000012.1:55750-56502 GCA_023270055.1 Microcaldota archaeon
GGGCCTTATACAACCTCTTTCATAAACCTTGAGGGCGAATGCCAGGGCGAGTTGCCAGAGTATACTGGTTATTTTGGATCTTCCACAGCAGACCAAATAGTAGTCAACAAAAAGTTCTTTCAAGGCAATAGCTTTACTATTATAGCTTGGGTATATTGGCCTTCAGGCACAAACTTGGCAAGCCCTGGAACTTCAAATGGAGATTTAGGCTATGCGTGGAGCGGCCCTGCGGCAACCGATGAGGGTTTTGGATTGTTTTCAAGGGGTGACCATTGGTACTTAAACTTCTATGGAGATGACTTGGAATGCAGTTCAGGACCGGTGGCTGGGCGCTGGTACCAGTTTGGAGCAAGCTGGAATAATAGCACAAAACTTCAGGAGATATGGGTAAATGGTGTTGTTAACTGCAGCAGAACCAGTGGCGGTACTCTAGTAACAGGCGAGCCGCTGTATATAGGTTCTGGTGCTGGCACTTGGGATGGAGGGGCTTATATGGATGGCTATATTGCCAATATACAGCTTTATAACATCTCTCTTTCGCCAAGCGAAATCCAAGCCCTCTACCAAGAGGGCATAGGCGGCGCACCTGTTGATTTGCAGCACCTTGTTGCGTGGTGGCCGCTCAACGGCAACGCCAACGACTATAGCGGCAACGGCAACAATGGTCAGATAAACGGCGTTACCTTTGTGAGCAACTGGTGGTCTGGTTATACGCCACCGTGATTATATTGTGCTGACTAGTCTGGACTAGT
>JAGDYB010000003.1:0-23215 GCA_023270055.1 Microcaldota archaeon
GATTTGAACTCTCGAAGGCGCTAAGCCACAGGATCTTAAGTCCTGCGCATTTTTCCGTGGCTCATATGCCAGACCAGACTCTGCCACCCCTGCAGCATCACGCGTACATCGACGGCCCTGTAGCATCTACTGCCTTCTTGTAACTCTCGTGCGAATCCCTTGTCCTCTTCAGCGTTTCTCTGACCTTCGCCTCTACTATCTTCGCCTCCCTCTCAAGCTCGTCTGTGCTAATCTCTATGCCCAGCAGCTTCTTTAGATTAATCAGCGCGGTTACCGCATACTTCGGATCCATGATCTGTGGATTAACCTGAACCAGAAGTTCCACAACTGGTATATTGTACTGCTGGCTGTTTGCCAAAAGAAGTGCGCTTACTCCAGCAACGACCCCGTCTTCTATCGGGGCGATTCCAATTTTTTTCAGCGTTTCTCCTACGCTCCCCTCTGAAGCTATACCATACGCTACCTCCTTCGGCTCGTCTGCAGGCATGCCGCCGATTGAAACAATCTCCTTTATCCCGCTTTTTCTCACGAAATCCATGAGCTCGCTGGCAAGCTCGTATATGAGCTCCGGCGGTATGGTAAATTCAGCTATTATCACCACAAGCTTGTGTTTATCGTCCTTATAAAGCCTCACCGGGAACATGGGGATGCCCTTGTGTATGGCTATTACCGAGGGGAATTCGTTGCTGTCTATGTATCCTATGTAGTCCATGCCAAGCTTTTCTATTATATAACTGTTGACCATTGGGCCTACAAGCCCCGCTCCTGGGAACCCTTCTATCAGGGTATAACCCTTCAGCTTGTATTCGTTAAAGAGTTTTACTTCTATCATGCAATCAATTAGCTTTCTCTTGAAAGATATTTAACTCTTGCGAGCGGAAAAGCATCAGTAATGCATAAACGCCTCTTCTTTGTGTCTGTGGAGCATGGTGCAAAGTTCCATAAAGCCTCCTGCCCATTGTACCTTATATTTTTCTCTCGATTCATCGACGATATATATAAAAAACTATGTTACGATAGTAAAATCGAATGGTGAGCATATGGCTGAAAGAATAGGAAAGGAAAAAATCGAAAGAGAAGACGGATATCTCTATTTTCTTGGAAAGGACGGCTACGTATGGAGAACTCCTATGAAGACAAACGCAAGAGGAAAGAAAGCCAAGGTTGGAAGCGAGAAGATTGACAGGCAGGAAGGCTACCTCTACTTCATAGACAAGTCAGGCTATGTAGCTAGGGCAAAGATGAACAGGAGAGGCAGAAGGTAAATCTTATTTTCTTTCTTTTATTTTTATTTTCCTCTTTTTTCCAGTTTTTATGCTAGTTGCTTGTCTGTTTTGGCAGGGGCAGAGCATCAACGCTGACCTTAAGCGGCCCCTCGTAACTATAATCCTTTTCGTATCTGCAACGCAGCTCAAACTCCACCGTCTGTCCCGGTTCGATATCCTTAGGCAGGCTGAAATTCAGCTTTACAAGCGCAAAGGGCTCTGACACCGCAATGCTAAGCACCCTTATTGTACCCTGCTCCTTGTTCGTAAACGGCATGCGATACACGAATTCTTTATTCGCTTTCATACCGTTAAGCGTATGTATCATACCTTTATAATTTATGTTTACAGAGGATATGTCTATTTTTATTTTGTTGCGCCGAACAAACCCAAAAAGTCCAAATTTCATCAGATCACGAAACATAATGATAAGTTATTATTTGCTGCACATAATTTTTATTTGTGACTGCTATTATATAAAACATGTATAATTCCAAGATATCGGAGCTTTTCAACGAGATTGCGGACATGCTGGATTTGGAGGGCGACGCAAGAAGCTTCGAGGCGCGCGCCTACAGGAAAGCGGCTCTTGTGATAGGCTCATTGCAAGAGGATGTAGGTGATATTTTAAAGAACAAAGGCATAGACGGTCTGACAGAGTTGCCCGGGGTCGGAAAGACGCTTGCAGAGAGGATAAAGGAATATGTGGAAACGGGGAAAATTAAAAAATACGAGGATTTGAAAAAGCAATATCCGATAGATTTCGACTCTCTCACAAAGATACAAGGTCTCGGTGCCAAGCGCGTGTTCAAATTGTACAAGGCGCTGGGCGTAAAGAATGTAGACGATCTGAGGAAGGCGCTTGAGAACCATAAAATAAGGGGCATAGAGGGTTTCGGGGAGAAAAGCGAGGAGGAGATTAAAAAGGGCCTCGATTTCTTTTTTTCAACGGGCGGGCGCATGCTCATAGGCACTGCCTTGCCAGAGGCGGAATCCATAGTCAGGAAAATAGAGGCATCGGGTCTTGCGCAGAAAGTAACCATTGCAGGTTCAACGAGAAGAATGAGGGAAACGGTTGGCGATCTTGACATACTGATAGTTTCTTCCAAGAGCGACAAAATGATGGACTTCGTGGCAGGGCTTGATGAGGTTGAAAACATAGTGGTGAAAGGCCCTACAAAAACCACGGTAATGTTAAAAATCGGATTGACCTGCGATTTCAGGGTCGTAGAAAAAGAGAGCTTTGGCTCTGCGCTGCAGTATTTCACCGGCAACAAGGAGCACAACGTGCAGCTTAGGCAGATAGCAATAAAGCAGGGCTACAAGCTCAACGAGTATGGCATATTCGACAAAGCCGACAGGCGCGTAGCAGGCAGCGACGAAAAGGAGGTATATGCCAAGCTCGGAATGGACTACATAGAGCCAGAGATGCGGGAAGCGAGGGGCGAGATAGAGCTTGCGCAGCAGCACAGGCTTCCAAAGCTTGTTACGATAAATGACATAAGGGGCGATCTACACGTGCACACAACCCACACCGACGGGCTGAACACGCTTGACGAGATGGTGCAAAAGGCCGTTTCGCTTGGCTATGATTATGTAGGAATAAGCGACCACACGAAAAGCGAGTATGTCGCAGGAGGAATGAACGACAAGCAATTTGTTTCGTATTTTAAAGAGATTGACGAGCTGCAGAAGCGCGTTGGAGATAGCATAAAAGTGCTCAAGAGCGGTGAGATAGACATACTTAAAGACGGCTCGCTCGACCTGAGCAACAAGACATTGGAGATGATGGACTACCGGCTTTGCGCCGTGCACACGAACATTAACATGAGCAAGGAGCAGATGACAAACCGCATAATAAAGGCGTTTGAATCAGGCTATGTCGACATCCTTGCGCATCCAACAGACAGGCTGATAAACGAGCGTGCCGGAATTCAGCTCGATTTCGACAGGCTTTTTCAGTCAGCTGCTGACAACGGCGTGGTGTTGGAAATAAATGCTTCTCCAGGCCGCCTCGACCTTAACGACGAGCTCATACTCAAGGCGAGCCAGTACAAGGTCAAGTTCATAATCGGTACCGATTCGCACAAGGTGGAGCACATGGACTTTATGCGCTACGGCATCGGCATGGCGCGCCGCGGCTGGCTCGAGAAAAAGGACATTATAAATGCAGGCGACATAAAAAGCCTGCTGAAAGCATTGAACCGTTGATGTTTTGGTGTTGTCATGTCTGCCAAGGGCAAAATGATATATATAGGAAGCGACCATGCGGGGTTCGAGATGAAACAGGCCATAAAGGATTACCTCAAGAGAAGCGGCTACGAATTCGAGGACGTCGGTCCGGAGACTTTTGTACCGGATGACGACTATCCAGATTTTGCCAAAAAGGTTTGCTACAAAGTTCTAGCCAACGACGGCGTTGGCATACTGATGTGCGGATCTGGGCAAGGGATGAGCATCACGGCAAACAGAATAAAGGGCATAAGGGCGGCGCTGTCGTGGAACGAGGAGTCGGCCAGGCTTTCGAGGCTTGACCTAGATTCCAACGTTCTTTGCTTCGGTGGAAGGCTTATACCGCGCGAAACGGCGGAAAAAATCGTAGAGACATGGCTCACAACCGAATTCAGCGGTGCAAGCAGGCACGTAAGGCGCATAAAGAAAATAGACGAGCAGACGGAAGAAGCATAAAATGGCGAAAAAATAAAAAGAACGGGTAGGCTAAAAGCCAAAAGAAAAAAGGAAAGAAAAAAGAGAATCAATACCAGCCTCTTGCCTTCATAGCTTTTGCAACCCTATCCACGGCTATTATGTATGCAGCCATCCTCGCGTTTATCTTTTTCCCGTTTGACTCGAATTTCTTCTGCATGTTAATGACGTCGTTGAAAGACCTTGTCATTATCCTGTCGAGCTTTGCATATACGTCGTCCGCATCCCAGTAATAGCCGTTTATGTTTTGCACCCACTCGAAGTATGATACGATCACCCCTCCCGAGTTCACCAGGAAGTCTGGCAGGTCAAACACGCCGCGCTCGAACAGTATGTTGTCAGCTTCCGGCGTTACTGGCCCGTTTGCAAGCTCAAGCAGTATCTTCGCCTTTATCTTGTCCGCATTGTCCTTTGTCACCTGGTTCTCTATCGCTGCAGGTATCAATATGTCAACATCGCTCTCCAGCAACTGCTCGTTGGTTATTTTTTCCGCGCCTTCGTAGCCTTGCACGCTTCCTGTCTCCTTCTTCGCTTTAAGGAGCTTGTCATACTCGAGGCCATCCTCAAGATACACGCCGCCCTGCGAATCGCTTATCGCAACAATTTTGGATCCGAAGAGCCTTTTGGCAAGGTCGAATGCGAAGTTGCCCGCGTTTCCAAAGCCCTGTATTGCTATCTTTGCGTTTTTCAGATCTATGCCCTTCAGCTTTGCCGCTTCCCTCATTATATACATGCCTCCCATTGCCGTCGAGTTGGACCTTCCCTCCGAGCCCCATACCTCAAGAGGTTTGCCTGTTATGGTTCCAAACTCGTTTTTGCCTACGAGCTTGCTATACTCGTCCATCATCCACGCCATTATCTGTGGCGTCGTGTAGACATCCGGCGCAGGTATGTCCACATCCGGTCCTATAAATCTTCCGAGCGCCCTTATATATCCTCTTGATATTTTCTCGAGCTCGCTTTCGCTCATTGTTTTTGTATCACATATTATGCCTCCCTTGGCTCCGCCGTACGGTATGTTCGCCAGTGCCGTTTTCCACGTCATCCACGCAGCAAGCGCCTTCACCGTGTCAAGACTCTCCTGCGGGTGGTACCTTATCCCGCCTTTTCCTGGCCCCCTGGCGTCGTTGTACTGGACTCTGAATCCAGTGAAAGTCTTCGTGCTGCCGTCGTCCATTTTCACCGGTATGTTCACAATTAAAGTCCTCATCGGTTCCCTGAGTATTGCCAGTGCTTGTTTGTCTAGATTCATGAGCTCCGCCGCAGCATCAAGCTGTTCCTGCGCAATTTTGAAAGGATTCAATTCTTCCGCCATTCTATCACCAAATACAATCGTCAAGGCAAACAGATCTTACGCACATGCAGTGCGATTTCAAGAACTTACGAATGCCATCAGCCTGCCGTCGTTGCACAACTCCTCTATGAATTTTTTAATGTCCTTGCCTTTTTCGCCATGTGCTGTTTCTTCTTTGCCTATTATCTCCTCAATCATATTATTTTTTATTATAAAATTTTTTGTATTTTCTATTTTTTTCGAATACTTGCCGTTAAGGTATTTGCTAACTGCAACCTGCGCCACCCCAATCATGCCAGCAATCTGTTGCTGCGTATATCCTCTTCTCGACAATTCGCTTGCAAGCGCTGCCCTTATCGCAGGCAGAATAATCTTCGTTATCTTATCGCATTTCGGCTCCATCCGAATCAATCTACCACGCCAAACATGTCCTTTAGCGAACCTATTACCCCCTTCCCTTTGCGTTTTTCCTGCCTTATATTTCCTTCATTATCCTCTTTCCCCTTCCCTTCATCACTCCCTTCTTCATCCTTTTCCTCTGCGCCATTTTCTTTATCCTCTTCAGTTTCTTCCTTATCATCTATGCTCCCTCCAATATTTTCCTTTGCAACCTCCTGCTTCCCTTTCATCCTGCCACGCTTGTCTTCGTGCTTTTTGATTCTGAAAATGCCGCCAGTATGTTCTGTCGCATTATCAAGCTTGTCAAGCCCATAGATTGCGGCTATCACTTCATCAGCATCAGCATTTTTCCCAATTATTATTGCATTACTCTCGCGTTTCATCGCTTCTTGCACATCTTCAGCCGAATTGCACATCACTGCCCTTACGTTATCAATCTTGTTCAGTTCGATCTCCGCCGAAAAGGGGTCATTTGTCTGTATAACAAGCATGTATCCGCTCCCCGTAGAAGATACTCGCTCCACAATATTTTTTATGCTATTTAGCCCGCCACCAGTTTCATTGACAATAGCAGAAATGCCACGCTTATCCAGCAACTCAAACAATTCTTCGCCATTTTGCGCGTTGCTTATTATGTACATTTTCATGATAATCAGCCACAGTGCTATTCAACTACTTAGAACGCAATACAAAATTATAAAGGTTGCGCAGAATTGCGGAAACAAGGATCAAATGCGCAACCTGTCAGCAATTTTGCACATGCAAGGTTAAAGTTAAATACTTGTGCGTGCATATATTAAAGAGGTCAAAGCAGGTCAAGTGGCAATCAAACCTGTGCGATCTCATTTACGATGTATGTTTATTTGTTTGTGGTGCGGATTCACGATTTAAAAAAACGCGATTAAAAATATAATTGGTGTTCGCTTGAGAGGAAGAGAACCATTAGTTACATGCGACAATTGTGGAAGAAAGGTGCCAAGAAGCAAGGCAATTGCATTCGAGAAGACTATACACATAGGCACGGACATGCACACCGCTGCTGACGTGAGATTTCTTGAAAAGAAGAAGGTGTACTATTGCATAAGTTGTGCAAAGCACCTTAAGATTTTTGAAAAGAAGAAGCATGCCGCCGAAATGGCAAGAAGGTTTTAGGCATGGTAGTTGATCCGGATGAACTACTAATATTCAAAATGCGCGGCGTAAAGGAGCATAAACCCCCTCAGCCGCAAGCAAAGAAGCCAGCGCCGCAACCTACAGCACAGCCTGCGGGAAAAGCGCAGCCGTCGGTCAAGCAAGAAATACCGCAACCTGCATCTTCGGCGGAAAAAATCGTACCAGCCAGCGCAAACCAGCAGGTTTCTCCTATTTCTCAGGGTGCAATGCAACCCAAAGAGGCGAAGCAGCCGACAGTCGCGGTACAAGAGCAGAAAGCCCCGAGCGCGCAGAACTATCAACCTGCATACTACGAAGCCGCTGCCCAAAAAACAGCGACCCAAACTCCAAAAGAGGCTGTGAAGCCGCGCGCAACGTCAAACATAGAAAGAACAATGGCAGAGACAAGTGTGATAAGCCAGCTTCTGGAAGAGAGCAGCGGCGCGGAGGAGCCAAACATCGGTGCGAAGCAATCCAAGAGGCTGACAAAGTCCCAGAAGGGCAGCATAGATGCGGCAAAGGGGTTGAAGTGCGTTAACCATCCGTGGAGGGATGCATACGCAATATGCGATTATTGTCACAGGCCATTTTGCTACGCAGATATCGTGGAATACAATGGCAAGTTCTATTGCTTGGAAGATATAGACAAGGTATCTAGCACCACTGCCGCGAAAATGGAGAACCCGAACAGCAAGTACACCAGCATATCTAGCGCATTTTTCATCATAACCGCGGTAATACTCGGATATTTCACGTATCCGCAGGCAGCAGTTCTTCTGAACTACATGCATAAGGTAGGGCTTTCCTACATGCTGTCTAACCTTACTTACGGCTACGCCATATCGCTTATGAACTTTGCGATAGTGCTGTTCAGCGTTGTTGGAGGAATAGTAGTATTGACAAAGTCGCAGAAGGGATTTTACCTCGGGGCGATGATAGGTTTGCTGATGCTCATAGCGGTAAGCTACGAATACTTGAACAGCAGCATTGACTACTTGCTTGTAGTAACAGTCACATCGCTTGCAAGCGTGTCGCTGCTCGCATACGGAAGGGTCGTCTCGTCTAACGCAGAGTTCGTCTCAGAAATTTCAAATGAGGAAGTGAACTGGCCAAGCCTAGAAACCTTCTGATTTCTCAATCCTGAAATCTATCACTACTTCTACGGTTCTTGCCGAGTAGGGCCTTACTATCCTTTCGTTGAGTATGCTGATTTTCGCCTTGCGCGCCTTGAAGAATGCGCCAAGCTTTTCTTCAAGGCTTTTGAAAGGATCATTTGCGTCGGTGAAGGAGTAGTAGTGCACGATGGCTTGCCTTTTGGCAACTTTAAACGCTTCTTCAAGGAATTTCTCTGAAGACTTGGGAAGTGGCATTACTATCCTGTCGGCATAACCCGCATACTTCGCAGCTACCTTCTTTACGTCTCCTGCAACTGGCACCACATTTTCAACCTTGTTCAGGATTGTGTTTTCTTTCATATACCTTACCGCTTGCCTGTTCAGCTCTATTGCCACAACCCGCGAGGTTCGGTGCTTTTTGGCGATTTCTATGGCGAACGGGCCTACTCCGGCAAACATCACAATGACATTCTCGCGATCGCCTGCCTGCGCAGCAATTCTGCCCCTTTCGTATCCCAGTCTCGGCGAGAAAAACACCTTCCTTATGTCAAACTTGAATATGCAGCCGTTCTCCTTGTAAGTTGCAACATAAATTCTCTTGCCTGCCACATACTTGTATTCTCTGGTCCTGTACCTCCCGCTTACCGCGCCAGCCTTGCGATAGACGCTTTCCACGTTTTTGTTCAAGCGCATTATAGCAGTAGCTATCTTCCTTGCGTACTGCTTGTCGGCTTCGATTATTGCTATGTTTCCAAGCAGATCATACCTTTTTGTAATGTTGCCGCTCCTGTTGCCTATTATGCTTGAGACAATTTTGCCGTATTGCTCTGTTCTGCGCCTCTGGAGGTGCTTCCTTGTGGGAATTGCGCCGAACCGTTTTTTCAGCTCTTCCAAATCGCCCGCCGTGGCCTCGGTTACCGGCAGGTATATAAATGAGTTGTCGGATAATAAAGTATATTCTTTGTTGAGGAGATTGCGCCTGGCAAGATACCTTTTAAGCTTTTCTCCGTATTCCTTTTTAACCTTTAATGCATCTATTAATATCATAAAAACATTTAAATGCTAATAAATATATATAAAGAGTGGTTTAGTGTACTTTATTGTAAGAGTTACATCGAGTCAGGAAAAAATTACGGCAGACATACTGCAGAGCAAGGTGGCGAAGACAGGCCTTCCTGTTTATTCCATAACCGTAGTGGAAGGTATGACTGGTTATATCATATTGGAGGCTGAGAACGAGCTGGTTGCGCGCGAGCTCATCACCAACGAGCCACATGTCAAGGGCATACTACCAACTCCGCTGAGCGAAGAGGAGCTTTCCAAGATGCTTGAAATAAAGCAGAATGCGCAGCCGATAAACGTTAACGATATCGTTGAATTCGTTTCCGGTCCATTTAAGGGATACAAGGCGAAGGTAAAGAGGATCGACGCGGCGAAGGAGGAGATAACGGTTGAGCCGATAGACGCGCCAATATCCATTCCAGTTACCGCAAAGATGAATACGGCGAGAGTTATACAGAAATCAGATTTAAACAAATAAAAGTGATGAGATGGCTGAAGTTGTCATTAATGCGCTGATAGAAGGCGGAAAAGCGACCACTGGGCCGCCATTCGGACCAGCACTAGGTCCACTGGGAGTAAACATAGCAGGCATAATAAAAGAGATAAACGACAAGACGAAGGATTTTGAAGGCATAAAAATACCGGTAAAGGTGGCGGTCAATCCGCAGGACAAAAGCTACCACGTTGAGATAGGCACGCCGCCAACAAGCGCGCTCATACTTCGCGAACTTGGCTTGCAAAAGGGTGCAAAGGCAAAGGACGAAGTTGCTGGAAACATAACAATCGAGCAGGTGAAGAAAGTAGCTAAGATGAAGTCGGAGTCGATGTATGGCAACACATTCAAGGACAAGGTGCTGCAGGTTCTTGGCACGTGCAAAAGCATGAACATAACATGCGAGGGCATGAATGCCAACGAGGCAATCCAGAAAATAAAAAGTGGCGAGCTTAAGATAGAATGACGCCCGCACGCAGAAACAAATAAGCACAAAAAATATAAATAATCTGCAGGCCATAAGTAGATTCATGGCAGCGCTGATCACGAGACCCGTTGGCGTGCTTGAACCAGATAAGCCGAAGATACTTTCAAAGTCGAATCTTTACATAGGCGTCGGGCCTGAAGGGCTGAAGGTTGTGGACTTGGGCAAGCTTGACGCAAGGGAAGTGCTGAACAGGGTATACGGCAGCGTGTCAATTGAGAGCAGCACCGCGGCAATATTCTCAAATGATGAAAGCCTGCAAGGAAGCGTGTTCTTCATTTGGAACGTGGACGTGGGCCGCGAATACCAGCTCCAGGCTGAAGTGCTGAGCCTCTCTCTGTTGAAAGGCGATGAGAACATAATGGTGCTAAGGGGGGAGAACATACTTTTCTACTACGATCCCCGCGAAAAAAAGGCTTACGAGTCGCCAGAGCTCAAAAATACAATTGTGCTGCCTGGCCCGGTTTCAGACATGCTGTATTTTTCCGGCAGAAAAACCGAATTCCTGAGCATGCTCAGGACAATAGGAAAAGACAGGTACAGTGATGAATTGTCCAGCACTATAGCTCGTGAGTTGCGGCAGCGCTAGGCGGCGCAACCTGCATCTGCAATTATTCGGTGCTTCAATGCCAAAGCTACTTGACATTTATAAAAAACTTGAACGCAGATTCGGATTTCAAAACTGGTGGCCCGGGGAAACACCAGACGAAATCATAATAGGGGCGATATTGACTCAGAATACCAACTGGCGGAATGTGGAAAGGGCAATAAGCAACCTCAAGAAGCATGGCAGCATTTCGCTTGAAAGTATTTACGCTACCGATGCCAAAAAGTTGGCGCGCCTGGTAAGGCCAAGCGGGTTTTACAAGCAGAAGGCAAAAAGACTAAAGTCTTTTGCAAGTCATGTCCATAATTTCTACGGCGGTTCCCTGGCTGACTTTTTCTCAAAGGATGCAGGCTCGCTTCGTAGGGAACTCCTTTCAATGGATGGCATCGGCAAGGAGACAGCCGATTCTATAATTCTGTATGCTGCCGAAAAGCCCGTTTTTGTCGTTGATGCATACACAAAAAGGGTATATAGCAGGGTTTATGGGCTCAGCGAAGAGCCGGATTATGATTCTTTGCAGAAGGCAATAGAAAGCGAAATACCCCGCAATGTGCGACTCTACAAGGACTTTCATGCGCAGATCGTGGAGCTTGCCAAGAACTACTGCAGGAAAATGCCGTTATGCACCGATTGCCCATTGCGCAGCGTGTGCATTCGCGGTAAGAGCGGCGAAGTAGAAATCGTATCGCGGGAGAAGAAGCAAGCATGAAATATAATGTGCCCACATTTCAGAATCAAAAGTCCGGCGCTACAAATGCAAAACCGTGCTCGGAAGGATTTAAAAGGTTCGCTGTCAAAATAAAAATGGGTCTGACTTTATGGACTTCAAGGATTACATAGAGAAATACAGGAATATGATTTATGAGAAAATATGCGAATATGTACCTATCGGTGACGAACCTGGTGCGAGCAATATAATGCGCGATTACATAGACAGGCAGGGCAGTTACAGAAGGCCCGGCCTCGTAATGCTTACTGGGCAGATGTTCGGTGCCAGCATTGACAGACTAATACTGCCTGCAGCCGCAGAGCAGCTTTCGGAAGACTGGATTCTTTTGCAGGACGACACTGAAGATGATTCAGAGCTCAGGAGGGGAAAGCCAGCCGCGCAAAAGCTTTACGGATGGATTCATGCATTTAATGCAAGCAACATCGGGCACATTGCAATGTGGCGCATGCTAAAGGATTATGCGAAACTGGCGGGATTGGACAATGGCTCTAGGATGTTCGAAAAATTCTACGATATGCTGCTGTATACCGTGAAGGGCCAGCACATAGAGAATGAATTTATCCACTATACAAAGAACTTGGGCAAGGCGAGTCAAGAACTGTATATGAGAATCGTAGACAGCAAAACGTGCTATTACACCGTTTATGGCCCAATGCAAATAGGTGCGATAGCAGCGGAGCAGCCGGACAGGGTGCTCAGCATACTCAAGGAGATAGGCACTCCCGTGGGTATGGCCTTCCAGATTATTGACGACGTGTTGGACATGACCGCCGACGAAAAAAAGTTTGGCAAAAAGAGATATGGAGACCTTTACGAGGGAAAAGTGACACTTATAATGCTTGATACATACAAGAAGGCAACTCCCGCTGAAAGAGAGGAGATAGACAGGATATATGCAAAAAAACGCGCAGAAAAGAGCAGCGAAGAGATAAACTTTCTTATAGGGCTAGTGGAGAAGTACGGAAGCATAGACTACGCCAAGCATGTGGCTTTTGAATATGGGCAAAAAGCTACAGAAGCTCTTACCAAGCATGAAAAAGATCTTCCGGACAACGAGTACAAGCACGTGCTGCTTTCTGCACTTGAGGAACTCTATGTGAGGGACAAATAACCGAAGCCAAACAAAAAGGAAAAGAGCACGAATGCCAAACAGCAATATGCTTTCCCACCCGAAGGCAGTATTTCATATCGTGAGCAGGCTTAGCTTCCGAGTTCGGAATGGGATCGGGCGTTTCCCTGCTCCTATGGCCGTTTGGCGATATATATTACAACCACAAATATATTAAATATTTCTATTTGTGCGGCACTCTCGAAATGAGCAGTTTTCGCATAATCATCTATTTTAATCTTTTCGTCGAAATAGATACGGTGTTGAAATGCCAAAAAGTCCAAAGTATATAGTCATATCACTTGGCGGCAGCGTCGTATCTATCGCCGAAGGCATTAATGTGCCTTACATAAAGGAGTTCGGCAAGGTAATTGAGGAGCAGGTTGCAAAGGGCAACAAGTTTGTTATAGTTACCGGCGGCGGATACATGAACAAACTGCTTGTCGATTCGCTGCGCAACGATATAGAAAGCATGTCAACGCTGGATGACATAGGAATAGACGTGACCAGAATAAATGCAAAGGTTGTCAGCGCGCTGTTAAAAAGCAAGCTAGATGTATACCCGGTAGTGGTAAAGGATCTTGATTCTATAAAAGCCGCTAGCAGGGTGAGCGACGTAGTAATACTTGGCGGGCTAATGCCTGGCATAACCACTGACACTGTCTCTGTGGCAGCATGCGAGGCTGTCGGCGGCAAGCTGCTGATAAATGTGAGCAGCGTGGCTTACGTGTATGACAGAAATCCGTCGGAGCCCGGCGCGAAGAAATTTACCTCGATGAGCTATGACCAGTTGATAGATCTTGCAGGAAAATACGATCAGCGCAATCCAAGAACCAACTTTGTTTTCGACGTAATAGCCAGCAAGCTTGCAAGAAGGTCCAAAATAGAGCTTAGGTTTGTGGACAAAAGCATAAGCAGTCTCAAGAAGGCGCTCAATGGACAGCGCCACGATGGCACTATAGTAAAGGCGTGAATCCTAAAAACCGTTGAATAATCACGGATCAGAGTGCACCACGGCGGTAGTGGCAAAGTTTTTCCAATTTAAATTAATATCCAAGAGAATTTTTTATTCATTTTTGGTATGATTCCACATCCAATATCTTTTTCTCATCATAATCCTTCTGATGATGGAGCCACGGCTTTATACAGTCATATTTTCTTTTATGAAATGAAAACATAAACAGTATAATATAAACAGTATAATATAGTGTAATGCAGGCAAAAATAAGATTGCATAAGCTTCAGTACAATTTTGAGTACATTGTGCTCGTATCAAAGTATCAATTCAAAGTTTTCAAGAATCACAATACACAAAAGTAGCTGCAGATGCGCTCAAAGGAATAGAAATGCAATACGTAATGGGGATTCGCTACCTCCTTATACTTACTTTGCCGACATCTTCCACTATCCTTTCTACTCTGATTTCGACTTCACGCGCTTCGCTGCCTATCCTTTGGGATATGGCGTCAATGTACCTGCCTACATAGCTTTTTGGTATAATTACATTTGTGTACTCTTCTGCGTCATTTGCAGATCCTTCCTTTCCTTTGCTGGAATAGACTTTGATGCCCATGCCGATATATTTTGCGGCATTGACTGCAAGTGCCTCTGCGGCCTTGCGCATTGTCTCAGACTTATCTGGCTGGTTTGTATAAGGATTCTCAAGCAGCAGTATCCTGCCAACGGAACTTTGAATTACATGAACCTGCAGGAATCCAAGAGTCTCATTGCTGTCCGGCCTAGTAAATCTTATCATGAGCTGGTTGGAGTCGGCAAGCATGCTCATCAGAGATTGGTTCAGGTTCGCATTTTGGCTATTGCTGTTTTGGCAGTTTCCTGCACCACTTGCACCATACCTACCAAACGTGAGTATCTCTGAAGGATCGAAAGTGAAAGAGGCTACGATTGCGCTTGCCCACGTGCTTTTTTCATCATATCTTAGTATAGCGAGCATGTTGTCCAATGCCAGAGACGCGTTCGGTGCTTCGTTCCTCTTCTTGATCATTTTGTCAAACATGCTCAAGCTTTCTATCATATCCTTGTTGCTTTTTTCACCTTCCCTAATTATCTCCCTGAGATCGTCATAGTTGTCTATATTCCCTTCTGCGCGTTCTATCTGTTTGTCTACCTTGCTGATAGATTTTACTGCATTCTCTGTAAGTATTAGAGCTATTGTCTTTCTTTTTAACATTTCTTCTTCGCCGAAGTTTTTGGCCCTCATTCCGGCAAGATCTCTATTTTCTATCAATGCACCAAGGTTTGCAGATGCTTCCTTTGTAACAGATTCTAACGCATTTGACACTTCTTCCTGTATTTTCTTTGCTTCATAGAATAGTTCTTCCCTATGTGCTTTGTAGTTTAATATCTCTGTCTTGACTGCATCTGTTTTGTTGGCGCTCTGCGGCAGTGCAACTGCGCTCAGTTTATCTATTCCTATAAGTTTCTCTTTCAGGTGAATCAGATCTGCGCCGGTTTCACCAAGCTGAATGTCTGCAAGCTCGTGGCCATAGAACTTGAAATCCTTAAAACCCTTTATTCCTGACTGAAAATACGCCCTCATTGCGTTCAAAAGCACTGCATGTGCGTTGTGTGCGTACTTTGCATAAAGGCTGTTGAACCTAAACAGGTCTGTAACAAAATTGGGCTTTTGGATTATTGCATCAAGTGCTTCGTCTGAAATCTTTTCTCCAAAATAACCTCCGACTTTTCGGGCAAGCAAGCTTCCAAGTGCCTTCTCCGCATCGCTGGCCCTAAGGATGGCATATTTGTCATCAGAATTGATTACTTTTTCCTTTATCAGATTAACAAGGGTCTGAAGTACCGGCAAAGATTTTCGTAGCTCTTTGCCCGACTTAATAGAGACAAGATATTTTAAATCTGATTTCGCATAATTGGTTGCGTATATCAAATTCCTCGCCATAACTATATTTTCAACTTCGGTGCCTTCAGCAAACAATTTTGCCAATTTGTCCTTTAATTCCCTATTCAAATTAGTCCGCTCTACAAAAAGGTTGCATATAGAAGGTACGTTTGGTTTTTCTTGATATCGCCCCAACTTCTTAGGAGTGTTGAATATCCCAAGAAAAAATTGATTATACCCATAGAGATTAATCGTATTTGCGAGCAGCCTCGCTGTAAATTGCTCTTCGCCGCTGTTTATCATGCCTAGAGCCAAAAGAGCCTTAACCTTCACCCCTATACCGCCACTGTTAAATAATTCAGCTGCCACAGTATAGCCTTCTTCAGTTTTTATACTTCCTATTTCCTTTCCAAGTACTTCTATGACCATTTTGCGTACTTCATCGCCCCCGTGCACTGTCAGTGTATGTGCCACAGTCCAGCCATATCCATCTATTATGCTCCCTATTTCCTTTCCAAGTACTTCTATGACCGTTTTGCGTACTTCATCGCCCCCGCGCTTTGCTAAAGAAAAAGCTATTTCTGCTGTCTTTGTCAAGTTGCCTTTCTTGTAGTACTCAATTAAGAGCGAAAGCTCTCGATTTGGATTTTTATAGGCTGTTTCTTGCATAACATACCACAATGCATTTATGAATTTTTTTTATATATAAACGTACTTACCTTTTTGTTAAGTTTACAACATTGCAAAGCAATTTGTTGATTTTGTTCAATCAGCAAGTAGGTATACTGCTGGCCTTGTCGGTGGAGAGGATTAGCATTAATAGGTTATAAGGGCGAAGCCCTTATGTCATATAAAGCATCGGCAATAAGCGTAATTACTGCGCCTCCCTTGCTTTTGTCAGCTTTTCGACGCTCCTTATCTTTGTTATCTTGCTCAGCGCGTTGTATGTTGCAACCGCGAAGTTGTACCTGCTTCTCGTCCTTCCCCTTGCAAAGCTCCATACGTCTTTCACGCCTGCAAGCTCAAGTACATGTTTTGGCGTTTCTCCAGCAACAATGCCTACTCCCCTTGGGGCAGGCTTGAGTATGATCTCGCTGCTGCCGCATCTTGCACTCACTGTGAGTGGCAGGCTGTGCCTGGTTCCGCAGTTGCATTCCCATGAACCGCAACCAAGATTCACCGATATAATATTCTTCTTTGCCTCCTTTATCGCAGCTTCTATTGCTGGCCTTGCCTCTGCGTCCTTTGCTGCGCCCACTCCAACGTGCCCGTTTCTGTCTCCTATTACCACAGTAGCCCTGAACTTTTGCTTCCTGTTGTTTTTTGTCATCCTCTGCACAGAGGACACGTCGAGGACCACATTCTCCAGGTTTGGCAGAAGAGCATCTATTATTTCAACTTCTCTTATGCTTTTTCCCATCTCAAATATTTGTTCTATGCTCGTTATTCTCCTGTTCTTCACTTCAATGCCAAGCTTCGTCTTCGGCGTCCACTCCTCTATATTAAACAAGTTTTCTTGACGTTCCAAGCAATCACTTACCTATGGCCCCGTTCTTAATCTTTTCCTTTACTTCATTAAACAGCTTTGTCAGGTTTTCAACATCTATCTTGTCCTTTGCGTAGCTTCCGAATTGCCTTTCATAAGCCTCCTTGTTGGCCTTCAGTCTTTTTGCATACTCCTCTATCTCCAGCCCGTTGTATCTTTTTTCGTCTATGCTGAGGCTAGCCTTTACGTTAAGCCCTCCATCAATGCAACCCTTCGCGAACACAAAAGGTATGGACTCGGCTGCAGGTGTGGCAAGGCCT
Organism: Microcaldota archaeon; assembly: GCA_023270055.1. Classification (GTDB taxonomy): domain Archaea; phylum Micrarchaeota; class Micrarchaeia; order Micrarchaeales; family CABMGC01; genus JAGDYB01. The sequence continues at coordinate 17,082 of JAGDYB010000003.1, forward strand.
ATGTCAAGTATGTAATTCTTGCCCTTTTCCTTCATTTTCTGCGCCATGAGAAGCCCGGTCAGATACGCGGTGGGTTTGTTGCTCCTTGCAGGCCATCCGTATTTAGCAAGTTCGCGCGAATCGGCACTTTTCAGCACCACGTCGCCGCTTTCGTGGTATCTCACTATCTGCCCTATTATCCTCCTCTCCGTCTTTCTCACCACGATCCTGTCAAGCCCGCTTTTCACGAGATTTACCCTCTTAGCGTAATTGGTGAGTGCCTTTCTCCTTCTTTTGAACTTGAGATTTTTAATCAATTTTTCCATGCTCTTCACTTGTACATGCTTTTGATCTTTTCGTCTATCTGCTTCTTTTCCTCTTCGGTGATCTTTATGCCGACATCGCTAAGATGCAGCAGCAACGATGACTTGTCGGCAAACGCATTGCCTTTTGCAAGCGCATAGAATCTCTTGAATGTCTTCGTATCTATCTTGCCCATTTCCTTCAACACTGACAGCAGCTTGCGCTGCGATCTTATCTTCTTTTCCCAGCCAAGCCCTGCTCTCGCCTTTTCAGTGCCCTTTCTCCTGCCTCTGCCTCTCCTTCTGCCTTCCGTTCTCGCCTCTTTAAGCTCCTTTCCATACCTGCTCATATTTTTCTTGGCTTTTATGGCGAACACGCTGCCGTCTGCGATAAGCTTCCTGACATCATCCCTGGTGATGGCTTTGCTTATCTCGGCCTCCGAATTGGGCTTGAAGCGTATGGCGCTTTCACCCCTTCCTAGGATTTCCGCAGCCGCGCGCTTTACGAACTTTATACTCATCTAAACACCATCAATTTGCTGTTCTCAATCCATTAGATTCTGCGATCTTGTGGAGGAGCGTGGCCTTTCTGCTTGACAGATCGTGCGCAAACACGATTGTAACTTCAGCCTTTTCGCCCTTGTTTGCAATGACGTCTCTGAGCTCCTTCTCGTTGTGTATAAGCATCTCCACGCTGCCGTCTGGCCTTCTGAACCTTACATCAGCCGCGTTCTTGTAACCTATGCTGGGGCTCGCTCCAGCCTCCTTCTTTTTCATTGCCTTCTTGCTGTCTATGCCCCGTTGCTTTCTCCATCTTTCCTTTACCCTAGATCTGCCCTTGGCTCCGTAGTTGGGCACGTTGAACTTCGGGTGTGTTTTCTTTTTTATCATAACATTCATTCCTCCTTGCTAATATACAGGCCGTCTTGGAATACCCTGTCGTCATAGTCATGCATTGCGCAGGCATTTCGTATGTTCGCGGTTGTCTGCTCGACATCATATATGTCAGCTCCTCTAACATAGACCTCCTGCCCTTTGAATTCAACTTTAGTATCTCCTATGATCTTTGCCTTTCTTGGTATTTTTTCTCCGAACAGGTTCTTTATGAGCACATATCCATCCTTCGATTCTATCGAAACTGGAAAATGTGCAAATATGAGCTTCATCTTTTTCTCGAACCCCTTTTCAACGCCCTCTATGGCCATTGAAAGTTCCTTGTAAAGAGCCTTTTCTATAAGCTGCCCCTTTTTTGCAAGCTTCTTTTCGCTTGTCGAAGCTATCAATATCTTGTTTCCTTCAACCTTCACGCTGTTGTATTTGCTGTTGAAGCTTTTGATCGTGCTGCCTTTGCCGCCCTTTATGCTGATCTTTTCGCCGTCAATTTTTACTTCAACGCCTTTCGGTATCTCTATCTCTTTCATAAACAACACTAATATACGTACGCCAGCAGCCTTCCACCGACGTGCCTGCTTCTCGCGTCCTTGTTCGTTATAACGCCGCCCGACGTAGTAAGTATAAGTATGCCAAAATCCTTGCTTGGAATATAGCGCGTCTCGTATTTCTGTATGTCTGACACGCTAACTGCGTACCTGGGCTTTATCACGCCTATGTTGTTTATCTTGTTTCCCAAGTCGATGCGCAGCCTCGTGAATTTGCCATCTTTTATCTCCTCGTAATCCTTTATATAGTCATTTTTCTTCAATATCTCCACAAGCGCCTTCAGGAGCTTTGTGTTTGCTATTGTGCATTTGCCGATTCCAGCATTTCCGCTAACCTTGATCGTGTTTATTGCGTTTGCAAATAAGTCAACCATAAGCATAACCTCATGAATATTTCTCAAAACCCAGCTCTTCAGCGTGCTCCCTGAAGCACCTTCTGCATACATAAAGGTTGTACGACCTTATGACGCCCCTTGATGTGCCGCATATCCTGCACTTCCTGAGGCCTCTTCCCTTTTGCTTCAATTCGGGTCTTATCTTTATTTAATCACCTATTCGCTAATCGTCTGAGTTTTGAAATTTTTTGCCAGATAGTCGATTATTTCTTGCTTCTCCACCGTTTTATGCTTTTCGCCGCACCTGCTTCTTGCCCTTTTGCGCCTTTCCACGCGCAGGCCCTTCCTTGCGAAATGCGCATGTATGTTCATGCCGAGCATGCCTATCTTCGGATCGTATTTCACGCCAGCGAAGTCTATGTACTCCTTTATTCCAAAACTCAGCGTATTATTATTTATTTTTCTCTCATTTATAATGTTATTGCTTGCGTCGAGCGCCTTTGCGAGCATGTCATATGCTGCCTTTTTCCTGAGCGTCACCATAGCGCCTATCACTTGGCCTTTCTTCACGCCTATCGACGGATCCCTTTTCCTCGCCTTGGACTGGGTCGCCTCTCTTCCCGTGAGCAGTTTTATCAGCATTTTTGCATTCTGGAACTGCTGCTCAGTCTGGCCGATCCCTATGTTTACTACGACCTTGTCGATGTAAATATCATCCATTTGAATTACCCTATCCCGTCACTATTATATTGTCCACAATCGTGTTTATCTGCCCTGAGGCGGTCTTCACCATGACCTCCATTTTTCTCCTGCTGCTTCCCTTTCTTATCTCCTCTATTGTCCCTTTCTCAGTTGCGTGCTCGCCGCTTTCTATTAAGCACTCTGCACCAACCTTGAACGGCAGCACCTTGCTCACCTTTCCGTTTTCGATAACCACCGAATCATTCACTTTTGCTCCCTTGTTTTCGAAGTTTTCGCCGCTGTGCGTCATTATCATATCCTTTCCTTTCTTGAACAAGTACCTTCTTGTTACCTTGAGCGTCCTGCTGCTGCCTTTCGCCTTCTCTATTTCAATGTTTCCATGCTTGCCAATCACCACAGCAAACGACTCGTTTGTTGGCACAAGCTTCACTATGTCTCCCATTCCTATTGCGTAGGCCGGGTCGCTTATTACCTTCCCGTTCGCCTCGACCGCGCCCTTGTTCAATATCTTTCTTGCCTCCATCGCATTTCTTGCGTAGCCGAGCTTGTCTCTCAGAAGCGAAACCAATGATATGCTTTTCTCAAGGCTGTGCCTTCCGGCCCTCGGCTTGACGATGTACTTTGCAGCTTTCCTGCCTATCTTCTGGTATCTCGGCGCCGCAATCCTTTTCATATGCCTGCTATTGCCTTTGTTTGCCATCTATTCACCATCAGCCGCTAATATTAAGCTTTTCCTTCCTGTATTTGTCGCTCAGATTGAGGTCTGTTATGTAAAGGTTCGAGGGCCTTATCGGTATCATGATCTCCTTGCCCTTTGCCGTTTTTCTCGTTATGCCGTCTATATACACGAAATTGTTTTTGAGGTCGACTCTGTTTACCTTTCCGCTCTTGCCTTTGTTTTTGCCGCTTGTTACCTTTACAGTGTCTCCTTCCCTAACCCTCACGCTTCTCCTCTTTATGTTCAGCTTTTTGGCAAGCTGCTTGTCCAAGTGCGCATTAGCAAATTTCTGCATAATATGCAAATCGGCGTTGTACCTTGCCTTCCTTTGCTTTCTTGGCTTTGAGCTTACCATCACAACCACTAAACAATTCTTGACGCTATGCCAGCGACCTTAACATATCTTTCTATGACCTCTCTCGCTATGGGCCCTTTTATTTCTGTTCCGACAGGCAGGAAATCGTCGCCTACTATCACGCCGGCATTGTCCTCAAATCTTACTCTTATGCCTGAAGCCCTTCTTATCTCGTCCTTCTGCCTTATTATGACGGCTTTTACGACCTTCTTTATATACGAAGGGGAGCCCTTTTTGACGCTTGCCGAGACGACATCACCTACGCCGGCAGTAGCCATTTTGCCATGCCTTCCGCCCCTGCCTACGATATGTATTATCATCAATTCTGCCGCTCCGCTGTTGTCAGCGCATGTGATTACGCTGCCGGGCAGTAGTGTTTTCGAAATCTTAGATGACAGGCCTTTCATTTACTCTCCCTTATGCTTTTTGATTATTTCCGTTATCACAAAATTTTTTGTTTTGCTTATCTTCCTAGTTTCGGCTATCTTAACAATATCCCCGACCTTTGCAGATATGCAGGCTGGATTGTGTGCCGGTATCCTGGATCTTTTTCTTAAAGATCTCTCGTACTTGTAAACATAAAGCGTGTAATCCCTTTCCACTATCGCCGTTTTCTTAGCCTTGTCGCTGACTACCTTTCCTACGAATTCAACGCCCCTGGTTCTTATGCTGCCGTGTATGGCGCAGTTTGGATCGTTACACTCTACCATTTTACATGCCCCTGTTTTTATAAAATCTCATTGCCTTCTCGGTTCTTTCATAAGGTCTGAAGTCTATTTCTTGCCCATTTATTACATATCTTTTTTTACCAACATATATCTTAAATGTTGCTGTTTTTTTGATAACCCTTTTTTTTCCTTTCTCCGTCGCTATCACGAGCGTGTGCTTCGTCTCATCCTCGATTTCCCCTTCTGTGCCTTCCTGTTTTTTATCGCTGCATTTTAGGATTTTGACCCTAAAGCCTATAAGCTCGCGCAGTATTATCCCGTTGTCCAATCTGTCCATGTAAATAAATGGAACCGATATGAATATTAAGGCAACGATGCTGACATCTCTATTGGCAATGAAAATATTTAATTCTTTCGTATGCGCCTTTACGCCTCATCGTCGTGAAAAAATCCGCGCGCAGCTGCTATCTTACCACTATCTTGTCCGACACGTCAACAATCCTGTCGATGCTGTAAACTATGTTGTTGCCGAAGCTGGTACTCACTTGCATCATGCCCTTCCTCGCGTCTATCTTCAGCACCTTGCCTATAAGCGCGCCAAGCTCGTTCACCACTTCCTTGCCCTTTATGTTCCTGCTGATCACGGCCCTTTTCCTGAGCCATGATGTGAAGTTTGATATTGCAATCTCTATCGCTATGGCTATTATTATGTATATCAGAAACTGGCTGAAGTAGATCTGGCCTATGATCCACGCCACGAGCGAGTAGCTGACAATCCAGAAGAGTATGGAAGAGCCTATGTACATGCCATATTTGAAGTTCCTGAACACGTACCTGCTTCTCCTCGCGTCCATTATCCTGCCTATTAGGTAAAGCAGCAGAACCACTGGAAGCAAGAACAGGAAGCCCTCTATGGCGTAAAGCCATGCATTCTGCAGGCCGCTAGCCTCATAGCTTGCATAATTTCCATAACCAACAAAAATGCCGGCAAGCAGGAAAGCAAGCGACCCTAGATAGAACACGAAGCTTGTCCTTCCGGTGCTTGCGCCGAAGCCCCTGAACGACTCGAGGAATTCGTCCTCGAAGCCAAAGCCCTTTATCGCCAGGTAAATGCCTATCAGCGCCACAGGCAATATCCATCCCAGCCCAAGCGCGTAGCTTATCGCGAATAGCAGGAGCAGTAGTGCAGGTATGCCGAAAATTATCCTTGCATAGTGCGGCTCCTTGAGCTTCTCAAGCACCGTGAAATAGGTGTTCTCCAGGCCCTTTGCCTGCTTTATCGTGACTACCTTGACACTGTTGATTTTTATCCTTGATTCGACAAGCGGCAGTACCCTTTCATCGCTAGCCCCGTCTGTGACGAACACGCAGGAATCCGCCTTATACTGTGTGAGAACCATCTCGAGTTGTCTTGCAATTTCCCTGTCTGCCTCGTAGCCCTCGCTTTCTGCGCCTGTGATAGTTGCTATGTTTACCGAATAGCCTTTGCTCTTGAGTTCGTCATAAAGCTTCACCGCGCTGAACATGGTGTTTGCATCGCTTTCTTCCGGGTCCGCGAGCGACAGCTGCGTCGCTGCGCTAAGATTCTGCAGACAATAAAATTTCAGCCCAATATAGAAAAACTAATGAACACAGA
>JAGDYB010000003.1:23246-54084 GCA_023270055.1 Microcaldota archaeon
CGCTTCTGTGCTGTGCGCGACGGCTTGCACATGCATGGTGCAAGTCGCGTTGTCTGTGCCTACAGCTTGCCTATGTCCTTGACAACATCTATGTCGAGCGCTTTAGCTCCCGGCTTCCAGTTCGCCGGTATGACACACAGGTGCCCCTCCTTTGCCGGATGCTCGTATATATACTTGAGCCCAAGGAACGAGTTGTATATGTGCTCAACATCCTTTCCCAATGCATCGTTGAATGCCGCAAGATACTGCACCTTTCCGTCAGGGTCTATTATTATAAGCCCCCTCCTCGCGCTTCCGGATTCTTCGTTAAGGAATCCATATTCCCTCGATATCCTTTTGCTGAAGTCCTCAACCAAAGGTATAAGCGATTGCTTTACTCTGGGCGAGGTTTCGGTCCATGCCTTGTGCGAGTATATGCTGTCGGTGCTCACCCCAAAGATCACCGCGTTGTTTTTCGTGAAGTCATTGTAGCGCTCCATCAAAGCCTCTATATCCGTAGCGCACACGAAAGTGAAATCGCCCGGGTAGAAAGTCATTATCACCCACTTTCCCCTGTAATCCGAAAGATGTCTCTCCTGTATTGTCTTATCTTTTGGGAAATATATCTTTGCCGCAAAATCCGGTGCTTCTTTTCCGACTTCTATCATTGAATCACCTAAACATGAAAAAAGAATACGCAAATATAATTTTGTTGGCAAGTTTTAAATAAGTTATATAGGGTCAAATGTAGTAAAGTATAACTGGGTAATAAATGAAGCGATGCTGCACGCGCTTGCGCAGCGTATGCAGCACACTATTATTGATGTGCATATATTTACAATTTTTAATTTGCAAAACGCTCATATTTCCAGAAAACTATATATATCTGATTTTGAATATTGATAGGATGCAAGCAAAAACACAGGATAACAATCAGAAAGGTCGCTCAAGAGAGGACAGCTATCTTGAGGCTTTGAAAGTTTTGAGCTACAACGGCAAGGCCAGCTTTGACACGATCGCCAAGGTCTTGCATACGACAAAGACTACCGCGTACAACCAGTTTAAGGACTTGGTAGACGAATACGGGCTAAAGTTCGTCCCTGAGATAAACATCGATGGCATATGGAAGTACGAGTTCATAAAATTCACCCGGCCGCACAAGAAGCGCGAGATAGTCGAGGAGGCGCTGGAATCGCTGCCTGACGCGATAGGCTTTGAAGAATACATGATTTTGATAAAATTCTTGAACGGCAAGCCAAAAAACGAGGAAATACTAAACGCGATATCCAATTCGTACGAGGCGCAGTTTGTCGCAACGCTTGACGGCGAATACGATCTGGTAATGTATGTCGTGGCCAGGAACTACATGGAAGCTGACAGGTTCCTCCTAAGTTTTGACGAAAAAATGTCCAAGTACAATATCGTGTCAGAAATGGACCGCATAATGCCTGCGTTCGGTTTCTTCCCGTTGAGCAAAAAGCTGATAGAACGGTTCAACATACCAGAATCGTATCTCGATCTGCTCCTTGGTCTTAGCGATAACGGAAGGGAGGAGCTGAAGGCAATAGCTGCAAAATTCAAGCGTGAGCCAGACAGGATAATGTATGCAATGGAGCGCTTGAGAGACACCGGAATACTAAAGCATGTCACATATTACGAGGAAAAGCCGAAATACAATGTGCGCGCGCTTATAAAGTTGACAACCAACAACGTCAGTGCGTTTCTAAAAAACAGGAACAAGTGGTTTCTGGACATGGTAAAAGACCAGGGCAGGCACAACGAATATATCTTCGTTGCAGACATATCAAATCCGACAGGCATACTGATGTTCATGAACTTCGAAACGAAGAAGGATCTGAGCAGTTTTGTCAAAAGGCTGTCAGATAATCTCAAGGTTATAAAAACAACCACAATAGGCATAAAAGATGTCCTGGTGGGCCATCTCGGCGTCAGGAACTTTGACATGCGCTACAGCATGCAGTACGAAATATTGGCAAACCAAAACCTAGTGCCGAAAATGAAAAAGGAACCAAAGGAAATAGAAGAAGAATACAAAGAAGAAAAGGATCTGCTGGACTGATTGCGTATGCCAAACAGTTAGACAAGATTAAGCATCTTGCTGTGCAATCTTATCCTTCCTCCAAAGTCGTCTTTCAGCACAGCGACATTTTTGCTAAGCACGATCTTTGGGCACCCTGCCAATCCTGATGCTACTACTACACTTTTTCCCCTGCTTCTAGTTACGTTCACCTAAACCACCCTGATTTAATTGGAGTTGAATAATTTAAAAAGCTCTCACCATTGCGCTTTTACATAAATATACATATTTTCACTATGTTGGTGCGCACTTCCCGCCTCTTCATATCAGCCTCAACACTCTGAGCCGATAAAAGTGCACAATTCCCTGCTTACCTCGCTTGGTGCAGAGTAATGCGGCGTGTGCCCCGCGCCCTTTATAACAACGAGCTCAGAGCCCGGTATTTTTTCATGCAGAAGCTTTCCATACTTTAGATCTATTATGCTGTCATTCTCGCCCCACAGCACCAGTGTCTTCACCCTTATCGCGGAAAGCGTGTCGGAGTCAAGAGCGCTATCGAATTCGGAATCAACTATGCTTTTTATGACGTAATCCCTGTTGCCGTTGAGTTCCATCACGCCCTTAATGAGCCTCGCCTTGTATTCTTCCGGATTTCCGCTTTTCAATATGTCGTCTAGATACTCCTTGAGTCCTGCTGCATCCTCAAGCACAAGCCCATCCAATTGGTAGCCTTGCGATGCATAATGCGCAGCAATCCACCCACCGTACGAATTGCCAAACAGGCTAAAGTTGAAATATTTGACCGCCGACACGAATTCCCTTAAGGCTTGCGTTTGCGTTGTTATCCTGTACTCTATTCTCGGCGCGTCAGAATTTCCGTGACCTAAAAGATCTATGAGATACACGTCAAAATCGTCCGGCATGCGCGCGACGAGCTTTGCCCATGTTTTCGTATTGGCGCCTAGCCCGTGCAGGAAAATTATTCTCTTTTTGCTCCCTGCATGGTGCCTGTAATATATGGAGCCGAGCGAGGTGGGCACGTAACCTTCGTCAAAGTTGTCGTAGTTCATGTGCTCCCTATTTTGCATCTTGCTTTCCGTAGAAGAAATGTATTGGCCTGCCCGCCGCAGCCTCCGCCGCTTCCTGTATAAGCTCGCTGAACGTGGGGTGCGGGTGTATCGTCGAAGCGATATCTTCTATCGTGGCCCCCATTTCTATCGCCAGCGCGGCCTCGGCTATCATCGCGTTGGCATCTTCCGAAACTATCTCCACGCCCTTGACTATGCCGTTGCTGTCATATGCTATTTTCGCGAACCCTTCCTTCATGCCGAGCGCTATTCCTCTTCCAAGCGCGCTGAGCGGGAATTTTTTCACAAATACTCCCTCCTTTTCATCGACGCTTCCCGCCACTGCTATTTCCGGATCGGAAAATATGACCGCAGGCACAACAAGGTTGTCATACGAAGCATTCTTCCCAGCCGCCACTTCGGCAGCGACAACTCCCTGCCTTATCGCCTTGTGCGCCAGCATCGGCTCGCCTATGACATCGCCAACGGCAAGTATGTTCTCGTCTGCCGTACGCAGTGCGTTGTCAACCTTGACAAATCCTTTGCCATCAATTTCAACCTTGGTATTCTCCAGGCCTAGCTTTTTGGTGAACGGAACAAGGCCTATTGCGACAACAATAATCTCAGCTTCAATTTTGCTACCGTCGCTTAGGGTCAAGCTTGTCGAATCGTGCGATACTGGATTTGCGCCAGTATAAATTTTTATGCCAAGCTCTTGCATTCTTTTCTTCACTATGTTGACAGCCTCTCTGTCGAAGTGCGACAACACGTCGGATCTTGCTATTATCGCAACGTTCGTGCCGAGCTTTGCGTACAGCGTTCCTATTTCTACTGCCACATAGCCCGCGCCTATTATTACCATGCTTTTTGGGATGTGATCAAGCATCAGCGCCTGCTTGTAATCTATCACGTTGCCGCCGAAATCGAAGTTTGGCAGCGTGTTTGGCTCGGAGCCCGTGGCTATAATTGCCTTCTTGAATTCCAGCGTCTCGCCGCTGCTTACCTGCATGCTGTTCGAGCTCAAGAAAAAGCCCTCGCCCTTGAACACGTCTATGCCATACGAGTTGCACAGGAATCCCACGCCCTGCTCAAGCTTGCTCGAAACAGAAAGGCGCCAGTTCAGCAGCTCCTTCGGATCTATGCTGATATCCTTGGTGTGTATGCCGAAATTCTCAGAGTGCTGCGCCCTGTAGAATAAATCAGAAGCGTATATAAGCGTCTTTGAAGGTATGCACGCATAATTCAGGCAGTGCCCGCCTAGCTTGTTCTTCTCCACAAGCGCCACGCTGAGTCCTAGCTGCGCGGCTCTTATCGCCGCTACGTATCCGCCAACCCCTGCCCCAACAACGGCAAGATCAACCTTTTCCGGGACAAAACCCATGACCATAGACTCACCATCACTTAACTTCCCTTATCCATTTGCTTCCAACTAGGAAGCACCTTAATTTATCTGTTTTGATATTCCCCTTTGCGCTTCCTATCATGGCAATGCTGTCATCAAAAAGCCAAGCCTTGCCAAATTCTCCAATAAATCTGCCCAAGCCTCTCCTGTAGCTGTACATGGGACCAGCACTTTCAGCCAAGCATCTCAAGGAAGTCCGGATCCTCAAGATATTTTATCAGCGCATTGCCAAATTTCACAGCTTCTGCTCCATCGACAACACGGTGGTCGAACGACAGGGAGAACGGCAGAACTTTGCCTACTTTTATCATGCCATTGTCGACAACCGGCATGTCCCTTATGAGGTGTATGCCAAGTATTGCAACATCTGGATAGTTTATCATTGGTACGGACAGGTAGCCTCCACCCAAGCTGCCTATGTTCGTTATGGTGAACGTGCTGTCTCTCATTTCATCAATGCTTATCGTTTGATCGAGAATCTTCTTGTGCAGCGCCTCTATCTCCGACGCAATCTCTATTATGCTTTTCTTGTCGGCACCTTTTATAACAATTACCTTTAGACCGTCCTGCGCCTCGGCCGCTAGGCCTATATTATAATATTTCTTCACGATTATCTCCTGCGTTTCGTGGTCGTAACTTGCGTTGAAATGCGGGTTTTCCTTAAGCGCTTCTATTGTAGCCTTTATTATGAACGGCAGCACAGTCAACTTTACTCCAAGCTTCTCCGCTTTTGGTTTTTCCCTCTGCACCATATCCCACAGCGCGGTTGCGTTGATAAGATCCATGTGCGATGCACGCGGTATGGTCCACGATGCCTCCATGTTTTTTGCTATGGCCTTTCTTGTTTGCGACAATGGCACCCTTTCTATCTCTTCGCTATGCTGCTCCTCAAGCACTTCAGAAAATTTCGGCGTAGGTTTTGGCTGCGACTGCTTTGCAGCAGCAGCCCTTATATCATTTTCAAGTATTCTTCCCCCCGGTCCGGTGCCTTGAACTTTGCTTATGTCAACGTTAAGGTCCCTTGCAAGCTTCCTGACAGCAGGCGTTGCAATTATCTCCTTTTCCATGGCCGGCTTTTGTTCCACGGCCGCCTGCGCTTTCTGTGCGGGTGCCGCAGTCTGACCTTCATGTGCCTGCTGTGAAACGCCTGCACTGGCTCCGGCATTCTTCACGCCGTTTATCTCTTCAGGTGTTCCGATGAATGCAAGTGTATCCCCTACCTTTACATCGGTATCCTCCTTTGCAATACGCTTTATGGTGCCGCTTTGCGGCGCCGGAATGTTGACTACAGCCTTGTCCGTTTCTATCTGTACTATCGCTTGGTCGCTCTTTACAGTATCACCGTCTGCGACGAGCCATTTTTGAATATGACCTTCAGTTATACCTTCGCCGACATCTGCAAATTTTACCTCCTTCATGCAATCATCGCAATTTTATTTTTCCTTTCATTTTTCCTTTCATTTTCCATTTTTGAGCCGAAAACAACTTTCAGGCTGAAAGCACCTTGTCTATCGCCTTTGAAATCTTCACTTCGTTAGGCAGGTAATATTCTTCGTAGCCCGGGAACGGGTAGAAGAAACTAGGTGCCGCAACCCTGACAACAGGCGCAGAAAGGTCAAATATGGCTTTTTCCGCTATTCTTGCCGCTACCTCTGCTCCGACTCCGAAACTTGTAGGCGCCTCATGCACCACAACCGCCCTGCCAGTTTTCTTAACGCTTTCAAGTATGGTAGATTCGTCAAGCGGGTTTATGGTTCTAAGGTCTATTATCTCCGCGTCAGTCCCCTTCTTGCTTACCACATCGCTCACCACGTTTACCATGGTCCCATACGTTATTATTGTTATTGCGTTGCCTTCCCTTACCTTGCTAGCTTTGCCTATTGGTACTTCATAGCTCTCCTCAGGCACCTCCTGCTTGAAGAGCCTGTAAAGCTTTGTCGGCTCTAGGAATATGACTGGGTCATCAAGTTTCATTGCACTTATCAGCAGCCCTTTTGCATCGTACGGGTTCGAAGGCTCGACAACAACGAGCCCGCCGATATGAGAGTAAAATGCCTCCGGGCTTTCCGAATGTATCTCAAGCGCCTTGACGCCACCGCTCACCGGCGTTCGTACAACCATCGGCACGCTGTAGTCCCCTCTGCTCCTGCTTCTGTATCTTGCCGCGTGATTGACAAGCTGCTCGAAGGATAGGAACATGAAACCAGCGAATTGTATCTCCGGAATCGGATGCATTCCCCCAAGCGCCATGCCTATGGCAGTGCCAACAATTGCCGATTCCGACAATGGAGTATCGACAACTCTCTTCTCGCCGTATTTGTCAAAAAGGCCGTCCGTTACCCTAAATACGCCGCCGTCCTTTCCGACATCTTCCCCAAGCAGAATCGCGTTTTCGTTATCTCTCAATATTATATCCAGAGCATTGTTCAACGATTTTACCATATTCATTTGCATGAAATCACCTATTCCTTCCAAAAATTCTCAGATAGCGCATCGTTTAGCTCGTTGTTCAGCACGTCGGGCATGAAGCTGTAAATGTTCTTATACATGCTTTTCGGATCCGGCTTGAATTCCTTCTCCACCTTTTCCACTGCCGCATCTATAGCACTTTCATGTTCCGCATTCATTTTGCTTTCTAGTTCATCGTTCCAGAGATTTTTCCCCATAAGGTAAAGCTTTACCCTTTTTATCGGATCCTTTGCTTTCCATGCATTGACTTCCTCTTCGCTCCTGTACTTGGTTGGGTCGTCCGAAGTGGTGTGCATGCTCATTCTGTATGTCACGCATTCTATGAGGGTAGGTCCATCTTTTGCGTTAGCCAGTGCATCTTTTGTCGCCTTATAAACAGCTATTACATCGTTGCCGTCTACCTGTATTCCTTTAATACCGGCAGCTATAGCCTTTTGTGCAAGCGTTTCGGCCGCGGTCTGCTTTTTGCGCGGCACGGATATCGCCCACTGGTTGTTCTCTATTATTATCACAAGGGGCAGTTTGTAAACTCCCGCAAAATTCATCGCCTCATAGAAATCGCCTTCAGAAGTACCCCCGTCACCTACATAACTGACTACAGCAGAATCAGCACCCTTGTACTTCATTGCAAAAGCAAGCCCTGCAGCGTGTGGCATCTGCGTGCCCACTGGCACAGCCACATCAAGGCTTTTTATTTCCTTCAGGCCCCTGCTTCCGTCTTCAAAGCCCTTCCAATAGGTGATAAAGTTTTCGAGCGGGTAGCCCCTCACCAGAAAAACGCCGTGCTGCCTGAAATTGGGCACAAAGTAATCGTTGCTGCGCATTGCCATTGCGCTTCCTATCTGTGTCGCCTCTTCCCCTACGAGTGGCGCGTATGTTGCCGCCCTCCCCTCTCTCTGAAGACTTAGCATTTTCGCATCCAAGGTTCTTGCAAAGCACATGTTCCTGTACATTTCAACAATTTTGTCGTCGCTCAAATCAGGAGGAACAAGCGATTTGTCAACATTTCCATTCTCATCCATTATCTGCAAATAATCTATGCTTCCCTCAAAAGCCTTACCCAACAAAAAATCACCATATAAACTTTATCAACAATTTATATATGCGTTTCCTGAAAAATCTTATATTTATGCTGGCATTATCTGTTTGATGTGATGAAGCTGGTAGCAGATTCGATGCTTGCTAAGCTTGCGAGATGGATGAGGCTTGCAGGCATAAGCGTTTACAGCACGCCGTACGTTGATGACAACAAGATCATAACGTACGTAAAGAGAAGGCGGGCATTGCTGCTCACTTGCGATACTGCACTTGCCAACAGGTCAAAGCGCCGCGGCTTCAATGTGCTTCTTGTTGATTGCAACGAAGATCTAGAGCATCAAATGGCGTTTGTGATACGCTCGCTGAAGTTGCACGTATCTGACGAGCCAAGCATGATATGTACAATGTGCAATAGCAAGCTGAAAAAAGTAAAAAAGAGCGCGGTAAAAGGGATTGTTCCGGCAAAAGCCTACGATTCGCATGACAATTTTTACATTTGCACAAAATGCAAAAGGGTATATTGGGAGGGCACGCACTGGAAAAGGATAAAAAACAGGATAAGCCGCGTGAAACGCATCATATGAGCGTTTCCTCTTCTACTTCTACTTCTCTTACGCCGCTTATCTTCCTAAGCTTTTCCTCTATGCTCCCGCTGCCCTCGCTGTCTTCATGGATAAACAACGCCTTTATAACCCGTATGCCAAATCCTATGTCGTCAAGCTGTATGCCATTCGGCTTGAGTTCACTGGCTATGTTCTTCTCTACCTCTTCCTCCTTGCCTTCTTCAGCATATATCTTGAAAAGTACTCCTACCTTTCCCATCATGGTCCCTCAAATCCACAAACTTCGCACGTGTATTTCGTGTATGTTTCCCTGCAGTGGCTGCATCTTATTATAGTCGATTTTCCGCATTTCGGGCACTTGAAGCTCACGTAATCGTTCGTAAGCCTTCCGCAAGAGCTGCATACTTTGCCTGGAAGTATTGCTATACAATCACCTATTTAATAATGAACAGTATAAACTATTTTAAAATAAACATATATAAAATAATTGCTCATGGGCATGTAGTGTAACTTGGACAGCACGACAGCTTGCGGAGCTGCTGGTTGCGGGTTCAAATCCCGCCATGCCCGTAAATACTCAATCACTGCATTCTCTTCAAATTGCCGTTTTTCCAATAGCTGATTATCTCTTTGCCCTCTATGAATGTCAAGCCATTTCTTTCTGCGTATGATTTGGCATCATCCTTGCTCATTGATTTGCCGTTGTCTCCGAGCATTTCAACAATAGTGGCGGTTGGCAGCAGCCCGGCATTCTCTGTCAGGAACGTTGACAATTCGGTATGGCCAGCCCTTTCACCAAGCATGCCCTTAGAAGCTATAAGCAGGTTCACGTGACCCGGCGCCCTGAACTGTTTTCCAAACTCCTCAATCGCCATCTCCTTGCCGTTTTGCGCAAGTCCAATTATTTCGGAGAATTTCCTTATCGTCAATGCCCTGTCTGCATCCGATATGCCAGTGAACGTGTCCCTGTGATTTATCGTTATTGAGAACGTCGGTATCGACGCGTCATATTTTATGTCGTACGGATCTAGGCGTTTGAATATCTCCATGCCGCTTCTCTTGTATATGTTGATCAGATAGTCCAGACCAAGCTTCTCCGCGTTGTTGTAAGTAATCGTTGTGCAAATCAGGCCTCCCCCATCCTTTCTCATGCGCTTTATCTTTTCTGGCGTTATGAATTGCGAAGCCACAACTATATCAGTTTCCCTTTCCCTGCTGTCGCTGTCATATATCAATATGGGTTCGCCCTTCCTTAGCTTTTCCATTGCCTCGATAAGGCTGCTTTTATTCAACGGATCACTTAAACCTTATAGTGTCAAGGTTCATCGGTGCTCTTGCCTCAACCCTGAATCTCATGCCTATGCTCCTTGCAAGGTCGTCGCATTTGGTTTCTTCCCCATGCATTGTAAATATCTTTTTCGGAGTGGGCCTTATGCTCTGCATGAAGCCCATGAGCTGCCTCCTGTCGCTGTGCCCTGAGAAACCTTCAACTGTGTTCACGCCCATGTTTATCTTTATCGGAGCCAGTTTTCCATCTTCGTCTGGCAGCGCCACTTCCTTCAGCCCGTTTTGTACCCTTCTTCCTAGGGACATAGCGCTGTTGTATCCTACGAATATGAGTGAATTTTTTTCGTCACTCGCTAGCTCCTTGAAATATTCAAGGCTTACGCCGCCGTTTAGCATGCCCCCGCTTGCCAATATCACCGCCGGTCCTTTGTCAAGTATGTCGCTTCTCTCCCCTTTCGCCACTTCGAATATTTCGCTCTCGAACGGCGACCTGTTGCTCAATATTCTGTGCTGCAGGTTGAAGCGCAGATATTCTGGGTATGCGGTATGTATGGCGCTGGCCTCGAGTATCATTCCGTCAAGGTATATGGGCGCCTCTATCTTGTACTTTCCAAGCTCAGCTATGTAATTTTCAAGTACCAGCATAATCTCCTGCGATCTTCCAACGGAGAACAGCGGTATTAAGACCTTGCCTCCCCTGTCTATTGTGCGCTTGATGTTTTCCATTAACATTATTTCGGAATCCTGCCTGTCCGGATTTATGTCATTTCTGCCTCCATATGTGCTTTCTATGAACATCGCGTCTATTCTCGGATATTTGGTGTCTGCGGCATCAAACAGCCTGGTAAAGCCGTATTTCATGTCTCCGGAGTGTATGATATTGTACATGCCTTCGCCAATGTGCAGGTGCACTATGGCGCTGCCAAGTATATGGCCCGCATTATGGTAAGTAAGTTTTATCTCGTCGGTTACGTTTGTCACTTCGCCGTAATCGCGCGTTATCATGTGCGTTAGCATTTTCTTGATATCTTTTTCATCGTAAAGCGGCGTTCCCCCTCCTCTTATCACCAGCTTGTGGTAGTCATAAAGTAACAGTGCAGCAAGATCCCTGGTAGGCGGTGTGCAGTATACCGGTCCATCGTAGCCGTATTTGAAAAGGTATGGCACGAATCCTATGTGGTCCATGTGCGCGTGCGTGAGTATTACCGCGTCTAGCTCGTTTAGCGTCATGTTTGCGCTGTCAAGGTACGGGAATGACTTGTTTTCTCCGTTGCCGTTTGCATCAGCGCCGCGCACGCCTGGCTCCGGGCTTATCCCGCAGTCTATGAGCACCTTGGAATGGTTCGTTTCCAAGAGCAGGCTGCTTCTTCCAACTTCCCTGAAGCCTCCCAATGCGGTGGCCTTAAGCCATTCGCTTTTCATAACTACCTGGTTTATTCTTTTTCCAATCCCAATAAGGAATTTCTTTCTAAACTCGCTCTCCTTAAACATGAGCTGCCTTACACCGCTTATGACATCGCTATTCATCGTCGGTGTTCTTAGCACTCTTGGCATCCAGTTTGTAGCGCTTACGATTGCCTTAAGGGTTGAGCCCCCTTTTCCTATGACAAGCCCTGGCTTCAGTGCTTCTATGTACGCTTCGCAGAATTCTTGGGAAAACCTGACATTCGATATTTCTGCCTCCTTTGGCACTATCTCTTTTATCTTTTCAGCCGCTTTGTCAACCGCCATAAGCTTTGATGGATCGCTCCTTACAAGCAGTTTTTTCTTTACAGCAGCAGATATGTTGCGTATCAGGTTTTCATCATTGTATACCCTGCTTACGTTCATCACGTATACTGCTATGTCAGGTCCTTCGAACTCGGCCCTCACAAATCCAGCATCCGCGGGCAAAAGTTCCTTTATTTTGTCGAAGATATTTATCTCTTCCCTAGCTTCTTCCAAACTAACCACTCAAAAATTTGCAGTAATACCTTAAGAGAAAGTCCAAATCTTTTGACTAAAGTATACCTAGCATGCTTGCGTTACTTTAGCAGTTTGTCAAGCTCGCTGCCTGAATACTCTTTGTAGCCATCTTTTGTTATTGTTGCGATGGTTATCCTATCGCCCGTAGCTGAGTCTCTCTTCATTGCTATCTGCAGCGCCTTTGCCACATCCTTTATTACCTCCTTGGTCGTTTTCTCCTTCTTGTAGCTCTCTTCAAGGAAGCCGAGCGCGGTAAGCGATCCGCTGCCAGTGGACGTGAATTTGCTCTCCTGCGAATAGCCGCCGAGCGGATCCAAGCTATAGAGAAACGGCGTGTTTGCATGATCAAGTCCGCCAACTATGACCTGCACGTAAAACGGCATCATCTTGTTTTCCTGCAGTATTATAGAAAGTATTGAATTCACCGCGTTCGGTGACATGTCTACACCTTCATTAAGCTTGTACAGCTCGTTTTGCGCCTTGACCATTCTTACAAGGTATTCGGCGTCGCCCACGCCACCAGCAATTGTCATTCCAACTTTGTCATTAATCTGATAAACCTTTATTGCCTCCGAGCTTGCTATGAAAGTGTCCATAGTTGCCCTGGAATCAGCGCCAAGAACTATTCCGTCACTGCATATTACACCTATCGTCGTAGTGCCTTTAATAAATTTTTCTGAAATCGACCTATAGTTTTCATCCATGCATACACCTAAAACTTAAGCACGTGCCTATAATTCAAGTAAAAGGTAAAAACAAAATAAGGAAAAACGGTCTAACCTATTATTAGGCTACCATTACCTATAAATAACTTGCTGTTGTCCGAAAGCTCTGCGGGTTCCGCATACGCGAATGTTCTGTAGACCTTCGTGATTCTTATTTTGTACACTTTTCCTATCCTTGTCTTTGCGTTCTTCACGAAGACCACAAAGTTCTGTATTTTGCCCACTCCTTCTCCGCGGGGTGTCTTTGCATCCACCCTAATATCATAAGTGCCGCCTTCAAGAACCTCTTCCATATCCTCACTCCCATAGTATCAGTAATTAAAACTATTTAAATTTTTTGTACAACACCTAATCATAAACTACTCTGCGCAGCGCAAGATGAATATGCAGCATGCTTATAGGCATGCGCAAAAACAACTGTCGTGCTTCTTTGGGCTGTGCCAAGTAGCAAGGAATGCGGAATCAAAATATCTAAAAGAGTAAACTCCAAATTATTCCTGATTAGATGGTTTCAGAGGAGCCTGAAGATGAGAGCATAGGCATAGGCGCAGCCAGAACTCTGTCGTCGCTGCTTCCAAGCAAGCTTGTAGGTTTGGTAATAAGTGCGCTTACTGTTATAGTTATAGCGCGGCTCCTAAGCCCCACCGACTACGGCGTATATACGCTTGCGTTCGGATTTGCTTTGCTCATAGGCTCGATGGGTCATTTCGGCATAGGCACATATTTCAACAAGCATTTTGCCGAGGAAATTCACAAGAAAAACAGAGAGGAGCATCGTATTAGTAGCATACTCTCCACAGGATACAGCATGCTGATACTTTTGGGTGCTATTGTTAGCATCGCAGGCGTTCTTCTCAGCGGATATGCAGCGGCGATTTTCGCGCATAGCCAAAGTGCCTACGGGGCGTTTGTTATCGCATCGATAAGTCTGTTTTTTTCAATGACATATGGCGCTTCATATTCGGCGTTGGTCGGGCTCGGCAGGGGCAAGTATGCCGCATCTTCAATGTTATCGACCTACTCCGTGCAGTTTGTTGTATCGTTGCTGCTCATCCTGTACGGCTTTGGAGTTGAGGGAGCAATAGGTGGCATGCTCGCTGGATATTTTTTCGGATTTTTCATATCAATTTTCCTGGTTATCAAGGCAGCGTCTGCGTATGAAAAAATCAGCTTTATAATACCTGGCAGAGAAAAAATCAGGGCGATGCTTTCATTTTCCCTTCCAATCGGGCTTACGAACCTGCTTAACAATGGAATAAGCAATTTCGCAATAGAATTCCTCGGGATTTTCACCACCGCAGCAATAGTTGGAAGCTACGGCGTAGCGAACAAAGGGCTAAGCATAATGGCTGTGGTGTACGGAACCATAGGCACCGTGCTGTTGCCATCATTTTCCGCAAGCATCGCAAAGAGCAGCGAAAGGCAGAACATGGATCGTGTGTTCAACAAAGCACTCATTTATTCGTTGCTCATAAGCGTGCCATTCGTGTTCTACGTTGGCGTATTCTCCAAGCCTATTGTATACTTTTTCCTCACCAAAAAATACACAATAGCGCCGCAATACCTTCTGCTGGTCTCTATCGGAGTTTCCATGTATCTACTTGGATCCTACGCGAGCAACTTCCTTATCGCAGGAGGCAAGGTAAAAAAGGTGTTAAAATATACCGCGGTAAGCGTCGCTGCACAACTAGTCTCGCTGGTAGTGCTTGTTCCAGCGTTTCACGCAATAGGGGCTATACTGTCTCTATTCTTCATAGGCTCAATAGCCTCGGACTTGTTGCTGCTTGGTGGCATGTACAGCATATACTCCATAAAGCCCCATTACGCAAAGGTTGCAAAGATATATGCGTCAAACATACTGCTTTTCGCTGTGCTGTCTCCTCTGCTTTTGTTGCCTCACTACTACCTCCAACTTCTGATCGGTGCCGTGCTGGTGCTCGTGCTTTATCCTCCACTTGAGGTGCTTTTTGGCGTATTGGATGAGAAAAGCATAGAGGAGATGTCAAGCATGTCTAACAAGATTCCCGGAATAAAGAAGCTTGCAGATTACATCTACGCTTACGCCAACATTTTTATTGCTGCAAAAAGAAATAAACAGATAAATAACGGATAAATAACTAGAACTGATAGATACAAAGTGTAAATATACCAATTTATTTAAGAAGGATAAGATGGAAGCGGGCTACGAAGAATCGAACATTACGAACATAGGAATCAAGAGTGTGAATGTCACTTCTTTCGTGATATTCGGAAAGATATTTGCGATAATTGTCAGCGGAATCACCTTCCTTATAGTTGCAAGGCTTCTTGGACCTTCAAACTACGGAATCTATATTCTTGCCTTGGCTGCCGCAGGTCTTTTTGGCTCCTTTTCACAGCTTAACATAGGCGCCTACTTCAACAAGAACATCCCGCACCTGCTGCTTACCGGCAAGCGCGACGAAATCGCCCTGTCGTTGGGGAAT
Source organism: Microcaldota archaeon (assembly GCA_023270055.1). GTDB lineage: Archaea > Micrarchaeota > Micrarchaeia > Micrarchaeales > CABMGC01 > JAGDYB01. Next base: position 38,245 of record JAGDYB010000003.1, read on the forward strand.
GGGTTTGTCCTGTTGGGTATTTTCTCCATAGCGGTTGTAATAATCGGTGTAGCGTTGAGCAGTCCAATCGCAACATACATATTTCACAACAGCTCTGCAACGGATTCGGTAGCGCTGGCAATGTTTACCATAATCTTTTCGCTTGTTTATACGACGGCATATTCAATACTCATCAGCTTCAACGATGGAAAGAGGCTTATGTTTTTGTCTGTTACAAACAACAGCATGCAATCCGCATTCACCATCTCGCTTGTCCTTCTAGGCTTCGGGGTTTTTGGTGCTATAAGCGGGCTCATAATCGGCCTTTTTGCGGCAATGCTGTTGAGCCTATTCTATATAGAAAAACGCTCTAAGATAGCGTTCAGTCTTGACGAGTTCAGGCGCGGCTACAGGAAGCTGCTCTCATTCTCTGTACCGCTTACCGGCGCAGGAATAATAGGCAGCCTGCTTGGAAATTTTGCGGTTGTGTTCCTCGGTGCAGTAGCAACGCCGGTGATCATTGGCTCATACGGAGTTGCCTCGAAGATAGGCGCACTGATAGACATACTTACTGGATCGATAGGCGTGGTGCTTGTGCCGACGTTTTCCACAACACTCGCGCACATTAACATAAAGAATAAGATAGGGAAAGTGTTCAACTACTCAGTGTACTTCGGCCTTCTTTTCGCCATGCCGATAATAATGTACCTAGTTGCATTTTCCAATATTCTAATTCCTATACTTTTCACATCCTCATACAGCGATGCTTCGCTTTACATGGCACTTATAAGCATAGGAATATTGATAGGCATAGTCGGTGCGTACAGCAGCTCGCTCATGGTAAGTTATGGAAAACTAAAGGAGCTGTTCAAGTATACTGCGATTTCGTGCGCCATACAGCTTGTTTTCATCCTTCTTCTCGTTCCTAAATTTTATGCTGTAGGCTTGATACTTGCAACATTCATATTAGGGAGTATAGTTAGCGACTACTTATTGATAAGCTACATGAGAAAGAGCCTCGGCATACGATTAGGCTACAATATAGCTAGGCTTATAGCTGTAAATTTCGTGCTTTTTGCAATCTTTGTCCTGGTCGTGATAAGCGGCATTGGCGGAATTCCAAAACTCGCAATAGGTATAGTGCTGCTATTGTTCGTTTATCCTGCGCTTCTTGGAAGCATGAGAGCAATATCGCACTATGAAATAAGCGTGCTCAACAACTTGAGCAGCGGCATACCAGTATTTGGCACATGGCTCAAAGCGATTCTTGCATACGCAAGCATGTTTGCAAAGTGATTTTTTGGCAATGCAATACGAGAACATAACCGTTGTCATTCCGACATACAAGGAAAAGGACAACATAGGCGTTCTGCTAAAACTGCTTCTTGGCAGGTACCCAGGAATAAATCTCATTGTCGTTGACGATTCTCCAGATGATTCTACCATTGCGGCTGCAACCGCGGTGTTACACAATTTCAAAGGTGCCCGCAGGCGCGTCAAGATTGTGAGCAGGCACAAGCTTGGGCTTCAGCGCGGCCTCACAAGCAGTGTTATTTACGGCATATCCCTTGCAAAAACAAGGTACGTGATCGTGATGGACGCGGATCTTCAGCATCCAATATCAAAGATACAGGATATTTCGAAAAAGCTTGCCGAAGGCTATGAACTTGTCGTTGCAACTAGGGCCGACGTAACAAATTGGGCGCTACACAGGCGAATAATATCCAGGCTGCTTATGTATGTTGCCTATGCGGTTTTGTTCTTGAGGGGTGCGGCAAGATGTGGAGACATTTTTTCAGGATATTTTGGTTTCGAAAAATCAATGTTTGAGCGCACGTACGCAAGAAACAAAAAAAGGTTTGTCGGTCCCGGATTCAAGGTGCTTTTCGATCTACTAAAATGCATACCATATGGTAAAATAAAAATAGGCGAAGTACCATACGTATTTCACATAAGAAAAAAGGGAGCTTCACATGCAGGCGCCAGGCAAGTGGCGGCGCTTATAAGATCCTTCATTTCATAAACTGCCTTCTGTGCCTATTTGAAGTAAAACGGCCCAGTCGGTATGTGTGCCATTATATAGTCTATATCTTCAAAGCCAAGTTTTTTGCTTATGTATTTCGCCGCTTCTGTTTTCTTGCCGTTTCCAGGCGTGAGAATTACTGTCTCAGTTCCGCCTTTAGCTTGATATTCCCCGGGCACAACAATGAGTTTCTTGTCAAAATAAACTGTAAGCACAAGCGGCATGCTCTTGTACCATTCCCTTTCGCCGCTCATTGCGAAGCCGCCTGTCTGAAGCGAGCCCCTGTCTTGGGATTTGCTTACCTGTTCTCTTTTCAGTGAGTAGACGTCAAGGGTGCTGAGCCCGCTTTGCCACCCTCTTGAAAAGCACGCAGCATACTGCGCCGCCTGCTTTTTGCTTTCTAAGTCGGCAGCCTCCCCATTTTTTAGTATTACTACCGAGCCGCCGTATATGTCAGCATGAAAAAAAAGGTCGCCCTTCTCGAAGTATTTGGAGTTTATTTCCTCGTTTTGTACCGCGTTCCTACCCCCTATCGCCAGATATCCTCCGCTTGTGTTGAACCAGTAAAACTTCTCATACCATTCCCCTTCCGCTGCCTTCGCCTGCTTTTGCTTCAGCGTGCTTTCCCTGCTCTCCTCCTCTTTTTTCATGCTTTCCAGCTTTCGCTCCAGCTCGGCAGCAGATTCAAGCGCGCCCTCATACTTTTTTTTGGCTTTTTTCGCCCTTTCAAAATACTCTTCTGCATTGTCCTGCGCTTGCCTTGTATAATCTATTTCTATCTCCATCTTCGCATCAGCATGAAAAGGGTCTGCATTGCCTTCACGGCAGCACAAAACCTATAAGCGTGGATATGATATAACCCATTGCTCCTATGATGAGTATGCCTATGACTACGATCTTCAGCGTCCTTTTGAAAACGTCGTTTGTTGGCTTGTAGCTTACGTTTATTACTCTCTTCGAATTGAGATAAAATTCCTTAATACTCTTTACAATGTCCAAGAAAATCAACCCCGCTATTTGTCCTCAAAAATCTTGTCAAGGTCTATGTCTTCACTCTTGCCGGAAGTTCTTTTCATTCCCATTTCTGAATACTCAGGAAATTCAACGCCGCCCATGACTACCATTACCTTTATGGCACTCTTCTGCATCGACGGATCAATTCTAGCACCCCACTTGAGCATTGCGTCGTCGTTTATCCTCCCTGAAACTTCCTGGAAAACCATCTCTGCTTCCCTTAGCGTCAGGTCTTCGCCGCCTATTATGTTTACAAGCGCCCTCTTTGCCTTTGAAAGATCTACATCAAGCAGCGGGCTTTTGAGCGTGTTTTCTATAGCTACCGAAGCTCTGTTTGTCGTCTGCGTGCTTGTTGCCTCGCCTATGCCAATCATCGCGTATCCCGAATCCTTAAGTACACTCTTGAGATCCGCGAAGTCGAGATTAACCATACCAGGCTTTGTAACCATCTCCACTATGCCCCTAGTCGCGTTTGCCAGCACTTCATCGCTAACCCTGAAAGCCATGTTAAGGGGAAGGTCGGGAGCCACGGCAAGAAGCTTGTCATTTGGTATGACTATCGTTGTGTCAGTCACCTTCCTGAGCTTGTTAAGCCCATCAATTGCATTTCTCATCCTCAACTTCCCTTCTGTAGAGAACGGCAACGTCACTATTGCAACGGTGAGCGCTCCAATCTCCTTTGCCTCATGTGCTATCACAGGCGCCGAGCCAGTGCCCGTGCCGCCGCCTAATCCGCATGTGACAAATACAAGCTGCGCGTCGCTGAGCAAATGCCTTATGTCATCCTTGTTCTCTATTGCCGCTTCCTCGCCCAATTTTGGATCACTGCCAGCGCCAAGACCCCGTGTTGCCTTCTTTCCAAGCAGCACTTTCCTTGTGGCCTTCGTTTTTGCAAGATGCGGCGCGTCGGTATTCATCGCGACAAGCGTTACACCTTCAAGATTCATCTCCGCCATGCGCGTAACTGTGTTAGACCCGCTTCCGCCAGCACCCACAACGTATATCTTCGGTCTTGCGGATTCTATGAATCTTAATAACTCTTCATCATCGGGCGAAATTTCATTTGCCATTATATCACGGATAAACTGTTGCCTATACTTTATCTTTTTATGATAAAACATATAAAACTAATTGCAAAAAATCAGGCTACGCGAACAAGCGAATGCGCGAGCTCCCTGTTGGAATCTATAACATTCTCTCTTTCCTCAGGGTCGTTTTCCAAGTCAAAAAGCTGATCTTTCAGATCGCCGGAGTGATAATGTATGAGCTTGAAATCCTTGTAATACACTGCCGAGGCGAAATTGCTGAAATGCCTTTTCGTCGCATATATGCGCCTCGCATATTCGGACTTGTTCTTCAGAAGTTTCAAAAGATAAGTGTCCCAAACTTCCACAATGCCCAGATGATCCGAGAATACATATTTCGATTCTAGATTTCCATCAGGCATGTCATATCTTCCATATCCTATTTCAACTATTGCCCTATGCAACGACTGCAAGCTTACCGGTGCGTCAACCGTTTCTGCAGTGCCAACCTGTTTGCCGGACACGTATCTCCCTATTATCAGCGGAACCCTCGAAACCTCGCTATACGGGAACATGTTGTGGTACATGTCCTCATGCTCCATGAACGCCTGGCCATGATCGCTCGTAAGTATGACAACTGCATTTTCAAGTATGCCTCTTTTTCTGAGGATATCCAAGAGGCCTTTGATCTTTTTGTCAAGATATTTTATCCTGAGCCCATATGCCCTGCGTATATAATCTACCTTTTCCGCACTTTCTATCTTTGACAGGTAAAGCCATTTATCCTGTTCGACATACTCGTCTGTTATGAGGTTCGTTGGATAACCTTCGTGCGCTTCCATATAGTTCAGGAAGATAAATTGGTTATTTGGGTTCTGCCCCTCAAGATAACTGTCCACCATCGCATTCGTCACTTCGGCACCCTTGTCCATGTTGTAAAACTTTGAATCGACTGAAAAGTGCCTGTCGAGCTTTTTGCGCAAGTTTATATACATGCTGTCTACCACGCTTCTGGGGAGCATGAAGCTGATAGAATAGGCAAGGTCTATAAGATGCCTTCGTGTTATATCATTCTGTATGAGATTTAAAACAAACTTGACCTTCTTTTTGCTCGATTCTATATTGTTTTTGAACCACAAATCCTCAACGTGGGAAAAGCCTTCAGCGAGACCTGTGGTCTCGGATAAAAATGGATTGTTAGAGAACAGCGCCGTGCTATAGCCAAGGTAGGAAAGCTTTCTTGCAAGCGTCATCTCCCCTCTTTTTATGAATACATTCTTTTTCCTGAGCGGGTCGGTGAACTTTTCGCTATATTTGAACTGGTTTGTCATTATTGTGCCAACGTCCCTGGCGCGCTTGCCCAGAAACATAGATATGTGGGAAGGCACGGTATACGTGCCTGGCGCTATTGCCTGGTTGTAAACAAGCCCCTTCTTTGCCATGCCTTTGATTGCCGAAGTTTTCACGCTGCCGCCATACACATCCAATTGGTCAGCCCTAACGGTATCCATCACTACAAAAACTATGTTAGGCCTGTCTCCCATTTCACTACCGCTTGATATTCTTAATCAGCCCGAGCATAAATATTTATTCTTTCATTTCGCCTTTTGAAAGCCTAGTCACACTATATCATGTCAAGCGCTGAAAACATTACCGGCAATATTATGGTTGCATCACCGTCGATGGTTACATATTTCGCCTTCTCCTTGACCTTGCCCCAAGACACCGCTTCCGTAAGTCTTGCCCCGGAAAGGCTGCCGTCAAACTGTGTTGCAGTAGTAATATATACCGCGTAGTCAAGCCCCCCTTTGAACTGGTTCCACCATATCACGTGGTGCTTGCTTATGCCCCCGCCAACCATCAGCGCTCCCGTCTTCTTGTTGTCGAACACTATGTTGCTCAGCTCGAGCTCGTCCTTTATTAAGTTAAGCTTGAAATCATGGTCCTGCGAGAATATGGTAAGCTGCGTTCCGAATGCCCCGTCGAGTATGCCGGGGTTGAAAATGGGCACCTTGTGCAGGTACGCCTGCCGTATTATGGAATCGTTGTCTTCGATGCGCTTGCCAAACTCGCTTATTAGCTCGCTTGCGCTATACTCTTTCTTGTAGTCCTTTGACTTGTATATGTCGCCCATAATCTCGTTGAAATATTTTTCAACAGCAAGCCCGTACTCGTCCCTGCCTATAAATATGTTGCCTAGCCTGTATATGTTCTGCCTGTGCAGCTCGGCATCGTCTGCCTCAAAGCTCCCTATGCTGTACTTCCCTCCGTAAGCCTTTGCAAGATCGTGGTCTAGCGTCCCGCCAGTGGTTATTATTGCATCAAAGTATTTCACGGACTGTGCGATCATGCCTCTCAGACCGGTAGCAATTATGTCTGCCGGAAACGAAAGGAACGTGTACGCGTTTTCATCCATCATTTCCTTCATTATCCTGATTCCCTTGACTAGGTGCTGCGCGGAAAAACCGCCTACCGAATCCATAGCCTCTATAAGTTCGCTTACTTTCATTCCCTTTTTCAGTTTTATGTCTTTCACAGTTCGTGAAAGCAACTTGTTTTTCTCCATTCTTTCACCATTTTACTTTCTCCTAAGATTCAATGCAGATAAAATTAGCAAGGATATAACTAAAATATGTACTGCCGTACAATATATACATATTTTTCCAAGCTCATATTCCGCGTACAGCAGATATACGACAAACGTAATACCTAGCGCGTTTAGGTAAAGCAGATCCCACTTCCAGTCAAACAATATCAACAAAATTTCCATTGCGAAGAATGCAAGCCCGTAAAGCGCAATGGGAATGCCAAACAGCATAGAAAAGCTGCTTGTGAGCACATATGCGCAGTCTACAGTGCCGCTGTCCGGGCACGCCAATGGCACGCTTGCTGAATAATGATATATGGTGAGGTACGCCGCTATAACAAGCCCGACTATTGCAAGGTAAAACTCTATGGATCTTATGTCGCGACCGTTCCAGAGTTTGTGCTGCGCCAAAAAAATCACTGTACATACCTTTCAAGGCTTTTTATGTAACCGTAATCGCATGCGCTTGCCGGCGAGTTATTTGTCAGTACGCATATCTGCGCGGTAAGCAGATTGGCGCTTCCTATTATCGAGCCTGCTATTTGCGTGTTGGGCGAATAAAGTTCATCAGCAATTTCGCTCCAATTTTTGTCTAGTACCATTGGGTTGTAATTTGCGCCTATTATTATCGTGCGGTTTCCGAAATCGAGAAAAGGTATTAGCCCTTGCGGGTCAAACTTGTCAAGGATTGCGCTTTCCGTTGAATTTGGCGTTTGCAGTGCAGGGTAAGTACCATTAACAAGATAGTTTTTTGTGGTCTCCACGCCCACGAAGGTTATATAGTTGCTCTTATACGTGGAATTATAAAATGTGAAGGTGGGGGTGTACGGATCAGAATCGCTGGCCGATGAGGTCATGTAATGAAGAGTCGTAAAGTTTCCGAAACGCAGCAACGCTATCACGATGGCCCATCTCTCCGCCGCGCAGTTTGGGCAGTAATCCGCGCCTATGTAAACAACGGCGGGCTTTCCGTTTATTGCCAACGGTAGCGCATTCGCCGCTTTAGGCAAGTTTTCAGCCGAACCTATGCCTACCGCAGCGGATATGTTTTCTGGTATATGCAATCTGCTTATGAAACTTGCGCTGACCGGCGCGTTGTCGAGCCGTGCAAATGCCGATGGATTGCTGCCGCTGCTTGCAATAAGAATTATAAATAGCGCCACCACCACTACGAGTATCAGCACATGCTTGTTGAATATTTTTCCTCTCTCCATAAAATCAAGCACAACAGCAACTAACTAATCTGCACAAAACGTTTTATAATTTTCTCGTTTGTTCGGTAGATTGCAACAGGCCGAATATATCAAATATTGTAACTATCCCGACTATCTTGCTTTTGTCAGCTATAAGCACCGCTTCCCAGCTCTCAAGTATGCTGTTGAGTTTACCTATCGGCGTATCCTTGTCTACCTGCGGCAGCGGCCCACTCATTACTTCGTCAATCCTCATTTCCAGCGATATTCGTTTACCCTTTAACGCCCTCAGTATATCCTTCTGGTATACCGTTCCTATAGATATGCCGTTCCTGATCACCGGAATCTGGGAAAAATCGTTTTCCCTTATTATCTTTATTGCCTTTTCAACCGTATCCCCTGGTTTCAGAAAAACAATTCGTTTGTGCATGACGTCCTGCACCTTTCTCGCCATGAGGCTTTCGCCGCCACGGGCAGCATATTCGTTCAACGCATCAACTACCCTGAAGACCATGTCATAACTTGGGTTCAACCCGTGTGGATCCTTTTCCAGTCTCGCTATTTCGCTTTGGCTTGCGCCTACAAGCCTTGCCAGAGCCTTCTGGCTGAGCCCCAAGCTTGTGCGCATGTGCCTTATATTCCTGGAAATGTCGTCGAGAGAGTCCAAAGTCATAATTACCATTAATAATTTTTTAATCAAAAACAATTATATACATATCCTGACAATCCCTTACTAACAAGTAAAGGCCGATTTTATGAGCAATATAACCGTGAAGCAGTTGCCACCAGGCTACGTCAACGAAATTGAGTATGTGGAACGCAAAGGTTTGGGACATCCAGATTCGCTTATAGACGGGATAGTTGACGAGGTAAGCCACGCACTGAGCAGGGAATACATAGAAAAGACGGGCATGATACTGCACCACAACGTGGACAAAGGTCTTATAATTGGTGGTTCAACGATGGTCAGGTTTGGTGGTGGATCGATCGGCAGAAAAATAGAAATAATACTTGCTGGCCGCGCCACAGAGTCGTACAATGGAATCAGGTTTGACGTAAATAAGATAGCGAGGGAAGTGACAGAGGAGTATCTTAGAAGAAATACACGCTTCCTGGATGTGGATAGCGAAGTAAGCATAGTTTCAAAAATATTCAACGGGAGTTCTGACCTGTCCGGGCTTTTCATGAGGGGAAAGGAAATTCCGCTTGCTAACGACACCTCCTTTGGTATAGGTTTTTATCCGTTCAGCGACGCAGAGCGTCTCACGCTCGAAACTGAGAAGTATCTGAACAGCAGCGAGTATAAGAAGAAGGAGCCGGAGGTGGGAGAAGACATAAAGGTCATGGCCCTTAATGAGGCTGGCAAGCTGCGGGTGACACTTGCAATAGCATTTGTTTCCAAATTTATAAACAACCTTGACGAATATTTTGAGGCAAAAGAGCGTGTGCGCGCCGACGTTGCGTCATATGCAAAGAAGATAGTGGGAAAGGATGTAGACGTCGCAATAAACACCGGCGATTCAAAGGAAAAGGCAGAGATTTACATGACAAAGACAGGATTGAGCTGCGAGGCAGGAGACGACGGATCGGTGGGCAGGGGCAACAGGGTAAACGGCCTGATCACCCCGTTCAGGCACATGAGCCTCGAGGCTGCCGCTGGCAAGAACCCCATAAGCCATGTTGGCAAGATATACAATATACTCGCTTACGAAATAGCCAAGGACGTTGTCAAAAACTATCCTGAAATATTGGAATGCGATATAGCGATATTGTCGCAGATAGGAAAAGGGATAAACGAGCCCCAAAACCTGAACATGAACCTGCGTTTAGCGGACAGCAGGGATTTTGAAAGAATAAAGGACAAGGCAAGGTACATAGTGGAGCAGAGGCTGGAACATATAAAAGAGTTTACGCTGGATATAGCCACCGGAAAGTACAGCACATTCTGATAGCTGCAAGTTCAACCTGAAAAGAGAGAAGAAGCAGAAAAAGCAAGGTTAAAATAAAAGTCTGACGCCTTGGACCGATTAGCTGACATTCATTTCTATCTGGACGGTGTCCGGGACCGGTATCCTCATTATTTGCCTGAGCGCCTGGTCGTCGTTGTCTATGTAAAGCAGTTTTTTGTGTATGTTCATCTCCCAATGGTCGAATGTGTGGCTTCCGTCCCCGCATGGAGTTTTCCTTACGGCAATCTTCATTCTTTTTGTCGGCAGCGGTATAGGCCCCCTGTGCTTAACGCCAACGGTCTTCGCGATGTCTATTATCTGTTGCGCAATGCCGTTGACGTCCTTTGGGACTCTTCCAACAATCTTTATTGAAACTACCATGGTTACTCCTTCACTACTCCTTCTTGACTACGTCGAGTATTATTCCTGCAGCTACGGTCTGACCCATATCTCTTATCGCGAACCTGCCAAGCTGTGGGAAGTCGCTGTACTTCTCAGCAACTATCGGCCTTGTAGGTTTTACCTTCACTATTGCCACATCGCCGTTCTTTATGAATTCTGGGTTTTTCTGCAGTGTCTGCCCAGTCTTAGGGTCCTTCTTTTCTAGTATTTCGCTTATCGTTGCTGCCACCTGCGCTGTGTGTATGTGGAAAACAGGTGTGTAACCCGGTGCTATTGCAGTAGGGTGGTTTATCACCACTATTTGTGCTGTGAACTCCTGCACCACTGTTGGCGGGTTGTTAGAAGGTCCTACAACATCTCCTCTTTTTATCGCATTTTTGTCGACGCCCTTTATGTTGAATCCGACATTGTCTCCAGGTTCAGCTTTCTGAAGCTGCTGGTGGTGCATTTCTATGCTCTTCACATCGGTCTTCACATTTGAAGGCATTATCACTATCTGGTCTCCCGGTTTCATTACGCCAGTCTCCACTCTTCCAACCGGAACGGTTCCGAATCCAGAAATGCTGTAAACATCCTGTATCGGAAGCCTTAGAGGCTTGTCCACTGGCTTTTCAGGAACCTTGAGCATATCTATTGCATCTACCAGCGTAGGCCCGTTGTACCATGGCATCTTTTCCGACTTCTTGTTTATGTTTTCGCCGGTGTATGCCGAATAAGGCACGAAGTTTATGCTGTTCACATCGTAGCCAACGGTTTTCAGCAAGTTGCTTATCTGAGCCTTCACCTCGTCGTACTTAACCCTGTCGTAGTTGACCGCATCCATCTTGTTTATGCCTACTATGAGCTGGTTGATTCCAAGCACTTTTGCGAGGAACGCATGCTCCCTTGTCTGAGCCTGTATACCATCAGGGCATGAAATAACAAGAACAGCGGCATCAGCCTGGCTAGCTCCGGTTATCATGTTCTTTACGAAGTCCCTGTGACCGGGCGCGTCTATTATTGTGAAATAGTATTTTGGCGTCTGAAATTCCCTGTGCGCTATATCTATTGTTATTCCCCTTTCTCTTTCCTCTTTGAGCTGGTCCATGACAAATGCAAACTCGAAGGTAGGCCTGTTGTACTTTGCCACTTCCTCTTCCATCTTTTTCTTATCCTGCTCCGATATTGCGCCCGTCGCGTAAAGCAGCCTTCCAACTGTCGTAGACTTTCCGTGGTCGATATGCCCTATAAAGATTATATTCATGTGTGGTTTTTCTGCCATAAATTACACCCCAAAAAACGCAAAATTAGTTGCGCTCTACATCTATTTATACGATATAATATTTAAATCTTTTGGAAAGATATCTCGTATTTTGCCAAAAATACGCGTCGAAAACGGCTGTGCAAAACAACGCTTGTTGCATGCCCTATTCAAAAGATATTTAGTTTTTTAACCTTTACGTTAAATTATGAACAGCCAGGAGCGCACAAAAGAGCTAAGTCAAGTTGAACACATACTTATGCCTGACGAGCAGATAGAGTTCGTTGCAGTTCAGCGCAGGATAGCGCCTGGCGGATCGATAATAGCGCCGAGTATTATAATAGCAACAAACGCCAGGGTGATAATAGAGAAAAGGCTTCCAGGCGGCGTACACAGGGAATTTGACACGATACCATACACATCGATAGTGAGCATAAAGGTCGAGCACGGCATAATATCAAGCTCGTTGGATCTGATGACGCGTTCGCAAAGCCCTGGCGGACAGGACAGGTACGGTGTAATAGAAGGCTTGAGGATGAGCGACGCGCTTGCGCTCCAGGATCTGATAGAAAAGAAGATTGTGAGCAGTACCACAAGGGAGGCAAGGGAGGAACATAACGATTATTTTGAAGAACCAAGCGCAGGCTATATATATTGCAACAACTGCGGGGCAAAGAATCCACTGTCCGCAAAATACTGCATGGTTTGTGGATCAAAATTGTGAGTGAGCAAATGGCGAAGGTAATAGGTATCGAGACAGGGCCGGAAAAATTGAGGATAGTTGTCGCAAACACTATAACTAAAAAGTTCAAGACATCATACTATGGCAACATAAAAATAGAAACGATGCTGGACCAGATTTTCGATGAAGTAAAGAAAATAGAAAACTTTTCCGGCATAGGCATAACTGTGCCGGGCATACTTGACCTGGCCAAGGGCAAGCTGCTATACGCTCCATCGATGAATCTGAGAAACGTAGAAATAGTGAAACCGCTTGAGGACGAGTTCAACGTGCCCGTTCTGCTTTACCATTCGACCATCGCATCAGTTCTCGCCGAAAAGCTGTTCGGCGCGGGAAAGAACGCAAAGAATCTTGTATATATCAACATAGGCACATGGATAGGAACTGGAGTCATTGCGGATGACAAGCTTATTCTGGGCAAGGAGGGAAACGCGCACGAGCTGGGCCACAGTGTAATAGACTATAATTCAAGCGTAAAATGCCCCTGCGGCGAATACGGACACTGGAGCGCATACTCATCTTCTCGAGGCATGCTGAATTACACCAGGCTTCTGCTAGACACAAAATACGCCGGAGTGAAAACCCTACTCAGATCGGCGAAGAACCTGAATGCGGACAAGATATTTTCATTGGCTAAAAAAGACAAGGTGGCGCGGGAAATAGTCGAGGAGGTCGGCAGGATAAATGCCATTGGAACAGCGAACGTGATAAGCGCCTATGATCCGGAACTCATAACTATCGGCGGCTATCTTGCAGCAAAGCACAAAAACCAAGTACTTACTCCGATAACAAGGCACGTGAAAAAATACACAATAAACAAGGTTCCAAAGATAATGCTTTCGCCACTGGGCGATTACGCAACAATATATGGTGCAATAGCCGATTTCCTATAATTGCACCCGTACTGCGTTGCCCTGCTGGCTATTCTCTTTTTATCTTAAAGAACGGGCCCTTCTTTTTCTCGATGTAATCATCGTATGCAAGCTCAAGGTCTTCTATTTTTATATATCCCTCCTTTCTGAATACTGCACCTATTTCATTTGCATATCTTTTCAGCACTTCGTCAACGCGAATGCCTACCTTGTCCTCAAACCTCTGATCGTCCAATGTTTTTGCCGGATATGGCTTGCCGCCCATGTAAATCCTGCTCAAGCGCATTATGACCTCTTTGCCGTCAATCCCGCTGCCGTATCCGACAGTGAATCTGCCCATTAAGGTTTCGTGCTCTCCGACTATAACCCCGAAAAACGTATTTGGGTTTTGAAGGAAGTAGACAGCATACTTGTTAAACTTGTCAAGGTAGTTTGCCCCCTTGTCGAGCGTGAAGCATGATGACACTTCGTTAAGACCTTTCAGTTGCAGCGTTATGTCATTAGGGTCAAGAAGCACCTTGTATGCAGCTCCTCCAACATTTATGACTTCCTCATATCTAAGCGTTACGCTTGCGTTCTTGCTACCTGCGATCAGCATTTGCTGCAGGTTTTTCTGCGATTCAAATACGGTGGCGATCTTGCTGTTCATGTACTCAAGCGTTTCGCGCAGCGTTTTGTCATTGAACTGCTTAAGCGTTTCGTCAAATTCGAAGTAGCCGTACAGCTTCTCAAAAACGCTGCCGGCGGAAAGCAGTTTTATTATCTCGTCCATCTTCCTTCTGCCAATCGGCTTGCTGTCATCCTCTTTTTTCCTCATAGCGAAATTGAATAATTCCAATGCCACGCTCTCGCTTCCAATTGATAAGATTCTTCTTATTGAATCCCAGTCTTTGGTTCTAACTATGAAATCTATTACCTCATTTTTGTGCCTTCCGAATATAGCGCTTGTTTTGGCATGGAGTGTGTAGTTCAGTATCTGCATCTGCCTGTATTTTTCTTCCGATGTATCAACAGGCGATGACGATATATTCTTGATAAACCTGTCAATGGTAGCGCACGCCTCATCAATGTCTTTTCCCTCAATTTTTAGTATTTTTCCAAAGAACCTTTGTGCTGCGATCACATATAGCACGTTTGCGGTGTCTTCCTCATTCACCGCTTGCAGGCTGACATCCGCAATAACTCTGCCGAAGGGTGCTTGCACGCTGTCGGTCCCGATCGTTTTGGCGAACTTTTCGAAATTGAAAGTGCCGTAAGTACTTTTCTCTATTATATAGTTGGCTTTGCTCCTGATTTGTTCGAGATCCGGAAAATGCATCTTGCTGGAGTTGCCACATAGGACAAAATTATCTGCGTCTTCATCGGCAAAATGCACCGACACAAAAGCCTTCCTCTTCTGCGTCTCCATGATAATAAAAAGGTGTAGTCCATTATTAAATGTTTTTGCGGATTTGTAAAGTTGCGTGTGTTGGCTTGCGCTAGCAGGCGAAAGAAGAAAAAAGGATAAATTAGTCTTGAGGCTTTATGCAGGCTCGTCTGCACACGTAATATTTGAGGTGATCTATCCGCAGGTTCCCCTACGGATACCTTGTTATACCTTACCCCTCCTCACAAGATCATAGTTCGAAAGTGCCTGACGGCACTGCCTCACTAAAACCTCACTTGGATGAGTTGGTAGGCGGTGTGTGCAAGGAGCAGGGACTTATTCACCGCTCGATGGTGACAAGCGATTACTAGGGATTCCAACTTCATGAGGGTGAGTTTCAACCCTCAATCCGAACTTGGGTTGGCTTTAGGAGATTTGCTTCTCCTTTCGGAGTTGCTGCCCATTGTGCCAATCTTTGTATGCCGCGTGTAGCCCTGGAGATTTGGGCCATACTGACGTACCGTCGCCCTCTCCTTCCTCCTGCTTAAACGCAGGCGGTCCTAATAGAGTGCACAAGCTATCGCTAGCCTGTTTGCAACTATTAGCGAGGGTCTCGTTCGTTTCCGGGCAGTTGAATAGTGTCCAACAAGGCGCTGAACCCTTTTATAAGCGTAATAAACGAGCCTATGCTCGTTATGCTCGAGTTGAATGTGTGTACGCCCAGGTTTTCTAGCATGAGCTGGTCGCTTGCATCCATCTTCATGGACATCACGCCTTTGCTCAGCCTGCCTGTTGCGTCGAACATGCCGGCAACATAGTTTGCCGACAACTCGTTGCGCTCCCTGAAGAGCCTTGTCTCTTTTTCCCTTATGCTTCTTGCCATCCTGGCCAGCTTCGAGTGGTAGAAAAGAACATGCTTTGCGCCTTTCTCCTCGCTTACAACTATCTTGTTCGGCTTTATGCCAAGGCCTATTGCCTTGAGCACGAACCGCTCGATAACCGCGTCGCTTGCGCTCCTTACTCCTATCGCGCTGTTCTCATTCTCCACGTGCTTGTTCATCAAGCCAGCCATATAGCATACATCTGGATTCAGCTTTGTTTTCATACACCACGCACCTGCTTACCGGACTTAACCGGACAGTTCATACCACGAACTGACGATCGCCATGCAGCACCTCTCGGCTTGTCAGGTAAGGTCTTTAGCCTGACCTTCACGCTGCCGTCGCTCCAGGTAAAGTTCCCGACGTTGGATTCAATTAAACCGTAGCATCCACCCCTGGTGTGCTCCCCCGCCAATTGTTTTAAGTTTCAACCTTGCGGCCGTACTCCCCAGGCGGCAGACTTACCACTTACGCTACGGTACTGCACACATTCGTGATGAGTGCAACACCAAAGTCTGCATAATTTACTGCTAGGGCTACTCGGGTATCTAATCCGATTCGTTCTCC
>JAGDYB010000016.1:0-18482 GCA_023270055.1 Microcaldota archaeon
ACCTTTTGCATATCCGCAAATCCTTACGTGAGCCCGGTCTATGGGTTTGATGAATTCGGCAAGTTTATTGAGGAACCATACTTTACAGATGTCTTCGGAAGCAAAATAGAGATATCGAGAAGGCTGAAGCCGCTGATAAGTAAATATCGGAATATATACGGAGCAGATATTGTTAGCCTTGCTAAAGCGGTTCTCAAGGATAATCCAAAGCTGTTTCTAAATGCGCTTGCGACTTCCGCCATCTATTCCCCACTTGCCATTATTAAGAAGGCTAAAGCGAAGATTATTGATGGATGGCCAATAGAAAAAGGGGGAAAGAGGATAGTGAAAAAAGTTGAGAATCTGTCATTCAGGCAACCTTTCTTCCTTTTCATCAACCTCATGGAAGCGCATGATCCATATGTCGGCTCAAAAGGCAAGGATATGGATTGGGCCTCGCCATTTCTTATCAACAAGCCAAGTAAAGCCACCGTGGAAAACTGGAAGAGACTTTACAGAAAAGCATCGCTTAGGGGATACAGATATGCAGTTGAGATAATCAATAATCTCCGCAAACGCTTTGGGGATAACCAGCTTATAATTCTTACTTCTGACCATGGACAGTGCTTCGGAGAGCATGGATATATAGGTCACGGGGGCGCTGTATACGACGAACTTGTATATGTACCGTTTGCCGTGCTTCTTCCAAAAGGCATAGAAGCAAAGACCGACAAGAGATACAAGTCACTTGTCAATATACGTGCATTTATAAGCTCGGTACTTGCAGCTGATGCTGATGCGTTGCTGAAGCTATCAAGCGATAGGGTATTCAGTGAGAGTTTTGGTGTTCCAGGCAACCTTTCGAATGCAAAGGGCATAAACAAGGCAAAACTGAAGCGCTACGAAAAGTATGTAAGGAGGTCATTTGGATAATTTAAGTGATTGTATATGCGTGTCTTACTGGTTGGGCATGATTTCGACTTTAGCGAGGCCGGAGGCATTAGCAGATATTCAAATGAGCTATTTAATGGACTTAAGAAGCGCGTGGAGCTTGGCACGATTGCCACTGGAGGTATACCGAGACCACTGCGGGTGCTCATGCCAATAGTGGTACGCGGTTACGACATTGTTGAAGCCGTATATCCCGACGTTGCAAAAATAATAAAAGGCAACGCAAAGATGGTGACTATGTGGCATGACCTGCGCCTTATCACTAAATATGCCCCCTCAACACAGGCAAAGCTGCATCCAAAGCTTGTCGAACGATACAATGTTGCTAACAGAATAATCAGATATTGGACGCTGTCCAACTATGCGAATAGCGAAGCTGTCATAGCGAACAGCACTAAGACAATGAATGAGGTTGTATCGTATGTCAAAAACGTTGGCGTTTATGATCCTAAAAAACTGTATAGAACCATACCATTAGGCATAGACGACAAGTTTATCCGTGCAAAGGTCTGGTATGGGGAAAGGCAGGACTTTGTGTATATTGGGGATATACATGTGAAGAACAAGAATTTTGTAGGATTGATTGAAGCCTTTGACAGCATAGTAGGTGCGGCTGACGATGCTAGATTGCACATATTTACCAAAAGCGCAGGAGCGGAAGAATTTGTGAGGGAGTACACATCAAAGGCAAAGCATATTAAAGATAGAAATATTACTTTGCATCTGCACGCTACTGACGAATATATAATCGAAACGCTCAGGAAGGCAGTCGCATGCATATTTCTTTCAAAAGACGAAGGTTTTGGACTGCCGGTTTTGGAGTCACTGGCTGTAGGAACGAATGTGCTAGTACTCAAAGGCAATTATATACCGAGAGAGGTAATCAGATATGCAATTAAGGCTAGCGAAGATGAAGTTCCAAAGGTGGCTCTGAAATTGATGCAAAATCCAAAGGAAGCCACACCAGCAGCAGTAAAATATGCAAAGGGGTTCACGTGGGAACGCAACGTAAGCATGACCATTGAGCTTTATAATGAAATGCTCAAGCTCTAATATAATTAGCAGGCAATGTGCCCTGCTAAAGCTTTGTTACATGTACTTGCGAATGTGGTGGTCAGCTTAACTGCAAATCCTCTGAATCATAAGATCAGCAGTTGACGTTTTTATATTTGCCTTTGCCAATATAATTTGTAGATATTGATTAATTTGCTATGTCAGTTTGCAATTTTCTCACGTTTATACAGAGTATAATAAAGTGAATGATGTAATAAGTGTGGTTTGCATGCATAGCGACGCGCGAGGTGCTATCGGGGAGAGCGTACTTATAATAGCGAACCCGGGCACTGGCAAAACCACCAGGCTGGCGGATAGGGTTGTAGAACTGCTTAAAGCTGGCGCATCGGAAAAGGACATTCTGTGCATAACCTTTACAACCAAAGCAGCACAGGAGATGCGGGAGAAGATAGCTGAACGGCTCAAAGCATCCGGACTTGATGGCGTCAAGGTGCAAGATATAGCAATACACACCTTCCACAGCTACGCTTACGATTACTTGCAGAGCATCGACAAGGAATATAGCATTGTGGGAAACAACATATTGCGCTATTCAATATACAAGAGCTTCGAGGCGAACAACGCACTGAACTATTCGCTTGATTATATTCTTTCCGACATAGTGCCAAAAACTGAAAATGCTATACGCTACTTGAAAAGCTTTGGCATCCTCCCTTCCGCCATAAACCTGCGCGATGCGGAACGCGAGCTGAAAGCAATATACAAAGAGGAGGAGATACAAAACATAACCATTGAGGAAAACATAAAGTTCCTTGAGTATTTCAAAAAAGCGTTCGAAGATTACGAGCGGCTGAAGCCAGAGGGATATATAGACTACAATGACATGCTCATCAAATTCATAAAAAAATACGACAGCAGCAAGAGGCACTACAGGTACGTGCTTGTCGATGAACTGCAGGACGTCAATGAGCTCGAGGCGGAGATAGCGCTAAGAAGCGGCGACGTGCTGTTCCTTGTGGGGGATAGAAAGCAGTCGATTTTCGGCTTTCAGGGCGGAAGCACAAGGAACTTCGACAAATTCATGGGCAACGGCATAAGGACGGAATCGCTTAAAACGAACTATAGAAGCGCGGATGAAATACTTGATTATGCAAAGGCGGCCTTTGTTTCAAATGCACACGATGAAAGTTATAGCAAGGAGCTTGAGGGCCTGCACAGCGGCAAGACAGGCGGAAAGGTGAAACTTTTCGTTGCAGACAGGCCAGAGATTGCAGCAGTGAAACTTGCCATCGGCCTTGCAGGTGCTGGCAACACGGCAATAATAACAAGAACCAACAGCCAGCTCATCTCCATTTCAAGGATCCTTGATTCAAAGGGCGTCGATTATACGAGCACTATAAGCAACGCTACATCTAACGGCGCGAAGAGGGAGATAATAAAATTTTTACGCGGGCTCATGTACGACAACAAGGAGGACGTGCTGAACGCGCTTATAACGCCCTTTTCCGGCGTGCAGCTTAAGGAAGCTTTGGAAATAGCAGAGAAAGCCCAAAATGAGAAATCAGATTTGAACCACAGCGCTACTCTTCCGTTTTTCAAGATGAAGGAAAGCCTTAAGAGTATAGAGGACCTGCAGAGAATATTCGCTGACGTGATAATGCCAATATCGCTTTCCATAGGAAAAGATTATTTTGTAACAGCTTCTGCCCTGGCCAACAACGTAAGAGAATTCTTTGAAACCGTCGGCAAACTGAATCGTGAAGATCTTTTCCATTTCCTTGCGGTCACGGAAGAGGACTACGAGCCTATTGGAAAACCCAGCAATCTTGTGCTTACAACCGCGCACAAGGCGAAAGGGCTTGAGTTCGACAACGTGATATACGTGCCAAAGACAACGAGCGAAAGATTCAGCTTTATAGATGCAATCGTGTACGCAATAATAAAGTCGTCGTTTGGAATAGACATAAGGCGCGAGCTCGAAGGGGAGGAATCAAGAATCGACTTTGTCGCGTTCACTAGGGCACGACAAAGCTTGCATATTGTAGTCACACCAAAGCTTGAGAAAAGGTATTATGTTGACGGGCTTTCAGAGAAGGCTGAACTTGCCACGGATGATGAGCCAGAGCCATTGAACAGAAACTATGACAAGGCTTATGCAATGTTTGTAGCTGGCAGGCGCGATGACGCAAGTGCTTTGCTCAAAAGGCATGACACATGGCTTCTTGATATGATAAGTACATATTTCAAAAAGCTCGATAGGCTTTCGTTTTCGCTTGTCGAGGCGGCGCGCGATCCGTATGGATTTATGAAAAGTTACATACTCAAGCTGCCTGTCATAAGCAGACAGTTGAGTCTTGGTGCCAGAGTTCATAAAATAGCCGAAGGGCTCTTCAACGGCACGCTGAATGAGAATGAGCTTGATGAAGTTGAGCGCAAGTACTTTGAGAATATAAGGCGCATAAACGCGCAGATAATTAAAGAGTACGGTGCAAGGCAGATTGCCGCAGAGGAGAAGATAGACGCGGCGGCAGGCAGCATATTCAGAAGCGTCGACTCAGTGACAATCACCGGGACCGTTGATGCGGTATATGAATGCGTTGACGGAAGGCGCCTGATAATAGATTATAAAACTGACAAAACCACCGATTATCTTGGCGAGCATAAACGCCAGCTTTCGGTTTACAGGAAGCTGTATGCAAACAAGAACAAGATAGATGAGAAAAAGATAGTTACTGCTGTAGCGTATATAGGCCTTTCAGGCAAGATAAACACAGGAAGGCTGGATTACATGCTTGAAGAGGTAAAGCCCTCCGAGATTATTGACAAAAATGTGGAGAAAAGTTTCCAGAATATAATGAAATACAAGAAGGATCCTGACACCTTTATAAAAGATTTGCTTGAATCAAAAGGCGACGAGATGCTATTGAGCATGCTCAAGAGCGAGATAACGCAGCTAGCTAGATGAAGAGTACAAATCCCTAGTGCTTTTAAATTGAAGCTGCTTATATTATTACATGCTTGTCCAATATGAAATAGCGCTGCTGTTTATTACGGCATTGACCGTCGGCACCATAGGCAACCTTGTCGGCATAGGCGGCGGCGTGCTCATCATGATTGTCCTTCTGTTTGTGTTCAAGATGAATCCAGTCATAGCCGCCGGATTCAGCCTTGCCACAATAATAATCAGTTCGACAGCCGGCTCTGCATCAAATCTGCGGCAAAAGGCGATAAGCAGGAAGCTGTTCTACATAATTGCGCTGTTCGCTGGAGCTGGCATGGTTTGCGGCTCGGTAACAAGCTATTTTGTAAGCACAAAGCCGTTTGATTTTGTCTTCGGATTTGTCAGCATAAGTATAGGCGTGTTCTCTGTTGTAGCTACAAGACGTGACGTAGCAAAAAGAGTGCAAGACGGTACAACTGAGGAAAGTTTTGTCACTCTCTCTGCGTCGGAAAAGCGGAAGTTGCGCGAAAGTGTATCTGGTTGGAAGAGCATCGGTGCGATTTCGGCAGTTGCAGGTTTTGTTGCAGGCTTGTTCGGCATAGGCATCGGAGGGATTATGGGCACTTACCTCACTGCAATAAGGAGGATAAATCCCAAGCTTGCATTTTCAAGCATACTTGCTGCGATGATAGTGACATCGCTGATAGGCGCATTCTTGCACTTTGCCGCAGCCCCAGCAATTGGCGAAGAACTGTTGCTCGTGGCGGTGCTTGCCGCTGGAGCCGCAACAGGGGCCATTGCCGGATCATACTTATCAGGCAAGGTAAAGTCATTAAAGCTGAGGTTTATGCAGGGCTACATAATAATCAGCCTTGGCATTATCACGCTGCTGCTCACCCTTGCTAGCTTCTCCTGAGCTTAACTGTGCTGCTTAAGCTTTTTTAGCGCGGAGATTACCTCTTCAGCGTGACCGACCGGCTTGACCTTGTCAAAAATCTTTGCTATTTTTCCATCAGGTGATACAATAAAGGTCTTGCGAAGTGTACCAACACCAAAAATACCCCTGTTGCCATATGCTCCATACGCCTTTATTGTGGTGCTTTCCGGATCAGAAAGAAGGGTTATGCCTAAATTTTGCTTTTCGACGAACTTGGCATGGGAGTCTATGGTGTCCTTGCTCACACCGACTATCTCCGCACCCAACGCCCTTATGTCGCTTGCATGTGCGGTGAAGCCGCGTGCCTCAATCGTGCATCCTGGTGTATTGTCCTTCGGATAAAAGTAAAGTACGAGATATTTGCCCCTGTATTCCGAAAGGCTATGCTTTTTCCCATCAGAACCTTGCAAAGAAAAATCAGGCGCTTCGGCACCTTCTGCTATACTTGTATTCGCCATGATTGTAATATGTTTTTAATATTTAAATAGTGAATATCAAATGAAAATGAATTAGGTATAAGTTAATTCACAGGAAAAATTTGGACGATTGCTATGGGCGTTGAAACGCTGGAAAGAGGGAAATTAGATTACAAGTTTTACTTAAACGGTGCAATTGAATACCTGCTTGGGCAGGTGAAAGAAAATGGTTACATATCTGCATCAAAGGACTACGACTACTATAAGCCGCATTGGATGCGCGATTCGTCATTTGTGGCGTTGGCACTGCTCAATGCGGCCTCATGCGACATGCTCGACAGCCTAAAAAGAAAGGAGGCACTTGAAGCGGCAGACAAAATAATAAGTTTTGACATTAGAGTAATTGAAAGGTATATGGTGAACATCAGATATGCTTTGAGTTTGAAACTTGAGGACTATGATTTTTACACACTCAAAGCGCACATACCTGCGCGCGTTGGGGAAAATGGCGAATATTTCAAAGGGGTTATAGATGGCAGACAGATAGATGACTCCGTTAATTTGGGGATAAAAAATGCTGGCCTTATACAGAATGACTCGATTCCGCTCGTTTTGCTTGCAATTGCAAAAAAGGCGGAGCTCTTTGGACTGGAGAGCAACGAGATGTCTTTTCTTAATGAGAATCTGGAAACGCTTTTGATGTACATGGGAAAAACATATATAACCCCCTCCGGTAGCATTTGGGAGATCTATTCTGAATATATGCACGCCTATGATGCAGCGGCCATATATGCGGCGTTCAGCGCCGCAAGAAGGCTTGCCAGACGAGGGATTGGAAAACTCTCTGAAGAAAGAATTTCCGAGATAGAAAACGGCAGCTACAAGGGCGGGCCACTTGGCTTTGTAAAAGATTTTTTCATTAGCAACGGAATACTTTACGATACAAGAATGCCTTTTAGCGATGCACCATTGACAAGCCTTGGAGTTGACTCGTCTACAATTTTTATATTTAACAGATTCGGGATAAGCGGCGAGATGCTCGGCAACGGCAAGATAGAGAAGGATACAATAAGGGAAATAGAGGAGAAATTGTTTGCAGGAAATACACTACCCGTGCGCTTTCTCTCCGATACATATTTCAAGGGTGGCAGATGGCTCTTGCTTGGGCTCGAATTCTCGCGCTACTATTCGGCGCATGGCAAGCTAGATAAAGGAAAGGAGATAATAGATTATGTCTTGGAAAAATATGGCAATTCATATCCTGAGCAGGAGATAGTCAACCCGGCCACTGGTATTGACTGGGAGGGTTATCTGAAAAGGAACGGCAATAATCCGATTCAAAATCTTGCGTGGTCATATGCAAGCGTGATAGACGCGATTATAGAATTTTACAGGGCAAGCAAAGGCCAGGATGAATTTATTTCCGCCAAACGCTGAAATGTACATATTTTTCAAGAAAAAGAATTTAAGTGACGCGGGCATATAGTATATACGAGTATATATGATAACATGGCTGGGAAAAAAGTTTATACGGAAATAAGTGAAATAATCGACAAATCTCACACCGCACTGGTAGTTTGGGATGTACAGAATATGCTTGTGGAGCGCATATTCAATAAGGACGAATTCATGAGCAACCTCAACAAGTTGATTGATTCAGCAAGGAAGACAGGGATTGCAATTTTTTATACCAAAATAACGCCATTGCCGGAGCGCTTTGAATCGAAGGCGAGGCTTGCTGCGATGAAAAATTTCGGACAGCCCGGCACTAATAAAGGTATGTTAGACCTTGTAGTGCAACCGGCAAGCGGGGAAATAGTCATAAGCAAAAATACGGCAAGCCTTTTCATAGGTACGAATTTTGAGCTGATGGCGAGAAATGCTGGAATCGAGACTATTGTTTTCACAGGCATAGCAACTGAGATAGGGATTGAATCGAGTGCACGCGAAGCGGCAAACCGTGGCTTTTACAGCGTTGTCGCAAAGCAAGCAGTATCCTCATCTGAGAAGGAAGCACATCTGCGCTCATTGGAAAACATGAAAAAGGTAGTCATTCTTGCAGGCGTGGACGAAATATTAAATGCATGGACAAACAAGTGACCTGCAGATTTTTTGACGTACGCAATGCGAAACCATTGCGCAATTGTGTTTGTATTCTTTAGCCATTTGTCTATTTTAAAGATTAAATTTTTAAATGCTCCTTTTCCATATATTAGCCTTCATTTCATCTTAGATGAAATGTTTTAAAACTGAAAGATGAGAGAATGGAAAGTAAAATTGCAAATGGGCTTGGAATAAGCAAAAAGGAATACAGTGCAATAATGGATATAGTTTCGGCAGCCAAAATAAAGACAAAGGATTTAGAATACAGCATCGAAGGCAATGTAAAGCGCTTGAGTTACTATACAGATTACCCATTGGACAGAGGCATAAGCATTGGAAAATTTGAGGTGACAATAGAAGACGGGAAAGTGACAGTCTTGTCAATAGTTAATTTAAAGCTGGCCAAACTTCCGGAAAGCATTGGTGATTTGGAGAATCTTACCAGACTAGACATATCTTACAACAGGCTTAGCACCCTGCCGGAAAGCATTGGTAGGCTCAAGAATTTGAAGGCAATATTTGCCCTAGGGAACGATTTCGCAATGATACCTGCACACATAATGCAACTCAGCAACCTGGAAAATGTGAACTTCAAAGACAACCGGATACCTGAGATTAACAAAATACGCCCGGACAGGATAGCTGAAATATTTCAGGCAGCCAAGAACGCCGTCAGGAACTGACATCGCCCCTTGAATAGATTCATGAAATTTATCACAACTTCAGGGTCAGTTCCAGTCATTGGCATTCATTGTACCATATGTGCGCATTCCAATGATATGCCGCGGGGTGTTCCAAGCCAACCTATTTCTTTGTTTTGCTCTTTTTTTCTTAAATGCTTATACGCAGAAGAAAGGAACGATACGGAAAAGACGACCCGATGTTACTCAACCCTTAGATAAGTTTTTTTATTCAACTTAAAGTTGAATCCTATTGTTATTATGTTGTTCCACCTATTGTGGTATTGAAGTGAATGATTGCGCAAAAGCTCCTTATCTTCGTTCAGATTGCCCACCTTTGTAAAGTAGAATATGAACGGTTCTTCAGGCGAAGGCACCCTCATATAATCAAGCATGTTGTTCGATATATCCTCGCCCGAAACGAAATAATATCCAACATAATTTGAGAAATATTCGTACACTTTGCTTATGCTTCTGTTTCGAAGGTTGTACGCAACATTGCTTGAATAGCATCTTATGTTAAAGCTGTGTCTTTTACCCGTATCAGTATCGACAATCTTGAGGATAAGCGTATTCTCCACCCTGTCCAAACCTTCCAGCAGATAAACGGTGCCATTCCTTATTTCCGGTGTGTATGGCACAACGGGATCGTAGGGTCTAATGGCATTGTACAGCAGATCGAGATCCTTGGTGCTTATTATTGGCCCGATACTGCCAGTAGGCTTGATGGCAATGCCCCTCAGCCCATTGAAAAAATTTATAGTTCTGTCTACATAAGTCAACTCATTTTTATTGAAGAGAACCCCAAGGTTGAATTGAAGTTCATCGCTGCTGATAAATGATGCGTTTAGCATGAGGTAGCTTATATTGTCTACATTGAGATTACTCAGCTTTATGCTGTTTTTACTCTCCCTTATGTAGTACACGTTATCCTTTGACATATAGAGGCTTGCTCCGCATACCGTTACGTTCTCTATAAATTCTTTTACATCCGAATTTGTAAACAATAATTCTTCGTTGAGGTGGAAATTATCGTCCTGCAGCATTATCTCCTTGCCCAAAAGGCCAGCTACCAGTGCTTTCAATTCAAATGAAGGTTCAATCAACTTTAGGTCGTATACTGACTGGTCATTTTCATTTTCTAGCACGATAACAAAGTCTTCATCCATAGAAACTTTTAGATTGCCAATTGGTGCCAAGGTATCTGCCACAAAATACGAAGCTATCTTATATCTGGACTTACTGTCCATTAAACCATCCACTTTGATATTAGTTTGCCCAAATCATATAAGAATATTTTGCACGAAAGCTGAATATCAAAAATAACTTGCCATAGACCTATTTCGTTGAATTGAGTATGTTATTAGTTAGCGTGCTGCCGGACATCGCCTTAACCACTTGAATAGATATACCTCACTGCAATATCGCTTATTATATCCATCACGTCAACACACCTGTCAGTTATGAGCTCTAGCAATTCGTAAATCTCCTTGTATTCCATTGCCGTCTTGAAGCTGTTCTGCTTCATTATGTGGGCCAGCGAAGATCTTAAAATATCATCAGCCACATTCTCCAGCCGCGATACCTCCCTGTGCGCCGTATTTATTCCTTTAATATCCTTTTTAGCCTCAAAATTCATGAGCTCGCCGACCGCAATCTGGATTTGACTTACACAGCTACCTATCGTTTTAGAAAAATCCCTAAGATAATTGTCGCTCCTGCTTATAGAGTATATGTTGACTCTTGAAGCTACCGCCTCCTCCAAATCCAGTATATCATCAAGTCTCCTTGCAAGATTTGCAAGGTTTTCATAAATGCTTGGATTAGCTTCGTGCGAGACAATGTACTCCATTATGTTCTTCACGTTCATGTCGGCATCGTGTTCTTCCCTCTTTACACCAGAAAAATATGAGTCGCGCTCGGTTATGGTTTTGCCGCTGAACATCCGGTCGATAATTTTTGTAGCGTTGCTTATATGATCGAGCAGATGTATAAACTCGGAATACAGCGTAGTCGTTATCAAATGCAGCTCGTACTCCCTGGAGGTTTCAAACAAAGATTTCTGCTTTGTTTCAGGCAGCAACACAAGAGATATGACAAACCCAACAAATGCTACAAGCCCGAGCACGCCTATCAAAAGAAACTTGCCGAGCAATTGAATCAGTAATGGGAAGAAAACAGTTGAAAGCGCCGCGCCAAGCTTGCCGAAAGTGGCTGCTATCCCGTGCCCACGAGCCCGCAGTTCTGTGGGATAAAGCTCCACTGGGTAGACATATGTTGTGGTATTTGGGCCATAATTGCTGAAGAAAAATGAAAGTCCGTATATGAACAGGAACACAGGCAGTGCATCAAAAATGAGATAGCGTCCAAAAAGGAATATGGTAAAGAATGACATGGAAATTGCCAGAAAGCCGATCACCTGCATCGGTTTCCTGCCTTCCTTGTCTATAAGTGCGACAGCTATCCAGTAGCCGGGTACGGCAAATATGAGAAAGATCATGGCGGCAGTTTCGGTAGGCGCAAGAGTGCCTTTCATGCCGAAAAGCGTCGTAAGATAAGGGGTAAATATACCGGTGCCATAGTAGGTTATATCAAGCAGAAACCAAGAAAGGGCCGTGCCCACAAGTATGCTTGGACGCTTTCGTATTATGTCCCTAAGCGTTGCGTTGGCTTGCACTGCCGCGCCTTTAAGCTCTGTCAATTTGGAGTACCATACGGTCTCCTTTAACTTTCTCCTTGCGGGAATCACCAGAAGTGCAGGGATGGCGCCAGCTGCAAGCAGCACACGCCAAGCAAGCTGGCTTGGAACACCGCCATAGATCAAGGCAAGCGCCAGTATTATCCCTGCGACGATGCCAAAGCCTTGCATCGCAAACGTAGATGCGACCAGCTTGCCACGGTCTACTTTGTTGGCGTATTCGGCAACTATGGTTGAGCTCAGCGGATAGTCTCCCCCGATGCCTATGCCAAGCACAAGCCTCCAAACAACCAGTATGAGGAGCGTTGGCGAAAAAGCGGAGCCAAGTGCAGCCACCGCAAGTATCGATATTGTTACCCAATAGGTATATTTACGCCCAAACTTGTCTCCAAAATATCCAAAGATTGTTGGTCCGATCACCGCGCCAAACAATGCAGAGCTTGCCAGCAGGCCTATCATTAATGGCGATGGAGAGTAGACCTGTCTAAGCATTATCAGCACTACACCTATCACAAAAAGATCATACGCGTCTGTGAAGAAGCTTATGCCAGATATGAGCATTATCTTCAGATGCTCAACACTAAGCTTGCTCTCTTCAAGGCGTTTCAATTCCGCGCCTTCCCCGCCTCCACGCATTAAAACACGCACCTCTAGCCATAAGCACTCATATTATCGTCGCGCTTCTTTGTATTGCTGCTGGGAAATATGAAGAAGATAAGAGAGTACATAACAAACAATATGCGCTCTATAATTTCCTCTTTCTTCCTTGCGCTGCCTATAAGATAAAAATCTGATCTGCTTTTAAGCAAGAGCACAGATACCGGCAATGTGTTTATGTCTTCTTCGAACTCGCTATTGATATTTTGCGACCATGCAATCCCCCAGTCAGTAAGCGTGTAGACGAATGCGGGCAGCAGGTCTATGCTTCTGGATTTCAGCTTTCCAGATTCTATGCCTTCGATTATGTCGTCAGCTATGCTTTCAGCAATTTGCTTTGATTCCTTTCCTTTGTTAACATAAATCGCGCCAAAGAACTTGTTAAAAGTGCTGAAGCTTACGGGCTTGCTGGTTATCAGTTCCTTGAATTTGTTCAACATTTCTGGAGGATACACTTTGCTGACATCACTCCAGCTCTTCATGAAGTTTTCGTTGTGCCGCAGGTCATCCCTAAGCTTTCTTGCAATGAAATTATAGTTTTCTTTGAGCATTGAATGCACTGCACTAACGAATGCGCGACGTGTTTCATAATCCAAACTTATGACAAAGCTTGGCATTGCGCCCCTCTGTGCCATTTTCAATGCGTCTGTTACCTCTACAGCACTCTCGACAGAATTAGAACCGTTCTTTATTTTTACCACATCCATGCTTACCTATAAATTGTGCAGTATCAAGTTTTTATATTATTATGCAATTCCTTAAGAAATGTGGTAATCAGTTTGTTGAATGCTTCACCGCTGTCCAGATAACATGCGTGCCCTCCGTCCAGCACGGAAAGCTTTGCGTTGTCTACGCGATCCATTATAATCTTATAATTTTCAGAACCCGATATGTTATCTCTTTTACCCCAAACCAAGAGGATTGGCTTGTCTTTAAGGGCTGAAATGCGTTCTGCGTACTTACTCACGCCAACGGCACCTACAAGTATAAGCGCTTGAACCATTTCAGGGTGATTCACGGCAAAATCGATCACGGCCTCGCCGCCCATTGACGAGCCCATGAGCACAGCCTTAGGTATTTTTAGGGTATTATAGAAATCATAGATAAAGCTGCCGAGACTTTCAAATCGCCCCTTCTCCGAATCGCCAAAACCGGGAAAATCTATCGAAAGCACGTTGTATCCAGATCTTGCTGCTGCGTCAAATGTGCCCACCTTTTCCCATATCCTTGCGGTAAAGCTGTGGCCATGGTGCATTGTCAGTATGGGCCCATTTCCTGCTTCTATATAGTGTATGCGCGCGCCACCTACCTTTGCATACTTATCCGGAGCGGGCATCGTCTCACTCGCTATTCATCTTTACAAACCTTATGTTTGCATTGAGCCTCTCAATGGTCTTCTTTACTTCACGCTTTATGTCTTCCCGGTTGTTGCGGGGCTTGCTGAAGAACGCTGCGATGCGCCTCATTGTCCTTGCGTCGCTGAACGAGGACATGCTGCTGACGAAGCGGCCAAGCTTGTTGGCGCTGCTTGGATAGTCGCGCATCAGCTTCTGCCAATTTGCAAAACACCATTCCAGCGCTGCTGATTTGGTTTCCGGATTGCCAAGCAGAAGCACAGGCAAACGGAATGAATCTTGCAACTTGACAAATTTGCTTTTCGAGAAGGCGAGCACCTTTAGCGCCGCCTTTGCGCCCCTGAATCTGGCGAGGGCTGAAAGCAGACGAATCTGCTCGTCTGGAACGCGCTCGCGCTTGTACATCTCTATGAATTTTTGCATGACTCCGATTCCGGAATTCCATGCTACAGTTGCGTAAACGGCGCTTCTGACATTTGAATCAACAGCATGCCCTTTCGTAATTTTATCGAATTGCATCATTGCCCAGTCTACCACGGGCCTGTAGGATAGCATTCCGAGCGACGATAGGGCATAGCTGCGAAGCAGCGTGCTCGTCGCTGGCTCTCCCTGGCGCTTTTCAAATCCCACATCGCCAAGAAGCTGCACATGAAACTTTTCGCTTGCCTCTTTTATTTCCCTAGAAATGCTGTAATCGTAGCCCATGCTGAAAAGCCAGCCCAAATGGGAAGAGATGCTAGACAAGCTCAGATAATGTTCGCTGCTCTTCCCTGGAAAGTTTTTGTAATAGGTGTCTATGAAGCTAAGATAGCGTGAAAGTTTTATTCTCCCGGATCTTGCAAGCACAAACAAGTCGTTTTCCAAGCCGAACGCGTCAAGCTCGCCAAGCTCGCCACATTCTACAAGGCGCCCCAGCTCGTTGAGTAGTGAGTCGCCATAATCAACCCGGTACAAGCCAGCCTGCCCATAATTCACCTTTACCCATCTTCCCACGTTTCTTATGCTGCCAGTGCTTTCCTCAAGCATATAGCTGCCTTTCCCCTTCTCGCTCGCATAATTGATTGGTATGCGCCACGTGTCGCTCATGTCGCTGTTTATTGTAAACCTGCGTTGCCTCACCATCGCATCGTCGCCGTCCATACGCACCTCTACTATGGGATGCCCAGGCTTGGTAATCCAGTCTGCCATCATGCCAGCTATCTTCCTGTTGCCGCTCGCTGCTTGTATTGCATTCCACAGATCGCTCTTGACCGCATTGGAGTAGGCATGCTTTTTCAGATACGCGTGCAATCCATTCCTGAAAGCTTTTGCCCCAACATAGTTTTCAAGCATGTATAGTATGCTTCCGCCCTTTTCATAGCTTATGTTATCGAATATGCCATTTATTTGGTCAGGATTTTCCACTTTAACATTTATTGGATGCGTGTTGACAAGCTCGTCGGCAACAAGGCCGGAATTTATTACGTCCTGGAAATACTGAATGTCAAGCTTGAATTCCGGATATTCGGCGTTCGAAGCCTTGTAGCTCATGAATGTTGCAAAGCTCTCGTTAAGCCAGAGGTCGTCCCACCACGCCATGGTCACAAGATCGCCAAACCACTGGTGGGCAAGCTCGTGCGAAACTGTTATTGCGATGTTCTGCTTGTTTGCAAGCGATGTGTCCTTGTCTGCAAGCAGGTCTATCTCCCTGAATGTTATTGCACCCCAGTTTTCCAT
This sequence comes from Microcaldota archaeon, assembly GCA_023270055.1. Taxonomy (GTDB): domain Archaea; phylum Micrarchaeota; class Micrarchaeia; order Micrarchaeales; family CABMGC01; genus JAGDYB01. Next base: position 15,448 of record JAGDYB010000016.1, read on the forward strand.
GGCGCCAGCAGCAAAATCCGGTATTGCTATGAAATCCATTTTTGGCAGCGGAAACTTTATGCCGAAATACTCTTCGTAAAACTTGATAAACCTCTTTCCGTATTCAAGAGGAATTGCTGTCATCGACTTCCTTCCTGGCACAGTTACTACACTGACCTTAAGCTTGCCGAGATGCGAGGTGGTTCGCTCGAAATCTCCAACCCCAAGGTAAAGCAGGTATGTTGACATTTTTGGCGTCCTTTCGAACGTCACGCGCTTGAGCCCGCCTTCGATCTTTTCGGATTTCACGGGCATGTTTGATATTGCCTCGAGCTTTTTGTCTATCAACACCTCCACATCGAATGTTGCCTTGAAAGATGGTTCATCGAAGCACGGAAACATCGCTCGCGCGCTTGTGGGCTCGAACTGCGTCGTGAGAAGCTTGTACTCCTTCCCGTTGTTCGTGTATGTGCTCCTGTAGAAACCGTACATCTTGTCATTGTTAATGCCCTTGTATTCTATTTTTATGAGCACCTTTCCTGACACCGATTTTTTCAACTTGATGACAAGCTTTTGCAGGCGCTTATTCAGCGCAAACTCCGGCTGCTGCTCTTTGCTACCACATAATACCTTAACACTTTCAATTTCAAGCTCCAGCGCGTTCAACTCTATCGTATTTGCACTTCTCTGCGAAACAATTTCTATCTCTGCGGTGCCGTAGAACACGTCCTTTGACATGTCTGGCTTTATCAGCAGGTGATAATTTAACGGTACTATATTCTTTCTCAACCTTATTCCGTTCGCATCATTTGAAACCATTTTGTCACCTAAGCAGCAAGTTGGCTGAACATATCAGACATAAAGGTTCGAAAAGACCTTCGCGTCGTTCACCATATTTTCTATTATTGCATATTCGTTTGGCTCGTGCGCCACATCCTCCAGCGTGCTCCATACAACTGTTTGCATTCCTCCTTCCCTGAAATATCTTGCCACCGTGCCGCCGCCTATGCCGACAGGAGTTATCTTAACTCCCCTCAGCTTGTATATTTTCGCGGCAAGCAGCTTCACAAGCTCGGAGTTCATGTCAGTAGGCCTTGCTGCATCATCCCTGCTGTACGGCTCTATTTCAACCTTCACGCCGTACTTTGCATAACCCGCCGCGATAGAGTTGACATACGAAAGTACATCATCAAGCGCATAATCTGGCAGTACTCGGCAGTCCATGAAAGATACGTCTGTGCCCGGTATTATGTTTACGCTGTCAACGTTCGGCTCTCTTTTTGTCATCTCGAACGTCGAAAATGGAGGCTCGAATATCGGATTTTTATTGTTGTATTTCTCGTGCAGGCGCTCGTCAAGCTCGTTCAGGAGGCGAATCATGTACCTGTATGCGTTGGCTCCCTGTTCTGGCGTGCTTGCATGCGTCTGCTTGCCGGTAACCTTTATTTTCAACCACAGCACGCCCTTTTCCGCAACTTCGACTTTGCTCCCGTCCGGCGTGCCCCAGTCAGGTACCACATACATGTCGCCTTTTCCAAATATGCCCTCGCCAAGCAGTTTCTTGATGCCGTATGTGCTGCCTATCTCTTCGTCGGCAACCAGCGCTATGCCAATGCCGTATTTCAGTTTGGCTTTGGACTCCAAAAGGGCCTTGAGAGCGTAAATGCTTGCAATCACCGCTTGCCCATTATCGCACGAACCTCTACCGTACAGTTTGCCACCGCTGACATGCGCCTTGAAAGGATCAGTATTCCACAACGACAAGTCGCCGGCCGATACGGTGTCTATGTGCGAAACTATCCATATGACTTTTTTAGTGCTGCCGTATCTGGCAATTATATTCGAGCGCACAGCGCCGCTTTCGTCCTTGTAATCAAACCTTTTTGTTTCTACCCCAAAACCTTTCAATATGCTCTCGAGGAAATCTGCGCGCTTTGATTCGCCGGAACCGCCACTTTCAGGTGATATTGCTGGTATGGAGATCATGTGAGACATTGTGTCTATCATTTCGCCCTTGTACTTTTCGATCAAGGGTGACAGCACGTCTCTCGCAGAAACATTTTCCGCCCTCATCAGAACATCTTGACAACATAGGCAGTCAATAAATATATTCTTTATGCCAAACCGGCTTATACCTGCAGCGCATCATGCCGATGCTTGCATTGACATAGAATCAGTTGCCTTGCAACAATGCTGAAAAAGGAGCAACGCGCGCCATTGATTCAAAATTCGACCTTCCTTACCTCTAGCCTGCTTAGCTGTGCGATATTCTTTACCCTATTCATGCCCCCGCTCTGGAAGTTCCCTGCTATGATGTCGTTTATGAAGCTGTCGGTGTCTGCCTTGGAAAGATATTCCTTCGCATATGTCTGAAGCTCCTTCCTTATGGCTTTCTTCTTCGGGGTGGTTATCCTGCCTCTTGTTATCGCTATGAGCTTGAGCACAATCCCCTTGCCGTTCTTGTCTGCAAGTCTGTCAACGGTGTATATCACGCTTGAATATTTTCTTGTGAGCGAATGCACGTAGCTGTTAACCAGTTCAAGCCTCTTTATAACGGTATGCGCCACGTTGCCATTGGCCTCGTTTATCTTGAGCACGATGCTCATGAACGAATGCTGCGGATTCTGCGTTATCCACGAAAGGTTTACGCTTATGACGCGCCCGACAACCGCATTGTCGTCAGCCGCCGGCACCTCGCCGATAGAACCCTCGCCCAGAAGCTTTGGCGCATAAACGTTGAACCACTGCTTGTTTTTCCATTTCTCTGCGGTTTTTTGTTGTGCTTGCATTCAATCACATTCCCTTTATAAGCAAAGCCGCACTGCTCGGCTCGTAGACCCAGCTTGGCGGAAGAACTCCCTTCTTCTTGTAGTACTTTGTAAGCCTCCATATCTTCGACTCCACGCGCTGCAGCCTCAGCTTGTTGTATTCATCCTTCTTGTTTACCGCAATGTGCTCCCGCATGTTAACCGCCTTCTTTATCAGGTCAAGAAGATCCTGCGGCAGCGGCTTCGGGGAGTGATGGTATGAAGCTAAGGAAATCAAAAGCGCAAAGC
>JAGDYB010000016.1:18492-28124 GCA_023270055.1 Microcaldota archaeon
CTTCGGGTAGTTTATCTCTTTGAGAATTTCTCCCAGCCTCTTGCCGAAAAGCTGCTTTATGTAGAGCACGCCGTATTTTTCCTTGAGCATCTGGCCTATCATTGCCTGGTGCATGCCCTGTTTTGCATAACTGGTAATCTGCTCGAGCACCTCCTCTCGCTTCATTGTCAGCCATTCCGGCTCGGCATTCGGAGCGACCTCGGGCTTTCTTGATTTTGCCTTTCCGTGCTTTCTCGTGTGCATTTTAGCCATATAACCATCTATATTTCGCAGCCAGTGCGCTATTGCGCAATGCTTACGCCTTCTTCCTTGCCAACTTTTACCTCTATTTCCTTGACTTTTGCTATAAGCTCAAGCTTGTGTTTATTCTCAGCCAATAACGTATAATATTTCTCAGGAACATTTATAATTATTTTTGTTAGCTCGAAGTTCAGCGCAAGCTTGTTTTTTGTCTTCTCTTTCCTAATCATGCTTATTATATTATTTAAATATTCCCCTTTTTCCTCAATATCTTTGTCTATAGCATGCTCATCCGCCACAGGAAACTGCTGTGCGTGCACGTCTTTGCCCGCGAAACTTTGATAGAGTTCGGCAGTAGAGAAAGGTATTATGGGCGCAAGCATCCTGAGCACGGCGTCGACTACAGCGTGGAGCGTATACTGCACGCCTTTCTTCCTTGCCTTGTCGTCGCCATATACCACATATTTTATATTTTCAAGGTAATAGTCGCAGAACACATGCCAGTAGAAATTTATTATTGCGTTTGCCGCATCGTAGAACCTGAGGTCTTCATATGCCGATGAAACCTGCTTTATCAGGCTATTGAGCCTGCTGAGCATGTATTTGTCGAATATGTCTGTGTTTGCCATATCGGAGCTGCTCGGAACATAGCCGGAAAGCGCGGGCCTTGCGAATTCAAGCGAGTTGAACAGCTTGTTTATGAAGCTATGCGCGAACTTCACGTCGTTGAATATGAGCGCCTTGTCTCCCTGCATCGTGCCGCTTAGCGCGGCCCACATCCTCACCGAATCTGCTGAATAGGTCTTGATCAATTCCTCCGGGCTCACTACGTTTCCTATACTCTTGCTCATCTTCCTTCCGTCAGGCCCAAGTATGAGGCCGTGGACAAAGATGTTTTTCCATGGTATGTTGCCAGTAAGTGCCCACACGCGGTATATGGTGTAGAAGTCCCACGACCGTATTATTTCCGTAGCGTTAATCCTTATGTCGGATGGAAATGCCCTTGAGAAAAGTTCTTTGTTGTCAGGCCATCCGGCGATAACCAGCGGCGTTATCGACGAATCTATCCACACGTCGCATGTCCTTTTCTCCCCCGCGAGCTCGCCGCCGCACTTCGGGCATTTATCGACCGGAGGCGCGTCAACCCTAGGATTCACCGGCAGGCTCTTCTTGTCAGCGCCAACAATGTACCCACAGCTCTTGCAGATCCAGAATGGCAGCGGCGTGTCGAACCTCCTGTCCCTGCTTATGACCCAGTCCCAGTCTATGTAGTTTGCCCAGTCCATCAGATACCTCTTCGTTATTTCAGGTATCCACTTTATCTTGTTTGCCTGCTCCTTTATCTCATTGACAAAATCTGTTGTCTTGCTGAACCATTCCGTGCTGTGCAGCAATTCTATCGGCTGCTTGCAATCTTCGTGTATTTTTATAGTATGAAGTATCTCCTCCTTCTTCGTTATGCGCCCCTCCTTTTCAAGGTCGCTGATTATTGCACTTCTTGCATCCTGTATGCTCAGTCCTGTATACTTGCCAGCGTTGAGCAGATGACCGCCCTCGTCAATGGCCTTGATCTCGTCAAGCTTATGCCTGTGGTATATGACAAGATCCTTTTTGTCTCCAAACGTGCACACCATCTCAGCTCCGGTGCCGAATGATACGTCGACATCTTCGTCTCCGATTATCTTTACCTTCCTTCCGAATAGCGGTATTGAAACCTGTTTGCCTATGTACTTTGCATAGCGCTCGTCGGTCGGATTTACCGCAACTGCCACGCAAGCGTGCAAGAGTTCAGGCCTTGTTGTTGCTATTGTCAACTGCTCAGCTGAACCACCTTCCATGTCAAACCTTACGTAGTTGAGCTTTGTCTTCTCCTCCTTGTCTTCTATCTGCTCCCTTGCTATCGCCGTTTTGCAGTAGGGACACCAGTAAACCGCATGGTCTCCAATGTACAGAAGCCCCTTTTCGTACATAAGCAGCAGCGAAAGCTGCACCTTCGCCTTGTACTCGCGCGACATGGTTATGTACTCCCTGGAGAAATCCACGGAAAAGCCCAGGAGCTTCATCTGCTCCCGCATCTTCACAAGGTTGTCGGTAGTGAGCGCCTCGCACTTCTCCAAGAACTCCTTTTCGTCGAGGTTCTTTCCGTATTTTTTCTCTACTGTTATCTCTGTGTGAAAACCCATCGTGTCCCAGCCCTGCGGGTACAGCACGTTGAATCCTTTCATGCGCTTGTACCTGGCGATGAAGTCTATGAAAGAGTAATCGGAAACATGCCCCATGTGAAGCACGCCATTGGTATAAGGAGGGGGTGTATCGATCACATAGACAGGTTTGGTCTTGTCAGTCTCATTGAACGAATATGCCTTTTCCTTCTCCCACTTCCTCATCCATTTTTCTTCAATACTCTTATCGTACACGTATATGCACCATCATCGGGCGCCAGACTATACAACTGCCAGGCTGCTGTGTTCGCGCCCGCAACAACCAGCATGCCAATTGCAAACTGACAATATGCAATGTATTTGTGTAAAGTTATTGTGTAAAGTTATATTAATGTAATAATGTTTATATTTATTGTGTGAGTGGTGCAATGCTCGCGATCAACTTCCTTAGCGGCAATGCGAATAAGGCGGAAGAGATTAGGATGCTCGGGAAAAGAGAAGGCATTGAAGTGAGATGGATTGAGTATGAAAAACTGGAGATACAAAGCGACGACCCCGCGGCAATCGCAAAGAACAGCGCCCTGACCGCATTCGAAAAATACAGAATGCCGCTGATAGTTGAAGATACCGGCCTGTTTATTGAAGCGCTGAAGGGCTTTCCAGGGGCATACGCATCTTATGTGTACTCTACCATAGGCCTTGCGGGCATACTGAAGATGCTAGAGGGCGCAGAGAGCAGGCGTGCCTACTTCAAAACGTCATTCTGCTACGCAGACGGATCCGTGGTAAAATCCTTCGACGGCAAGGTGAACGGAACCATTGCAACCGAGATACGCAGGGGGCTGGGCAGGAGCTTTGGATACGATCCCATATTCATACCAGAAGGCCAGACAAAGACATTCAGCGAGATGAGCGTCGAGGAAAAAAACAGGTATTCGCACCGTGCGATGGCATTCGAAAGTTTTGCCTCATTTTTTAAAGCCATGCACGGAGCGCAGGATAGACAATCGACGTAAAAGAAAGCCTAAAACAACCGAAAGATTTAAATATCTTATTGCTCATTAAAATTAGTGCTGATTTTAGCAAAATTTAAAAAGCTAATGGTTTTTGCAAGATAATTTGAAATCATGTTTGGTGATTTAGAATGGCAAGCAAAAAAATAAACACAAAGGCAAGCAAGAATGCGGCGCAGCACAATGCGCATGCCAGCTCTGCGTCAAGCAAAGCGTCAGGCAAAAAGGCACAGATAAAGGTTACAAATGAGCAGGTTGCCATGGATCAGGACGAAGCCCCGGAAAGGATGGCTGAGCCTGTTCAGCAAGAGGGCGTGCTCAGGTGCCCAAGCTGCGGAAGCACTGACATAATTTACGACGCTGAGAAAGGCGAGCGCGTCTGCAACAACTGCGGCCTGATAATAGAGGAGAATGTGACAGATAGCGGCCCTGAATGGCGCGCATTCGATGCTGACCAGAGAAACACAAGGGCGAGAACTGGAGCCCCGATAAAGTACATGAAGCCGAACAAGGGGCTTGTTACTGAAATAGACATGTACAACAGGGATATAAGAGGAAACAGGCTGCCTTCAAAGAGGCAGGCGCAGCTATACAGAATGAGAAAATGGCACAAGAGGGCAAGCATCGCCACGTCGAGCGAGAGGAACTATCTCATCGCGCTTCCAGAGCTAAACCGTGTCGCAAGCTACTTGGGCTTGCCGGAAAACATAAGGGAGAGCACAGCGCTGCTTTACAGGCAGTGCGTGAAGAACAACCTGATAAGGGGCAGGCCTATAGAAACCGTTGTGAACGCGGCGCTTTACGCCACTTGCAGGAACGCGGGCATGCCAAGGACGCTTGACGAGATATCGAAAATATCCGGAGTGCCGAAGAAGGAAATAGGCAGGGCCTACAGAATAATAGCGCACGAACTCAACCTCAAGGTGCCGCTCACTGACCCGATCGCTTACGTGCCAAGGTACGTGGCGTCGCTCAAGCTTAGCGGCGAGGCGCAGGAGAAGGCCATAGAGCTGCTCAAGCAGGCCATGAGGAAGGGGCTTGTCAGCGGCAGGAGCCCAACAGGCGTTTCGGCTGCGGCGGTTTACATAGCAGGTGCGCTTGTGGACGAAAGGAGAACGCAGAAGGAGGTTGCTGACGTCGCTGGCGTGACTGAGGTAACGATAAGGAACAGGTACAGGGAGCTCAAGCAGGACCTCAACATAGATGTCAACCTGTAATTCGGCCCTCCCTTTTCTTTTTCTTTCCTTTTTCTATTTTCAATCTTCATCTCCACTTCCTGATTTTCTGTTCCTTGGTTTGGCTCGCATGCTTTTTTATTTGTTTCATGCAATATAATCACTGGTGAGCTGTTGCTGTTTATTTACATGCTGTTGACGCTAAGCCAAAGCGCGGCGCTGCAGGGCGCGAGCATTAATGCCACAGCATACAACTCGACAGAGGCGCTGGCGATAATAAACCAGAGCCTCGCATATGTAAACGAGATAAACCAAAGCAGCTATTTGATATTCTTTCCCAACCTCAAGAGTGCATACGCCTATTTGGGCAAGGCGAAGGAAATTTACAACAAGACCCCAGACATAGCTGTGGTATATGCATATAAGGCCGACGAGATTGCAAGGTACGAGTATGCGGAAATCAGCAGATACAGGCTTGTTTCGTTTGCAGTAATGGTCGCAATGACCGCAGTAATAGCCGCATGGCTCTACCACATAATGAAGCCGCTGGGCAAAAGCAAGGCAAAGCGCAGAAAGTAGGCATTGCACGCAATGTTTATAACTTTTGTTTATACAGATTTAAATCTAGGGTGTTTTGATTGAGAATCTTGCAACTTGACGTGAATAGCATAGAATTCGAACTGATAGAGCCTGAGGCCAAGGTATATGAGAAAAGCGAGGAGAAGAAGCGCGTGATAAACGACGCTGTTGTGCTGCTTACATCTATAGAAAAAGGAGACAATGAGGGAACGGCGAAGGATGCTATAGACGACGCAGTAAAATACGCAAAGAGGATAAAGAGGGACAAGATAGTAATATACCCATTTGCGCATCTGAGCAGCAACCTTGAGGTTCCGGAGAAGGCGATAAAGCTGCTCGAATACATGACAGAGTACGCGAAGAAGTCTGGCGTGGAGGTAGAATACGCGCCATTCGGATGGAACAAAAGCCTGAAGCTTGACATAAAGGGTTATCCGCTTGCGGAGCAATCACGCAGCTATGCGGCCAAAGCCGAAAGTGCGGAAGAAGCGGGCAAGAGCACCGCGCAGGAATCCAAGGCGCTAAAGGAGGAAGAAAAGGTAAAGTCCACATGGTACATACTCGACACTCAGGGCAATTTCACGCCGGTTGAGAAGTACGATTTCAAGGGTCACGAAAACCTAGAGAAATTTGCGAAATATGAGATGAGCAAGGTGAGGACCTACCAGCACGAGCCGCCGCACATAAAGCTGATGAGGAAGCTGCAGCTTGTCGATTACGAGCCGGGCTCTGACGCGGGCAACATGAGATTCTACCCTAACGGAAGGCTCATCAAGAGTCTGCTTGAAAACTATGTGACGAGGCGCGTAATAGACTACGGCGCCGTGGAAGTTGAGACTCCGATAATGTACGACTACGGGCATCCGGCGCTCAAGGAGTATTTGCACAGGTTCCCCGCAAGGCATTACATTGTCAAGTCTGACGACAAGGATTTCTTCTTGAGATTCTCCGCAGATTTCGGTCAGTTCCTGATCATGCACGATGCCACGATATCGTACAAGCAGCTGCCGTTCAGGTTCTACGAGCTCACCAGGTACAGCTTCAGAAGGGAGAAAAGCGGCGAAGTTGTCGGCCTGAAGAGGCTTAGGGCATTTACCATGCCTGACATGCACACGCTGTGCGCAGATCTGGAAAGCGCAAAGCAGGAGTTCAAGAGGCAGTTCGAGTTCTCGCAGTCGGTGCTTAAGGACATAGGAATAGAGCCGCAGGACTATGAAGCGGCGATACGGTTCACCGAGGATTTCATGAAGGAAAACAGGGAATTTATAACGAGCATTGTCAAGGATGATCTCAAAAAGCCGGCGCTTATAGAAGTATGGAGCTTCAGGTATGCATACTTCGACCCCAAGTTTGAGTTCAACGTGATAGATTCCGCTGACAAGGCCACTGCGCTGTCAACTGTACAGATAGACCACGAAAACGGCAAGAGATACGGCATGAGCTACATCAACAGCGAGGGGAAGAAGGAGTACCCGATAGTGCTGCACTGCAGCCCTAGCGGCGCCATAGAGAGGGTAATATATGCACTGCTTGAGCTGGCGTGGCTCAAGGAAAAGAGGGAAAAGAAGGTCATGTCGCTACCGCTCTGGCTCTCGCCAACGCAGCTTAGGATAGTGCCAATTTCCGAGAAGCATCTTGACAAGGCGATAGAAATAGCGAATGCGCTCAAGGGCGCCGGGCTGAGAGTGGACGTTGATGACAGTGACGACACGCTCAACAAGAAGATCATGCGCGCGGAGCAGGAATGGGTGCCGTACATAGGCGTCATAGGGGACAAGGAAATAAATGAGAACAAGATAACAGTCAGGCTGCGCTCGGAAAAGGTGCAGAAGAGCGTAAGCGTTGACGAAATAAAGAACGAGATATTGAACGCCACCAAGGGAATGCCCAACTCGCCGCTGTCGCTGCCAATGCTGCTGTCAGGCAGGCCTACATTCTTCGGCTGACTGTGCACGCGGCACTGCCGCAAGTGCGGCGTAGATTTTCATACCACGCTGGCAAGCATGGCACGGCCGTGGTAATAGTATTTCACGCTGCCTCCTGCGTGCAAGCCTTGGTTTAGCGGCACGTATATGCTTACGTTGCTGAACGGTTGTGCAGACATTCCTTCCTTGTAGAGTTCGCTTATGCCTGCCGGTCCCAGCGCTGAGCTGTAGACTTGCACGTTTGCAATGCTGCCGTTGAAATAGGCAAAGGTCTGCACGGTGCCATTGAGATAGAAGGTAGAGGTCCTTTTTCCTATTTCCATTATGTTGGCGTGCACGAGCGGATATGGCGAAGGCTCTGATGCCACGAAACTGCCGTCTATGTAAAGTGATACGCTTGATGTATTGTACACGCAAACTACCTGGTGCCATGCGCCGGGTGCAAGCTCATTGGCTGAGGCAAAGCGCCAGCCCGCGGTGTAGTTGCCGACCTTCTGGTTGCTGAACACGCCGCACGCGGTCTTTCCCACTACCTCTCCTCCAGAACCGATGTACCAGGCGGAATGCTCATTCTCCCCTACGCCGCTTGACAGTATGACCCCTATAGGATTGTCGCTTTCGTATTTCACCCACACCGCAGCCGTGAAATTTCCGTTCACAGTGTTGTTGAGCATCACGTATGTGCTGCCATTGAAGTAAGCTGCGCCTGACAAAGTGCCTGCAACAAATGATGGCGTATGAGAATGCAATGCAAGGAGTACAACAAAAGCGGCGGCCAAGACGAGCGCGGCTGCCGCACGCGTTCCTGTCCGCACTTTTTTCTTTTTCCCGTACACAACAAGAAGATTATACCACAAAATTTAATAATGCTACATGCCATATATAAAAAGATAGTATAAAGGTAATATCATGGCCTCTTTAGCTACACCGCAGAGCCAAGCCGGCATACTGAGCTTTTATGACGCCCCAGAACGCGGGCCGAGGATGAACGTCAAGTACGTTATAATAGGCATAGCCATTTTTGCCATAGTAGTGCTCATTTTTGACAGGATACTTGCCCTTTGACCGGCTCACGCCAGCTCGAACATGTCCTTCCTTCTTTCCGTGACATCGCCGCTCTCCGCAAGCACATACAGTATGGACCTCACCGCATCCTCATCTATGTTTAGCTGTTCCGCTATCTCTTTTACCCTCTTTGTCCCTTTTCTTATCGCGGCAACTACTCCAGGACTTTTTTCGATGAAGAAAGAGCGCAGCACTATGTAGAACTTCTTGTTGAACGCCCTGGTGCCAAGTACTAGCCCGCGCCTTATGCTTTCCTCGAGCTCGCTTGACACTACCGATGCATCAGCTTCATTTGAAAGCACGACAAATCCGTTCTTTTCAAGCATGTTGACATACTCATTCTGCGACATCACATGAAACTCGTGTGGCACTGGCACCTCCGGCGCGGCCTCCTTCTTTACCGCCTTCCGCATCAGGAACTTATCATAAACGTCCTTTGATATGCTGTACAACTGCTCGCTCTTTGCCGCGTTGCTGAACAGGGACACCACGCCCTTCTTTATCAGCCCGTCAAGCAGGTTTTTCTCCTCTTCTGTAAGCAGGCCTTTCATTTTGTCCTTGCTGCGATCGTTGTACCGCACATTGTCAAGCTTCTTAAGCACTCTTATCTCGTCAGCAGATAGGCTTGTCTTCACCGCGCCGCTCTGCCTCACAAATTCGAAGCTCTTCCCGAACAGGAATGTCTTCTCTCCTTGTCTCACGAATTCTACGTCTTCGCCCTCCTTGATATCGAGCCCTTTTATAACATCATAAGGAAGGTATATGTAGAGCTTGTCCTGCCATTTGTAAACTTTCGCTATTTAACCACCGAATGGATTATATTACTTTACTGATTATTATCTTTATGCAAAATCTAAAAGGTTTTGTGGGGTATTTGCCGAGCGAGATAAGCGCAGGCGAAATGTCGGCAATAGAGATAAACGCTTCCTATTTGGGAGTTTCGCAATACCAGCTGATGGAAAATGCCGGAAGGGCTGTAGCGGAGAAGGTAAAAAGCTTGGTGAAGGAGGGCGGAAAGGTATTTTTTGCATGCGGCACCGGGAACAACGGCGGCGATGGATTTGCTGCGGCGCGCTTTCTTGAGGGCAGGTACGACATAGATGTAGCAGTAGTTGGAAATGCAAGCGCGATAAAAGCGGGCGCAGCGCTCATGAATTACAGGGTGCTTGAGAAAAGCCCGCTCATAAACATCAGTGAGGCTCGGCAAGGCAATCTTCCAAATATATTGAAGGATGAAGAAAGAAAGTTAGCAGAAGTTCTGTTCAATAAAACAGATGAATGGCTGGAAATTGCATCATTGATAATTTTAATGTACGTGGGGTTATTGAAAGATGGTATAAATGATTGGTATGAAGCAGTGAAGAGAGCAAAAGAATTTAAGGCGGTTTCGTTGGAAAGTTCAGGAGCGGTGGATAATTTTGTTGAAATAGTATATGATCAAATGAAAGATATTGGATTAGTGTATGAGGTGAA
>JAGDYB010000016.1:28134-49116 GCA_023270055.1 Microcaldota archaeon
GGCAAAGCGAGCCATAAGACAGATGAATGCTTCTGGAAGAAAAATTGTTGCTGTGGATGTGCCTTCCGGCGTTGATCTTGAAACTGGAAATGGCGCCGGGGCGGTGAATGCCGATTACACTGTTACAATGCACAAGATGAAAAAGGGGCTTGCAAGCTGCAAGAATGCTGGAAAAATATATGTTGCCGATATTGGCATACCTTTTGCCGCGGAGCTGCTCGCGGGTCCGGGCGACGTTGTTGTTGCGCAACCCAAGAGAAAATTTGATTCGACAAAGAAAGACAACGGGTACGTGGTTGTTTTTGGCGGCAGTGGCACATATCACGGCGCGCCTGCGCTTGCGGGAAATGCTGCTTACGCCTCGCTTGCTGCCCTGCGCAGCTCGGCCGGATACGTGGTGACGTACGTGCCAGACACAGTAATAGATTCTGTCAGGGCGGTATCTCCGAATATAATTGTAAAGAGGCTCGAACAGAGCAATATGGAAAACATAAAAAGGGACATTGAAAAATGCGATTCGATTGCAATAGGCATGGGGATGGGCAGGGAGGAAAGCGGCCAAAGGCTTGCAAGCGAGATAATACGCACCGCAACGGGACTAGGCAAAAAAATTGTTGTGGATGCGGACGCACTATACGCCATCGGGGAGATCGGAAAGCTTGGAGCTAACGCTGTAATAACGCCCAATGAGCATGAATTCTCGCGCATATACAAACAGCCCGGCAGGAATTTGAGGGAAAAGATAGAGAATGCGATAGCATTTTCGAGGAAGCTTGAATGCACGGTGGTGCTAAAGGGAAGCGATACGGTGATAACCGATGGCAAAAGGCTAAAGGTCAATGTTACCGAATCAGCGGCGCTCGCTACCATGGGCACTGGGGATGTGCTTTCCGGGATCATAGCGGCTTATGCTTCAAAGGGCGGGATTTTCAGCGCGGCCGTCGCTGGCGTATATTTGCATGCGCGCATCGGCGACGTCCTGCACATTGAGAAAGGAGACCACATCATCGCAACCGATGTCATAGACAGCATACCGCGGGTGCTCCTGGAAATCGCTGGCATAGCTTGAACACCGTATGCTGCACTCACGTATGGAGTGCAAATTTAAGAATTGTTCCTTCATATATAAACGATAGCGCATGTGATGATTATGTATGCGGATCCGCTTGAGCAAGCAACAAAGGAGTTCGCTGAACTTCTGAGCGCTGGTGCGCAGAAGCTCGGGATAACACTGGGGCAGGATGAGATTGAGAAAAGTATCTCGATCCCCAAGGAAAACTATGACATAAGCTCCACGCTGCCTTTTTACATTGCCGGAAAAATCAGGAAAGATCCGGCCGAGATCGCAAAAGAGCTTGCGGAAGGTATGACAAAAGGAAAATATATTGATCATGCGGTAGCCGTGGGCCCTTACATAAACGCATTTTTTGACAGAAGGGAATTCGGCATGCTTGTTATTCGCAGCGTCGCAACGGACCCTGAAGGTTATGGCAACAACGCGCTCGGTAGCGGGCGCAAAGTAATTGTCGAATCGCCGAGCGTAAATCCTAGCAAGCCCTGGCATATTGGCCACCTGAGGAACGCCATACTTGGCGACGTTATATCCAACCTGCTTGAACGCTCATCTTATACAGTTGAGAGGGAAGATTACATAGATGATTTGGGCCTTCAGGTGGCGGAGAGCCTGTGGGGCTATATTCATTTGCCTGGCAAGCCGGACAAAAAGTTTGACCAGTGGCTTGGGGAACAATACGTGGAAGTAAACAGAATGTTGTCCAATCCGGAAATAAAAAAGGAGATAGACGATTTGCAAAAGGAGATAGAGGAGGGTACGACGGAGAATGCACGCAAGGCCCGCGAATTTGCAGAAAAATGCGTAGAAGCGCAATACCAAACCGCATTCTCTTACAACATATACCATGACGTGCTCATATGGGAAAGTGACATAGTGCGGGCAAGGATATTTGAGGAAGCGATGGGCATTGCATGGGAGAAGAGTATACTCGAAAAGCCCGAAACGGGCACCTACGCCGGATGCACTGTCGTGAACATAAAGGACATAAAGCAAGTGGTCAGCGGGCTTGGCGATGTTGAATCCGAGGCAAAGGTCCTGATAAAAAGCAACGGCACCTCGACATATCTCGCAAAGGATTTTGCGTTCCACATGTGGAAGTTCGGCTACATACCAAGCAGGTTCAAGTACGTGAAATTCATGGAGAAGCAGCCAAACGGCAAGCCGTTGTACAGCACTGCAGCCGAAGGCGAGCAAAAAGAATTCGGAAATGTGGACATGGCAATAAATGTGATAGGCTCGGCGCAGAGGTATCCGCAGCTTATCCTGAAAGGCATCTTCACCCTGCTTGACAAGAAGAAGGGTGTTGACAGCTTGGTCCACCTTTCGTACGGCGAGGTCGGGCTCAAGGAGGGGACGCTTAGCGGAAGAAAGGGAGGGTGGATAGGCAAGGAGAGAAACTACACTGCTGACGACTTGCTGCAGGAAGCAATAAAGAAGACAAAGGAGATAGTGGAGAGGTCTGGAAGGGCATTTGCTGAAGGAAAGGCCGATGAAATTGCAAGAAGCGTTGCGGTCGCAGCCATAAGATTCGAGTTTCTCAGAGTGGCACCCGAGAAGAGAATAACGTTTTCGTGGGAGCAGGCTCTCAATTTCGAGGCGAATTCGGGGCCATATTGCATGTATGCCTACGCAAGAGCAGCAAGTATACTGGAGAAGGCCAAGGAGCTGAAAGCTCCTGCACAGGAAGACTTCGATTTCCTCACCGACGGATATGACTATGCGCTTGTCAAGCTCATAGCCCAAGCGCCGCGCATAATAGCTAAGGCCGCGAGGGAGTACAGGCCCAACGTCTTGACGGATTATCTGCTCGACATTTCGTCTACATTCAGCAAATTCTACGAGACCATGCACGTCATAAATAGCGGCGAAGCCGAAACGCTAAGGCTTGCCATAGTAGGCGCAGCGAAGACGACACTGGGAAACATGCTCAAAGCGCTAGGCGTTGAGCCCTTGGAGCACATATGAAGCTTCCGAGAACAGAAATGAAGCAAAAGCAATAAAAGGGTTTTATGCAAAATGATAGTAGGGCCCGTAGCTCAGCTTGGACAGAGCAGCACCGTCCTAAGGTGATGGTCGCGGGTTCAAATTCGCGCGATGAAAATCCCGCCGGGCCCGCTGGTGATTAAATGGCTGCAGCAAAGAGGAAAAATGAAGAGGAACCAAAACTCGTGATAAAGCCGGTAGGGAGGCTCGGGGGGCTGGACAACATACATGTTGCAATGCTCGTTGTGATAGGCATACTGATAGTTCTTCTCGCGGTAATTTCGTTTTCAAAAACGCAGGTGGTGTTTCAGAATCAAACCGCAACCACTACCAATAGCGTTGCATGCGCCGGCTTCCTCTACGGTGGCAAGTGCATAGTCCCGGCATACAACGGCTCGCAGGCTGAGATGCAGGTAAGGAAGATGCTTGCATCTTACAATTACGTAAACAGCTCCCTCTCGCTGCTCCCATACTTTTCAGATGTAAACAACATGAGCGCATCTTACATGCCAACGCTTAATGCGTGGCTAGTTCAGCTGAGGGTGAGCATACCAAACAGCAGCAACTCGTTCTACGTCTCGTTTCTGCTAAACGGGAGCAACATAACAGATGTGACACCATACATACAGATGGCGAAGCCGTCAAGCGTATTTGACAACTACGTTGCATCAGATGGCGTTATAAAGCTGCATGGCAAGTATCAGTGCAGCGCCGCAGCCCCTCTGCAGTTGTACTGGTTCATAGATCCTTATGCACCCGGTGCACTTGCAAGCCTTGGCACGCTAGCCAACCTTCAGGCGCGATATGGCAGCAAGATAAACGAAAGCATAGACATAGTATATACGGGCTACACCGAAAGCATGGCAAGCACCTACGGAAGCCAGGCGTATTATCTTGGCAAGGCAATACTGTGCGCCTACAACCAGAGCAATTTTGCCAGCTTCGTCAACGGGCTCAAAAGCTACAGCGGCTTCATATCAAACAGCTCCATATATGCAACTGCCCAGTCGTCAATGTTGAATATGACCGAATTCGGGAAATGCATGGGCAGCCTCAACGTAACGCAACGCATAAGCGCGCAGGGACTTCTTGCAAAGTACTACAATATAACCATCACCCCAGCGGTTGTGACCGACTGCGAATATCTGTCGCTTCCACAGACCGCGAACAATGCTATATGCTTCGCAAACAGCACGATATGTTGACTGGGAATCGAATGGAATATGTAATTGTTGGAGTTGATCCAGGGAAAACCGCAGCAATAGCATGCGTGGATCTTGAGGGCAGGGTCGCAAAGATTGCATACTCGAGATTTCCAGAAATCGGCTGGTTCATAAGCCAGATAAGCAGCGCCGGAACTCCGATTCTCATCGCAAGCGACAAGCGCAAGATTGCCCATCTGCTCGAGAAGCTTTCAGCGATATTCAATATCAGGTATTATACGCCTGATGTGGACATGAGTGTGGAGAGAAAGAAGGAGCTCGTGCGCAAATACAACGTACAAAACAACCACGAAAGAGACGCCTTGGCTGCGGCACTCACAGCATACAACACCTATGCCAACAAGCTCAGGCAGGCGGAGAGTATTGCCAAGTCCAAGGGATACGAAAACGTGTCAAAGGTCAAGGCAATGGTTATAAAAGAATACTCGATATACGACGCAATAACGGAAAGAAAAACAAAAAAGAGGGCAAGGTGAAGAACCGGATTACAAGACTTGGGCGAAAGGATTAAATACTATCTCGTTAAAGTATATACAATTGTGCAATTGCAGTGGGATACGCTCGTTGCACTGCCGATCAACAAAAATCAAACACGTCCGCAATTTGATGCTAGGGAATATGGAAAATGATAAAATAGGTGAAAACAATGGCTGAAGAAAACGCAGAAAAGAAAGATGAGGCAATACCTGAAAATGTAGTGTACATAGGAAAGAAGCCAGCGATGAACTACGTGCTAGCGGTTGTGACGCAGTTCAACAACGGTGCAAGGAACGTAATAATAAAGGCGCGCGGCAACACTATATCAAGGGCGGTCGACGTCGAGGAAATAACAAGGAATAGGTTTGTCACGGACAGCAAAGTCAGCGATATTCGCCTTAGCTCTGAGGAGCTTACAAATGAGGACGGCACAAAATCGAAGGTAAGCGCTATACAAATAACGCTGGTGAAATAAAACCAGAATTCCTTTATGTTTGTTTTTATTTTATTCTGTTTCTTTTCCCTTGTCTTTACTGCCTTTAAGCTTTGTTCTTTGATTTAAGCACGTCAGTTGCGGTCACTATGCCTATGCACTCCATGTCAACCTTGTTGTTTACCACTGCAAGACGCGGCAAGTTGCTTTGCATCATTGCCCTCGCGGCATCATCTACGCTATCGCTCGCCTCTACAAAATAAATGCCGTCGGTTTTCATGCAATCCGACACCTTGAGCTGCTCGTTCGCCTGCTGGCGTTTGATACATTCTTTTGTCAGAATTCCGACAATTCTGCCCTTCCTCAGCACGGGAAGCAGTGGCACGCGGCTCGTCTCCATCAGCTTGATTGCTGCAGACATTGATGTGTCCTCCGAAACAGCAACTATGTGCTTCTTCATTATGTCATAGACTTTCTCCATTTGCTCAATAAAATGGGGCACGAATTATTTATAAATCTTTCCAACCTTCAGCGCAGCATAGTAATCGCAGCATGAATTGAGAACGCAGCCTGCGCAGCGCGGATTTACCGCCTTGCAAGTCTCACGCCCGTGAGTAATAAGGAGCTGATGGGCGCGAAGATAGCTGCGCTTGCTGAATAATCTTGCAATCTTATGCGATTTTGCCTCGTAGCTGTCATTTGGCAAGGTTATGCCAAGCCTTGTGCCAACGCGTGCCACATGCCTGTCAACAGGGAAAAAAGGATAGCCCATTACGGTAAGCAGCACCACGTCGGCAGTTTTTTCGCCTACGCCAAGAAAAGAGGTTAGGAACTTGCGCGAACCTTCTGGACCCAGTTCCTCGAACTTTTTTCTCAGGTCTATTCCTTCCGCTGCAATCGCGTCGGAGATTGATTTTACATATTTTGACTTGCTTCTGTAAAGGCCGGCTCTTTTCATTATGCGTTGCAGCTTCTCCTCTGTGGCGCTGTGAAGATTTTCTGGATTCACGCCAATTTCCCTGTCCAAGTCGTTGAATATTGACAGCGCGGACTTGTCGCTTGAGTTCTGGGACAGTATCGTTGCTACAAGTACCTTGAATGCGTCATGATACTTGTCAAATAGGTACTGGCTTACAAAATTTATTGGCTTCACCGTGTATGCGCCGCTCAGCCTGCGGAAAACGAGCTTGCCGTTGGTGCATGCCATTCAATCACTCTACGCAAGAAGAGAAGCCAATATGATATGAAGGGTTTCGCACTTATAAATCTATCGCGTGTCCGCACCGAGAAAGCAAAAAGCATGCCAACACTTGATAGTCATATTGTTGTTGTCGCCTCTGCAGGCCGCATTGGCCTTTTTGCCATGCCAGATCGCGAAGGTCCGAAACGGCAGGCAAAACATATTATACAATCATCAACAACATTGGAGAAATTCTTTTAAATATTAGATACGAGCACTAATATTGATAACGTGCCCGTTGTGAATTTTGAATCGGTCGACATAGAAAAAGATCCGGATACACAGCTTATTATAGGCCATGCAGGCTTTATTAAGACAGCGGAGGACTTGTACGAAGCGATGGCTACCTCCATGCCGGGAGTGAAATTTGGGATTGCCTTCGCAGAGGCAAGTGGCCCGTGCCTGGTAAGGAGTGAAGGCAATGACGATGCGCTCGTGAGCGCCGCGGAGAAAAACGCGCTTGCAATAGGCGCTGGACATACCTTTGTCATATTGTTTAAAGGCGCTTACCCAATAAATGTTATCGAAAAGGTGCGCAACGTTCAGGAGGTCAGTGAAATATTCTGTGCAACGGCAAATGAAACGCAGGTTATTGTGGGATCGACTGAAAAAGGCAGGGCGGTAGTGGGGGTTGTCGACGGATCGGCGGCAAAGGGAATTGAGTCTGCAGAAGAGAAAGAGAAAAGGAGAAAGTTTCTGAGAGATATAGGATACAAGCGGTGATATAACGGAATTCAGGCTTCTTGATGAGAAGGACGCTGCTGAGCTCATAAGCAGAATAAAGAGTGCGTACAAAGGGCAGAAGTACTACCTTAATTTTACGACGCCGATAGACCTGCTTGTAGCAGCAATACTGTCGGCGCAGACAAGAGACGAGGTAGTCAACGCGCTTACGCCCGAACTATTCAAGAAATTCAAAACCGCTTCGGACTACGCCAGATCCAGCCCGGAGGAACTGCTAAAGTATATGGGCAAGGTAAGCTTCGCGGGAAACAAAGCAAAGAACATAATAGAGGCGTGCAAGATAATTGATGAGAAGTACAACGGAAAGGTGCCGGACGACATGGATGCGCTTCTTGCTCTGCCTGGCGTTGGGCGCAAGACTGCAAATACAATACTTATCAATGCGTATGGCAAGGTGGCCGGCATACCTGTTGACACCTGGGTTATAAAGCTCTCATACAGGATGGGGCTTAGCAGAAGCAAGAAGCCGGAGGAGATAGAGCAGGATCTCATGAGGAAGGTGGATAAAAGCGACTGGCACAATTTTGCGTATATGCTCAAGGCGCACGGGAGAAAGATATGCCAGCAGGTGCCCATGTGCAGCAAGTGCATGCTTAACGATATATGCCCCAAAAATGGCGTCACCAAGAAGCTCTAGAAAAATAAATGATCAAATGAAAATAATAGCCGATTTGCACGTGCACTCGAAGTATTCGCGGGCATGCAGCGAAAACCTCACGCTCGAGAGCATGGATGCTTTTGCGAAGCAGAAGGGTGTCGGCCTTGTTTCCACAGGAGACTTCACGCATCCCGCATGGATGAACGAGATAAAAGGCAAGCTTGTTGAAAGCGGCGAGGGCATATACAAGCTGAATGGGCGCGGTGCTGGAACGAATTTCGTGATAGGCGCCGAAATGTCTACGGTTTTTGAAAGAGCAGGAAGAATAAAGAAGGTGCACAACTGCGTACTTGTGCCGAACATCGAAATCGCGGAGCAAGTAAACGAGGCGCTTTCCAAATACGGAGACAGAAGCAGCGATGGAAGGATAACACTCAACATAGAACTCCCGAATTTTGTGTCGCTGCTTCGCAGCATAAGCAAAGATATATTCGTGTTCCCCGCCCACGTCTGGACGCCATGGTACTCGGTATTCGGTGCATTCTCAGGGTTCAATTCTATAGAAGAGGCCTACGGCGACCAGGCCGACCACATATACGCGCTTGAAACCGGGCTTAGCAGCGACCCCAAGATGAACTGGATGATTTCGAAGCTTGACAAATACACGCTTGTCTCCAACAGCGATGCGCACTCGCCACAGAAAATAGGAAGAGAGGCTAACGTGTTCGAGCTTGACAACCTGAATTACAAGGAGCTTACTGACGCAATAAAGAAGAAAGACGGGAGCAGGCTAAGGATGACAATAGAATTTTACCCGGAGGAGGGCAAGTACCATTTTGACGGGCACAGGAACTGCAACGTCTCGATGAGCCCTGAAGAGGCAAAAAAGCTGAACAATATATGCCCTGTCTGCAGGAAAAAGCTGACGATAGGGGTTATGCACCGCGTTTACGATCTCGCGGACAGGCCTTTTGGCTTTGTGCCCAAGAACAGTATACCATACGTGCACAGCATGCCGCTCGCGGAGCTCATTGCGTACATGCTGAGGAAGGGCCAATCCAGCATTGCGGTCAAGGAGCTCTATGACAAGCTGATAAGTGAATTCGGCAGCGAGCTCAATGTCATGCTGGACAGCAAGCTTGAGGACATATACAAAATTGACAAAACGCTGGCGGAGGGTATAGAACGCGTGAGGACAGAGAAAGTGCACCTTATCCCAGGGTATGACGGCGTGTTCGGCATAGTGGATGTGATGAATAGGGTGAGCGAACAAAGGAACCAGCAGTACAGGCAGCACAGCATTTCCGAATATTAGGGGAAGGGATAAAAACATTAAGAGCTAAAAAATACATTGATGCTATGAAAATTTTGTATTTGCTTTACATAATATCCCTTCTGCTTTTTGTTCCTGCGGCAAACGCCTACTTCGTTGGCAGTGCGTCGATACACGCGCCCGCAGTAATAGTAAACACAAGCAGGGGCATGATGACAGATATAACGCTGAACGTTTCTACCGGTAACGGCGCGATAGAGGTCTTGGGACCTAAGAGCGTTGGGAACAGCACAGTGCAATCAGCATACAGCGCGGTGGCTTACGCTACTGCATATTTAGGAGTAAACGAAACGAAATACAATTTCACATATACAATAAAGGATGTATATTCTAATATCTCGGGCCCAAGCGCCGGCGCTGCGCTGACGCTGCTTGCGATTTCGGCGCTCTCACACAAGCCGCTCATGAACAACTTTACGATGACAGGCACAATACAGCCAAACGGCAATATAGGCGAGATAGGGGGCGTGTATGACAAGATATCGGCTGCTGCCGCATCGCACATGAAATTCATAATGGTACCGTATGCCGGCACAACAGGGATTGAACCATTCATGTACTACCTCGGGGAGAAGACATTCGGCATAGACGTAGTATCAGTAAAAAACATATCGCAAGCTTTGGGTTACGCAACGGGCATGGTCGCGCCTGTGCCAGTTAACTTCAGCATAAACTACAACTACAATGTTTCTGGGCTCAGGCAGGCTGGCATATCATGCAGATCTTGCACGCAACAGGCAAACAGCTCATTTTATTCGCTTGTCAACTACACACTCAATTTTACGAGCTCGGAAATACAGGCCATGAACAGCACCAGATACGGAGCATTAAAGCACAACATGCTTAACTCCATCAACGTCTACAGCCAAATAGCAAGGAAAGGGTACTTGTATGCTGCTGCCGATTTCGCGTTTCTGGAGTATCCTTACGCTTACATAGTAGTGAACCAGAACGACTTAAACGCTCCGGCGCTTAGCGCAATGATTAACAACACGTCCGCGTACTGCTCATCGCTGACGCCTCCGGCACTGACAAACGCAAACTATGAGTATGTCATAGGCGGGGTGATAAGGGAAAACTTCGCGAACACGAGCATTGAGGAGGCTAAGGCGCTAGTAGACAATCCCGAAACGACAGACCAGCTTATAGAGGCAGAATACCAGCTTGCCACCGCGCAGGGCTGGTGCGATGCGGCAAGTTACATGTATTCGTCCGCATCAGCTATGGGAGGGAACTACGTAGCAACGTCCCCGAACCTGCAACAAGATGCATCGCAATACCTGCAGCGGGCCGAGGCTTACGGCAGCAATATATACATGAAGGGCGCGCTGTATTTTTACAATCGCGGGGAATATCCGGAATCAATATACGATTCCATATATGCCATCTCGTTTTACAACCTTACACTGGTGCCTGCAGCAGCCAATGCAACTGCACTAGGCAACATGATCAACACCAACATGAGCAATATGGGCAACGGGATATGGCCATCACAATTCGGCAACGAAGCGCTGTTCTACATAAACGAGGCGAACCTCACGCGCAATTCTTCAATGCTTGGCGGAGCCTACGAACTCATAAGACTCTCCGACATGCTTGGAATTGCAAACGCACAGATAAGCAGCTCTTTCGTCCAGACCGCCGCGCCGCAACAGGTGCAGATACCGCAGAATGTATCGAGCGAACTCTCCAGCATAAACAACGCAATAAGCCAGATTTATTTCTTCGAAATAATAACTGATGTGATACTGATACTTGTGCTTGCAGAGCTTACCATAATTCTGCTAAGACGAAATGATGCGGCACAGGCGCGCATGCAGCAGACAACGCAGGAACAGCCGAAGCAGCAAGTTGCAAAACGGCAGCTAAACGAGCGGCGCAACAAGGAAAGATAAAAGCGCAATGGACATTGCGGCGAGAGACATGTTGCGCGAGAGCCTGTAGCGCGCAGTACTGCGCCCAAAATACACGGCACTGGAATACACGAGAAGCGCGTCGCATACTGCAATTAGAATTAGGTATATGTAGTTCAGCTTGAATGGCGGAAGGTAAACGAACAGGTAGACGCTCAGCAATATTGCCGCAACGTAGAGGGAGAAGGCGAGCGACGCTGCCGCCTTTTTCCCAACAACACGCGGTATGGTTCTCGCATTTCTCACCTTTGTGTCGCCTTTAAGATCCCTTATGCTGCCGTCTATCTCTCTTGCTAAACCGCTAAGGAATATTATAAAAAGTATGATTAATACGTTGAACTTTATGCTGCTGCCTATGACATACGCGCCAAAAATGAATGGTATCGCCATCGATGCGGCAATGTACGCGTTGCCCCAAAACAGTATTTCCTTCAGCCTGTACGCGTATGCCGCCGCAAGAAGTGCGAATATTACCGCTATCGCGAAGCAGTAGAAATTTATTAGGGCGCTCGCGGCTATGCCAACAACCATAGCTAGAACGGTTGTGTAAACAGCTGTTGGGGGCTTCAGCGAGCCGTTGACAAGCGGCCTGTCGCGTCTTCCGTTCTTGCGATCTACCGCTATGTCGTAGTAATCGTTTATGGCAAAAGCGCCGGCACTTATGAATATCGGGACAAGAATACTTAGTGCGAGAGTATATGCGCCTGGAAGCCTGCCGGAAAGCAGCTCGGCTGCAAGCACCGCCACTATCAGCATTATGCTGTGCTCTATTCTTGTCAACTTGAGCAGGGCAACAAACCTGTTCATGATATATAATTAGAATGGGAAGGTTTTAAATACTAATAAATCCAGTATTAGTTGATAGCAAAAGCTGATGACAAAAAGAGATGCCAAAGTGATGCGATGGAGCCGTTGAATGCGCTGCCAAAATATAACCTGTTCGGCCTGGATGAGATAGGCTATGACAAAGCAAAGGTAGTTGTGCTGCCGATCCCGTACGATTCTACCCTTACGTATAGGACAGGCGCGCGGAACGGCCCAAAGGCGATAATAGATGCCAGCAGAAATCTTGAGCTGTACAGCTATGAGCTTGGCGAGGACATAAGCAAGATGGGCATATATACCACTGACGAAATTGCGCCGAACTTAGGATCGCCAGAGAAGACGGTGGAGGAGATAAAGAAAGAGGTCGGCATTGTACTTGATGACGGCAAGCTGCCGCTGATTCTTGGCGGCGAACACACGGTAAGCATAGGGGCTGTGCAGGCATTCAAGGATCGCGGCGAAGAAATAAGCATTATACATTTCGACGCACACTCGGACTCGCGCGACGAGCTATATGGCAGCAAATACATGCATGCTACGGTAATGGCAAGGATATTCGAGATGTATGACAAATCTGTCAGCGTTGGAGTCAGGAGCATAGACTCTGACTCTGCTAAAAAATTCTCCAAAAAAATAATATTTATGGACGAAGTACATCGGCAAGGCATCGAAAAGACGGCAAAGAAAATAATAGACGCTACAGGCAAGGAGGTTTATATCACGATAGACCTTGACGTTCTTGATCCGAGCGAAATGCCGAGTGTCGGAACGCCGGAACCTGACGGCCTGCACTATGCTGAGCTGGTTGAAATGCTGAAGGCAATACTCGGCATGAAGAGGTTGAGGGGCTTTGACATTGTAGAGCTCAATCCGATACCATATTTCAGCGCGCCCGATTTCCTTGCAGCCAAGCTGGCGTATTTGACGCTGGGATTTGCCAAAGGCAAAAGCAAGCTTTAATATTTTGAATAGTATACATAAAAGGAGCTTTATGAAGCCGATAATAGCTATTGTGATGGCAGCTTTGATCATGTTGCCTGCAGCGCACGCAGGCACTGTAACACTTACTGGAACCTGCTATGACAAGCTTCTTCCGGGAAATGTGTTGCAATTTGGCCTGAACAACTCCGGCAACGACTTCGCAATAAACCTTATACTGAGCCCGAACATAAGCGGCGCGGAGGTAAACAGCAGCACATATGTGATAAGCACGCTGCCTCCTGGAAAGTCTGCAAACATGCTGTTCAAGCTCAGGAACATAAGCTTCACAGGATCTCGACCGATCGATTTCGTGTTGACGTACCAGCAGGGGGTCGGACAAACTTTTGTAACAGTTTTTCCGTGCATGCTTGTCGTTGGCAATGCGACCACGGAAGAAATTGACATGACGGTTACGACGCATAGATATGCAGACAGCGCATTGCTCAATGTGAGTATGACGAATGGGGGACCAAACGTCATAACCGCAAACGTGTTTACAATGCTTCCTCCAGAGCTCAGCCTTGAGTCTGGAAGCTCGCGCATCATACAGTTCGGTCCATACGAGACCAAAAACGTAAGCTTTGAAGTAAAATTTGCTCCTGCAGTTGCAACATACACAGGCGCGATAGCACTCGCCTACACCTTGAACAACATCAGCTACGGCACATTCAGCTATGTAACTTTGAATACGTCGCCAGTTAGGGGACCAAGCTATCTTGTTGCCTTTGTCATTGTACTGGCAGCGGTGGTAGCGGTGTTCGCCGCGTTGCTTTTCAGGTCGATCAAAAAAGGAAGGAAACATAATGCAGCGGCCTAGGCAACGGCATCAGTTGCTGTAGTTCATTATCATGTAGATGCCCGCTCCTGACGTAGGGCTTTGCGGATACTGCAAAGCTATGGGTTTGAGATCGTAATGGGATAGTATGTAGCTGCAAATCGTGTTATGGTATGGGGGCACTACGCACCAGTAGCCGTAATCTAATACGTGGCATGTATAGCTCTTTGTGTTGTTTACAAACGTGGCGTTTGGTGATATAAGGAAGCTCATTTGGGCTGCGCTCCTGTTTAGCTCGTACCATATGTCCGGCGTTAAAGAAAACACAAGGCAATTTGCAGGAACCTTTGAGTAATTGCCATACAGAAACGTTTGAGTGGGATGAACGATTATCTGCTGCGGCATATTTGAAGGCAATATTGTCACGTTTGGCAATAATGCATAGAAGGGATAGATGAGAAAAATTGCGACCGAAATGGCAATTGTCACGGCAGCGATCTGCATGCGATAGCGCGACACGTAGCGACTGGGTTCGATTAACATGTTGCGCCGCAGCATAACGGCCCTGATTAGCCTGTAGTTGCTTAGCGCATCGCTGATTGCGATAATCCCTATGCCGCCCAGCAGCGCCATGGCAGGATTGATTTGCAGCATGAATCTCGAATCCACGCCGTATGTGGCTGCTCCTGCATAGTAAAAATCATAAAACAGCTCGTATGTGAGAAACCAGAGGCCGGGCAGCGCGAGCCCAAGTTTGAGGTTTTTCCCAACAAGCAGTAGGTATATGAGCCCAATTACGGCAAGAAAGGTCAAGACCTGCGGAAAAACTGCAGGATAATTGTTTATGCTGTTGTATTCACCTAGCAGATAGTAAAAATTCGGCCTGACGTTTTTCCAAAAATCAGCAAGAGAAAAGGGCAGGGGGCCCACTTGGCCATAATTGGGATGCGCATACTGCATTGCGACGAAAAACAATTCGGGAGCAACGAGCATGAGAAATATTATTATGAGCGCATTCGTCCATGTGTTGTAATCTAGCGCGTGCAGCGCCCTTGAAATGTTCCTCTTCACGTTGCGCTTTGCACTATCCTCTCCGTACACCAGGTAGAGTACTGCGAATATTACTACGAGGAGCAATGCCTCGATTCGTATGTACATTACGAAAGCCAGCGCAGAAAGAAACAGAGAAAAGGTATACTTGTTTTGCCTGCGTATAAACACGACAAATGCAAGAAATGCCAGTATCGAAAAGGTCATAAACGGCAGGTCCAGCACAGCTTCGGTACGCGACCATATGTACAGGCTTGGGATAAATGTGAACGCTGCGGTAGATGTTGCGGCAACATCGCTTCTTTCATACACCGCCTTTGACATGATGAAAAATAGGAATATTGAAAGAGCACCCATCAACAGCTGCGTGCTGTAAGCGGTGCCTATTCCAATGCCAAACAGGTAGAAGGCAATTGACAGTATGAAAGGATATCCTACCGGATCATGGTAAATGACAGAGTAATAGCACTTGGTCAACAGGCCGGTTCCATATTGGCACCATTCGGCATTGCCGCTATGCAATATGTTTATTGCTATGCCCTGGTATATGTTTTCGTCGAAGAAAAGCTGCTCAGCCGGATGAACATATAGCAGCGAAAACGCAATGAAAAATGCGACCAGCGCCCCCAGCGCCAGTATGCTTGCCGTGGATGTGTTTCCTATCGTTTTGGCTATATCGTTTCTCGCCTTGTATATCGAGAAGGCAAGCCACACCAATATCGCGGAAAGTGCGCCAAAGAAAATGTAGCCGAGCAAAAACTACACCAGCTTGTTCTCAACGTAGAAGCCGCCGATGAACATATGCCTTGTCCTGGTTTTCAGCATGGTTTCCACAGCATCCTCTGGGCTTCTCACTATCGGGGCGCCGTGTATGTTGAAGCTTGTGTTGAGCATTACGCCGTATCCGCTTTTCTTTCTGATTTTCTCGAGCACTTCCTTGTATGCCTTGTTTTCTTCGCCCACCATTTGAGGTCTGGCAGTGTGGTCAACGTGCATCACCGATTGCATTGCGCTGTAGGCTTCTGGCTTTACCATATACGCCATCGTCATGAACTTGTCGTAGCCCTTTATATCGCTCAGCAGTTTGCTTGCATCGTCTCTCAGCATCGCCGGTGCGAAAGGCTGGTACCATTCCCTCTGCTTGACGTAAAGATTCAACTTGTCTTTCACCGTTTCCGAATCTGCCTTCGCAAGTATGCTCCTATTTCCAAGCGCCCGCGGGCCATACTCCATCCTTCCGTCAAACCAGAACACGTAATTGTCATTTTCTATAAGCTCAGCGGCATGGCTGCTCTTGCTCTTGTCTTCGTGAAATTCTATGCCTTTGACCTTCTTGAGCTCGGCTTCTATCTCGCCGTCGCTGAACCCGTCGCCAAGGTATGCGTCATCGAACTTGTAGCTCGTTACGCCATTGAGCAGGTAGTTTGTGTACATTGCCGCGCCCATTGCCATGCCTCCATCACCCATGTGCGGAAACACGAACCAGTTCTTCAGCCCATCAATGAGCCTTATCTGCCTGTTCATTTTTACGTTTGAGAATATGCCGCCGGCCATGGCGACGTTGCCCATTTTGTATCTTTCGATAGCGTTTGAAAAATACTTTGCCGCGAGCTGCTCAACAAGCTGCTGCACATAATACGCGAGCTGCTCCCTTGGCGTGGACCATGCTATGTCTCCCAGAACGCGATATTGCGTTAACGCCCCGTATTTGGCGCGCATCTCAAGGCCGTCAACTGTGATCAGATGCCTAAGCTTATTGTCCTCGAATTTGAATGGGAAGGAGTAGTCAGCCATCGCCATGACCTTTCCCTCGTCCTCGTTCTCGCGCATGCCTACAAGATTGGTAACCTGCTCGTATATTATGCCTAATGAATCCCTGGCCTTTGTGGCGTGAACGCGCCTGAGTTCTCCGTTTTCAAGAAGACTTATCGTCCCGCTGAGGCCGTCGCCGTAGCCGTCCATTGTCACGACAAGCGCGCTTTTGAAGCCCGATGCAAATGCCGCTGTCGACGCATGCGCGGTGTGATGGTCCACAACATAAAGCTTGAAATTCCTGAAGCCCATATGCCTGAGGTGCCGAGCAACAACGCTTTTGCTTATTGTTCCGCAAAGCGGAAGCTTGCCCACCATGTTCATTGCGTACTTAAGCTTGTACTGAAAATTCCTAGTGCGAAGCATTATCTTGTCCATGCCCTTGTTAGAAAGCTTGCGCCTCCTCAGCTTGTAGTAGTGCTCCATCTGGTATGGCAGCACCCTAGACATGGTTTTTGCGAACTCGGTGGTTGTAAACGCTATATGCTCTATCTCCGAAGGTTTTATCTTCGCGAAATGCAGGCAGGCTTCTATGGAGTTGTATGGAAATTTCACTTCCAGCTTTCTCTTTGTGTAGCGCTCCTCGTTTGTTGCAAAAACTATCTTTCCGTCATCGAGTAGTGCGGCGCCAGAATCATGGCCGTCCCATATGCCTAGTATGTACATAAGCTCACTAAACAAATAGCCCAAAGGCAGATATTGCTAGTAAAGGCCGCGCACGTCGCGGCACTTTATGGTAATATTAGGGAAGTAAAACTTTTTATATCTCCCACTATCGCTTGATATGCTTCGCATGCGGTCCAGCTTTGTGGCTCCTTTCCCTCTTTTATTATCTTTCTTACCTCTTCCGCTTCGCTGTTGTGCCAGATGGATTTAAGGCTGTATTGCGTATCCCTTATGTTGCCCAGCTTCCGCCCCCACATTATCGAGGGATACACGTTGCCGTAGCTGTCAAGGAAAAGAGAGGCATCAAGACTTCGGCTCGGCATGGGCGACTTGCCGGTGTTTATGTACTTTACCAGATTCTTCAGGAAAACGCCTTCAATCAGCGAAATCGTGTCCAATCCAACCTTCCTCTTTTTCACAAACGATGCAACCTCCCCGGCCAAGGCCTCGCGGGAGGCATTTATGCTAAGATTTGTGTTTGAATAGTAAATGTCTGAAAGCTGCGCGACGTTTATGTGAAAGTTTTCGCGCTCCACCCATGGAAGAAGCTTTTTCACCTCTTCGTACGTGCGCTCAAGCTGCCCCTGATTGAAGTTGCTGAGCGTATACCCGAACACGAAAAACAGGTTTTTGTGCTTCTCCTGCAGCTCCTTAAGTTTCTTTGCCAGCTCAATTGCCCTATCGAAATTGCCCGGCACGCCCCTTATCTTGTCATGGAGCTCCCTGTATCCGTCAAGGCTCACTGTAATCGAGAGCCTTGGGAGGCCTGTGGCAAGTATTTCGTCTATTTTCCTGATGATAAGCTCATGGTTCGTAAGCGAATTCGTTGGTATTGTAACTATATACAGGCCTTTTGAATACGTGTTGAAAGCCTTTATTATTTCTACGATGTCGGATCTCAAGAACGGCTCGCCACCGGTTATCTCGATCCACCTGAAAGAATTGTTTTTCTTCGCGAATTCGGTTATTTCCTCCAGCGTAAGCTCGTTTGTTGGGTGCATCTGCCATATGTTGCACGTGAGGCAACGCGACTGGCATCTGTACGTTATCGCGAAAGTGAGCTTGTACGGCTCGCTAAGCCTTACAAAATTGTTCTTCAGCGCCACCGCACCTAGGTTGACAAATTTGCCTACGGACATGAAAATACACGCTTTGCTATGAAGATCGCTGTACCTTTTTCATTTCTTCATTATTATGACTTTGGCATGCCTTTATGACTTTTATACCTTGGTTATATTGGCTTAATTCATATATATAATTTTCTCCTCTGTTTGTTTCCCGCTCACCTAACCTTGAACGCCTTGTAAGCATAAATCTTTGCCCAGTCGAAGAGCATCATGAGCATGAAGCTCAACACAATGACAAGCAGTATCGCATATGCGCTTATGCTGTGTATGAATATCCCGAAATATGCAAATGCTACAGCAAAGGTTACGCCTATTATTGACGAAAGTACGAGTGCGCCGCTAGGCTTGCTCTTCCACATGTGGCCCCTGCTTCTAACCGCATATACAAGGAATTGGTCAACCACCACGAACATGAGGAAAACGAATGTCTGAAACTCAGGGGTGCTCAGCTTCATATAGTGCGCGGCTGGTATGAACGCGAATGATAGCACGAGCAGGAATGTGCCAAGCACGAGCGATGAGAGCGATATGGATTTTATATCCCACACGTCGGGGCTTGATGAATATTCCGAATTGTCAGTGGCTATTGCTATGTTCACAATATCGTTAGTGAATATAAGCAGAATAAGCTCAAAGGGCAATATAGGAATAAGCTTGAGCAATGAAAATACCAGTGCTATGAAGAAAACTATCTGTATCACCTTTGACACCTTGACGATCGTGTACGTTATCATCCTTTCGAAAATTCTCCTGCTCTCCTTGACCGCGTTGACAAGTATTTCTATGCCGTTCTTTGCCAGCACTATGCCGGCGACACTTTTTGCAACGTCAGTGGCATTCTCTACTGCGATGCCTACCTCTGCCTGCTTCAGCGCCGGAGTGTCGTTGACCCCGTCGCCGGTCATTCCGACCCTGTAGCCGCGCTTCTGCAGCATCTTGACTATAGTATACTTGTCCTCGGGAAATATTTCCGCAAATCCATCGTATTTGTCAATAGCATCCTCCAGTTCCTTGTCGCTCTTATTTCGCAATATGTTCATGTCTCCTATGTTGTCACCTATGCCCACCTCCTTCGCAACTTCCTTTGCGATCTGCAGGTTGTCCCCGGTAAGCATCTTTATCTTTATCCCTAGCGAGCGCAATTCCCCAACCAACCGCTTTGCGTCGTTCCTCGGCTTATCGTACATCGCGACAATCCCAAGCAGCTTGTACTTTCCTCCCTCACTGCTTGCAACTGCTATGGTCCTATATTCGTTGAGCGAAAATTCCTCGAGTTTCTTGGCAAGGGCCTTCCTTTCTCTTGTGTCAATATCGCATTTTGAAAGTATTGTGTTGAATGCCCCTTTTGTTACCTCGAACCTTTCCCTTCCCTTTGCTACTATTGCGCTTGACATCTTTGTCTTTGGCTGGAAAGGTGTAAACTTCACAACCTTGTAGTTTGGCGTTATGTGATGATCAGCAGCGTATGTGAGCACCGCCATGTCGATGGGATCGTTGTCCTCCTTGCGTGATGCCAGTGCTGCTGCTGCCATCACCTCTTCAATTGAATGACCCTTTGAAGGCGCTATCTCTTTTACCTCGAGCCTGTTCTCCGTGAGTGTCCCTGTTTTGTCGAAGCAGATTATATCCATGTTTGAGAGCTCCTCTATGGAATCCAGCCTGGAAACAAGTATGTCCTTTTTCACAAGCCTTTCTGTGCCAAGCGCCATGGTCACCGTGAATGCAGCCGGTAGCGCCACAGGCACAGATGCAATAAGCACGACCAGCACAAATGGAATCATAACGAGAAGACTTAGGTGCAGGGAATAGATGCCGAACGCGAACATAGCTGCGACTACTATGGCATCTACACCAACCATATATTTAGTTATGTCTATTATTGCTTTCTCAAGATGGGATTGCGTCCTCGCCTCCTGCACGAGCTTTGCGGTATAGCCGTAGTACGTGCTGTATCCTACTGCCACCACCACGCATGTCGCTTCACCCTCCCTGACCACGGACCCTGAATAAGCAAGATCTCCCGCCTTTTTTGTTATTGCCCCGGACTCGCCGGTAAGCACTGATTGGTCTATTTCAATGCCATCGCTGTCTATTATCTTTGCATCGGCAGGTACTATATCTCCTATTCTTACCCGTATTACATCGCCCACTGTAAGGTATTTCGCCTGAAGCACCTTCCAGCTGCCATTGCGCAGCACGCGGGCGTTTACCGTTATGCGTTTCTTCAGAAGCTCTATCGAGTTGTCTGCGCGCTTTTCCTCTATGAAACTCATGATTGCATTGAAAAACAGGAGTGCGGTTATTATGTAGAAATCCTTGTAATCGTGGATTATGAATGTTATAAGCATTATCGCTTCTACCATGAAGGGTATGGCGCCATAAAACTTGCTCAGGAAAAGCGTTGCGGAGCTCTTCTTCTTTTCCACTATTTCGTTGTATCCGTATTTTGATAACCTTTTCTCAGCTTCTGAATCAGAAAGTCCGTTCTCGCTGCTGCTAAACCGCTTGAATGTATCTGCAATACTCAATTTTTGGATCTCGTCCCTCTTATAGGTTGCCATTCAATCATAAGACAAAGCTTGCTTGCTTAATGCACTAATTTAATGCCATGGTTGAATATACTGCCATACATTGTGACATCCTCCCACGACTGAAGTCGTGGGCTTCCAGGGTGGCTATGATTGGTCGTCATGATGCCACCCGTGTAGTTCCTGCTTCTTCGGCAAC
>JAGDYB010000005.1:0-15555 GCA_023270055.1 Microcaldota archaeon
CCCTTACACTTTCGCGCCGAAGGCGCCGCCAGGATCGTGCCAGGTATATAGACCCAACGGGCCGGGGACAACACAATTCATAAGTCTGCAGGGCGTTTGCAGCGGCGAACTGCCAGAGTATGTGTCTGTTTTCAATGGAAATAGCTATATAGGCACAAACCTCAAAAGAAATGTGACACAGAGTGGCTGGGCCGAAACGGCATGGGTATATATAACCGGAGACAGTACAAGCTGGTGCGGTGGGCACTCTAATGTGATATTAAATGATAGGGGGCCGGGAAGCGGGTACTCGCTCACTTTGGGCACATCTCCGATTACCTCAAACGGATATGGATTCTTTTTTGGTTTTGATACAAACGGTGTTGGCGATTTCGCATCCAGCTATCAAGTTTACAAGTATAATACGTGGTATTTCATAGCGGGTACATATAATTCCTCGTATGGTTTTACGCTTTATGTGGATGGACAAAAAGCGGCTTATTATCTGAATTCTGGAACGTATGGGCCTGGACCAACATGCACAGCGGGAGCCTTGCCGTCTTCGTTTCCATCGCAATATCCATGGGTAATAGGTTACGAACAAGCTTGGGCATCGTATTTTTACGGCGATGCTGCCAACATTGCTATCTACAACTCTTCCCTGTCGGCCAATGATATAATGACGCTATACCAGGAGGGTATCGGTGGTGCGCCAGTACGCCTTCAAAATCTCGTCGCGTGGTGGCCCCTCAATGGAAACACGAATGATTACAGCGGCAATGAGAACAGTGGCATGCCTGAAGGCATAGATTATACAGGATCTTGGTATTATTCTGGTTATGTACAACCATGATACAACTTACCACAATAGCTTTTTGCGCTTTTAAGGTTAGAAGATTGACTGTTGAGCTTTTCTACAGAATTTGACGTCGAAATCTGAAAATGCTCCGACTGGGATTTGAACCCAGGTCCTAGCCTCGAGAGGGCTATATCCTTGACCACTAGACGATCGGAGCATGCAGAACCTTTAACAAGGATATATTTTATTGGTATGCCAATTTATTAGATATTTTGCTTAATATATTATTAATAAATGTTCCTAACAATGTACCAACAATGGGAGCACTACTTGTGATGCCATGCTTGCAGACACATATGCGCCGACCACGCTGAACGGGATTGTGGGCAACTACGAAGCCATAAAAAGGCTTAAAGAGTTTGGTGAGAAGGCGCTGAAAAACGAAAGGCAGATGCCGCTGCTTCTTTATGGTCCGGCGGGCACTGGGAAAACGTCTGCGGCGCGGGCCCTCGCTTATATGTTCGGCTTCGATATATTCGAGCTCAATGCAAGCGACTACAGGGATGGAGAGACGCTCAAAAGGCTGCTGATGCCTGCAAGTTCCGCATTCGGCCTGTTCAGCAAGAAGCAGCTTATACTGCTTGACGAGATAGACGAATTGTCAAAGAAATTTGATGCGGGATCGGAAAAGGTTATTCTAGAATTTATAAAGGCGTCTAAGCATCCTGTCATTTTTACCGCCAACGACTACTGGGACCAGAAGATAAGCTTCCTGCGAGAGCATGTAGAAAAGGTTGAATTCAAGAGGGTTGCGGCGGAGGAGATAACGGGCTTGCTTAAAAAAATAGCAAAAAATGAGGGGAAGGAGATAGAGGAGGATTTGATAGAAAATATAGCAAGGAGAAGCAATGGCGATGTAAGGAGTGCAATAAATGATTTGGACATAATGATTGACGCAGATCCGGAGTTGATTGAATATATAGGAGTTAGGGATCGCAAGAGGCAGATCTTTGAGGTTCTCGACAAGATTTTTATGTCAAGAAGCCTCGACGCCAGCAGGAATGCGGTAATGTTTTCGGATACAGACACAGACATGCTTGCTAAATGGATAGATGAAAACATCCCAAACAGATACACTTCCGCAAGGGAAGTGGCGGATGCATATTCCTTTCTTTCAAAGGGCAGCTTCTTCCTTGAGAAAGCAAGCAGGACCAGCTATTATGGTTACTTGAGATACGCGAGCGTGCTGATGAGCGGAGTAGCAGTGGCAAATATTGGATATGTCAGCATGGTGAAGCATTACGCGTTTCCCCAATCAATAAGGTTCTTAAGCAGGACGAAACTAGAAAGGAATGTGATGAATGCTATTGCCACAAAACTAGTGTATCTTCTGCACGCGAACAAGGTCGAAGTGCTGAACATGTACGTGCCGCTGTTCCAGATAATGATTGCAAAAGGCGCAAAGGAGGAGGGAAGCGAAAGCGTCGCGGCTTTCTTCGAGAAGGTGTACCAGCTAAGCAAGGAAGAAGTTGGCGCTATTGCTGAAACGCCTGCGATATATTGATTTCGAATGCAGTTGCCGGTTCTTCCAAACCGAAATTGCTCAAAACCTGGGGGTGTATCTCGCCGAAGAATCCAACTTTTTTGTTTCCCACGTATATGCCGGCCTGCCTTCCGGCTATGAAACTTCCCATCTTGTCTTCTTTTATGCTATACTGCAAACCAACCGTGGACAGCAGGGCTTCGACAATACCCTTTATTTCGTTGAAATTAGCCTTTGCATCCACAATCAAACCCGCAAGATGGTATTCTTCCAAAGTCTTGCCCCCTGCCAAGCTGAATACCATGTCAAGCTCGAAAGTCTTTTGCGGCAATTTTTCGTGCTGCGAAAGGCTGGCGTTGTAGATAAGCTGCGGCAAAATCCAGTTGCGAAGCATATTAAGCTGCTTTTCCTTTGAAAATTTTATCTTGACGTAGTCGCTGTCGTGCTTTAGGAGCATTTTATCAAAGTTCGTCTCCTCGCTGGTCAGGTAAGAATTCATCATTTCGCTGAAGCCGAGGCCAAGCATTAGCTTACTGAGCATGCCGGTGAGCCTTGTAACATCCTCAAGCGAGCCTTGCTGCACTGATGGTATCGGCTCGGGCTGTATATAATCGTAGCCGTATCCTATTGCTATGTCTTCTATCACGTCCTGCTCATTGAATATGTCTAGCCGGTATGGAGGAGTAACGAACCTTATGTTGCTTCCGACAATCGCGGCTTTATATCCCATCTTGTTTGCTAAGGAAACAATATTATTCGGTCCAATCCTGACACCTATGTTTTCCTCTATCCTGCTTGCTGGTATTGTAATCGTCGTGCTGCTCATCTGCGGATACATCACGGTCTTTGACTTGTATTTTACCTCTACGGGGGATATGACGTATCCCAGATCAATAAACACAGAGGCGAACAGGTCGGCCGCTTTTTCTATTATGTATTGCGACGTGCCGGTTATGTCAACAAAAATGCTTTTTGCGCCTGTAGAGAGCTTGGTCCGATTGGAATTTATTATTGGTATGAAGGACATCACACCCTCGGCATCGACCAGTGCCGGATAGAAGGTTTTGCCTTCGGAATTGCGGATTGTATGCGAATATGAAATCCCTTTTTCGTTTTCCTTCAATACGTCACTGAATCGCATCTCCCTGCTTTCGTTCAGCGGTATGAAAGTTAGATCTGAAAACGCATCATACGAAACAGGGGGCTTTATTTTGCTGAAGTCATGCAGGCCCATCGCAAGCCTTTTGCGATTTCTTCCGTAGATGCTGCCCAGCTTCTCCGAAAAGTTTACCAGATACTTGAGCTCGTTCTCGCTGATCCCCTTTCCTTCCGCCACAAATGATGAAATGAAGGGTCTTATCGCCTTGACGTTTTGCCCCACCGAAAGCGAAAGCGCCGGTACCTTGCTCTCCACTTTGTAATCGAAGCGCTTGCTCCTGTGCATAAAATATCTAAGCGCCCTGGCAAAGCCGTATATGTCTAGAAGATCGGGCCTATTCGGTGTTATATCAACACTTATTTCGCTCGCATTGTTGTCCTCTACGTCAAAGCCCATTTTTGTTATCTGATCTATAAGGCGCGCGTCGCTAAGCTTGAATTTAGTAAGTGAAAACAAATACGCTTTTTCAAAAGTCACGACAGCTATAGAATCACCGCTTTTTTATTCCTCAGCCAGCCTATGCCGTTGTTGTAAAGCTCGTAGATGCCTTTTATTCCTGGATCCTTGGCAAGCAGTATCCTCTCCACGCCAAGCCCCCATGCGAGCACTTTTATTTCGCTGCTCACTATATCTGTTATTTCTTTGCGTATTATTCCCGCTCCGCCAAGCTCAAGCCACTTTTTCTTCGGTTCGTAGTAAACTTGAACTTCCACGCCAGGCTCAACGAACGGGAAATATGAAGGCTTGAAACGTATCTTCACCCCGAGGGGCTTGTATATTCTCAGAATGCTGTCAAAAAGGTTGGCAAGCGTGAGCTTCCTGCCTATAACAATGCCATCGGTCTGGTAGAAATCTGCAAGATGCTCGGGGTCTATGTTCTCGTTCCTGAAAACTCTGCCCACGCTGAACATCTTTATAGGCATGTTATACTTTAGCACCTCTGCACTGTAAAGCTTTGCTATTGAAACACTCGTTGTCTGCGTTCTGAGCACGGCCTGCTCTGCTATTTCCTTGCTCCAGCCTATGTGCCACGCCTCCTCCTGCGCTTTTTTTACCTTTTTTAACAGCCTTGGATTGTCAACACTTATGCTGCTTGGATTGGAAAGATAGAAAGTGTCCTGCATGTCTCTCGCCGGATGGTCTTGAGGCACGAAAAGCGAATCGAATGTCCAAAATGCAGGAAGCACTATCGGGCCCGTGGCTTCCATGTAGCCCGAGCTCAAATATATTTCTTTTATCCTGTTTATAGCCTCCCTAAGCGGATTTTGCTTTGCTATGTATTGCTTTTCGACATCTAGTGATATATCGTAGGGCTTGAATTTTTTGCCTTCCCAAGCCCTGCTGGCGATGATTCTTCTGTCTATGGTGTTTATAGCCTCTTCATCTTCCTGCTCCTCCTCCGCGGCGCGAAGTCCCTTTGGGGTGATTTCAACAGAGCTTATGCCATTCTTGCTCCCGATTATTATAAGTTTTCTCTTTTCAAGCTGACTTACCGAGCTTGCATATTTCGCTTCAAAATCGCTTATCTTCTCTGGATTCTTATATAGCTCCTTGAGCACTATGTCCTCTTCAATCCCACTCTTCTGAGCATTAGCACCCTTATCTGTCAATACCATTTTACCGTTCTGAAAAGCTATGAAGCCCTTCTCCTTCGCCCACTTCAGCGATATCTGATCCTCGCTGCTGCGCATGCTTGATATTTCAATAGGGCCGTTTGCAGCCAGCTTGTCAAGCAGCTGCAGCTCTGGCAGTTTTGATTCTGCGTATTTCTTGCCTTCCTCGGTGATAGTAGCATATTTTTCTATTGACCTATGGACGTCTATGTAGCCTTTGCTCCTTAGATTTTCCACTGCCCAAAACAGCGAATCCCTGTTTATGCCTGACACCTCCAGTATTTCTGCAGGTCTGAGGGGCACGCCTTTCTTGGCAAGAAGTCTTAATAAGACAAGCTCGTATTTGTGCATGATTATACCTTGGGGCGCGTTGTTTTTATGTAAAGATAGCTTATGATTAGTATTATTACTAGTATTACCACCGCGTATATTAGATATTCATACTGCGTGTATATTCTGTTGAAGAAATTGAAAACTTCCTGCCCTGGCGACTCGGTTATGATAAACGTAAAGTTGAATGAAGAGAGTGGCTCGCCTGAGTACCATGACAGTTTTGTGACATTTGTATAATTTACTAGTATCCCGAACTTGTTAGGTAGGTTGGGCGGCGGGTATACGTTCACTATCTGCGCGCCTTTTGGCACTATCATGTTGAGCTGAGCGTTCTGTGGAAGTATTTGGCCGCTTGCCGAATGCTGGAAGTTGAATACATTGTCGTCAAACGTGTACTCGAACTTTCTTGGACCAATGTTTTTAACTGTGGTAACGTTGGCAACATAGTAGCTCATTTCCAGCTGCGCATAACCGTAGTTTCCGTACACCGCTAGAGCGCCGGGTGAAAACTTGAAATCGTAAAGGTTTGACTTAGGATTGAGTATGTGCTCTACGAGAAGATTCGTATTTATGGCGTTTTGCCAATCTGATAAGGTGAGATTTATCGCTCTCGTGTCCAGTATATACTGGTTTATTGAGGAATTGCTAACATATAAAGTAAGGGTTTCAACTACATATGCCGACGTGTTCTTGTTTAGGAACACAGTCGTATTCAAGTAAGTAACATTGAAGTATGCCTTTACCGGAGACGGCATCAGCAGTGCCGTCATAAACGCTGTTATGAGCAGCACGGAAAACGCAATCCTTTCCATTTTTGTCAATTATATTTTGTTGTTAAGCTTATTTAAGCATTACCTTGGTGTGTTCATGACGTGACCTCCTCCCCTACCTAAAGGTAGGGGCTTCCCCTGCACTTGCAGGGTATGTTCTCAGTTCGCCGATGCGGTTTTTCGGTGCGTGCTGCACCGCAGAGGCCGCGTCTCCCTGAGCGTTACTTCGGGCAAGTCCTGCCCTAGCTCTTGCGAGCACATTTATTGACGCGTTTATGTCCCTGTCTATTGCGAGGCCGCAGACGCTGCAATGGTATATTCTGTCTTCCAGCCCAAGCCTTTCGCTGCCAGTCTTCATATGATGGCAGTTGCTGCATTCCTGTGTCGTGTTTCTTGCATCCACTTCTGCCACTTTCATACCAGCACTTGCAGCCTTGTATGAAAGCAATTGCACGAATTTGTTCCACGATGCGTTGTAGATTGACTGCGCAAGCATATGGTTCTTTACCATGTTATTTATGTCGAGTTTTTCTACTGCAAACGAGGTGTGCCCTGAATTGACGAGTTTAGCAGACAACTTATGCGCAAAGTCATTTGACTGGTTTGCAACGTGTTCCCATTTACTCTGCAGTTTCAACTTCGCTTTCGCCCTTCTCTTTGAGCATTTTTGCCTCCTTGCAATTATTCTCTGCCACTTTGCAATGCGCTTCTCTGCCTTCTTTGCGAACTTTGGTTTCTCTATTTTTGTTCCGTCGGACAACGCAACGAAAGAGTTGATGCCCATGTCAATGCCAACCGGATTCACGTCTTTTATTATCGGCGGTTCTACCTCTTTTATGGTTGTGAATATAGCGTAGTAGTTTCCAGCCTCTTTCTTTATCGTGAGCGTTTTTAGGTTGCCTTCCATGCTTCTGTGCATGTCCATCTTCATCCTGCCTATCCTTGAAACCCTGAGCATTGTGACATTTTTCTCTTTTTCTATTGAGAACGAGCCGTTGTACTGCGGATATTTTATTGATTTGTATCTGTCAATCGACTTGAAGCGCGGAAATCCCACTTTTACTTTTTTGCCTTCCTTCTTCTCGTTTACCCTTCTAAAGAAGTTCTGAAACGCTCTCTGCAGCCTTATGAATACGCCCTGCCTAGTCTGCGAATAGAGCTTTAGAAATCCCTTGTCTTCCTCGATTGCGTTGTTCATATATCTGTTTAAAGTGGACATGTCTATCTTCGAATTCCTGTCCTTTTCATACGCCTCCTTTGCCCTTTCAAGCACCTTGTTATAGAGGCGCTGCGCAAGAACTAGCATTTCGTCTATCTCTCTTTGCCGTTTTGCATCAGGATATATCCTAAATTTGTAAGCCCTTATGCAGTCCACAACATTGTATCTAAGTTAACATTTATATACTTATATCCAAACATTTACTTGCAGCAAGCAATTCATCCACGGCTGAAGGTCGCGGTTTTCTTGCGATAGATTAAAATAAAGGTATTAATACCTTATAGCATCATAATGATAGAGGAACTTTGCAAGGCTAAATAAGGTTTTTGTGTTGCGTTTCAAGGGTTATAAGCATGGGAATGAAAAGGGCAATTATTGACATAAAGAATGAATATCATGATTCAGGATTTTACATAACGGCAAAATATGTGATATACAGAGCGATAAAGCACGCAAGATTTTTATTGCTAGGTAAATTTTGCAAAAACGTTGGGCATAAATTTGTAAATCCAACTTTGGACGAGCTTTATCAAGTTGTAGACCTGCAAACAAATGACTTTTCAATTTTGCTTCAGAAATTCCACATTGATGAATACGATTCGGAGTTTCAGGAAGCGCTTAAAGTTTTCAATGAGATAAAAAATAAGACAACGCTAAATTACCCAAAAAATTTTGAAGTGAATGGACCTGAAGCCAAATTTTTATATGGTATAACAAGAAGATTAAAACCAAAAATATTCATCGAAACGGGCGTTGCGGATGGAGTTTCCAGTTTTTTTATTCTCAATGCTATAAAGAAAAATAAAACTGGAAAACTGATCAGCATTGATGTGCGCAATAATGTCGGCAATTTTGTGCCAGAAGGCTTAAAAAAATCCTGGGAACTCAAGATACTCCGGGGAAATTTTGTAAACGATTTCAAAAATATTATGTCGAAATCGCCTAGAGTGGATATTTTTCTGCATGACAGCGACCATTCTTACGAATGGCAGACTCTAGAATACAAGGCAGCTTTGAATAAACTGGTTAAAAATGGCTTGCTGTTGTCAGATGATGTTGACAAAAGTTATGCGCTAATAGATTTGATAAAAGCGAATCCTAACAAATACAAGGTTTTTACAATGGTGACTGATAGAAAAGCATTTGGCGTGATTATGAACAGATGATATTGTACCAGTTCAACTGTGCGCTGAACTATTACAGTTGGGTCTGCGGCGCATGCCCTCGGCAGTGCCGCTCAATGGCAACGCCAAAGACTACTCTGGCAACGGAAACAACAACCAAGCAACAGGAGTTACCTAAGTTTTTAACTGGAATTCTGGTTACACGCCGCCTTGAATTTTGTATTTCTTTGTATGGTGTTGTATATGCATTCGGAGTTTGTTATTTTTACCGACGGTGGCCTACGGCAATTCATGTTGTCGTCAAGGGCTTGTTCAAATCCCTCTTTTTATCGGCAGTATAGTAATAAAATTTAACCCGGCAGTCTGAATTTTAAAGCTTTCCGATGATATTAAATTATGAAAAAATTGATTACAAAAGAATTGCAATTTATAATTCCTGAAAATGATAGTACATGGGAATTTTTTGAAAACATAAGAGAAACGACTGAGCCGTTTTTTCTTTTGTTTAAGGCTTTCAGCCCTTATGCCTCTTTTCTAAATCTTCCCAGCACAATTAAAAATACCAATGAAAACATTATCTTCGTGCGACACAAACGATTAGAACGCGATATTATAAGAATGGATTCTCAGGGTAATGTTGTTGAATTTTTATTCAAACCTTTCTTGGACTTATATGAACCTTTCGCTTTATTCAGTTATAAAAATCTTAATATTGCAGATCATAATATTGAAAGATTATTAAATGAGATCGCTAAAGGGAAATATAAAATTGAAAAGGTGTGAGTTGTACGGAAGCAATCGTGTTGGCAGGGGGTAAAGGAACAAGGCTTGGAAATTTAACAAAAGATAAACCTAAAGCACTCTTAGAAGTTGGGGGAAGGCCGATAATGGATTACATAATAAATGCTTTGGTCCACACAAAACAGATACACAGAATAATAATACATGTTCCAGCAAAATATGCAAATAATTTTGCGACCAGGTATGGAAATGGAACTGACACCGTCAAAATAGAATATATAACTAGTTCTGCTGAGGATACGGCAAAAGCCTTGCAATATGATATTGGATCGCTACAAGAAGATTCTTTTATGCTATTAATGGGGGATATTGTCTTTGATACTGATTTGGATGCCGTAATAAATTATTATAAGTTATATAAAGAAAGATACAATGTTTTGCTTACATCTCTGTATTCCGAGGAAAATATAGTGTACGAAACTAAAAATAAATTTGCCGCTGACTTCAGAAAAAAGAAGCTGGATGCCTTTGTTGCTGGTGGTATCTATATTTTTAATAAATCAGATATTAACGGGAAGATGATTGAGTATTTTGATTCGGTTTTGCCGAATCTAGCAAACAATAGAAAATTGATAGCATATAAGTTTTTCGGCTACA
Organism: Microcaldota archaeon; assembly: GCA_023270055.1. GTDB lineage: Archaea > Micrarchaeota > Micrarchaeia > Micrarchaeales > CABMGC01 > JAGDYB01. The sequence continues at coordinate 9,938 of JAGDYB010000005.1, forward strand.
TTAAAGGGATAAATACACCGGAAGAATTGAATGAGGTTGATCTAGATTTGAAATCTGGTAAAGTTTACCTTTCAGGAATAGAAGATTTTTTGAGACCCTCCCGCGAATAAATTCACAGCCACAAATATCCGCACACCGACTTTAATCGTTTGCGTTTTCTTGCGAGAATTCTGCGCTGAAGTAAGCAGATATAAAAATATTTGCACATAAATTAAAATGACAAGCGCAATAGCGAGGAACCGGGATGAAAACTAACAATATCGTTGCCGCAATATTGCTTGTAATACCCTTGGTTATATATTGCGACGTCTGGTTCTTTGATTCCGTCGGGCCCAGCCTTGGAGGCCTGCCATTCTACTACTGGTTCCAGATACTGATGCTTGCTGTTTCAGGCGTGATGTTTTATCTCGCAGCATATTTTATAGACAAAAAGTGATCACACGATAATTGTTGGCTTGATAGTTTTCCTGGTTGTGTTCCTGTTCTTCATACTGCTGGGCTTTTTGGGCTCCAGATGGCGCAAGGGGAATCTTTCCAAGCTATTCGAATGGAGCCAGACTGGAGGCGTATTAGGGCCGTACCTGGTGTGGTTCCTCATCGGCGCTGACCTTTTTACTGCGTACACGTTCCTGGCCCTGCCATCGCTTGAATACGCTTCGGGCTCGCTTGCATTTTACGCCGTGCCTTACGCCTCGATGGGCTTTTTGATGGGCATACTGACAATGCCTAGGCTGTGGCGCATCGCAAGAAAGAGGGGCTATGTGACCGCGGCCGATTTTGTCCAGGACAGGTACAACAGCAAAAGCCTTTCCGTGATAATAGCACTTACAGGCATTGTTGCAACTCTTCCGTACATAGCGTTGCAAGTGCTGGGAATGCAGGTCGTTCTTGAAACGATGCTTCTTGGCGTGGCTAACGTAGGCATTCTGACGGAGATATCGCTCATTGCGGCATTCCTCATACTTCTTGCATTCGTATTCATCAGCGGAATGAGGGGCATAACGCTCACTGCTGTGCTGAAGGATTTCATTGTCCTGAGCAGCGTTGCAATAATAATTATTGTAGTATTAGTGAGTTACGGCGGGTTCCACAGCGCCTTCAGCGCTCTCGCCGCGCAGAAAGGCAAGGCCATATCCGGTTATACTGCCCTGCCAAAGACGCTTATACCCGCTTTCCTTTCTATGTTCATAGGAAGCTCCTTCGCTCTTTACCTGTATCCGCATGCGATAAACGGTGCGCTTAGCGCGAAAAGCGGAAAAACACTTAGGAAGAGCATGTCCCTCTTGCCAATATACGGCATCGGCCTGGCGCTGCTCACGCTTTTCGGCATACTGATATTCGCGGTGCCCAATGCGCTGGCGATTGTAAAATCTACTGCAAACGGATTGCTCACTATGCCAGCGATAGCGCTTGAGACCCTGCCGCAGTCCATTGTAGGATTTGTCTTTGTCGGCATATTCATAGGCGGCCTCGTGCCCGCGGCCATAATGGCAATAGCATCAGCAAACCTTTTGACCAAAAACGTGGTGATGCCTTTCAAGAAGATAAAGCCGTACAGCCAAACAAAGCTTGCGAAGTGGCTCACCGTGGTCATAATCTTCATAGCGCTTGGCTTTGTCTTTGTGGTCAGCCCGACATATGCGATACAGCTCCAGCTACTCGGCGGCATAATAATAACGCAGACGCTTCCTGCGGTGTTCCTCGGCTTGTATTCCAGGAAACTGGACTGGAAGGCGCTTATTGCAGGATGGATTGTTGGAATAGCAACCGGCGTATGGCTTGTGCTACTTGCGAACCACTTCAAGACTCTCGCCACATCTATCTATCCGACACCGCTTGGCCCCTTGTTCATAGGTATAATCGCACTGACATTGAACCTAGTTGTCGTTGTTGTCGGATCCTGGATTATCGACGTGCTGGGTGCAAGGAGAAATGGCATCATCAATGACGCCGAATTCGCCATCAAGGAGGAAGTAATCCTGAAGCAAGCAAATGCAACAAAAGGGAAATAAAGCACCATTTCCTTGAAACGCATTAATAAATTTATTTTCCGCATTATTAAATGATAAAATACTTTTGCGCTTGTGCCGTTTGGAGGCTGACGGTGCAGGCTGCAGGAAAATGCCCACGGAAGCCCCTGGCCAAGTCTATCGCAGTATGCTGCAGGCAGCAAAACGCAGCAATAGATTGAGGATGGATTAATGCATAGCCGAATCTTGAGGATTATAAGGTTATTTGGCCCTGCATGGATCGTGATGCTTGCCGACATGGATGCAAGCAGCATAATAGGCGCGGCGCAGCTAGGTGCGATTTTTCAATACGGGTTCATCTGGTTTCTCATGCTTCTCGTTATCCCATTGTATTTTGTACAGGAAGCATCGGGAAGGATAGGCGCAGTTACAGGAGAAGGACTCGGTGCCACAATAAGAAAGTATTACTCGAAACGTATTGCAGCGGTAATGACCATTCCGATGTTTTTGACTGATATCGTGACGTACGTTGCGGAATTTTTAGGCATCGCCATCGGATTGGAGATATTGGGCGTGCCCATAATCTTTGGAATTGCTGTCGCATACATCGTCTTTCTGTGGGTGGTGACAAGGAATGAATATGAATATGCAGAAAAAGTACTTTTGGTGATTTCTGGAATCTTGATCTTAGGCCTTCTTTCGACTCTGCTGCTCAGGGGCGTCAAGGCATACCCCCTGTTTGCCTTTAATTTTACGCACCTCTACTTGTTCATGATTGCAGCGACTGTTGGCGCGGTTGTGATGCCGTTCATGCTGTTTTTCCAAGCTTCCGCCACAAGCGAGAAGATGAAGGAAATGTCTGGCAAGATTCCTGTTGATGAGGTGCTCAAGGAATCCAAAGAGAACACATTTGTCGGTGCGATTGTCACTGAACTTCTGATGATAGTAGTGGAGATGACATTTTCCGGGATTCCGAACGCACATTCTGGCACGTTCGCCTCGGCACAATCTTTCGCCGGCGTGTTGCAGCCGATTGCGGGAAGTTTTTCTCCTTACGTTTTCGGCATAGGACTCATGGCAGCCGGATTTTTGGCGCTTGTGGTAGTCGCTTTGGCCAGCGCATGGGGCGTTGCTGAAGCGCTGAAAATAAAAAATAAGACAGCACTGTTCATAATGGAAAGCCTGCCCGCTTTTGCGTTAGCTATTCTTCTGCCGCCGTCATCGTTGATAAGCAGCGTCATGTCATTCCTTGTAGTTTTTGTATTTGTGCTTATAGGACCTGTCATAATCCTTGGCATGATTACGCAGAACAAAAAGATAATGGGTCAGCATGCGTTTTCTAGAGGTGAATCAGTTGCCTACTGGTGCTCCTCGTTGATGATTTTAGCATTCGGAATTGCTTCTGCAATTTTTAGCTTAATATAAACTTACGTATTTTCATTCCCCAAAAGGTTAAAATCTTGGATTTTCTGCTAAGCATTTATGTAGAGACCGCCGTTGATATTTATTGTGGTACCGGTCATGTACGTGTTCTCCTTATTGAGCAGGAAACTTACACCTGCCGCTACCTCCTCTGGCAGGCCTTTCCTTTTCAGCAGGATTTTCTCCATATATTTTTCCACGTCCTCGGGGTGCATACGCGCAGACATCTTTGTGTCTATGATGCCAGGGCACACCGCATTTACTAGTATGCCCCTCTTGGCCAAGTTCAGAGCAAGGCTTTTTGTAAGGCCGAGCAGTGCTGCCTTGGAGGCTGAATAGCCAAGATCACGGCTGCCTATATGCGCCGCGCCTGACACTATTGTAACTATCCTGCCACCACGTTCCACGCCGTCCGCAAGACCCTTGAGTATTATGAAAGCGCTGCGCACGTTCACGCTCTGCACTTCGTCCCACAGCTTTAGATTGTATTCGTCGAAAGGAACAATAGGATATATTCCTGCAACATATACCAGCGCCCAGAAATGCTTCTCCGCCTTCAGCTTTTCAACTAGAGAAACAACGTCATCAGCGTTGCGCAGGTCCGATCTGTAAAATACCGAGAATAAAGTCTCGTCGCTTGGGTCATCCTTATCAACGCCGACAATATCGTAGCCTTCTTTCTTCAGATGCCTTGATATTGCGGTTCCTATGCCTCCGGAGCATCCGACAACTAACACTTTCATGCTCATGCCACTTACCTTTTGATTTTCGCTGCAACTGCGCTGTTTATGTCTTCAGCCATAAGCTTCGCTTTTTCGCGTATCTCGCGCATCGCGTCTTCCCTGCTTATGCCTGCGGAACTCAGCTCGTAGGTTATGCTTCTTGAGGCGTTTACCACCGCACCGTAGCCGTCATTGTTAAAGCATTCTGCCGCTCCTGCTGCCGTGCCCCCTTGTGCACCGTATCCAGGAACAAGGAATATTGATTTGGGCATCAACCTTCGTATAAGCCTCGCCTCTTCTGGAAATGTCGCACCTACCACCGCGCCAACTGAGCTGTATCCAGATTCGCCAACGAGATCCGTGGAATACATGTTCACCATCTCAGCCACATGTATGTAAAGCTCCTTGCCGTCAGCCATCTTGAGGTTCTGCAAGTCCGAAGATCCGGGATTAGAGGTCTTCACGAGCACGAAAATCCCCTTTCCGTAAGACTTGCAGGTTTTTACGAACGGTTCCAAGCTGTCCCTGCCCAGATAAGGCGATACTGTTATGCAGTCGGCATCAACCACGGGCTTCTTTTCGCCGAAAAACACAGACGCACCCAGGAAGGCATTTGCATACGCTTCGGCAGTTGATGATATATCATTCCGCTTCGCATCTATTATTACAACGAGGCTATGCTCCTTGGCGTATTTCACGGTGTCCATGAATGCCAGGTGCCCTCCTATCCCATACTGCTCGTAGAACGCACTCTGCAGCTTGACTCCCGGCACTACATCATGCACCGCGTCTATTATGCTCCTGTGGTAGGCGAAAATGCTCCTACGCACGGCCTCCACTTTGTCTTCCGTGCTTTTGCCTTCCATTATCGCAAACTCAGGCATTTGGTCAAGGCGCGGGTCAAGCCCGACTATGCATGGATTGCCCTTCTTCTTTATCGCGCTGATTAGCCTATCCGCATAATTTTCCATTTCACCACAATAGCTCATTATGATGCAAAAATAAAAAGGTTTAGCATTCCTGCTTCGGGCGCGCGAACTATTCTATGACGAACTTGTAGTGGTAGTGTATCATTCCTTCCCCGCCTTCCGCATACATCTTCCTGAACATCATCTTCACGCGAGCGCCTATTTCTGCCTGCTTGCCGTTCTCGATTATATGCCCCTCGACCTTCGGCCCCTCGTCAAGTTGTATTATTCCAACGGTGTAGGGAGCTATGTCGCTGAAGTTGTCAGGAGGGGATCTTATCTTGGTAAAGGAGTAGATGGTGCCGCTGCCGCTGAGCCTCTTTTCCACGAGCTTCGAGTTCCTTCCGCAGTTTCTGCAAACGACCCGCGGCGGAAAATATACCTCGCCGCAGTTCTCGCATTTGTTGCCTATAAGATTGTATCTTGAGCCGAATTTTCTCCACGCCCTTGCAGTTGTCCTTTCCATGCAAACCACCTTTCAATCCGCCCTCTTGAGCACGTGCACCACCGCCGTCGCTCCGCTACCGCCACCATTG
>JAGDYB010000005.1:15635-48157 GCA_023270055.1 Microcaldota archaeon
CGCCCTGCCGCTCTCCCGCGTCGCCCCTGAGCTGCCACGTAAGCTCGACAATCTGCTTCACGCCTGTTGCTCCTACAGGATGCCCGCAGCCCTTCAGCCCGCCGCTCGTGTTTACCGAAACCTTGCCGTTCAGCGCCGTCTCGCCGTCTGCTATCGCCTTTGCCGCCTCGCCCTTCTTGTAAAAGCCTATGTCTTCCATAGCGATGATCTCTGCTATCGTGAAGCAATCGTGCACTTCCGCAACATCAACCTGTTCTGCCCCGACATGCGCCTGCTCGAGCGCCTTTTTCGAAGCGATGCGCGCCGCCTTTATAGATGTCAAACTTTCGCGGTCTGCAAGCCTTATTGTATCGCTTGCCTGCGCGCTGCCGAGTATCCTTATCGGCGTGTCGGTATACTTCTTCGCTATCTCAGCCGGCGCCAACACTATCGCCGCTGCCCCGTCCGTTATCGGTGAGCAGTCAAGCACCTTCAGAGGATCTGCAACAGGCTTTGACTGCATCACCTCGTCGATACTTATCTTCTTGTGAAACTGCGCGTACTTGTTCTTCAGCGCGTTGTCGTGGTTCTTGACAGCAACCGCAGCCATCTGCTCTTCGGTTGTGCCGTATTCGTACATGTGCCTTTTTGCCATGAGCGCGTAAAGGCCCGGGAAGGTAAAGCCCTGGAAAAGTTCCGTCTCCATGTCTCCCGCGCCGCCAAGTGCGGTCGTCGCCTCGGATGTGGTAACATCGGTCATCTTCTCCACTCCTCCGACAACAACAATGTCATAGGCGCCGCTAGCAACCGAAAGGTAGCCTTCGCGCACCGCACTTCCGCCGCTTGCATTCTCCACCCTTGTCGCGGGCACATTTTTCAATCCAAGCTGGTCCGCAAGCAGCGGCGCTATGTGCTCTTGACCTACAAGCCTGCCCGGGCTCATCGTGCCGCCGTATATCGCATCTATTTCTTCGCTCGTTATTTTTGCATCTTCGAGCGCTGCGAGGCCCGCCTCGGCCATAAGGCTTTTGAGATCGCTCTCCCAGCGTTCGCCAAACTTCGCCATCCCTACTCCTATTACAGCCACGTCTCTCATAAAAACCATCCGCGATTCCCGCCTGTTTTCATCTCTGTTTTCATCTCTATTTTACAATGAACCCTTTGTTTTTCAGGTACATTGCGTAGTCAACATAAATCTTGCCTGCACTTATCATCTGCCTGACAGGCACAGTCCTGGCCCTTTTCTTTTCTATCGGCTCTTTTATTTCGAGCACAAACGAATCGCTTCCGGCACCAGAGCCAAAACTCGTGACAAGCACCTTGTCGCCCGGCTTTGCCACGTCAAGCACTGCGGCAAGGCCGAGGAGCGACGAACCTGAATATGTATTGCCAATCAGCGGCACCAATAGCCCCTGCTCTATCTGCTTCATTTCGAAACCAAGCTGCTTTGCAACATTTATCGGAAACTTTCCGTTCGGCTGGTGGAAGACCGCATAAGCGAAATCGCTTGGCCTCATGCCGGTGTCTTTGAGTATGAGCTCTGTTGCGCCTACAACGTGCTTGAAGTATGCGGGCTCGCCGGTGAACCTGCCCGAATGTGAAGGAAATTCCGCGCCATCCCTTCTCCAGAAATCCGGGGTATCGGTAGTGTAGCTTGCCGTATTTGTTATTTCGGCAATTACCTCGCTTTTTGCGTTTCCTATTATGTATGCGGCACCTCCCGCGCCGGTGGTGTATTCAAGCGCATCTCCGGGCCTGCCCTGCGATGTGTCTGCGCCTATGCTCATCCCGTATCTTATCATTCCAGATTTTGCAAAGCCCAAAAGTATTTGAATGCCCGCTGTGCCCGCCTTGCACGCAAACTCAAGGTCTGCAGCCATTAGCCGCGGATTGCTGCTTATCGCCTTCGCGACTATTGTAGCTGTAGGCTTCACCGCGTACGGATGCGACTCTGAGCCCACATAAATTGCCTCTATTTTGTCTCCGCTGATTCCGGCGCTGGTCAGCGCCCTCCGTGCCGCCTCCACCGCTATCGTAGCTGCATCTTCATCCGCATCTGGAACCGCTTTCTCCATTACATTGAGCCCCTCGCGTATGCTTGCCGGATCGGTATGCCAAACCCTTGCTATTTCCTCGACCTTTATCCTGAACGAAGGCACATATGCGCCATAACCAACAATTCCAACCGTCACATCACCATATTACATTATTTGTATATTTCCAACGCTTTTTCCACATCGCCGCTCGAAGGCATTGGCGTCTCTATGAGCGGACCGTTTTTAGTAGTCACATCGAGCTCTTCGTAAGTCGGGCGCTTGGTCTGGTAGAAAAGCCCGATTGGTATCTTCTCCCAGCCCGTAGCCTCTGGCTCCATTGCTTTTTCAATTGCCTTTCCAAAATTTGAAGGATCATGATCCGCGCCGAGCTTGTACACCCTTTTCCTGAACCAATCGTATGTGTTGAGGGTGTTAAACGTGACGCACGGGCTCAGCATGTCTATGAGCGCAAAGCCCTTATGGAGTATGCCGTTCTTTATCAGCTCGGCAGCGTGCATTGGATCGCCTGAGAATCCCCTTGCCACGTACGTGGCGCCGGCGCTGAGTGCAACCGCAAGCGGATTTATAGGCTCTTCTATGTCGCCGAAAGGCGTAGACACTGTTTTTGCACCGATGAGAGACGTCGGCGACGCCTGACCCGTGGTGAGGCCATATATCTGATTGTTCATCACAATCATTGTTATGTCAACATTCCTCCTCGCCACGTGAAGCAAGTGGGCGCTGCCGATGCCATACGCATCGCCGTCTCCAGTAGTAACGATAACGGTGAGCTTCGAGTTTGCGAGCCTCATGCCTGTGGCGACTGGCAGCGGCCTTCCGTGAAGGCTGTGCATACCGTATGTGCTGAACAGGTGAGGCATTGATGAGCTGCAGCCTATGCCAGATACTATGGCAACAGAAGACTTGTCTATGTTAAGCTCGGTGAGCGCGCGCAGAAGCGCAGCGTGCACGCCAAAGTCCCCGCATCCGGGGCAGAAAACCGGTTTCACACTTGATGAGTAGTTCATGATATCACCATTTTAGCATAATTTCGTTAGCCTTCTCCGTAATGTATGCTGCCGTAATCGGCTCTCCGTCATACCTCAATATCTTGTGCTCTATATCTATGCCTGCGTTCGCCGCAAGCAGATATGCAAGCTGCCCCGTGTAGTTGCATTCCACGTCTATGAGCTTCTTGCCTGCAAGCAGCATCTTCGTCTTCTCCTTGTCCATTGGCATTAGGTAGTTGAAGGATATTACCCCGACCTTCTTGCCCGCGGCTCTTAGCCTTTCTGCAGCTTCAAGCGCAGCGCCTGTCGTTGATCCAAAGCACACAAGGTAATAGTCAGCGCCTTCGGTGTCAACGTGCGGAACGAAGACATTTTCGTTCTTAAGCATAGTGTCAACTTTCCTCATTCTCTTTTCGTGCATTTTCCTTCTTGTTTCAACAGAAACCTCAAGCCCGGCAAGCACGTCAGAAACGAGATCGCCGTATTCGTCGTGCTCATCGCTTGCCGCGATGAATTCTAGCCCTTGCGTACCCGGTATCGACCTGGGGGACACGCCGTCCGGAGTGATTTCGTACCTCTTGAACCTTTCGCTGCCCGCTGCGGTTGCTATTTTGCCCCTATCAACCTTTACCTTTGAAAAGTCGAAAGAGTCAACGGTCCGCGAACTCTCTGAAAGGAACAGATCCATGAGTATTATCACCGGGCACTGGTAGCGCTCCGCGAGATTGAAGGCGTCGGCGGCTACGTAAAAGGCTTCATCCACGCTCCTCGGCGCTACAACAATTCTTGGAAATTCGCCCTGCGATGCGTGCATGACGAAAAGCATGTCGCCCTGCTCGGTCTTTGTAGGCAGACCCGTGCTCGGCCCAGTTCTTTGCGACTCGACCACGACTATCGGCGTTTCTGTCATGCCCGCAAGACCAAGGCCTTCAACCATAAGCGAAAACCCTCCTCCGCTAGTGCCACACATTGCCCTGACGCCGGCAGTTGCAGCACCTATTGTCATGTTTATTGCCGCAATTTCGTCTTCTGTTTGCTTGAATACCACACCTCTGTTCTCGTTTGCAGCAAACCAATTCATTATGGTGCTCGCCGGAGTCATTGGATATGCAGCGTAGAACTTGCACCCTGAAGCGTATGCACCTATTGCCAGAGCCGTGTTGCCGTTTATAATGTATCTTGCCTTCCCATCGCCCTTCAGCTCATATGCCTTTTCTATGCCGGCAAAATTGTATCCTGCATTTGCGGCCTTCACATTGTTGTCCACCACAGCCTGACCCTTCCTAAGAAACATCTCCGAAAGTATTTTTTCGAAAACCTTTATGTCCAAGCCCAATATTTTCAGCAGCGCGCCTATTGAGACAACGTTTCTCGCTATAGGATCGCCAGCATTTTCCACCGCAAGCTCTATGAGTGGCATGCCCACGAGCTTGTAGCCCTTGCCCTTAAGTACATCTGCATTCGCCTTTGACGTGTCATATATTACGAAGGCGCCGCTGTTGAGCTGCCCGGACTGGTTGTCTATTGCGTCCTGGTTCAGCGCGACCAGTATGTCTATGCCATCGCCCTGGCTGTAAATTTGCGCATCGCTTATCCTGACTTGACTCCATACGTGCCCTCCTCTTATCACCGACTGATAGCCCCTGGAATAGTATGCGTTGAGACCGGAGCGAGCAGCTATTTTCGAAAGGAGCGAGCCGCTTGACTCCACTCCGTCGCCGTTGGAAGCCGCAATCCTTATTACTATGTCAGCCATAAAACCACTAGTATACATCCAAATTCAGCATTACGCTACTAAATCTTTTTGCTTGAAAGATTGTGCACTGCTTTCGCTTCTTGCCCTTTCGTACAAGGAAAGGTAAGGAGCCAGGTTGCCGGTGAGCTCCGCCTCGTTTACGTGCATCATTCGGAACATCGAATTGCTAATTAAAGGGGCCGGGCGGCTGGCGCCAAGCAGCACGCTGTTCTTTCTTATGCTTTCGTATTCGCCGGCGCTTATCTCGCGAAGGGAATTGAGTTCGGTATCTACATTGCGCTTTACAGTCTCTATCATTTTTTCTATGTTGCGCGGCTTGCCGTATATCGTGCTTGTCTCGAGGCCGCTCCCGTAGAACATCATAAGTATGTCGTTTGTGCTGGCAAAATCCGAATATGAAAGATAGCTTGCGAGGCCCAGCGGCGCCGAGCCAGTGTAAAGGTTGCCGGTCATTGAAGATATTCTCACGGACTCGTCTATGCTCATTCTTTTCTTGTACTCCTTGAAGATTGTGGTAGACCTTATGCGCTTCACGTAATCATTGTCAGCCGCTTCGAAGGCTGCTATTATGTCGCGCGCTGGCTTGAACGCATCGTCAAGCTGCTGAAGCGTCGTCCTTTCGCTGCTGCGCAGCGATTCAAGGTTTTCTATAACACTGATGAACGAAGCGCCGAGCTCGCCGGTCGGCTTGTATCTTGCCGCTATTTCCCTTGTCTCATTTTGGATGTAGCGCAGTATCAAATCCCTGTTAGCGTTGAGCATGCGCTCCGCGAGCTCCACATTCCCGTTTTTGTCGCGCGCGCCGAGCCGCGCATCAAGCTCCTTTGGCACGCCGACAAGACTGTAGTACAGACCGTTGAAGTCCATTATGAACGAGAGTTCGTCCTCTATTCTTGTGAATCCATCAAGGAAAGGTTCTGCCGCACCGCCAAGCTCGGCTTCAAGCCTGCTCTTGAGCTCGCTATCGTACCTGGTAAAGTGCCTGAACAGATAGGCAAAAGCCTTTTCCGGCATAGCCACGGTTGGTATGTGTGATATGAAAGAGAGACTGTTGTGCAGCGACAGATCGCTAATGCTTTTGCCCATCTCGCGCATGATGCTTTTTACAGATTCGTAGTCCGCGAGAAAATATGTTTCTTCCGAAAACTTTCCGAATACAATGGGGTATTTTGCAACAAGCTCCAAGCCAGTCTCACCATACAAGTCCTTTATGATGGGCTTGAGGAAATCAGGCACCTTCCTGCTGAAATGCCCTATCTTGCTCGAAAGCATGATGCCGTTGGTGTTGCTGCTTGTCTTCTCGAGCAATACAGCGACAGAGCCGAAGCCTCCCGTCTCGTCCGGCGGCGTATGCAATGCGTATTCCGCGCTGTCGGTTGCAACAACTATGGCCTTGCCGCCATTAATGCCGTTAAGCGCGAAGTTTGAGATTGCAAGGCCTGCAGAGGCGCACGCAGACTGAACGTGAAGCTGGGCAAGCGGCTCGAACTGGCCGAACGAATAGCCGCGCCTGTTAAGCGCTGCAAGGACCTTGTTTACCGCATCCTTCACCTCGACTGCCATGCTCTCCGATATGTCTTGCGGCGTTTCTGTGGCGACTACAAGCGTCTTGATATCCGCCGGATCCACGCCATACGACAAAATTAGCTTTACAACTGCAAGCGCCGCGTTTGTGATTATGTTTTCGCCTATGTTCGCCACTGTGGTCGACTTTATGCCGAGGCCTTTGACAACTTTCTCCGCCTCTGCCTGAACCTCAACGGCGCCGCTCTTTATCGTCTTTACCTTTTCAAGCGTCGATATTTTCGTAGTGCCAAGAGATACTGCGATGCCTGTGATTGTCACGTAGCTTTCAAACTCCTCCCTTTTTGCATTCAAAATCTCGCTGCTGAGCATAGAATCAGATTGTATGCTTGAAGAAAATTTTTAAATGGCAGTGCAGCAATTGACAAAGGACGAACGCATAGCAAGGCGGTTGCGCGCGAGCATCACGCCTGTGCTGCAAGAATTGTGTCTATGGCTTTCTCCACCGCAGCACGCGAACTGTATTTAGGAACGAAACCGAGCCTTTTGAGCTTCTCGTTCGAAAGGAATGCATCTGTCACGTCGCCGGGCCAGCCTCTTTCGCTGTTGGTGAACCTTATTCGCGCCGTGGGCGCAACGCGCGCGACGACCAGCTTTGCTATCTCCTCAACAGATATCTGGTCGTCGGAAGCAATGTTGAATATGTCGCTTGAAGAGGATTTTTCGAACGCAAAAAGCATTGCGCCGACGCAATCGGAAACGTCTATGTACGACTTTTTCTGCCTGCCCGTGCCGAGAACCTCCAGTTCTGCACTGTTCCCCCTGAGTTTTTTTATGAAATCGTATATAACGCCGTGCGTGGAGTTTTTGCCTATCACATTCGCAAAGCGGAATATCATATATTCGATTCCGAACAAGTGGGAATATGCTGTGATAAGCGCCTCGCTTGCAAGCTTTGCGGAACCATAAAGCGATATCGGCTTCAATGGGCCATAATGCTCCGGAGTCGGCTTCACGTCTGCCTCGCCGTACACCACGCTTGACGATGAAAAAAGTATCTGCCTTGCGCCGCTTTTCCTCATCGCCTCGAGCAGGTTGTGCGTCGCTATTGTTCCCTGCTTAAGGTCAAGATCTGTCTGCTCGGCACCAAGCCTGACATTAGGATTCGCCGCAAGATGAATCACTACCTCGCTCTCGCTGCCCTTCAGCGCTTCAAGCAGTTTGTCTGCATCAAGCAGATCGCCCTTGATGAACCTGAATCCATTTTTGCCCTCGTACATCTTTATAAATTCGTAGTTGCCAGAGCTGAGATTGTCATAAACAGTTACAGTGCCCGCATTGTCAAGCAGCGCCTCCACCATGTTGCTGCCGATAAAACCCGCGCCGCCCGTTATGAAAATATTCTTTCCGCTAAACTTCCCCATACAACCACTATTTTTTCTTTGTGCTGCCTGCAGCTGCCTTCGCGACTGATGCGCTTGCAGCCTGCCGATTGCCGCTGAAATATGAAAGCTCCCGCATCGCCGCCTCTAAGATCCTGGAGCGCAGCTTGGGCTCTTCGCCTTTTGTATATCTCGCCCTTATTCCTACCGTATACTTGTCGCTTGAAGTGGACTCGACAAAGATGTCGTCGCGCTGAATGTCAAGACCGCCAGTTCCTCGCAAGCTCTCAAAAAGCCTTCTTGAAAACTCGGTAAACGGCACCGAAGACGAAACCTCTATTGTGAGGTGTATGATCTTCTCCTTTGCGGCGTGATGATTTATTATCATTGCCTGGTTTATTATGCTGTTTGGTACATAGAGCGGTGCGTTGTTCTCACCTATGAGCTTTGTGTAGAGAAGTCCTATGCTTGAAACCTCGCCAGAATAGCCTGGCACAAAACGCTCGTGTGGATGTGTTGAGGGCTGCAGCGAATACTGCCATGTTACAATAGTGATGTAGTCGCCAGGCTTGAAAGATCTTGCAGAAAGTATAGAGATGCCAGCGAAGATATTGCCAAGTGTTGACTGCGCGGCCAAGCCAATGATTATGCCAAGGAAGCCTGCGCCTATGAGTATATTTGTCACGTTTATGTTGAGCACAGATAGCACAATGATGAATAGCACAGAATATGAGATAAGCCTGAAAAGATTTGTGGCAAGGCTAGTTTCGGCTGCTGCTCCTAAGATTTTGGTGTATTCCGCTATGGCCCTGACAAGCACCTCTATTATTAATATGCCAAAAACTGCGGTAATCAAGGCGTTGATGCCAAGCATGTGCGGATAAAGTATGACGTTTTTATTGAAAAGGTAATTTGAGATGACAAGCAGTATGCCAGCGGCGACAAGCAAGAGCAGTGAATAGATGATGTAATAGCTTCTAGACTTTTTTTCCATACTACTAATATTTTTATTAAGATTTAAATAATCACCTGTCGAAAAATGATTGATGCAATGGACATACTGGTAAAAAATGCTGTCATAGTGACGCAGGACAGGAACAGGAAAATAGCAAATGGGGACATTTACATAAGCGACGGAAGGATAGATGAAATAGGAAAGGATATAAGGGCAGACGCAGACATTGCACTAAAATCAAGAAGCCGGTTAATCGCTCTGCCGGGATTCATCAATACGCACGCACATATTGCAATGACGCCGCTGCGCGGAAAGGTTGACGATATTGAGTTGAGCCAGTTTCTTGACGCCACGTCAAGATTCGACAGCAGGAACAGTTACAAGAAAATCTATTATTCTGCAGTACTAGGCATACTCAGCATGATAAGAAGCGGCATCACGCATTTCGTTGACTTCTACTATGGCGAAGACGCAATAGCAAAGGCGATTGAAGACATAGGATATAACGCGCACCTTGCCTGGGTGACGCTCGACAAGGACAAGACTACGCAGAAGGGCGACCCGATATCTAACGCTGAGCATTTCATTAAGCAATACAAGGGCAGCGGGAGTGTAAAGCCGATGGTGGCGGTGCAGGGAGTGTACGCAGCAGGCAAGGAAACGTTTGGCGCGGCCGCTGAGCTCGCAGACAAATATGATACGCTGACAACAGCGCACGTTGCTGAAACTTATTTTGAAGTTGTGCAACACTTCAGAAAGTACAGGAGAACACCATTGCAGTGGCTCAGCGACATTGGATTTGTGAATCGCAGGCTTATAGCAGTGCACTGCGTGTGGCTCAGTCGCAGCGAAATTGCAATCGCTGCAAAGAAGGCGGGGGCCGTTTCGTACAATCCAACAAGCAACATGAAGCTCGCGTCAGGAATTGCACCGATAAGCAGACTCGTAAGCATGGGCGCAAACATTACGCTTGGCACGGACAGCGTTGCAAGCAACAACAGTCTAGATATGTTCAACGAGATGAAATACGGCTCGCTGCTGCAAAAGGTGAAGGAGGGCAATGCTAAGGTACTTGATGCACAGAGCATGCTTGACTTCGCTACCGTAAACGGCGCGAAAATACTTGGAGAGGGAGATGGTACAATAGAAGTGGGCAAACCCGCAAACATTGTACTGCTCAACCCAGAACCGAACATGCTGCCGGTGCCGAAAGCAGGCGGCATTGTTAAGGACATAGTATATGCTGCCAACCCGGGAAACGTAGCTGCAACCATAGTCAATGGGCAGCTGCTATACAATAACGGCTTTGCTGAATGGATTGAAAAACTGAGGGATGAAGCGCTAAAGTTCCTTGCACGCGGCTAGTTTTCTTTTGCTACCATCTGCCACGATTCAAAATGCGTGTTGGACCCCACGCCGTAGCTCTTCACCTTTTCCACATCCAAACCCGCCTTCTTCGCGATGTGCTCTATCGTCTTGTACATTACCAATCCGCCGAGAGATATCAATGAAGATACGCCCGCCTTTACCACAAGATTCCTCGATTTCGTCTCCTTCCTCGCATCGCGCATGGCCATCTTGGCAAGGTGTCTGTATGCCGCGTAGTATACCGCAAGCATTGATGGAGTGAGCTCAGCGGTGAATGTCTTTGCCTTTATCCTGCCCAATGGCATGTTGTACAGAGGGGTTACCGTGAACTCGAACGGCCTTCCATCCACAAAGGAATTGCTGAGCCTGTTTATTATTGCAACTGTATCCCAATTGTCTTCGTCAGTTTCGCCTGTTTGCCCAACCTGGACGGTGAAAGCCGGCCTCCAGAAGTATTTGGTCAAGTTGTAAACGCCGCGCCACACTATCTCCTGCCACGAGCCGTCAACCCCCACTCTAAGCGGCAGGGTTTTCGCAGGCATGTGCATTGCGGCAAGCCTCTCGCTTCCCGTTTCAAGCCCGACCTGTATGCCTATCCAGTTGTTTGGGCCTGCTCTGCCTATTTCAGAAAGCTGCCGAATAAGGTCTGGATATGCTGAAGGTATTGAGATGCGCCCGTGCGTAGGGTTTGTCCTTCTTACTCCGGGTATTGCCATTATCGCCCTGAACAAATCCTTCAGAACCTCCTCGTTTGGCACGTAGTTCTGCAGATGCCTGTAGGCGAAGAATTCATCAGTGTGTATCCATGCATAATCGAAGCCACCGAGCTGGATATTGACCTTTATTTCCTCCACTATTTTTTCTATCGGATAATAGCGGAGCGGCCTAAGCGTAACTTCGCAGAAGTCACAGCCTATTCCGCAGCCGCGCATGATCTCGTTTAAGCTCTTAACAGAAGGCTTTACTATGTTTGGTATAGCATCAAGCGCTGGATAAAGCCCTGCTGCGCCGTTTCTGGATAGGAATTTTTCGTCATTTTTCGAATATCTGTGAAACGTCTCGTCAAACGAGGAATAGCCGTGGATAAACATGTTCTTGTCAATGCTGTCTTCGGCAATCTGCTGAAAGAGCAAAGGCGCTACATCATCAGCTTCACCTTGAAAAAGGTAATCTATATTTCCCCGCTCCACTTCTTCCCTCAGCAAAGTATATTCCCATACGCCGGGCCCGCCTACGAGCAGCTTCGCCTTCTTTCCCTTTCTCGCTGCATTAACCTTTTGTATCAGCTCTTCCCATTCCTTCTTGACCCACGCGTTCATTTCTGGGGTCTTGAAAAGTGCGTAATATGACATCGTGGTGGGCCCAAGGCCAAAAGGATCCATTGTAGATATGCCTATTACCTCAGTGTCGTCCTTGACAAACTTGTCAAGATAATCCGGATGCGCAACGACAACATCGCCGGGCTTGTTTGCACCGAGCAATGCCGCCTCTATTTTTCTGAGTGCATAGGGCGCGTACTTAAGCTCCCCGGTCTTGGTAGCGGGCATGGGCTTTCCTCTAAGAAACTTGTATATTGATGAGGGTATGGTGTTTGAAGGTGCTGAAGGTAGAAAGTCCAGCAGCGGGAAATTTCTGTAGTCATATATAAGTGTATTATCCGATAACAGCACATATTTTACCATAATGTCAAGCCCCACAAATCTTGCTACTGCAATAAAAACGTTTTTGACATTTGATTTTATAATTAAGTTATAATCCTTAAGTAATAAGAAACATTTTTAAGTGTTTTCTTCGCCAAAAAAACTTTTAGTAACAAAATAATTTGCGTGTTAAAACACTTGCAACGGCAATATAATTCTGCAGTGTCCTGACTAGCTGTGCTCATTTCGTCTTGTGCCTTGCCCTGAACTGCAGGTATGCAATGCCATCTATTATCTTCTCGTAATGGGATATTCCGAAAATCATTAGGAAAAGCACCACCGAAAGCACGACAACAGCTGAAAGCGCGATGTTGAGGAAAAACAAAATGTGTGAGAACGACGCGTAGTGTAGAGATACCAGCGTCACAAATGCCACCATGAAATCCAGAAACAGCGAACCGTACGCTACCTTCTCGAATATACTTTTCATCTTCTTTGCCCTGAGGTAGTTTCTGTAAAGCATAAATAATTTTTTTTCTTAAGAGTATATAAATCTTATTGAAGCAATATAGTAAATGTGCGATCGTAGTCTAGCCTGGTAGGACACAGCCTTGCCAAGGCTGAAGCCCGGGTTCAAATCCCGGCGTTCGCACTTCTGCTTTTACCCTGTTTTGTTTTGACTTCTCATCAATAAAATCTGCAAGATAATTATTGCACGATTTCCAAGCTCGAAGATGAAGGATCTATTTTTACCCTTTTTCCGCCGACCTGACCGTTGAAAAGATAGTCTTCTGAACTTGTGACAAGAGGTATGCCGCCCAATATGCAACCCGTGATAAGTATTGGCTCCGCGGATTTCACCACTATCGCCTTCGGGGCTACATTGTTTTTCGAAAGAGCATAAAGGACATACGAGCCGACAGTGCTACCACGCGTGCCTGGAACTACCAGCACCTTGCCTGCTATGCTCACTCCTTTTATATTAGAGTTTGGGTCTTTGACCACGCCAGTCTTTGGGTCGATATCTCCGAAGAATGATATGGGATTAAGCGAAACAACTGCCTCGCTCTCCGCTGCACCTTCCACTATAACCTTTATTTTAACCATAGCAACACCATCATTTGCCAGTCGCAGCACGCACGAGCTCCTCGGCACTCATCGAGGCCACGCTTGTCCCGTGAACCCTTGAAAGGTAGAAGAATGACTTGCCTGAGTTCGTCGCTATGCTTTTGAACATGCTGCCGAGCGGCGCAACCACAGGGCACGTGTCTACTATAATCTCTACGCCATGCTTCATCAGGCGCTCTGCGACGCCTTCCTGCGCCGCAGCCTTGTAAACATCGCTTCCTGTTGTTATCCAGAACCTCTTCCCCTTGGAAACACTGCCGTAGCTCTCGAAATACTTGAGTATATCGCGCATGTCTTCGATGCTTGCGTGCGGGCAGCCAACAAAATAAAGTTCGCTTGCCTGACCTATGCTCTTTTCCATGGATATGTCCTTTTCGCCTATTTTTATCTTTTCCAGGCCGGATGTGTCGGCGCGCTCCTTGGTGACTCCCTTGACAAAGGCCATACCCACGCTGCCGCTTGCAGCCATCGCAGCAAGCATTATCCTTAGCGCTGTATCGCCGACTTTTGGCATGCTTATGAACGGGATGCCGTCCTTCACGAGCTCTCCTATCTTGAGCCCGAGCGCCCCAGCCATCGCGTCGTCAATCTTGCCCAGCTCAACGTCAATTTCCACTGAAGGCTTCCTGTTTTCGTCTATATGCAAGCCGGAGTAGTAAGTTTTTCCGACAAGCGCTGCAAGCACGGAAAGAGGACCTCCTTCCCTGTTCGTCCTCGCGCCTACAACACTGTTCGCGTATATCACCGCGCTCGACTCGCCCCACGCAATGTGCTCTCCGTATGCGGGCATTTTTGAATAGTACGGCGTGCACGAAAGCGTTATGTTGAATCCCATCTTCCTGAATGCATTTATTATGCGGAGTTGCTTCTCTGCAAAGCCTTCTGGCAGGGGTATGACCTCTTTCGTAGTGTCATAGCCTATAGGATTTAGCGTTGCGTAAACTTTAGCCCTGGCGCCCTGGTTTGCCAGATCTTCAAGGAACTCCATGCCCGGATCGCCGATGTTGTTGTATGACAGGCCAGATGCGTGCGCATTCGTTATGCTTACAAGGCGCTCAGCACCCACGGCCTCACCAAGCTTCACAATTACCTGCATTGCCTTCTGGCTTGCCGCACCCTCCTCGCCATCATAGACCTTTTCCTCATCTTTTGTCAGATACATGAAATCACAAGTTCAGAGCCAATACCTTGTATCCGCGTACTGCGCTAATCTTTATGTCGCCAAAAATTGTAACCATGCCGTCAGCCAAATACTTGGAATAGCCCTTGATCCTTTTTTCTTTGAGCATAGCGTCAAGCTCCTCCTTTACCTCGCGTGGCAACGGCTTGAGCTCTGGCAGCGCGCTTTTTCTATACTTATCGCGTTCCGCAAGCGGCGCAGTCGCGTCTATGCCGACCTTTGATGTTATGCCGTCCTTGGCACTTGGGTCTAGGCTTGATCCCCTCGCCTCATTTATTATCACCATCTTGCTTGGCTGGAACCTTGTCGCTATCGCCCACTCTATTTCCTCCAGCTTGTCGATGTCAACATCAGAATCAACAACTATGACATTTTTCAGGCTCGTATGCCCGGTGAATGCAGCAAGTATTGCGGTTTTCGCGTCGCCATCGGTGTTTTTCTCTATCGATATTGCGCAGTGCAGCCACATACCCCCGCCGCTCGTGAGCCTGACCTTCTTTACCTTTGGCACCACGCGCGAAACCATCTCGTATATCGCAGCTTCGCGCGGATATCCCATAAGCAGCTTGTGCTCCTCACCTCCGGGCAGTATCATGTTGAGCAACGGTTTTTTGCCCTCGTAGAACGCCTCAGCCTCGAAAACTGGCTCTTCTCTTACAATGTCAGACGTGCTTGTGAGATCAACGAACGGGCCTTCCCTGGCCTTTTCTCTAAGTATCTTGCCTTCCACAACAACAGATGCATCTGCAGGCACTGGTATGCCATACTTCGGCGTCATCGACACCGTGAATCCAGGCAACAGTTTTTCCGCGACGTCCATCTCGAAGACGCCATAGCTTGGGCTCATCGCGGCTGCGAGCTGTGCAACTGGATGCATGCCAACTACAAGCGCAACCTCCAGATCCTCGCCGCCCTTGTTCTTCTCCTTGAGCATAGTGTACAAGTTCCTCGGAACTATGCGCAACGCTGCTCTGCTGTCGCTCAGCAGGAGCATCCTGTGGAAGGAGGCATTTGATATATTGCCAAGCTTCGCGAATATCACGCCTGAGGTGAGATACATGCCCGCATCATTAGGATAATACATTGCAAACGGCAGGTCTGAAAGCTTTGCGTCTGCTTTGCGCAGCTTGAATCTTGTCTCCTGCGCCTTGCCCGGCTTTTCTATCGCCTCAAGCAGTCTTTTGTATGCGGCAGTATCACCATCCACTCCAAGCGCAGACCAGAGCTCTTCCCTCCTAGTAAAAATGTTGCCCAAGAATTCGTACTTTGCATCCTTGAATTTAAGCTTGACAACATTCTTTCTCTCGTTTTCGGTCAGAAGCCTCGTTGGCTCGTATGCCCTGTCCACTATGCCAAGGCTTAGCGGCTTGCGCGACAGCGAGCTCGCATATTTTTCTAAGGAAAAATCACTCATGCTATCATCCGATCAGCAATAGTTTCAATAATAGTTTGAACAATGGTTATATAATTTTTTAATCGCATACGATTAAAGACGAATGAGCAAGAATGTGGGCAATGCAAAACCTACAATGCATTTTATAAATTTTATACATGTATATCTTAGCACTGCAGAAGATGTTGCATGCGATCGTAGTCTAGCCTGGTAGGACTTTGGCCTTCCAAGCCAATGACCCGGGTTCAAATCCCGGCGATCGCACTTGTGTTCTGCAATAGGCAGCGCCTATCGCACAAATGCTAAGGCTATATTCAAACTACACAGATACAATAGGAAACGAAAGACAAATTGTAAAATTACAAGCTCAAGCTGTCTTGCCTGCCCTAAACGCTCATGTGAGATTGCCGAGCGGAACGAAAGAAACATTGCTATATGCTATAGCGTTATAGAGGTGGCCGCTGTAATCATCTAGATTGCCGTTAAGCGGGTACCAAGCGACGAGATCGGTAAATATTGGGAGGCTTGTGCCAACTCCCGTGCTGTACAACTGCTCAATTTGGCTGCTTGAAAGCGAGATATTGTAGATCTGCACATCAGACAACAGACCGTCGTATCCTACGTTAAAGTTGTTGCTGGAGAAGGGAAATACTGAAGACAGAAGAAGAGAGGTGCTGTTGGATACCCACATTTTCTTTGAGGCGCTGTTGAACAGCAGAGGAATGAAAGTGTTATTATAAAGCTTGCCATTTATGTAAATGCCCAAAGTATTGTTGCTGTTGAGTGTTTCGGCAATGAATATCCACTTGTTCATGTAATTGAAGGGGATCAAAGACATTAAGCAATCTTTAGAATTAGAGCACACTATAACTGAAAGGTTGCCTGCGCCGCTCCATGAGGTGACAACTTGCGGAAATCCTCCCGAACCTGAAAGCTGAAATATTTGCTCCGAGTACTTGCTGCCGTTTATGCCGTTTCCTATGCGCTTAGGGTACATCCAGAAGCTTATAGAAAACGTATTGTTAAAGTCGCTGCTGATGGCGCTTGACATATAGCTGATTGTTTTGCTGGTAGTGTTAAATCCTGCTGCTTCTGAGATGTTCATTGGAGGTATTGTGGTAAAGGTTGATGTTGGCGGAACTGTTGTAGTGTTCGCCAAAGTTGTCTTAACAGTGCTTGTGGGTGCAACCGTCCTCATACTGAATAATATAATTGCTATCACCAATACTATAATCAATATGGCAATTATCGTCACCAAAAACAGATTTTGCATTGCCTCACTCGTATATTATCACTATATTAACATTTAAAAATGTTGCCCTGCCTATCATGGCACCTGCACGTTTTTGCGCATGCGCTGAATGGTTGCAAACGTATCCGAATTGTCAGGCTTTCGTTGCCAATCGTATGCTGTGAAAAAGATAAAAAGTATATAAACGAACAAATATTAGATTAAATGGAAAATGTCGAGGCACCAGCGGTCATAAAACTTCTTGGGGAGCACGCAGTGGTATATGGAAGGCTTTCGGTTGCCGCTGCAATTTCGCTTTATGCTGAGGCTTCAATGGAGAAGAGTGGCAGTGAATACCTAAAAATAAGGCTTGAGGATCTGGGCTTAGAAGGTACTTTCAGCAACGAGCAGCTAAAGAAGCTGGGCGCTGACTATGAAGGCAGAAAGAGCATAGTCGAGTACATAGAAGAAGAGCGGAATATAGACAGAAAGCTCCTTCCTTTCGCAACAATAGCCGCAAGGATAGCCAAAGAGCTTGACATGGACATGTCTGGCATCGATATAACGATTAGGTCGCACATACCTATGGGCAAGGGCCTTGCGAGCAGCGCTGCAGCTTCAACCGCTTTTGCGGTGTGTCTGATAAAAGAGTATTCAGAAAGAACAAAGAAAGTCGTGGACAGCGAAATAGCGATTGATATTGCAAGGGACGGGGAAAGGATAGTTCATGCCAATGAAAATGCAGGAAAGATCGATGTGAGCACTTCGTATCTTGGTGGCATAGTGAGCTATAGCGCAAGCGCTGGGGCGAAGAAGGAAAGCGCAGCAGTAGACTTCAAGATAGTATTGATAGACACAGGACCGAAGAAAAGCACCGCAGAAACTGTAGGTCACGTCACCGAATTGTACAATAGAAATAGAGGGTATGTAGAAGGTATTATGGACAAGATTGACAAATGCAGTAACATCGGGCTTCACGCAATAAAGATGGGGGACACAAGGCTCTTAGGCAGATACATGTTCATAGACCATCACCTTCTTAGCCAGCTTGGCGTGTCTAGCGAAAGGCTGGACATGGCCGTCGAAGCCGCTGAAAAGAGTAGTGCATACGGTGCCAAGCTAAGCGGCGGCGGAGGAGGGGGAATCGCAATCGCCATAACAGACAAGGAAAGCCAATTGATTGGGAGCTTGGCCAAGCTAAATATGGAAGCAAGAGCAGTTGCCATAACAGATAAGGGAGCATCTGCGGTGCTGAAGGCAAGAAAGTTGCAAAATGCTTGAGCAAAAGCCTTGGCCGCAGTATACAACATGCTTGACTTGTCAGGCAAAATATGCACAGCAAGCCAGTATACAGCAACAGCTACAGATAAAAATCTGCACTCCTTTATTTATTATACATGCAGATGCTGTGAAAGTTTTTGCTTAGTGATGCAGTGTCGGGTGCGCCGAAAATCAATCGTGGTATCGCAACGGTAACCCTTGCCATAATAATTTTGCTTTCGCTCGCCCTTATATACTGCGGCTATTATGGTGTCCTCGGCTCTGACGAGGTATTCTACAGCGAGCTTGCGCATATGTTAGAGTCCAGAGGATTTGGGCTTGCCATGTCGCAAAACATAGATGCTACTAAATACCTCACATTTTCCGGAACGGCCTTGTTCTTCAAACTTTTGGGACCGTCGAACTTCTCTTACGTTTTGTATGGCGCTATACTTTACGCTGCGACCATAGTTGTAATTTTTTTAATTGGGAACAAGCTGCGCGGAAGTTTTGTTGGCCTTCTTGCTTCTTTTATTTATGCTACGCTTCCTTTGGGCATATACCAAGTTGCAAGAGGTGGCGATGATTCGGTAATGGCATTCTTTGCGAGCACTGCGATTCTGTTTTTTCTATATGCGATGGACAGGAAGCAAAGACAAGCACTTAACAATTTGTTCTCGCTTTTGACCGGATTCACTGCCATAATAGGCATACTATCTGTTTCTGAAGAAGTGCTCGTGCTTGTACCAATGGCAATAGCTGCCACCTTCCTGCTGATAAAAAGCGAGGAGAGGAGTAGATATGCAAAGGGGCTTGGCTATGGGATACTAGGTATTATCGTTGGCGCGCTTGCTATAGTTGGGGTTGGGTATTTTGTATACGGAAGACCTGCTTATATTTTTTCTACACTCGTTAACAACTACAACCAGTCGATTGATGAGATGCTCGTTGGAAACGAGACAATACCTTTTTCCTACGGATTCGACAACTATATGGAAGCTATGTTCCCAAACATGCTCAGCAAAAATGGGACTTACGTCAACAACGGGGTAACATTCCCCTATTATGTAGGCAAGATCGAGCTTGGATGGTATTTTTACCTTGCGGTGGTTATGGCTGCGGTTGCACTTTTAAGAAAGGATAAGAGCTTGGCGATGCCTGGTCTGTGGGCACTATCGATTTTCATATACCTTTCCTTTGGAACGATGAGCCTAAGCAGGTACGTGCAGATTGACCTTGGAGTGCCGTTCCTGAGATATCTAATGATAATAATGCCTGCCATATCTTTGATAATAGCGCTTGGACTTTTTGACATAGCGACATTAAAAAGTGGGCATGGTAGAAAAAGAACAGGAAAGGCAGCATATTTTTGGACTGACATGCTGCAGCCCCAAAAAATAGCAGTGCTTGCTGTCATTGTATTGTTTGTGGCAAGCAACATATATAGCATAGATGCAATAAAGCTTGCAATGTATAATTACACTTTTCCCTTTCCAGAAATTGGAAGTTATGTCAATACGCTGCCCAAAAATTCAAGCATTGCAATAATATGGAATGAAAGTACACTTCCGCTGCCTGTGCAAGTATATACAGATTATGACTACAACTTTTCTTCGGTTTACTATAAAGAAATCAACTGCAGTATGCTGCACAGATACAACTATTTCATAACTATACTTAACAGCACGTTACAAAACATGTGCAACTTAACGCTTGTTTACAAGTCGCCTCAATACGCAATGCAGCACAATAGCTACTCACTCCTCGGCCGGTACAACTTGATGCTCGGCATAAATAATAATACAATATTCGCCATTTATAAGACAAAATGAAGTGAGGGTTAAGTTCTCATAAATCCACCGCGCGCCAGGGCATTCGCTGGCAATGCCTGACCTGAGTGCCTGTTAATAACTATTTCACATCTTCGGCATCGGATGCCTCTTAAACAATAGCATTTACTGCAAATTGCCACAATTTTCCGTGTATCCGCCCGAATTTGGCGGAAGCAGGAAATTAACCTGCAGTGTATGTTGCAGCTTTATCATAAAAGATTATAAATATCTACTTTCTTTATTTCTGGTAAGTGCAAAGTGTTTCCAACGCAAGATTGAAGCTTAAAAAGGCAGATAGGAATGGATAAACGAAACGACAACATTGCAGTTTTTACCAGCCTACTTATAGTTATAGTGCTTGGACTGCTGCTTGCAATGTATGCCTATGCTGGTCCAGATCCGGCATATGATGATGCCACTTATATATTACAAGCACACTATATGGCAATGGGTAATTTTTATGATGTTTTGACTAACGTATTTACTTTTTCATTTATGGAAGTAGTTCCATACGCAATCTCATTCTACTTATTCGGATATGGCACCACGCAAGCGGTTGTTGCAAGTTTATGTGAATATTTTCTACTAATAATCCTGACCTTTCTTTTGGCAAAAAGAATTATAGACAAGAAGTATGCAGTATTGGCAGCGTTTTTTACAGCAATAACTCCATTTGTTGTCCTCTATGCGACAAGGGTACTGCCCGACATGATACTTGGCATATTCATAGCCTTAGCATTATATTTTTACGCCTCTACAAAAAAAAATAAATTAGATTATTTTGTCCTTGGTATTATTTTGTCGTTAAGTATATATGCAAAAACGGAAGCGTTTGCCTTTTTGGGATTTTTTGGCTTTTTTATTTTTGTGGAGATCTTTTACAGCTCGTTTCGGCACAACAGAAAAGGCAGCGCTGCTTCATACATAAATAACAGCTTGCTGTTCGGAAGCTTTGTTTTAGGGATATTGATAGGGTTATTTGTTTATTTTTTCATATATTACATTTATGTAAGAAGCCCATTCTTCATTTTTACCCATTATACGCTTTATTCAGGGGATCTATTTTCAAACATAATGATACTAAATCCTTTCACGAGCGCGGTGTACTTTCTTGAAACGTTTTCGATCGGCCTGCTGTTCTATTTTTTTATCGCTGGGGGAGTAGTAGCAATACTTAAAAAGAACACTAAAGCAGCAATAATATTCTCAGCGACTTTCTTTTTTGTACTGTATTTGATATTCGGGAGTAGTAGCCTTACCAATTATGTGGTTGTTTCTGTATCTACCCGTTTTTTTGCTGCGGTAGTAGCTCCGCTTGCCACACTTTCTGCTTATTTGGTCAGGGAGGTCTCAAATAAAGCGTTCAAGATTACAGGAAGCAGTATTATAAAATATTTATCGATGATTTTGTTGGTACTTGCAATTGTATTATATGATGCGCAGCAGATCTACCTAATTACAGTTTACTACAACTCAGCTATTGAATATAAGAGCACTATTTTTCATGATGCAGCTAGATATATAGAGAATACATCAAATGCGCCTACATATGTGTATTGCATCACAGGACGCGGTTTCAATATAGTTTCGATAAGCTTCTCAAATTTTGAATTTAAATTCAACCGGAATTATACGGCGCTATCAATATTTCCAAATGAATCTTATGGAGCAAAAGGCATGTGCAATGAAAGTATTCTGCAGGCCAAAGGGATCAGCTCCTTTCTTTTCGGCATTAACTTAAACGCAAGCAATAACAGCTATGTGAAGGCATGGTTGGATAATTCGTGCAGCTTGTCATTTGTAAAACAGTATGGAAGCAAGTCGAATTTCTTCATAGATATTTATAGAGTTTATCCCACAAAAAACATTTCCCAAAGTTCGCCTGAATGAATCAGATAGTTCTTCTGCAACGCCTTACACATCTGCCTGTTGCAGACTGCGGTCGAGGCGACGAAGGAGCGGCTTTGCGGGCACGCTACCTCTTGCGTCCTTTCTATTTGCACCACAGCAAAAGGCATATTGGGCTCGGAAAGGATAAAAATATATAGTGAATAATAAAATAGCTTAAGCAGCTTAGAGTATGCTGTGAAGCATGCTGGCGAGGTAGCTCAGCTGGTTAGAGCGCTAGACTCATATGCAAAGCATGATGAGTTAGGAGCTTTACGCAATGACTGCTAAGATATCTAGAGGTCGTGGGTTCGACTCCCACCCTCGCCAAGTTTTCTAATCTACGCGTGAGTGGTGTGCCGTAGCCTCCCTTCTGTTTTAGATGGCATTTGACTAAGCGGCATATGCCTTGCACGCTCACCGCTTGCGCATCGGCGCGTTTCACCTGCTTCGCACGCTCGTAGCGTCATCGCAACATGTGCTTCGCAGTGCCGTTTCTGTTCCGAATTAGGCCTTAAGCCATGCAAGCTCTGCGTGGGGAGAGCTTCCTCAGTCGCAAGGACCGTAAGCCATCCGCACACCACTCGTTTAATTGACTCAGGGAAAATATATAAAAATACCATGCAGATATATAATAGGAGGAGTGGTAGATTTTGTGGAAAAAATATTAACATTTCTTATGCTAAGTCTCATGCTTGGCTCGCTTTCCGCACAAATACCCAGCAACACGGCGAACGGCACCACGGTAAACAGCACGATAGTAAACCAGAGCTACAAGGTGCCGGAACCCTATTCTCTCATAGTTGCAATAATCATAATTGTATTTGTGGTTTGGCTTGGCTTTGTGTTCATAAAGGACATATTAAAGGTAATCGCCATACTGATACTTCTTGTCATACTTGCTTCCGTAGGGTATAGCTTCTTCACTACCGGCACGCTGAGCCTTAGCGGCGTAGCAGGTTACATAAACAGCATAATAGCCTTCTTTAAGTATATACTTGGAATTTCCCACGCCGTATCAAGTGCGATAAACACCACAGTGAAGAACACGAGCGGCATAATACCTAGCTCTGCGTAATTTGCCACCCCACCAGAATGCACCATACTTCAGAATGAGCCATGCTTGCATGTCATTCGGCTAGCTCGACATCTGATTTCTCGACAGTCTTGCGTTTCGCGTGCTCTGCAAGCCTGACCGCCTTCTTTGCCATAGAATAAGCAAACTTGTTTACCTTTTGGGTGTATTCGTCAAGAGCCTCCTCGCTCACCCTCTTAGCACCAGCTTCCTTGAATATCTTTCTAGCAGTCGATTTTGCAAGCATAAGATCAGCAGTTTCATGCATTGTCTGGCTTGATGATATAGATATTAAAATAAGAAAGTTTATATTATTTGCGTGGAGCTTGAAATAAATGAGATAGGAGAAGAGCATGCTGAAGGCATAAAGCGCCTCGTATACTCGCTTTTCGAAAGCGACAGGCTTGCGATAAGGTACAAGGAGATGCCAATGCCGCAGGAGCTTGATATGCTGATAGAAAAGAAAATTGATATGTCAAGGCAGGGAAGGCTTGCGGATATGGTAGCGCTGTCGCATGGAAGCGTTATAGGCGAGTGCGAAATCACAATTGACGGCAGCGAGGGCAAGATCGGCATATTAGTAGAAAAAGCATTTCAGCACAAGGGCGTAGGCGCAAGGCTGCTTGAAGCCTGCATCTCGCGGGTGCGCGGCACTGGAGTCAACAGGGTTATTGCGGAGATAGCCGGACAGAATAGCGGCGCATTTGCGTTTTTTGGAAAGATGGGTTTCAAAGCAACAGGAGGCAGCAGCAAGATGGTAATTGACGGAAAAGAAACAGAGATAAAGATGCTCGAAAAATTCATTTAGGTACGCTGTAGTTGAACAGCAGATTGCCGCCAACCTGCGAAAGTATTATGTTTATTGACTTGTTGGCAAGAGGAGAAGAATAGCTCACCATCCAAATGTTTGTGTAGTTTTTGCCTAGCAGATTTAGCTTGCTATAGTACGCTGCAGTCACATTGATATTGGAATAGCCGTATTTGTTTACAAAGTTTGTCACTGAGGGGATAGACATATTGTATGATCTCGCGATTGCCACTGGCGCCGCCGCAAGTATGTAGCTTTTGTTCTGCAGGAAGCCGTATATTACGCAGTTCTGCGTGTACAGGTTCACATTACGTGACACAAATCCGTATATTGGGTAGTCGTAGGAAAGCACTTCGTATGTAGGGCATGGCCTCGTGGCGTTTAGCGTAAGTGCCAGAACGATGTGCCAGCTGCCGGGATAAGTGGAAGGCGAAACATTGGTGACATTTATTATCGCGCCGGGAAAAGAGCGCTGTAGGTCGTTCACAACAAGCGAAACTGCGGTCGATTCCGATACGCCCTTTGCGGATATGCTTTTCAATACCGTATATGCCACAGCTAGAATTGCAACTACTATTATCGCGGCAACCACTGATTTCAGCAAAAGGTCCATATGAATAGATGCACATTATAAATTTAAAAAGATTAATAATTTTGGTGTCTGATAACTTCCGCTGCAGAAATGGACTTTGATACCACTTCGGCAATGCCAATGCTGTCAAGTATTTGCCTTGTCTTCTCCGCGGAGGCGCCAGTCAACGGGTTTTTTATGCCTATGGAACATACATCCTTGTATGGCATTATCGAAAGCTCGTACGTGCCTATCTTCCTGGCTACGCTGATTATCTCGTTTTTGTCAAAACCAATCAAAGGCCGTAATATAGGCGTTTTTATATCTAGCTGTGACGCGGCGATGTTTTGGGGTGTTTGCGATGCTACTTGACCCAAGCTTTCGCCTGTGAATATTGCCTTCGCGCCTTCGCGCCTGCATACTTCTTCGGCAAGCCTGAACAGAAACGCCTTGAAAAGCACTGCCTCATAGCGCCGGTTCGCCTTCATCGCTGCCACCTGGAAGATGCTTGCTGGAACGAAGTACGCGGAATATGACGGTGTGTATTTTGATAATACTTCAAGAATTTTTGGTATCTTAGAATTGGCAAGCTCCTCACTGGTGCGGAGCCCGTGCACATGCAGGAATATGGGGCTGACGCCGCGCTTCATTGCGTACCATGTTGAAACTGGAGAGTCTATGCCTCCGGAGAACAGCATAACTCCCTTGCCACTGCTGCCTACTGGAAGGCCGCCGAGCCCCTTAATATCCTTAATGTACAGATACGACCTGTCCTTCGTCATGTTTATGTGCACTGCAGTCCTAACGCTGCTGGAAAATGAGTAGCCGCGCTTTGCTCCCCGCTTCTTGATTGCTTCTGCTATGTCAATAGAGTTGAAATCGAGGCCTTTGTAAGAGCGGTGGGCGCGTATTGAAAAGCGTTTTGCCCTGGTACCAAGCATTAGTTTTATTGCCGCGTTCACTATCTCGTTTTTGCTTATTCCCGCAACCGTGGCTACGGAGAAGTGGCTTATCCCAAAAACCTTTGAAAGCCCTTCGATGATTTTACGCGAGCTGTCATAGTTTTTGATTACGAGCCTGTCGTAATGGTTCTCTATCGCACGCTTATCTATGCCAAGCTGCGAGGATATGTTGCTAATCAGCTGACTTATGTACTGGCCGCGATTCCTTCCTCTTAGCCAAAGCTCCCCGAAATGGATCAGTATCACATTGCCTTCTTGTATCGCCATAAAAATCACTGCTCGCGCTGCACACCGCAAAGTATTCAGGGCTTGTAGTAAAGGTTGCCAGTGTAATCAATCGCATATATCTGCTTGCCTCTGACTAAGCTGTCGTTGTATACATCTTTAAGCATTACCAAGCTCCCGCACTCGCTCGGATCCGTAACCCAGCTCTCGTTTATTGCCCATGGACCGAACGTATTTATTGACTGCAGTGCCTGCACCGACGGCAGTATAAGGTAGGTGTTGTTTGGTATGCTCGCACACGTAGGCAGATATTCCCCATACTGCGTTCCGTTGTTCAGCACGTTGACGTTCTCCATTGGTATATCTCCAAGATAGTAATTAACCAGGAAAGGCGATAACGCACTGCCATAAAGCTGGGCCCTTGTCAAGTTAGTAGAATGTGCAAGTATTGCCCTTGCTATTATTTTAGGATACAGCATAGTATTGTGATCAAAAAGATAATAATAATAGTCCATAGGGAGGGATGTTATAAAAAGTATAAATAGAATCAGTCCGAGTAGAGACAAACGTATATAGTAGGATCTGCCCTTCTTTGAATCAATTAGTTTTGAAAGGGCAATACCAAGAATGAGAAGTTCTGGCATTTCTGCTACTACCGTGAATTTCATGAGCTTGTATATAGGGAAGTAGTGCGTAAGGCTCATCGTACCAAACTCCATATACGCCACTATGAATGCGGCCCAAGCGAGTACAAAATAGGATTTCTTATCGCGTCTGAACAGGAGATATAGCCCTGCAATAAAATATGCATAGCTGAAAAGGCCTACATCATTCAGGTTCATGTTGCTAAACGAGAACATTCCTGAGAGCGCAGCGGATGGACTCAGAAGCGAGATGGAATTGGTGAATTGGCTGCAGTTGTAGAACGTATAGGGGAAGTAGCCGCAGATATAGAAAGTCAGGCTTGGCGCCGTGTAGAATATAACGTCGCTCTTGCCGCTCATGCTAGAACTACTGTAGTAGCTGCTGGTTAGGTTAAACTCGAAGAATGGTTCGTGGTTTGCGGCAAGATGGAAGTTTATAAAACCAAAGATAACTATTAACGTTACAAGGCCTAGCAGATATGCGAAGCTTGAATAGTCTATTGCAAGGCTGCCTTTCCTGTATACCTGCACCAACGCTGTAACCAAAATGTAAAGAATGAAGAACAGGATGTATAAATAGGCAAGAGGGTTTACAAGCGCGGCAAGGAATGCGAAAGCACCGGAGAGCGCGAAGTATAGCTTGCTGCTGCTTTTCTTCCCTTTTATGAAGAACATCGCTGAAATCGAAAGGAACATTGCTAGAGGCATCATGCTTATCGCTTCTGAGCTGTATTTCAGCGACAGGGGATAAATCGCGAAAAGCAGCGCCGCAATTACCCCAGCCCTGTTGCCATAAAGATCGCGACCCATTATGAACATCAAGATTATTGAAATAAGATAGCTAAAAAGCGCATACGCGCCAGCTCCAAGATCAGTAAACCCGAAAATCGCTAGTGATATGGCAAGGGGGTAATCCATGAGCAACCGCAACGAAAATATATTCAGATTCTCAGAAAAAGAGCCAGTAAGAACTGCATTTGCTTGCCCTACATATGCAAAATCATCGCCGTATATGCTCATGCCCTTGAAAAGCAGCATGGAGAGGGCAAAGCCAAAAACAAAAATTGCGATAAGTGCAATCAAAGCTGCGCGGTCTTTCATATCTGCCTGGGTTTGTTTTGCTTTTATGCTCACGCGCGAAGCAATGCCCCTGTGTTTTGCCATACGACTACTTTGCAAATTAAAATTTATAATATTAATGTATGCCAAGCTACTACGTCTTTGTGCACACTTACGCCTTCTAAATGACCTTCTAAATGAAATTGAAGGAATTCTTTTAAATATTAAACATATATAGATAAATGTTTGGTGGTATTGGTGCAGATAAAGTATCGTGTGTTGCTTTTATTCATGATTTTGGCCTTTGCATTGACTGCTAATACAAATGCTGCAAGCAGCCAATGCGATTACAGTATTGGTGCAAGTCATATGAACTACACAGTAAATGGCACTGGATGTAAAAGCCTGTCGCTGACGCTTGCGAATGGCATATCTGGTGACAACATCACATGCATCAACGCTAATTTCAATTCAAACTCAACCATAACATTGGATGGCAGCAACGCGCATAATTACTTGTTTGACTGCAATTTCAGCGGTGGAAGTATACTGCTCTATAACAGGGCCAGCCTGTTTATTATAAGTCCAAACAGCACGGAATTTGTGCCAGACTTCATTGGAAAGAACAGCAACATAACAGTAGGCTATTACCTGCGGATGAATGTACTTGAACCACCAAAGAAGTATTACTATTACAATTCAACTTCGGTGTTTTTGAACAGGGTGGCGGCATTTGGATATATAATACCACTGATGCAAAACACCATAAAGCTCAACAACTCACAGCTTCAGTATCAGCCTTCATTTGCGCCACAAACAATAAGCCTTATAGACCATTTGAGAACGATAGTACCGTTTGGCGTCTATGGTCAAAACAGCAGCCAGTTCTATGCCAATGTTACTTACCTCCCTTATGGCACACTGGAAGGATACAAAACCTTCGTTGTGCCCGATTACACGCTCGAGCAGAACAGGACGATTGATTACAACCCGTACGCGGTGGACTATTCGTTTTTCGCTTTCGACCAGCTTATAATGTTCACAGTTAATATAACGAAAAACCTCAACATAACACCATTGTATATCCAGCCTCTTTACCCAACTTTCAATTACAACATAATACCGGACAACGGGAGAAAAAACTTCACTATAAGATGGCTGCTCACCGTGCCGCCGCAGGATCACAACTGGAATTTCAGCTTTAACATATACAGGTATTACGCAGATCAAGAGCTTACCATGAATCCACTTGGAAACAACTCCATAGCGCCAAGCACATTGAAAACGCTGCTTACCTATCCTTCTAAGAATTATTCGTTTGAGATAAACGGAACCCAATTCTTCTATTTGAACTTGAGCACAACCCTTCAACCTGGACTCAATTCATCAATAATAATAGCAAATGGCACTGCCCCTGGTATTGGAAGCTATATACAGGATTCGACTACGCCTTCATTCAGCTTTGGTCTCGCTATGTGCAGCAGTCCGTATAATCTTAACGAAACGCATTTCGTAGTGACAAAAAGCGGCTATTATACTATGTCAAAACAGCTACTTCCGCTGTACACCGACCTTAGGCCGCTTAGAGTATACGCACCTTGCTATGTTGGTGCGGTTATTCAAGGTACCAACATAACAATAAATTGCGATAATGGCACAATTAACGACATAGCAAATGGCATAATAGTGGCTAATTCCAGCAACATAAAAATCATGAACTGCAACATATACGGCAACGGTTTCAGAATAAATTCATCCAGAAATGTTACCATACTTAACAGCACAATAATACATACTTCAAACAGCAGCAGTTATGCATCGTATATTTACGGCTCCGACAACATATTGTTTAGCAGCACAAGCATTTCAAAAGGATTTGCAGGGCTGTATGCGGAGAACAATTCTTATAATATTAGTGTTATGAAATTATTCAATAACATCACAACAACAGTTGCCACTACAAATGCTACGACGCCGACAACGGCCGCAAGCCACAGACCAAAATTTCTAAGTATGGGCTTGCAAGATGCGTTGCTTTATTTGCTTGCTGCAGCTACAGTTGTGGCGTATATATACATTTTTCTCAAGATACAATACAAGAAGGGGAGAAAGCCAACTAAAGCAAAAAATAGGAAAAAGGCTTAGAGATGTTTGAGATGCTATTGCTGCTTGCAGGAGGAATTGGCGGATTTTTCAGCAATATTGTCAACTTTTTCAGCAGTAATGGCATATACATATACTTATATTATGGCATATTTCTACTAGCAGGCCTACTTGTTACGCTTCCAATGGCAATTATTACAACCCGCAAGGAATTTGATTTTATAAGCAAGAAGAGCTATGCCGCAATATTACTCCTGCTGTTGCTATTTGCCGCATTTGAGCTCATAGCGGTAAAACCAACGTTCTTGCTGTATAATGACGAGTATATTTACGGAAGCATAGCGAAGAGCATAGTATATGATCACGCTGCCGGCATCTGCAGCTTCTCCAGCTCGCTGCACTGCGTTCCAAACACCTTTGGGCTTTTCCATGAGCCAGTGGGCTGGCCCATATTGGAAGCCGCAGCATTCGCGCTTTTCGGAATCAGCTTCTCAACAATGTTAAACCTCTCGTTCTTGATAACACTTTTGAGCATAGTGCTGGTGTTCTTAGTTGCCAGCATGATATTTGAGGACAAAAGAATAGCGCTCCTGGCTAGCACACTATTCGCCTTTACCCCGCTATTTATGACCTATGCTAGGGCAACGTTGCCAGACCCCGTATTAAACATGTTTATCCTCCTTTCAGCTTTCCTTGCCTTGCTTTACATGAGGAGTAAAAAAACGATTGTAGGAATTGCAACAATATTTGCTGCGGGTTACACTATGATGGTCAAGGTCGACGGGCTGATAGTTATACCCATACTGCTTATAATTTTACTACTTGATAGGCACAATTTCAAAGGTACGCACGCGAAAAAGGACCTCATTAAGTTCTTGGGGCTTCTACTTGTTGGATTTGTATTGCTTCTGCCCAATTTTATTTTTATTGTTATGGCGAACCAGCATGGATTTGGTGCAGCACAGAACCAAGCCAAGATGAGCATAGGCAATTTCGTTTCGAACGCAGGGCAAAATACGCTGTTTTATTTTGGCGTATATGATAAGGTGTATGAAGACGGCTATTATTATTATGATGAATTCCCGATAACCTATACGGTGCTCGCCATATTTGGTGTTGCGCTCGGGCTCAAGCGAAAGAGATACAGGGAAATGACAATGCTGTTTCTATGGTTTGGCATAATCTTCGCGTTTTATGCTGCATACTATGGCGGTGGAGTGCTGTATAGTACGGGAGATGATGTCAGATACTTGACCAGCAGCTTTCCTATAGTTGCTATGCTGGCAGCATATGGAATAGTTGGTCTTGGGGATATGGATGCCGCGCCAAAAACTGGTAAAACTAGAATAGGCAAGCGTAGGAAAATTGCATACGCAAAGAAAACGTTAATGAGCAATATATTTATAGTAATAATACTGGTTGTGGTAGCTTCGGAGCTTGTGTATCTCATTTATAACTTTGTGCTAGTAAAGCCTTCAAATATGTATCCATTTGCGGCATATAGGGCTGACAAGCAGTTTATACTTGCACATTACAACGAGATACCGAACAACTGCTATGTTCTTACGTTCAAGCCGCCGCTGTGGTACCTGCTCAACAAAAGCAACATATACATAACATGGGCAAACCAATCTTATTACTACAGCACATTGATGAACGATTCGAAAGGCTGCTGGTATTTCGATGAAAGCACAGATTGTTTCATGAATTATACACAATATATTTACGGAAACAACGAAATGCAGTGCAGCTATTTCATGCATCATCTCAAGCTACAGCCCATAGCTATAGAGCCCTATAATAAGCTCGGCTGGAATGTGACATTCGGCCTTTACAAGGTAATAGGTTTTAATAACTTTAGCATTACTAATAGCTAATTGGGGAGCACATATGAATAAGACAAGCATTGCCATGCTCGTGATTGGTATAATAGCAGGTTTTTTGATCGGCATTTTGACTTCACCAAGAATACTGCCGCTTTTGCAAACCGCCCATAGCACTACTACTATTGCACCAAATGGCTATTATGACAACGTGACAAACGTTAACATAACGTACTATGACATGCAGACTGGCAAGGCCTATTTCGGCGGTGCATTGAACGGCTTTGTTGTAAGGCCCGATTCGCCATATTTTTACAATTTTTCAGTCGTATACAAAAATCTTACTTACAACGAGACAATAGAAAATATTACGATACTTGGAGGCAACTTTAAGCTCGTTGGCGTGATGCCAGTTTTGCCACAAAATATACTTCCTGGAACCAGCAAAGCATTCACTCTTGAGATAGCGTCTCCTAATACTACATATCTGGGGCCAATAAGCGTGGCAGTATTATACAAAATAGATTACAGAAATGCCACCTGACATCCTACTATGTTGATTTGACTGCAGCAGGACACCACAGTCAATAATGTTTCCAGTTAATTCGGTAATCATTTTACAATCTTTTATATCTTTATGTCAAATCCATAAGATTGAAATCGTGGGCTTTCTGCTAAGCATTATGTAAGGAGTTCTTTTAAATTGCTAGTAGAAGAAATACTCAGATTTACACAAGCTTGGCTAGGCAACGCAGGAAACAAACCAATCTCTTTTAAGGCCTCAATTACAATTCTGATCAGCCTACAAGCTGCTTGACGTAATTTATTATAGTGCTTGCTGTACTAGTGAGATTGCTAATTACGCCCCCCATATGCCCCGTAAAGCCCCAGGCGCCGACTCCAACACTTACGTTTTTGTAAAGTATATTTATTGAATACCAAGATACATTAGGCATTGGCCCTGTATATGGTGTGTTACTTATAGCCAGAGCCTTACTGTTCAGATTTGTAAACTCCAGCAAAAAGCCAGAGGCGTTGTCTATTTTTACAGGTATGCTTGTGAACGTGGAATTAGATGCTATCTGGCCTACGTAATTCTCGCAATAACCTTTGTTTGCATAAAATATTGATGGATATGTTTGTATTGTGCTGCTATTGAGAACCTGAACTTTTATGTACATTACAAATGGCGAGGAGCTATTTGCCATAGCTTCTGAGATAGGTGATAAAGGGCTGCTCATTTTTTGGGAAATATATTGTTTCAGGATTGTTGGGCTGAAGCATTCCGCAGTAAATGGCGGTGTTAGTATAGAGCTGTTTGAAATAGAATAGAAATTCAGCTTGGTAGCAGGGGAGTATGATGCTAGAAATGAATATAGTTTAGGGAGAATAGCGTGCTTTGACGTGTTTAGGAAAGTAATTGTTGATGAAGCTGTGCTAGTTATTGGCCCTTTTGATATCGAATTAAATACGACTATGACCACTAAAGCGACAATTAATATAATAACAATGGAAAGCATTACTGCTCGAAAATGCGTATCGGTATGCGTTGTTTCGGCAGCTGCACCCTCCTCTTGAGCCATTTCGCCATCCATTCTTCTCGCCAAAATATGTTAAACAATAATTATGCAGTATAATCTTTGTCTATAAGGTAGCCATCGGCAATGTAATCGTTGACTGGGGAGCCTATG
>JAGDYB010000011.1:0-1698 GCA_023270055.1 Microcaldota archaeon
TATGGTCTGTAGTTATGCTTCCGATTTCTTTCAACCCAGAGGCAATGCCTATTGGGTTAGCATCCCAGGCAAATGCCACATTTCTAGGATCAGTCCCTTTGATCCAGAACAGCTTATCTTCCTTGCTATTCTTAAGCTCTGCGAATTCTCTGCCGCTGAGGTTCTTCTCATTAGCCCAGCGCTCTATGAATTCATCTAGCTTATTACTGCTTATAGACGAGCCTCTGACGAGCGGCTTTATCCGTGCGTAAAGCGCACTAAGTTCCTTGTGCGAAATTTCAGGGTAACGTTCATCTGTTTTTTCTTTTGCTTGCATTATATCACCAATCGATTTGTGCTAAACATGAAGCAAATCTTTTCTATAGCCATTTCAACACAGTAACTGATACGGATATTTTTGTATATATAACTTTGGGATATAATATATATACCTGTATTATAATTATATACACGATGGAAAAGCATATATTCAAATTCGGAGAGAAGAGCTGGGCCATAGTTGTGCCAAAGATTTGGGTGGAACGGAATAGGATAGATGAAAAGAGCATAATGCGGCTATACGAAGATGCCAATGGAAATCTGGTTGTATCTGCAAGAAGTGAAAACCCAAAAGAGGCAGAGCTCTTTCTGGATTCTAAAATTGCGTCTGATGCAGCGGCAAGGTTAGTGGGCATGCATTACAGGCTTGGCACAAGCAAGCTTAGAATATATAC
Source organism: Microcaldota archaeon (assembly GCA_023270055.1). Classification (GTDB taxonomy): domain Archaea; phylum Micrarchaeota; class Micrarchaeia; order Micrarchaeales; family CABMGC01; genus JAGDYB01. Next base: position 714 of record JAGDYB010000011.1, read on the forward strand.
TGATGGAACGGAACTTGGAAATAGCCAGTTCAATGCAATTACAAAGCTAGTTGGTGCATCGTGTCCTGGCTTCGAAGTCATAAGCAGATCGCAGAAAGAGATGGTACTGGAAGATTTCACAGATGTGAAACAGGTTACATTCGAGACATTGATGTCAAGGTTCAAGTCGTTAATAGCTGAAGAATTTGCCGATATGCAGAGTGGAAATCTAAAGCCTATTGCAGACCTTGAAGACCTTGTCAACCGATTCTTCATGCTTGGCATAAGATATCTGAGTCTTACACACGGCGCTGAGGAACTGAACCGTTTTAAGATTTTCCAGCTGCTTGAGACAATTTCCGATCAGATAAATGTACTGTCAAAGGACCCTTCGATAAGCAAAAATAAGGCGCTGTTTGACCAGCTGAGCAATGAATTCAAGATCTGTTTCGAGGGTTTTGGTGGGAGCTACGACTCGATAAAACGCACTTTTGAGGTAAAAGATTCTTTTATGAAATCAGTTGCTAAGCTGAAGCTCAGTGACCTTCAAAGGTATTTGGTTGTCGAGATTTCAAAGAACATCAGCAAAATTGCAGAGTTTGGACTTGAAGTGAAACACGACGACGTATTAATACCGACCAAGTGAAGCTTTTCATCGAAAATATGCCAGAAAATCAATAAGCTTGTGCTCGAATTCCTCCCACGATTGAAATCGTGGGTTTCCCTCGAAGGGATAAGGTAAACACAAAGAAGGCGAAGAGCGCCTCTGGCATCCTTGCAAAAAGTGTTATAATTGTATTAGACCAATTTTTATGATGATAAAAATGCATGAATTTTTGAATAGTATAGATGGCAAATTCAGATATTTGCTGTATTCAAGGGCGTTAAGGAGCATTGCACTTATATATATGAGCCTTGCTTTCTCACTTTATCTTGTTGCACTTCACTTAAGCATAATAGATGTAGGACTTGTCGCTGCTGCCACGATGCTTGTCATGATATTTTT
>JAGDYB010000011.1:1708-2571 GCA_023270055.1 Microcaldota archaeon
GCTTTTGTCGGTGCGCTGATAATAGCCGCGTCTTCCACGTTGACATACATAATAATAGGTATGATAATAGCAGGACTTAGCGGCGGAGCTGGAGGAATGCGCGGCGCATTCTCGCCAGGCACCAATGCATTCATAGCAAACAACTACAAGAATGAAAAGGACAGGGTTAAAAGGTACTCGCTGATCACAATGACTGCTTCTGCAGCCGCAATTGGAGGTAGCATACTCTTCAGCAGTGTATCGCTGCTGAGCGCTTATGTAGGGCTGCTCAACGCATATAGATATCTTTTCCTTTTTTCATCAGTCCTTCTTGGCATTTCTGTGATATTTCTTATGCTGCTGAGCGAAGCGAGAAGGCCTGAAAAGACAACCAGAATAATGAAGATGAGCAGCATTAAGTATTCTATGCGTGTAATAATTGCTAACTCGCTTGGCGGAGTTGGTATGGGTCTCGTGATGCCATTGCTGCCACTGTGGTTCAAGCTCTCCTATGGTGCAACTCCATTGGAAATAGGAATTATATTTGGAATAGTATACATTGCTACCGCGCTGGGCTCATTCATTTCGTCAAGGGTTGCTCATAGATTCAACGCGCTGAATATAGCTTCTTACACGCGAATTCTCAGCGGCGTGCTTTTGTTTGCTATGGCAGTGTCTCCAGCGCTTGCAATTGCCGGCGTGATTTACGTTGCAAGGGCAATTGCTGCGGGATTCGGAAGCCCGAGCCGGACAACAGTAAGTGTGAGGGGCATAGATTCCGAAGATTACGGAGCAGCGACAAGCATTCAGGGTATTGCCTCGAGGGCGGCGCAGCTTAGCTCGGGCGCAAGCGGCTACATGATGGACTACGCATTGCCTTTTCC
>JAGDYB010000011.1:2581-7704 GCA_023270055.1 Microcaldota archaeon
GCATTGATAGTGTGGGACGTGCAGAGCATGCTTGTTGGAAGAATATTCAACAGGGAAGAATTCATGCAGAACCTAAATATGCTCATCGCCGCGGCGAGAAAGGCCGAAGTACCGGTGTTCTTCACTAAGATAACCCCGCTCCCAGAGAGATTCGAGTCAAAGGCCAGGCTAGCCTCTATGAGAAACTGGGGCTCAATCGGCAATGACAAGAGCATGTTCGAGCTGGCTGTTCAGCCTAAGGATGACGAGATAACTCTCAACAAGAATACTGCAAGCATATTCGTAGGCACAAATTTTGAACTGATGGCACGGAATGCAAGCATAGAGGCGCTGGTATTCACTGGAATTGCCACTGAAATAGGGGTGGAATCTAGTGCAAGAGACGCGCTGAACAGGGGTTTCTACGCTGTAGTTGCAAAGGACGCAGTTTCATCCGGAGACAAAGAAGCCCACGAAAGGTCGCTTGCAAACATGCAGAAGCTGCTTACAGTCGCAGACTCTGCCAAAATTGCCAGTATATGGTCAGGACATTAGGTAACGAAGCGCACAGTTATATTTGCAGCATTGCGAGAAATGTGTCATGCTCCCGTATAATAGTGAATTTTATGTCAAATGCACTAGCCACAGACTTTTATCAGCTTACGATGATGCAGGCCTTTTGGGAATCCGGATACAATCCAGATGCAACTTTCGACTATTTTGTGAGGAAAATACCATTGGGATCATATCTTGTTGTCGCAGGACTTGAAAATGTAGTAGAATACATAAAAAACTTGAGATTCGACAAGAAAGATATTCGATTTTTATCCAAGCATGGTTTTTATCCTGATTTCATAGATTACCTGAGGGAATTCAAATTTACAGGGGACGTATTTGCAATGCCAGAGGGCAGCATAGCATTCCAGAACGAACCGATAATTACAGTGACAGCGCCTATAATGGAGGCACAGTTAATTGAGACCTACCTTCTTAACAAGATGAATTTCTCGACGCTTGTAGCAACTAAAGCGGCAAGAGTGGTACAGGCGGCCAACGGCAAGGATATAATTGAATTTGGCATGAGAAGGGCGCATGGCGAGGGATACCTCGAGGCGACTCGCGCTGCATATGTTGGAGGTTGTAGTTCTTCTTCTAATGTCATGGCTGGAGTGCGCTACGGCATACCGGTAGCAGGCACAATGGCGCACTCTTTTGTAATGAGTTTTGAAAGTGAGATAGCAGCCTTTAGGGCCTATGCAAGCGTATATCCAGATAAAAGTATCTTCCTTGTAGACACGTATGACACAATTGAAGGAACTAATAACGCCATAGCCGTTGCGAAGGAACTTGAAAGTCTTGGCAAAAAGCTAATCGGCGTAAGAATAGACAGCGGCGATTTGCTTTCATTGTCAAAAAAAGTGCGAAGAATGCTGGACAGAGCAAATCTAGGTTACGTGAAAATAATGGCAAGCGGCGACTTAAACGAATGGCGCATCAAGGATCTCTTGGACAAAGGCGCACCAATAGACATGTTTGGGGTGGGGACAGAGCTTGTTACTGCGCAGCCAAAATCCGCGCTCGGAGGCATATATAAGCTGTCTGAAATATATGCCGGTACAAAAAACGTGCCGAAGATGAAGATTACAGACGACGCAGCAAAAATGACAATGCCTGGGCGCAAAGCGGTCTGGCGCATAGTTAGAAATGGCAAGTTTGATAGAGATATCATATCTCTTGCCAATGAAAAGATAGATGGTGTCAGGATGCTGCATAAGGTTATTGAAAATGGCGAAATCATAATGCATAAGGAGAGTTTAGATGAGATTAGAAGCCGGCTGCGAATGGATCTCGAGGCATTGCCTTCACGCTACAAAGAGCTTGATAACGCGGTAGCTTATCCTGTGGAATTAAGCAAAAAGCTTGCAAAGCTAGGCGAAAAAATAAAAAAGAATATGAAAAACGCCCTAGGCACCAGGTCTTGAAATAACATTGCCTAAATGCTTTTGATCAATCGAACGGATCCATAGGATTTCCGCCCATATAAGGCCCAGGCAAGATGCTTTGCATAAACGCCCTTATTCTGTCCTGAAGAACTTTCATTTTAGGCACAGTCCTGTCTAAATTCAGTTCAACATTGACAATATTGCGTTCCTCTTTTTCACTAGGTGAAAATTCAGTAGAAATTGTAATCTTAAGGTTGTCTATTATGCCTTTTTCAAAACCAATTGCCTCTAGCTCTTTAGCCATATCCGCAAATTCATTTATTATCCCTTCCTTTTTAATGTACTTTCCTAAGGTTACCTCAAAACTTATCATTGTTTCAGTTCCAAACCTCACCGTCCTGTCTTTAACTTCATTCTCGTTCCTTAAAACAGGGCCAAATGGATTTTCCTTGATACTATTTGCTTTGTACATGAAATCGCATAAACAATCATATTTTGATCATATTTAAACTTTGATTCTGGGTTCGTCAATCCAAGTAAATACTTTCAATTTACCCTACATGCATGAGTATAACATTAAGTCAGCTAGATTTTCAGGGATCTGGCAAAATGGCTGCCTTAGTTAAATTAATAGCGTTTTATCCAGTAATCAGGCTTGTCAACATAGTTTGCGAGGCTGGGAGCGTAAACCTATCACTATAAATAGGTAGTGAAACATAATGTTTATGTGATAGAATGAAAGGAAAAGTGAAAATGTTCAACTCCGAAAGGGGTTTTGGATTCATTACAGGAGAAGACGGAAAGGATGTGTATGTGCACAGCACAGCGATACAGGGAGGGGCTAAACTTTCAGTTGGCGACAACGTAGAATATGAAGTTGAAGCTGGTGAAAGGGGCCCAAGGGCCAAGAATGTAAGGAAGATATAACCCGATGCTGATAGCGAAGCTGGTTCTATTATCTTTTTTAGATTTTGTTAAATTTTCAACCAGCTTCTCTGTTAGGTTATTGACTTTGTCTTGTTGTCTATGCATGTGCGCCCTTGATTCAAGGTTTGCTATATTACATTTAGAGATTCAGCGAACCAGAATTCTTGCAACTGGATTTTGGCGCATAATTTGGATGTAAATGGGCAGGATGACAACCTTGAAAAACGTAGAGATAGAGAGAAAATTCTTGCTTGACAATATACCTTCTTGGATAAAAGCAAATTCTCATATTAGGATAGAGCAGGCATACCTAATGGTTTCTCCAAATAAGGAAATTCGCCTCAGGAAGGAAGGCTCCAAGCGCATTCTAACCATTAAAAATGGGAAGGGGCTAATTAGGGAAGAATTTGAAACAGAGTTGCATAAAAGCGAATTTGACGAGCTTTGGAATTCTGTACGCAAAAATTTTTCAATAGTAAAAACAAGATACTTCATTTTCGAAAATGGCAAAACGATAGACGTAGACGTGTTTTCAGGCCCGCTGCTTGGCTTGGCTGTTGTAGAAGTTGAATTCAATTCTAAAAAAGAAGCAGAAGGATTTAAGTTGCCGTATTGGTTCGGGAAAGAAGTCACTTTTGAGGAGAAATACAAAGACAAGAACTTGTGGATAAGCATAAATAAGACGCGCGGAGTAAGAAAGAATTTCAGTGTTGACAAATCAATAATAGATATTGCATTAAGAGCTTTTGATAGCAACAAGAACCCAAAACATTAGTCAATTAAATAATATCAGGTTTTATATCTTGCGCCAAAAAAAGATATTATGTACACCTTAGAAAATTTGCCAGACAAGAAAAAGCTAAGGAAGGTAACGCTTGCATTGATAATAGAAAAAGACAGGATACTGTTAGCTATGAAAAAGCGAGGTTTCGGTGCTGGCTTATGGAACGGCTACGGAGGCAAGCAGCTTCCAGGGGAAAGCATCATGGCAACTGCAAAGCGTGAAACCGAAGAGGAGATTGGGATAAAAGTTAAAGAGATTGAGAAAATAGGTACAATAAGCTTCTTCTTTGACGAGATGCCGCAGGACAAAGATTGGAATCAACAGGTCACTCTTTTCAGGATAAAAAAATGGCAGGGTAAACCTAGGGAGAGCGAGGAGATGAAGCCAAAATGGTTTCACATTAATAAAATTCCTTTTGAGAAAATGTGGGACGATGACAAATATTGGCTCCCAAAAATACTCGAAGGGAAGAAAATCGATGCCACATTCATATTCGGCAAGGATCAGAAAGTAAAGGAATTTCAGATCAATTTAGCTTGAAGCTTTTTACTTCATTGTGCTCTCAAATTACGCTCGGTGCTGCCACAAGCCACGTACGCACTTTGCAGATGTTCCTGGAACAGCTATGGCGCCAGTCTGTTTATCATCCTAGGGAACGGTATCGCGTCCCTTATGTGGTCAAGATTGAGCATCCACTTTATGACACGCTCCATACCCATGCCAAATCCGGAGTGTGGTACCGAGCCGAATCGCCTAAGGTCAAGCCACCATTGGTAGTTGTCAAGATTAAATTTCACACCCTTTGCCTGTTCGACCTCGTGCATGCGCTCTATCAAAGTGTCAAAATGCCATTCCCTCTCAGTTCCACCTATTATCTCACCGTGGCCATGCGGCGCTTGGAGATCTGCACCAAGGACAACTCTGGGATCCTTAGGGTCGACTCTGGCATAAAAAGCTTTGAGTTCCCTGGGCCAAGCATAAACAAAAACGGGCTTTTCCTCGTCTTCAGTCAGCAATCGCTCCTCAGGCACTCCGAAATCGTCGCCCCACTTTAGGTTCCCGCCTTTTTGATTGACTATCTCTATTGCCTGCTCATATTTTATCCTTTTGAACGGGGGTCTTATTTTTTTCAGACTTGCAGGGTCTACACCTGCAGTTTTAAGTATATCATCGTTCTCTGCAAGGCTGTTTGCTATATAGCTGACGAGATTTTCCTGAAGCCGCATGCTTTTTTCACTGCCATAATAAGCCATTTCAGGTTCCAGGTGCCAGTATTCGGCAAGATGCTTGTTGGTCCTCGATTTCTCAGCCCTGTATGACGGAGCAAATGAATAAACTTTTTCAAGCACTGGCACCATTGCCTCTGCATACAGTTGAGAGGACTCGGTAAGATATGCCTTCTGATCGAAATATTTCACTTCAAAGAGATCTGCTCCAGTTTCTCCGCCCGCCATTGTTATGAGTGGCGGTGTTATTTCGTAGAATCCCTT
>JAGDYB010000011.1:7714-10372 GCA_023270055.1 Microcaldota archaeon
GAAACTTGCGCGCGTATCTGAATACCAGTGCCCTTGCCTTCATTATTGCTACCATCTTTTGGCTTCTGAGCCAAAGGTGCCTTTTGTCAAGCAGCAGCTCGGTGCTTTGGTACTCGGTTATTGGAAAAGGCTCTGCTACTTGTACGTTTCTAAAGCTGCTTGCTTGCAGTTCAAGACCTGTAGGGGCTCTCTGGTCCTGTCTGACTTCGCCTTTGACTATGACGCTCGATTCTATTGTTGTGTTTTGGGCGTCTTCCCAAGATTTCTTGTCTGTTCCGTCTTTCTTTATTGCGACCTGTATTATCCCGCTTCTATCCCTAAGGATAACAAAGATTATCCCGCCGCTCTCTCTTTTCCTGTATACCCAGCCTCTGAGAAGCACGCTTTTACCTATTTTTCCGCTTACAGACGATATGTACAAATTATCACCAAATATGCCCGTGAGTGCACTATCAGATATGCTATGGCATGTTTAAATAGTTTCTGTATAATTGCCTGAAGTTTTATTGCAGGATGCCGCATCTGTCGCATGTGGATTTCTGCATATACTTTTTATAGTTTATTTTAGCAAACTGATAATTATGGAAAGCAAGTATGATCATATTAAAACAGAGAAGGAAATAGCAGACTTTTGGGAATCTAGGAAAATATTCAAATTCGATGAAAGCAGAAGCGGGGAAATTTTTTCCATAGATACACCTCCGCCAACCGTCTCTGGAGACATACATATGGGCCATGTGTATTCCTATGCTAATGCGGAGTTCATTGCAAGGTACAAGCGCATGCGCGGCTACAACGTTTTTTATCCTTTTGGGCTTGACAACAATGGTCTTCCTACAGAGCTTCTGATAGAAAAAAAGCATAATATATCTGCGGAAGACATGAGCAGGGACAAATTCGTTGAAATGGTACTGAACGACATTCAAGAATACAATAAAAAGTACATAGACACATTCAAGCGGTTAGGGCTTTCTATTGATTGGCTGCTTACTTATCAGACCATAAGCAAGGAGGTGCAGAAGATATCGCAAACCTCGTTCGTTGAGCTATATAACAGCGGCCGCATTTACAGAAAAGAAGGGCCCGTGCTCTACTGTCCTAAATGCAAGACTACAGTTTCGCAGATGGAACTTGTAGACAAAAACGTAGAAAGCAAGATGGTTTACATAAAATTCTCGGCGGACATGATAATAGCTACGACAAGGCCTGAAATGCTCCCTGCTTGCGTCGCCATATTTGTCAATCCTAATGACCCAAAGAACAGCAAGTTGGCGGGAAAAGAAATCGAGGTTCCGCTGTTTGGGCAAAAAGTAAAGGTAATTTCGGACAGCAGGGTAAACCCAGAAAAGGGCAGCGGCGTTGTCATGTGCTGCACGTTTGGGGATCAAACAGACATAGAATGGTATAAGGCTTATGGATTGCCTTTGAAAATTATCATAAACGAAGAAGGCAAAATGACGCACCCATATTTCGAAGGAATGAACATAAAGGATGCAAGGGAAAAAATAATAAACGATCTCAAGAAGCAGGGCTTGGTTGTAAAAGAGGAAAGTATAGAGCACGCTGTGAATACGCACGAAAGGTGCGGAACCGAAATAGAGTACACGGTAAAAAATCAGTGGTTCATAAAATACCTGGACATCAAAGACAAACTACTTGAACTTGGGGAGTCTATAAACTGGTATCCAGCGCATATGAAGACGAGATATGCTAATTGGGTACGCGGCCTGCAATGGGACTGGTGCATTTCCAGGCAGCGCTATTTTGGTATTTATTTTCCGGTATGGTATTGCAAAAAATGCGGTAAACCGGCCGTAGCCAGGCAGGAAGACCTTCCTGTAAACCCATTCATCGACAAACCAAAGAACAAGTGCGAATGCGGATCTGACGAGTTTGTCCCAGAAACAGACGTTCTTGATACATGGGCGACTTCTTCGCTTACGCCACTCATAAACGCTAGGGAATGGCTAGACGGCAAATACGAAAAAGTATTCCCTATGAGCCTCAGGCCCCAAGCACACGACATAATAACGTTCTGGGCATTCACCACAATAGTAAAATCATATTTTCACAAAGGTTCGATACCATGGCACGACATAGTGATATCAGGCCATGGGCTTGATCCGAACGGAAGGGCGATGCACAAATCCCTTGGCAACATAATTGACCCATTAAAGTACTTTGAGAAATATGGTGCGGACGCTGTTAGATACTGGGCCAGTTCGTCATCACTTGGGGAGGACTGCGCCTTCCAAGAAAAAGAGGTAGTTGCTGGAAGCAGGCTTATAAACAAGATGTGGAACATTGCACGCTTTATAGAGATGAACTGCTCCGATGTATCAGCAAAAAGCTCTAACTTGATAGACAAGTGGATAACTTATTCCATGTATGAAGCAGTAGACAGAGCTACAAAGGCATTTGACTCTTATAATTATTACCAAGCGAGGAATGCTGCTGAAAGCTTTTTCTGGACACTCGCAAATGATTACTTAGAATTCATAAAATACCGCGTTTACGGTAATGATAAATCTGCCTGCAACACTTTAGCCTCCGCATTTCTCGGGGCTCTGAAAATGTTCGCTCCGTTCATGCCGTTCGCAACAGAGAAGATATATCAGGAGATATTTCTCAAAAATTACGTAATTGGCAAAAATTTCG
>JAGDYB010000011.1:10382-11383 GCA_023270055.1 Microcaldota archaeon
CGGAGAAAATAGAGAATCAATACATCTTACAGAATGGCCAAAGGCCGGAACAATAGACACAAACGAATATTCTAATGGAAAAAAAGCGGTAGAAGTAATATCGTTCATAAGAAGATGGAAACATGATAACGGGATGGCGCTAAACGCACCCATATCTGAAATAAGGCTTTCTAAAGATGTGGAACATGAACTTGGAGGTGCAATAACAGATATAAAAGGCGCCATGAACATAAGTAGCATAAGTTTTGGGAGTGCAGAAATTGACATAGGCAATGGCGTCAAGATAAGCATAGTTAAATAGCGCGCTCTAGAAAGCCAAAACTCACTTTGCTGCAGATATCTTCTGGGTATCAATGTAGCCGAGTTTTGCTGCATTTTCCATTGCTCTGAAGTACCCTATAAAGCCTATTACAACTACACTTATTATCACCAGAAAGAAGCCAATTCCCAAAGAATCCAGGTTATGGATTTTTATACCTGTGTTAATGGCATAGTTGAGTATTTGAGGAAAAATCAGCACAACAATGCCACCTATTACGAAGGCTATGCCACCATACTTGAGTACGTAAGAAGACATGAAGACAGATACAAATTTTATTCCTCTTTCGGTGAGTTTTTTCATCTTGCGCATGTATGTCCCAAAAAACGCTCCAAAAGCTACCTGCATTGTCATAGTGCCTAAGCCGAAGAGCGCTCCGGGAAGCCACCCGAGCCATGCAGAATGCATTGCAGGAGAAAGAACTGTATATATTATCAATGCGAATGCCCCAAAACCAAAACCAGCTATAAAACCATGGACAAGCGCAAGTTTTAATGGAACTGGCTTTTCTGATATTTTGTCATCGCAACACAAAGCAGGGTTTACTTTGTGTTCAAGCTCGGCTTCTTGCACATGACTGTGCTCCTTGTGTATTTTGAATATCACTCCGAGTTTTTGCTCTATATAATGCCAATGCGGATATCTGCCTATTCCTGCTATATAAAAACCTGCGGCAGCCATT
>JAGDYB010000011.1:11393-27070 GCA_023270055.1 Microcaldota archaeon
ATGTAAGTAATTCCGAATACGAAGTTAGACATAAAAATTCCGGCAAGGGCAAAAAAGGCTATTTCTGATAGGATTGCACGCTGCACTGTGAATCCCGTGGAGAAAAGCAACCCAGCCTTTGCGCCTCCTTTGGTGCTGTAACTCCCCACGGCATAAGAGAATGTTATGGGCCACGTGTGCTCGTCAGGCGTTATACCATGAACTATACCAAGCAAATACGAAAGTATGAGCGCCTCTATTATGGTAACATTTGTTGGATTCCAAAGGTTCAAGTCTATTGCCATAGAATATCTCCTCAGATACTTGTCGCTATAGGCTTTCCATGAGGGCATCTGGAAGGCTTTTTTAGTTTGTTGAAAATGTCTATTACAGTTTCTTCGCTCAAAATAAAATCTATTTTACGGCATTCCCTGCAAGCTTCTCCAAGAGGGACGCCGTTTTTAGCAAAAAGTGTTTCAAGCACCCTGTGCCTGAATGCCATGTCTCCGGCATATTTCCTTCCGAGGCTGGTAAGGATTATGAGATTGTTTTTATCCTTCTCAAGAATCTGTTTCCTGACAAGGCGCTTGACTAACGAGTATGCGGTTGGCGCCCTGATTCCAAGAGCGCTGCTCAGCTTTGTCAGATTGATGCTGCCGGCATCAGCAACTTTCTCTATGCAATCTCTTTCCCTTCTTGTAAACTGCATTTATGTCACTTTTAGTATTATACTAATAAATTTAGCATAATACTAATTAATAAACCTTTCTGAAGCTGTTGGATTTTTGCCAAAAAGGAGAAACTGACCAACAAAAGTACAAAAGCATTAATTCTGAACATAATAAACTTTTAAATAACTTAACCACAAAAGTTGTATTTATAAAATGGTGACAAAATGAAAGCGTTAGTTACAGGGGGACTTGGTTTCATAGGGGCAAACATAGTAGATGCCCTATTAGACAAAAATGTAGAAGTTTTAATAGTGGATAAAAATAAAAAATCTAAAGAGCCTAAGGATCGCCAAAAGATGACTATTTTTATTAATGATGCAAACAAAACCAAAATGGAACGCTTGAAGAGAGAGCATTTCGACCTGATTTTTCATTTTGGTGCTCCGTGCTCCAATATACAGTTCGTGAATAATCCATATCATTTATCAGAAACAATCAGCGGCATGGTGAATGTAATGGAAATTGCCCGTGCGTCAGGAGCCAAAGTGATATATCCAAGTTCGTGTACCGTGTACTCTGGACAATTTCCTCAAAAAGAAAACGTTGCGCTGCCATTGCCCACTTCGCTTTATAGCACAGGTAAAATTGCATCAGAGCACATAGCTAATTATTATGAAAATATGTATGGCATAAAAAGCACTGGCTTAAGAATATTTGCAGCTTATGGTGAGAGGGAGGAACGAAAAGGAAATATTGCAAGTGTAATCACATTGTTCCTTATGCAGATTATGCATAAAAAACAGCCGGTTATATGGGGAGATGGAACTCAAAGGCGAGATTTTGTATATATAAATGATGTTGTAAACCTAACATTAAAAGTAGCGTTTGACGAAAAATCGCCAAAAATAATTAATATAGGAAGCGGCGAAGCGCACGACTTCAATGAAGTAATAAGAATAATAAACAAAAAACTCGGAACTTCTATTATTCCGAAATTTATATCAAAGCCTAAATGGTATTTAGGTAATACTAAAGCAGATATGTCTTTAGCCAGTAAATTGTATAATTTCAAAGCGAAAAGTTTAGAAACCGGTATATCTAATTACATAAGATACTTAAAACAAGTTATGTGAATGCCGCAATTTTTCCTAATTTACGGTCTAAATAAACTAGATACCTGAGTTACAAAATCAGGCCACTTTTCAGTATTCTCCATTTCGCCTTTTTTGTACTGCGGAATTACTGTACTTGAAATATAGTGACTCTTTTTAATCCAAAAATTTATAATCTCGTTCGGGCCGTCTTTAAGTGTTGACAGCAATTTGTTAGGGTCAAGTTGGGGTTGAAAATTTTCAGATGTTATTTTGTTCTCCAAGAAAAAACGCTCTATATTATGAATTTTTCGTTTTAATCTACTAGACTGTATAAAATACCTTTCGTTAATCACTTCGTCTTTCTTCCATGAATGCAGCATGCAACCGAACTTAAAAACGTCCAATCCATACTTTGTAATTAGATTGTCAATTATTTTTTGATCTTCCATATTATATTTCGAGATTTTCTTCTTAGCTGGATTTAAAATTATGGGAGAGGAATAAACAATGATACTGGATTTACTATAGGATTCTTCAATATTATTAAGTTTTAAAGACATTTTAGTATTGAGTAATGATGGTATCAAATATTTTGTCTCTATATCATAGCCCGTGATCTGGTAGAGAATTTTATCTGTTTTTTTATAATTTTCCAAAAAATAAGGAAGCCATAAGCTATAAACAAACTTTTGATTGAATTTGTACATTGGCTGTATTGGAAATATTACACCAATTTCCTTTTTATCTGCAATAAATATTTTGTAGTCCATGTTACTAAGTTTTTCGATTACCCTTTCCTTTTTATCGTTTGGCACAATTAAAATTTTCGCGTTTTTTATATCATCGACGAGGCTATTTTTTTCTTCTTCAGAAATTTTTAGAAAGTATTTATCTTCTCCAGGAGAATACTCTATTTTTCCCTCATCAAACAGTACTTCTGTAAATTTCTTTACAAAATCTTGAAATAGTTGCCCGTTTTCAGAATAAATTTTGTATGTTCTTAGATCAATACCTGCCTTTTCGATTTCTTTAGTAGCTGCTTTCACTCTTTCGTCCAACAATTGGTCGTAAGATTCTCCTTTCTGTTTTGCCTCTTCTTGCGCTTTTAAGGAATAGTAAATTAACACCATATCTTTTTTAACTGTTACCTCAGGAAAAAGCAACTGGACGTATTTTTCAATCGCGTCGTATGCGCCAAGTGTTCGAAGGGTGCCCACAATATTTAATCTTACACCGATTGGCGGCGTAACTAATTCCAATTCCATATTTGTTTTTTTTACATAGAAGATTTATAAATTGATAGGTTACTCGGGGGTCTTTTGACTAATTTTTGTATAATCGTACTTTACTAAATTTTAATTATATCACACACCGCACACTATTTTCGCTATACTGCTCAACGTCTCAGGTACTATGCTGCTAAAAATTTTTCTAAAGTTTTGGATTAATTTGCAGCTCATCTGAAAGCAAATATTTAAAATAGTTAATAGCCAATATTAAAAAGATAATTATGGAAATTAAAGACTTGCATGGAGCTATCGGAAATTTTGTTAGAAAAGCATATTTGAAAAAGGATGTTGTAAGTATTTACGGATACGGCAGCTTTTTTACAGGAAAATTTTCTGAAAAAAGCGACATAGATATTTACGTAGTTGTAAAAAAATCTGATTTTGGGCTTCTTTTGCGATTAAAAAAATTCAAGAACATACTAGAAAATTATGCAGGAATGGAGGTCTTCATAAATATCCTTGAAATTGGTGATTTGCCTTCTAATTCGCTTTTTTATCACAGAGATAGAGAAGTGCTCTTTTCGATGGATTTTTCCCAAAAATTTTACCATTTATATGGGAGAAAGATTATTTATAATCAAAACTTCCTTTATTTGCCAAGTAGGTTAATTGATGAATGCTTAAGGAATATTCATGTTCTACTTTATATTTCAAAGAAACTCGTAATTAATGAGAAGCAAGACATTGTGGATCAAAGCTATGACAGACGAGACATTGTAAAAGATTTTGTAAAATCGCTAAAATATGTTAATTTGTTAAACGGTAAATATACGTATAGTGCAGACGAAACGGTTGAAACTTTTCTTTCGTTTGCAGAAAACCCAAGAGCAGAATATATGAAGAGAATAAAGAGTTATCTTATTAAGAACGACCTTAGGAACTTAGTTTCAAATACTAAAGAATTGTATTTTAGCACCAAAATAGATGAAAATGACGTTAAGAGAATTATAGATATGTTCGAGTTTATTGTATCTACATTACTAGATTATTTCAAAAAGTTTGATTTTCTAAGAGGTGTAAAATATACTAAAAACATAGAGATAAAAGGCATGCTATTTAAGCGATATAAAAGCCCCGTAGCGAAGAATATTCTATTTTTGCCAGGAATGCCCAACAATCCTTCAGATGAATTTATGTGGAATTATACGCTGTTTGGAAACATATTCTTGCTAGAAAATATAAATTTTAGTGAATTAACTAACTCTAAAGAAAGTCTTGATTCATTTTTTAATACATTGGAAAATATTTCTAAACAGTTACATGTCGACACAATTTTTGCAGCAAGCTTCTCTACAATCTTCCTTTCCAAACTCTCAAAAATCAAAGGTATAAAAAAGATAATACTTCTTTCACCTATATTGACCGCCAATAGAATTAACAAGAAGCTAGTTGCTAAGGCCGTTAGAGAATGGATGGCACAAAACAAGATAAAAGAAGATTTGGGGATCTTTGAAGTTGCATTGTCATATGAAAAATTGCTTCAATTGCCAATTCGTCAGAAAAGGATGTACATCGCGTATAGTACTTATAATGATAGGTCGCTGTCCCAAAAAACAGAAATAAAGCGATTTGAAGAACAAAAAGATATTTTGGTTGCGCATACATCCAAAAGACTACACGGGTATAAGCTCATTGCAGATTTTGATATTTGGGCCGGCATGCTTAAGTTTTTAGGAGATGAAAGATGATTATTGATTGCGCTTGCTCAGATTGATATCTTCATAGGTAGATTCTAACTTTGAGATGGAAGCCCAGAGAGGGAGCACCTATAAACTAATCAACTCACCAACGATATACAAAGCTATGCAAAGCAATACAAATATCATAGTGGTGTATGGATAGATACTAGTTGTTTACAGAGGTAACACTATTGGGCCGCTTTTGGATTTTCGCTTTTAGACAAATATGTATTAAATATTCAAGGCATACATTAATTATTGTTTTCCAAACAACTTTGTTTATCGCTGTTTATTACAAACAAATCGCAAATTGTGTAGTTGTTTAGCGTGTTTATTTTATAATAGTTGATATATGAAACCAAACAAAAATCTTTATATATACTATTCCAAGAATAAGTTATATTTTTGTAAGTTATATTTCCAAGATAACTCATATTCATATCCAAGCAAATTGACATATTTTTATTTTGAATTGCTGTGTTCTTAAAGAAATCAAAATAGCAACCATTGTAATCTTTATTTCCAGTGCAGTTTTGAACTGCTTCTCTCTGCAATATTATCTTTAGTGGCACTATGGTTGTTGTAGTGGTAGAAGTTGTTGTGGATGTGGACGAAGTTGTTGAGGTAGTTTGAATTGTAATGTTTGTAACGTTTTTTAACATCTGAGAATTTAACTTGGGCTTGGCGAGAAACGACAGATAAGCAAATAACAGAGAAACGGCTGATATTATAACTATAAGCAAGATCACTATGCTTAGTAATTTCATTTACATCGATTATACTAGGAACTTGACAAATTAAAAATCTTTTCTGCATCGTTAAATACAACCCATATAGCTTGGTTTATTTTTATTTTATGTGGTAAATGTCAGAAATGGCAAGGTTGCTAGGTATAAGCTGATGTAAGAGATTTGAACAAGCCCTTGACGACAGCATGAATTGCCGCAGGTCGGATTTGAACCGACGACATTCCGGTTTCTGCTCCTTGATAAAACTTCTCCGCAAGAAGTTCTACTTCAGCCGGACGCTCTCCCGGACTGAGCTACTGCGGCACATGTTAATCATTTTGTGCGAAAAACTTATAAAAGGTTATTTATTTAGCGCTGCCTGAATATTCTATACTTTGTTGCGCAGTCACGAAATATTCACCTTCAGCTGTATGCAAAAGAGGTTTTTTATTTATCTTTGTTCTTATACTTTTGATTTCATGCCACTCAAGGGCATAGTTTTTGATTTGGACGGCACGCTCATAGATTCGATAAGCATATGGATCGACAGCTGGGAATACGCGTTTTCGCAGATGGGGTACAAAGTGCCGCGAAGCAGAATTGCAAAGTACATAGGTCCTCAAGACTATACGGTGCTAAACTGCATAGGAAACGTACCGAGAAAGGTCGCGGACGAGCTTTGGCGCTTCGGTGACGAGTACATAGACAAAAACGTCAGGCGGGTGAGGTTCAAGCGCGGGGCGAGGGCCGTGCTTGCGTATGCGAAAAAGCGCGGGCTCAAGGTTGCAATAGCGACAAGCTCGGATAGGAAGTGGCACCAAGTGGTTGACAGGGGCTTGCACATAGAAGACTACTGCGACTATTTCGTGACCACTGAAGATGTCAAAGAGCAAAAGCCGTCCACCGAATCGTTCGAGAAGGCGTTCAGGCATATAGGTGTAGATCCGCACGATGGCATGGTTGTCGGCGATTCAAAGCTTGACATGCTTCCAGGAAGGAAGCTCGGCGCAGTAACCGTAATGCTTGATGAAAGCGGTGCGGGAGACGGAAACGCGGATTTTGTGGTGCGCTCGCTTGTCAAGCTCAAGGGTATAATTGCAGAAATGCTGTAGGCAGCAAGAATTATTAAGGCAAATATTGCACATGATATCATGGCGTATGATGAACGGTGGCAAGGCTTGGGCAATGCCGCCAGGCTTGTCAATCTTGAGGGCATGGAGTTCAGGGAGTACCAGTACAACATAACCAAAAGCATACTCAAGGGCCTCAACACGCTTGTCATACTTCCAACTGGCCTAGGCAAGACGCTTATAGCAGTTTTCGCGATCGCAAACGCAGTGGCAAACGGCAAGAAGGCGCTGCTGCTCGCGCCGACGAAGCCATTGTGCGAACAGCACTATGACGAGCTCAAAAGGATGATGAAAGTTGATCCGGGCGACATACTGCTTCTCACAGGCACCATTGCGAAGGGAAAGAGGAAAGAGCTTGAGTCTTTGGCGAAGGTGATCGTTGCAACCCCGCAGACGTTTGCAAATGATCTCAGGTCTTCAGACATAACAATCGGGGACTTCTCCGTGGCGGTGTTTGACGAGTGCCACAGGGCAGTCGGAAAATACGCATACACCTACATTGCCAATGAATGCTACATGCACGGCACGCAAATGATCGGCCTCACCGCCTCGCCCGGAAGCAGGAAGGACAAGATAAAGATGCTTCTCGACGTGCTGAAGGTGCAGAACATAGAAATGCGGCTCTCGACAGACAGCGACGTCATGCAATACGTAATGCCGAAATACATACATTTCGTGGATGTGGAAAAATCTGCAACAATAGACAACGTGACTGCGCTGCTCAAGCCAATGATACTAGAAAGCGTCACCGGTCTGCAGAAGATGGGCCTGTTCTACGCCAAGAATTTCGAGCACATACCGAAGGGCAGGCTCATAGAGCTGGGAAACGAGATAAGGAAGATAAGCGCGAAGAACTACAAGTACGCTGCCATATACCAGTACGTAAGGCTTCTCAACCTTATCCATGCCTACGATCTCATAGAGACCGAGGGGCTTTATGCGTTCTCGCAGTATATGGAGACGCTTGCGTCTCGCGAAAAGAAAAGCAGGGCAGTATCTTCTCTGCTCAATTCCAAGAACATGATAATAGCAAGAAGCATGGTCGATGCAGCGCTGCGCAGCGGCGAAGAGCATCCAAAGGTAAAGGCGCTGCTCGGCATAATGGAAGCTTACAAGGGCAAGAAGGCGATAGTTTTCGCGCAATACCGCTCCACGATAAAGATGCTCGCCGAAAATCTGCAGAAGGCAGGCTACAGCGCAAGGGCATTTGTCGGGAAAAAGGAGGGCGTGACGCAGGAGCAGCAAAAAATGACAATAAGCGATTTCAGGGAGGGAAAGTTCGACATACTCGTTTCGACATCGATAGGCGAGGAGGGCCTTGACATACCTACTGTTGACCTTGTCGTTTTCTACGAACCAATACCGAGCGAGATAAGAAACATACAGAGGAGGGGCAGGACGGGCAGGAAGTACAGCGGGGAGGTGATAATACTTGTCACCAAGGACACCAAGGATCAGATATACTACTTCGTGTCAAAGCAAAGGGAAAAGAAAATGGCATACATAATAAACAAGCTGTCGTCTGAGCTCAAGAGTTCAGCACCAGGCGATGGGCAAAAAAGATTGTGAGCATGGCCAAAACGCGCTTTACGACCAAGCAAAAAAGTGAAATGCACCCGAGATAAAAGCGACGGCAACTACTGAACAATATTATGTTGGATTTATAGATAATATTTAAATATCACATAAGCCATATTATCCAATGAGGATGGGGGAGATGTGGGGATTAAAACCTATAGGGGAGAGTGTTGGCGAAGGCAACAGTTCTGCACGGACAAGCGATTCACACGGCAGTGCGCCTCAGCTTGTAGAAAGGATAATAGCTGAGAGCACAAACAAGAGGGCGGTAATAGAAAGGCTTTATTCCCATGCGGTGGAAAGCAAGGACAGCAGGGACGCAATAATAAAAGGCATGGAAAGCTATGCAAGCAAACTGCCAGGCGAAAGCGCACTAAAACAGATAATTGGCAAGGAGATAGAGCGCATAGAAACAATAACCATGCTGGAGATGCTTAAGGGCGTCTAAATATTCGGCAGCATCGCCACTAGCATGAAAGCGAATGCTGCCAGCCTGTCTAATCTTTTATCTCGACAATCTGCCCCTGGCCGAGACTTGTTGGTGCACCCTCGAACTTTATCTTGATGTAGCTGCCATCGATTCCGGTGACCACGCCGTTCCATGTCTTCTCGCTGTGGTCAACGTATTCTACCTTTTTTCCAACGAGCCCCTTGATGTCGACTTCAGCAGTGCCGGTAGGAAGCGCCGACGCCTCATCGTTGTCGAAAGACATTACTATTGCATCCATTGAAACACTCCGAAAACTTTGCAATTACCTTATCAAAACTAAGTTATATAAGACTGATGCAAAAATATTTTTACAACGGGCAAAAATCGGCTGTGCCGAGCTAATGCGAAGGCACACTTGCGGATATAAAAATTTTCTCTTGCAAAGAAACTATGTGGTCATATGTCTGGAAAGGTTTCAAACAAAAGGGGCAAGGATCCGTTCTGTGATCCAGGCAACATAATGAAGCAGGCATATTACGAAACCAAATACACATATGTGCTCTACAATCTTTATCCGGTGATAAAGGGGCACACGCTCATAATCCCCAAGAGACACGTTTCAGATCTTGAAAGCCTAACTCGCCCAGAAGCAGTAGACATGATTGACACGATAAGATACGTCACGCCTAAGCTCCTTAAAATCTACAAGGCCGACAGTTCATACAACCTTGTCGCGCAGATAGGCCCATATTCAGGAAGGTCCCAGGAGCACCTGCACATACACATCATACCTCGGAACAAGTACGACATGTACCGCGACTACAACGACAGACTGTACGAAGACCTTCGCAAGTACGAGTTGAAACGCATAGCCATACACAAGATAGAGCCGGAGGTAGAGAAGCTTCGCAAGGTGTTCAAATACAAATTGGGTCCGAGATAGTGGCGGCAGAATGAAGTCTAAGGTGCAAGCAGTAAAAGTGAATTCTACGATCATAAGGCGAAGCGGCAAGTCACCAATCCTAAGTTTGTACCAAAGGTGTCAAAATTCAGATAAAGTTTTGATAATAACATTTGCATTAGGGGCTAAGGAGCGCCGCCAACTATTTTATTTATTTCCTTGATAAACTTCAATATGCCACTGCGATTGCTCGCCTGTTCATACACCTCCTTGTCATAATGCATGTCAAAGTATGCGTGCACCAGCATGTTCCTAAGGGCCCTCCTCGCCTTGAAGTCTTCTATGGCGCCTTTGCTAAGCAGTCCAGAGAATTTGCTTGTGAGTGAATCTTCGCCGCCTGCTATGCCCAGATCAAGGCCCCTGTATGCAAGCGCAAGAACCTCAAGTTCAAGGTCACTTATAAGCTGCAAATACCTTTCGACTGCCGCCTTTGTCGTTATCCCTGATTTTTTGTAGGCATCGTAACTGCTGGGCACTATGCTGCCGAGCACGCCTGAATAGCGTTCTATATCCGTAAGCCTCTTGGCAATGCGCTCCTTGTCCATCATGTTTACACCATAGCGGCATCAAGCATCGGCTTAATATCGCTCCATCCCCTGATAAGACTTGCGCTTATTGCCTTCAAATCAAACCCTGGCCTTACATATATTGCAATGCACTCGCTTAGAACCCTGCTTTTCATGCTGTCTGGCATGTCGTTAAACACGGAGAAATCAAATTTCGGATAGTCCGGCGCCACGCCTTCAAGTTTTGATATTGATTTCAGCCTGTTCGCCTTGTTTGAAAGCAGCACAGCAACATCTATATCGTGATAATGCTCCTTCCTGGCATAGCTCCCGAACAGCAGCAATGACAGTACATTGTCCTCTTTGCCAGCAATTTCCCTGAGCTTCTCAATCGCCGCAGCCACTTTCTCCTCATTCTCTATCCACATTGCGAGTGCTTCTTCTGCTGCTTTGCTTATCGAACCCCTCCCATATCCAAAGCGCTTCATTGCAAGCTCTTTCCATTTTGCGGCAATCTTGTCGGATATGTATATTTTCGTTTCCATATTAAAGGTATTTAGGGATAAAGATATTTATATCTTTCTTTGAATCAAATCTTTGATAACCTATTCTTCCAGCAGCAGGAAGAGCCGCAGCATCGACTCTGCGGCAGCTGGTAACGCCACAACCTGCAAGCTGGCTGGCACCGCGGTGCTTTTTGTGCAATTGTCAGCAACCGGGCCTATACCGTGGTCGCACTCGTCTTCGCGTTTATCGCCGCCTGCGCTGCGGCGAGCTTTGCAATGGGCACGCGATACGGAGACATGCTCACATAGTCAATGTCCACCGTGTTGAAGAACTTTATCGAGTCTGGATCTCCGCCGTGCTCGCCGCAGACGCCAACCTTGAGTGTTTTCTTTGCCTGCTTCCCTTCCCTGCTGCATATCGCTATCAGCCTTCCGACGCCGTCGATGTCGACGGTTGAAAACGGATCCTTGTCAAGCACGTGGTTGTTGAGGTACGGCTGCATAAGCTTGCCTTCTATGTCGTCCCTGCTGAACGCGAATGTGCCCTGCGTCAGGTCGTTTGTTCCGAACGAGAAGAAGTCGGCATAGTTGGCAAGATCCTTTGCAACGAGCGCGGCCCTTGGCGTCTCTATCATTGTGCCTATCTTGTAGTTTACTCTAGCGCCTTTCTCCTTGAACACGCGCTCGGCAGTTTCCTCTATCACCTTCCTCGCCTCCTTGAGCTCGTTGGCTATCGCAACCTGCGAAACCATTATCTCAAGCTCGGCCTTCTTGCCCTCCTTCTTGAGTTCTATCGCAGCCTCCAGCATCGCCTCAACCTGCATCTCGTAGATTTCTGTGTATATGATGCCGAGCCTCACGCCGCGCTGGCCCATCATGGGGTTTGCTTCCCTGAGCTCCATGACCCTGCTCAGCATATCCTCCGCCTCATTGAGCCCCTCCTTGACGCCCTTGAGCCTCATCTCCGTAACCTTCGGCAGAAGCTCGTCGAGCTTGGGAAGGAACTCGTGCAGTGGCATGTCTATGAGCCTTATCGTAACCGGCTTGCCGTTGGCTATTTCCAGCATCGCCTTGAAGTCTGACTTCTGCATGGGCTTGAGCATAGAGAGGTATTTCTGGCGCTCCTCCTTGTCCTTTGCTAGTATCATCTTCTGCACGATGCCCAGCCTTTCAGGGGCATTGAACATCCTTTCCGTCCTAGCCAGCCCCACGCCCTCGGCGCCGTTCTCCATCGCCTTGCGCACCATCTCAGGCGTGTCGGCGTTCGCCCTTATGCCCAGCCTTCTAGCCGAATCGCACCAGCCCAGGAACGTGCCCAGCTCCTTGCTCTCCTTCGGCTCTATCATCTTGAGCTCGCCTTTGTACACCTCTCCGCTTGTGCCGTCTATGGTTATGATGTCGCCTTCGTGCACAACGTCTGCGCCGACCCTGAAAAGCCTGCCGTTGAAATCTATGCTTATCTCTTCAGCACCGACTATGCAGGGTTTTCCCATGCCTCGCGTGACTACCGCTGCATGGCTCGTCATGCCTCCCCTGCTTGTCAATATGCCAGTGCTCACCGCTATGCCCGCTATATCTTCCGGCGTTGTTTCAGAACGCACCAGTATTATCTTCTCGCCTTTCTTCCCCTCCTCAACGGCCTTTGCTATGTCAAAAATCACCTTTCCGCTGGCGGCTCCTGGCGAAGCCGGAAGGCCTTTTGCGATCGGCTTCGGGTTGCCGCTCCTGTCTATCTGCTTGTGGTAGAGCTGCTCAAGCTGCTCCGGCGCCACCCTCATTATTGCCTCCTCCTTCTTTATGAGCCCTTCCTTCACCATGTCCGTTGCAACCTTAATCGCCGCAAACGGCGTGCGCTTTCCGTTCCTCGTCTGCAGCATGTAGAACTTGCCGCTCTCTATCGTGAACTCAATGTCCTGCATGTCCTTGAAGTATTTCTCGAGCTTGTTCGCGGTGTCCTGCAGCTGTTTGTACACACCAGGCATGCTCTTCTTGAGCTCGTCAGTGCTTATCGGCGTGCGTATGCCCGCCACCACATCTTCTCCCTGTGCCTGCATCAAAAACTCCCCGTAAAGCTTTTTTTCTCCGGTGGAGGGGTTTCTGGTAAAGGCCACGCCAGTGCCAGACCTGTTGTCATAGTTGCCGTAAACCATTGTCACTATGCTTACAGCGGTTCCGTAGCTGTCGGGTATGTTATATATCTTCCTGTACTCTATTGCCCTCTTGTTCCACCAAGATTCGAACACTGCGCCGACGGCCATGAAGAGCTGCTTGTACGGATCCTGCTCTATCTCCTTTCCCGTCTCCCTCCTCACTATCTCCTTGTATTTTTCGACAACTTCCTTCCAGTCTTCACCTTCCAACTGTACGTCGCTCTTCGCGCCGCGCGTCTTTTTCACGTCGTCAAGCACCTTGTCGAACTTCGCCTTGTCTATTTTGAGCACAATGCTTCCGAAGAGCTGTATGAACCTCCTGTATGTGTCGTATGCAAATCTGTCCCCGGTTCTTTTGGAGAGCGCGGCAGCAATCTCATCGTTTATGCCAAGGTTGAGCACGGTGTCCATCATGCCTGGCATTGACACAGGCGCGCCGGATCTTACCGAAACGAACAATGGGTTTTCAGCACTGCCGAATTTTTTACCACTCTTCTTTTCAAGAAGCTTCATCTTTTCAAGTATTTTTTCCTTTATGCTTGGCCACAGCTTCTTTTCCTTGAAATATCTGCTGCACATCCTTGTCGTTATCACTATGCCTGGCGGCACCGGCAGCTTTATGCGCGTCATCTCCACAAGGCCGTAACCCTTCCCTCCAAGCTCGTACTTGCTCATCTTCAGTTTTGCCGCTTCGTCAAAAAGATATACCTCATCCATTTTAAACCCCCTTTTACAAGCAGACCGATATTTCAAACGCATGACAAGTTATTATATATTTCTATGTTTTTTTGGCGGGAAATTCTCATGTTTAAGGAAAGAAGAAAAAGAGGCGGTGCGCAGAGTTTTCGGCAAAAAAGCGGGCAAGAAGAAAAACAGGTAAAAAAAAGAAAAAATAAGTTTAGATAGATATGCTGTGCTTTTGCGCAGAGATTGAGAAATTGTGCGTACCAGCTCAGTTCTTCTCCCTTTCTGCTGGCACCCATTGATCGGCATATACTATCTGCCACATATTGTGTCCAGTCTCGACAAATTTTATCGGCCTGCTGCCGTTGTCACGGAGCGTTGCATTGCTTTTTCTGCTTCTGAAAAACCACACGCGATCACCTGTATACTATATGGCTTACAGCGACACTGACATTGCCGTCCTTCACTATCCTTTTCGCGGCCATGCGCATGCCATTTACTTCGCTTTCAGATTTTATCTTTGCAGCTACGACAAAGCCATATCTTCCTGTTGTGAGATGCACCTCGCGCACACCTTTGCCAAGCGCAAGCCTTTTTGCTATCTCCCCTGAATTGCACTGGCTGTGTGGCTCAATCAGCAAGAAGCACGTTCTTGCGGCACGGTTGACAACTTCAATGTTTCCATCTTCCCCTCCCATTTCTTCACCAATAAGTGCAAGCGAAGCGAGATAAAATCAAGAAGCGCTGCAGCGCGTCCAAGCGTACTGCTGCCAAGTGCATTGTAAGCATAAAGGTGCACTTGCGTGCACCAAAGTGAGGGTGGGATTAGGTTCCCAGAATAAGCATTTAATACAAAACTGCAATTAGTGTCGTGATGCGCTGTATTGCCTGAAGCTTGCGTTTCCGACATTACCTCCCCAATTGATAAGTATTATAAATATTATTGTATAAATATTTATTGGATAAAAAATATTAATAAATTAGCAAAATGCTGAATTTATTATATAAAATATTATAATTTAGAGATGTATTTATGCCGGCATCGAGGAAAACACAGGAGTTCGTGGAGAAGGAGTTGCCGTACAAAATACTCATATACCTGTATGAGAACTCGAGAGCGCCGCTGAAGAAGCTTGGCAGAGAGTTCAACATTTCGTATCATACGGTTGCGGAGGTGCTTAGGAAGTACGAGGAAAAGTACGGTGTAACATACACGCTCGAGCTGGACGAGACAAAGCTCGGATTTTCCGCGGGCGTGATAATTACGGTAAAGTTCAGTAAGATGCCGGACGTAGAGATGCTCAGGGCCAGGCTGCAAAGGGACATATACGTGCAAAACGCCTATCTCGGCAGTGGTGATTTCGATCTCATAATGTACCTAGTGGGTCTCAACGCGCATGAATTCGGAGTGTGGCAATACAAATGGAGAATTGACTTTGGCGAATATAAACCGACCATATTTTCTGTGAACCTAATTCATTTCAACATGGGCTTTTTTCCGCTAAGAAGCGAACTGATTGCAGAGAGTAACATTCTGTCTGAAAGCGAGAAAAAGGTATTGCTCCTGCTCAATGAAAATTCGAGGATGAAACTTAAGGAAATAGTAAAGAGGAGCAGGCTGAGCCAGATGCGTGTTATCTACATTATAAAGAAGCTTACCAAAATGGGAATAATCAAAGGCTACAGAGCATTAGTGCAGCAACCTGACAAAAAGCTGGTGGTCGCATATTCGGGCACATTTACATATATAAAAGAGCACAGCAGAATCTTGCTTAATTATCTTAAGGAAATGGTTAAGGAAGACTTTCACGAGCAGGTAAACGACTATTCTATTATGTACGACACCAGCGGTTTCTGCGATATTTTTTGGATGTGTGCATTTACCGATGGAATAGCAGCGGCAAAAAGAGGGCCTGAAATATTATACGAATTGTGGAAAGAAGAAAATCCAAAAATAACGAAAACCGTTTTAACAAGTTTGCTGGTGGGCAAATGGCCTTTCCATCTTGAGACTTACAAACAGCAAATAAAAGATATAAAGAATATTGAAAGCGGATCATACTGAAATGATCCTTCCGATGAGTTTTCCCTTCGTTGCGATTTTTCCGTGGTAGTCGTCCCTCAGCACCACGCTGTCCTTTCTCGCGATGAACCTCGGGCATTGAGCCCCTTGGCCACTCATTACCATTATTTTCATGTTCTTCGTATTCGTTATTCTCATATTTTCACCCTATCTAATCATACTGAAATGATCCTTCCGATGAGTTTTCCCTTCGTTGCGATTTTTCCGTG
>JAGDYB010000011.1:27170-46813 GCA_023270055.1 Microcaldota archaeon
TCGGGCATTGAGCCCCTTGGCCACTCATTACCATTATTTTCATGTTCTTCGTATTTGTTATTCTCATTCCATTCCCTCAAATACGCTCTTTATCAGTGAATAAATCTCTTAACTTTAAAAAGATTGTTATTTTTTGCTTTTACGGGGTTACTTTCCTCATGTATTCCAGAATTCGCACTGCATTGCACGAATCCCACATTTCATGCTTGCTTTTCCATGATAATTTTATATACTTTTTATGCACAGAACAAACTATGAAAAGCCTGAGCGCTGTGGTAGGGAGGATAAAGGAGCTTAAGATACAGGGGGCTGAAGAGGTGGCGATCACCGCGGTAAATGCTTGGAAAGGTGCCAAGGACAAAAAGCTTGCGGCTGAGGTGCTGGAGCAGGCGCGGCCCACAGAGCCCATGCTCAGGAATGCGATGAAGTATCTTAGAATATATGGCAATCCTGATCGGTTCCTCGATATGGTTGAAAAGGGAAGGCAGAGGATATCGCTCTACGGCAGCAGGCTGATTAAAAACGACAGCATAGTGTACACGCACTGCCATTCTTCGACTGTGGAGAGCATACTGAAGAGAAGCAAGGATTCGGGCAGGGACTTCGAGGTGCATGTCACCGAGACAAGGCCTCTCTTTCAGGGCAGGATAACAGCTGCACACCTGTCAAAATATCATATAAAGGTGAAGATGTTCGTGGATTCAGCAGCGATGTACGCGATGAAGGATGCGGACGTGATGCTCATAGGCTCTGACGCAATAACGTCCGACGGCGAAGTGGTAAACAAGATCGGCAGCAGGCTTTTCGCGAAGATTGCTTCGGAGATGGGCATACCCGTGTATGCGGCTGCGGATTCGCTGAAGTTCGATCCAATGACAAAATACGGCTTCACAGAAAGGATAGAAAGGAGGTCGGAGAGGGAGGTTTGGCCGAACAAGCCGCGCGGCGTAGAGATAGTGAATCCCGCGTTTGAGGTTGTGCCCAGCGAGTATGTGGAAGGAGTGATAACCGAATTCGGCATACTCAAGCCTGACGCGCTCGTCACAGAGCTGGAGCGCAATTATGCATGGATGTTTGAGAAGTGAGAAAATGAAAATGAAAGATCCGTATATGGATTTTATAGACACAAAGTACAAGCCATCGAGCACAGACGTTGTCGTGCTGTTTAGGGTGGAGCCCGCAAAGGGCATGAGCATGAAGGAGGCGATAGGGAGGGTAGCGAGCGAAAGCAGCAACGGCACATGGGCGGAGCTTACTACGCTCAAGGAGCACATAAGAAAGATAAGAGCCAGGGCTTTTTACTTCAACGGCAACTACGTCAAGGTTGCATACCCAATAGAGCTCTTCGAGCTCGGCAGCATACCGCAGCTCATAAGCTCGGTTGCAGGCAACATATTTGGCATGAAGGCGCTGAAGAACCTGAGGCTGGAAGATATGGAGCTGCCGAAGGTATATACGGACGCGTTCAAGGGCCCGCAGTTCGGCTTGGACGGCGTGTACGACAAAATATTCAAGATGAAGAAGAGGAGGCCGCTTCTTGCGCACGTGCCAAAACCAAAGGTTGGCATGACAACAGAAGAGCATGCGAACGTGGCGAAGAATGCATGGCTCGGTGGTGTTGATCTCCTCAAGGACGACGAGAACCTTACGAGCCAGACGTTCAACAGGTTCGAGGACAGGATGAAGCTCATGTTCAAGTACAGGGATTACGCTGAGAATGAGACTGGGGAAAGGAAGAGCTATCTTGCGAACATAACGAGCGAGACGAAGGAGATGCTGAGGCGCGCGAAGATAGTAAAGGACTACGGCGGCGAATACGTGATGGTAGACATACTCACGATAGGCTGGGCCGCGCTGCAGACTGTCAGGGATGAGTGCGAGGATCTCGGCCTTGCCCTGCATGCGCACAGGGCGTTCCACGCCGCCTTTACAAGGAACGAGAGGCACGGCATGAGCATGCTTACGGTGGCAAAGCTCGCAAGGCTCGTTGGCGTGGACCAGATACACATAGGCACGGTAGTAGGCAAGCTTAAGGGCAGCAAAAAGGAGGTTGTCGATCTCGATCACGAAATGACGCTGCAGAACATCGGCGAAGCGAAGGACGTTCTTACCGAGAACTGGTACAAGATAAAGCCGGTAGTACCCGTATCTTCCGGCGGCCTGCATCCTGGCCTTGTGCCTTATGTGATGAAACTGCTTGGCAACGAGATAGTTGTGCAGGCAGGCGGAGGCATAGACGGCCATCCCGACGGCGTTTATGCCGGTGCGAGGGCAATGAGGGCGGCGATAGAGGCGACGATGGAAAAGGTTCCGCTCGAGAGTTATGCGGAGAAGAGCAAGGAGCTTGCCGCAGCGCTGAAGTACTGGGGCTACAGCAAGACGAAATAATGGCATAGCAAATGTGATTTGATGAGCAGGGACTTGAAGGCGAAGAATCTTGATCTTGAAACAGGCGCGAACATAATACTGGTCAACGAGCGCGACGCCGCGCTGCTCAACATACATCCGGGCGACAGGCTCAACGCCATTGACGGCAGCAGGAGCGCAATAGCGATAGCGAACATAACCGACATAGTGCCAAACGGCATAGCTGGCGTGACGAAGAACCTCAAGGACGAGCTTCGCGCTAGAAACGGCGACAAAATAGAGCTGGCTCCGGCGGAGCAGCCCAAGTCGCTCGTCGCGATAAAGGAGAAAATAAACGGCAAGAGGCTCGGCTATGAAGAGTTTTACGAGATAGTGAAGGACGGGCTGAACAAGAGGCTCAACAACGACGAGCTCACCGCTTTTGTCGTGGCGCTAAGCATATACGGCCTTGATCTCGAGGAAGCGGAGTATCTTTCAAACGCGATGATAAACACCGGAGAACGCCTTGACCTCGGGAAGAAGAGGGTGTACGACAAGCACTCCATAGGCGGCGTGCCCGGGGACAAGACAAGCCTTCTCGTCGTGCCCATAGTGGCATCGGCCGGGCTTACGATTCCGAAGACGTCGTCAAGGGCAATAACATCTGCCGCGGGCACTGCGGATAGAGCGGAGGTGCTTATGCCGGTTACGCTTTCAACCAGCGAGATGAGAAGGATTGTGAACAAGACCAACGGCTGCCTCGTGTGGGGCGGCGCCGTGCACCTCGCGCCAGCTGACGACATGTTCATAAAGATAGAGTATCCGCTTTCCATAGACCCATTGCTTCTACCTTCGATAATGTCAAAGAAGCGCGCCGTGGGCTCGACGGACTTGGTGCTTGACATACCAACAGGCGAAACAGCAAAGATAAAGACGAGGGAAGAGGCAAGCCTTCTCGTCAAGGACTTCATAACGCTCGGGGAGAGGATGCACATATCTATAAGAGGAGCGGTGACAAATGGGCAGCAGCCAATAGGCAACGCGATAGGCGCCGCTGCTGAGGCGCAGGAGGCGCTGGCGGTGCTAGAGCGCAAGCGCGAAGTACCCGATGTCGTTGACAAGGTTGCAAGCATAGCAGGCATATTAATTGAAATGTCGGGAAGGAAGGGCGGAAAGAGCATTGCCGAAAACATAATAAGGAGGGGCATTGCGGAGAAAAAGTTAAGGCAGATAATAGCGGAGCAGGGCGGTGACGAGAAAATAAGGTCTGAGGACATAAGGCTCGGCGAGCATTCGGTTAGCGTGGCAGCAAGGAACAGCGGCAGGGTGCTCTCGATAGACAATATTGCGCTCGCATACACAACGAGGCTCGCAGGCGCGCCGCTCATGAAGAGCGCAAGCATAATAATGCACAAGAAGCTCGGCGCAGAGGTGCGCAAGGGCGAGCCTCTCTTTACCATATATTCGGATAGCGCGCCGAAACTGGCAGCGGCGGAGAAGTACGCGCTCACATCCGATCCAGTGCTCGTTGCTAGCGGCTCCAAGATGCTGCTTAAGGAGATCTACGAGAAAAGGTTCGCGCCAAGGAGGTTTGTGCTTGAGAGGTAAGGCAGTGGGCAAAAAGGGTTCGCGCAAGATGCTGCTCGTGGTGATAGACGGAGCCGCGGACAGGAAGATAGATTCGCTGGGGGGCAAGACGCCGCTGGAAGCGGCAAGAATGCCGTACCTTCAGCGCATCGCAGCGAAGTCAGTTGCTGGCATGATGTACACCATAGGCAAGGGCATTGCCCCGGAATCTGACTCTGCTGTATTCTCGCTCCTGGGCTATGATGTGAAGAAGGAATATACGGGCAGGGGCCCGCTTGAGGCGTACGGAGCCGGCATAAATCTCAAAGACAACGAGCTCGCGCTCAGGGCCAATTTCGCAACGGTGAACGCAAAAAGGGAAGTGGTGGACAGAAGAGCCGGAAGGTCTGTAACGGAAAGCGAAGCCAAGGAGCTGGAAAGGGAGATAAACAGCATAAAAATAAATGGCGTAAAGCTGCTGTTCAAGCATACCGTCGGCTATCGTGGTGTACTTGTATTGTCCAGCAGTGTTTTCAAGCTTTCCGCAAGCATATCAAATGCAGACATAGGCTATGCAAAAAAGGGCAGCATGTCAATAGCGCTCAGCAAATACTCGAACAAGCTTCCCGCGGTGAGGCCCCTGAATAAGGACAGGGCGAGCGCCGAAACCGCAAAGCTCCTCAACAAAGTAGTGGAAATGATAATAGACAAGCTATCAAAGAGCAGGATAAACAAGGAAAGGGAGAGGAAGGGGCTGCCGCAGGCCAACGCGCTGCTGCTCAGGGATGCGGGCCTCGGATTGCCAAAGGTAGAAAGCTTCAGCGATCGCTACGGCCTGCGCGCTGCATTCGTCACAGAAATGCCGGTTGAGCGCGGCATAGCGCGCCTTCTCAAGATGAAAGAGTTCAAGCTAAAGCGCATTGCGAACGTGCTTGGCAGATACAGGAGCATGGCCCGCCTGGCAAGGGAGGCGCTCTTGAAAAACGATTTCGTGTACGTGCACATATAGGGCCCCGACGAGCCTGGTCACAACGGCGACGCGGCGGGCAAGGTAAAAAGCCTGGAGCAAGTGGACACATTTTTCAGAAGCTTGGGAAAGGCAAATGCAACGCTGTGCGTGACAGCAGACCACGCCACGCCGTGCGAGCTCAAAGCACATTCCGGCGACCCGGTGCCAGTGATAATATACAACGAACGCACAACTGCGAAGCCGGACGGGATGCAGTTCAGCGAGAAAATAGACAGCAGGGGAAGCCTTGGCGTGCTCAGGGGCGTAGAGCTGGTAAAAAAGATAATGAGCATGGCGATGAAGTGAACAGCATAATAAGTGATATCAGGCTGAGGCAGATATACGATTCGCGCGGCAAGCCTACCGTAGAAGCCGCGCTTTCAACCAGCGACGGAAAGATTTCCGTGGCGTCGGCACCTAGCGGCACGAGCACGAGCAAGTACGAGGCAGTCGCATTCCCCAACGGAGATGTTGCGCTTGCAATACGGAGGTTCAAGGCTAAGAAGCAAAAGTTTGTCGGAATGAGCGTGCGCGAGCAGAGCTCTATAGACGCGATGCTTCACAAGATCGACAAGACGCGCAACTTCTCATTCATAGGCGGCAATGTTGCTACAGCGGTATCAATCGCCGCGGCGAGATCTGCGGCGGAGCACGAAGGCATGGAGCTTTACCACTACATCAACGAGACGCTCGCGCGCCGCTTCGCGAGGGAAAGGATGCCGCGCCACTTGGGCAACATAATAGGCGGCGGAGTGCATGCGAAGTCGAAGATGAAAATACAGGAGCTGCTCGTGTCGCCGGATGCTGGCTCTTTCAGCAGGAATGCTGCCATAAGCATAGGCCTGCGCAGCGCGATAAGCGCGCAGCTTGGCATAAGCGCCGCGAACATAGAAGGCGCGCTCGTGACGAACTACGACGACATCGATAACCTGCGCATACTCGCTGCTGCGGCGAAGAAGATGGAAGCGAAGGAGGGCGTGAGGATAGATATAGGTGTAGATATGGCAGCAAGCGAATACTTCAAATCCGGCAAGTACATGTTTCGCGGCACGATGGGCAGGCGTAAGTACATAAACTTTGTCATTCAAACGGTTAAAAAATTCGGCTTGAGATATGTCGAAGACCCTGTCGATGCGTCTGATTTCCGCGGATTCAGCGAGATAACAACTGCGGTTGGCTTGCGCACGCTCGTCGTTGGCGACGATCTATATGCCACCTCGGGCGAGAGACTGATGGAAGGGGTAAGGGAAAGATCCACGAACGGGGTGTTGATAAAGGTAAACCAGGTGGGCACGCTGACAGACACGCTGAATACCGTAGAAGCTGCGAAGCGCAACGGCATCGCATGCGTTGTGTCGCACAGGAGCGGAGAAACGACCGACACGTTCATTTCGCACTTGGCAGTCGGGATAGGTGCCGAATTCATAAAGTGCGGCATAGTGGGTGGCGAGCGCATCGCGAAGATAAACGAGCTGATGCGAATAGAAAAGCTGCTGCGTTGAGGCATTGGTTTGTGCGTACCTCTCACACCGGCAAGTTTTGTAAGCAAGTAAGCGCGTGCGTCTACACGCAATGCATAAATATTTTTCAGAAATCAATATGAAGCAGGGTTTGTCGATGGAGAGGAAGAAGCTGTTCATAGATGTGGACAACACGCTTGCAAACACAATGCAGAACTGGGTAGAAGTGGCGCGCGCCGAATACGGGATAAAGCAGAAATTCGAAGATTTTTTCGATTATGACATAAAGCTTGTTACAGGGCTTCCGTATGAGCTGGTCACGCTATTATTCAAGAAGGTGTGGTCGAAGAACGAGGAGATAAGCATCATCGACAGCGCCGTGCCAAGCATCGTCAAAAGGCTCGGCGAGCGCTACAGCATCAACATAATGACGTCATCGGTGGCGAGCGACGAGGAAATTATGCGTTGGCTGGCGCGCAACGGCATAGAATACGAGCGGCTGGTGCACATTAAGAAACAGCTGGAGAAGCTTGAGCTTGACGGAGATATATTCATAGACGACAACATTGATGTTGCAAAAGGGCTTGCGGCGAAGGGCAAGCTGGTATTTCTGATAAGCCAGCCGTGGAACAGGAGCGCCGATTCCGGTATAGGAAATGTGAATGTTGTAAAGAGCTGGAAGGAAATAGAAATGGCGCTTGTCCCTAACGCCGAATTCGGGTCTGTGCTCAGGAAGGATCGCAGCAAGATTGCTCTGAAATAAACATGCAGCATGCGGCATCGCAGAGATTGCGTGATTGTTGATGTCTGTAAAAATTGTATAACTGCATCAAATCCCGCGCCAGATAGTTTTTTAAATCTTCTATTTGCATATTTGATATGGGATCTCTTTCGGCTTGGAGGGGGCTGATTTTCTATGCGAGGAGAAAAAAGTAGGGGGTTAGTCAAGAGTGGGTTTGAGAAGGCGAAAAATGTAGGAGTGTTCGTGCGCGAATCTACGGGGCTCGTGAAGACAGTTTCATTCTTCGAGGCGGTGAGCCTAAACATAAGCGATATGTCAGCTGGCGCAGCACTCGCAACGATCGGATTCACAATGCTGCTTTTCACAACGGTTTCGGGCATGAACCTTGTCTACGGCTCTCTGATTGCATTTGCAATTTCAATACCTCAAATAATAGTATACTCAATGATGAACAAGAGAGTGCCTAGGACAGGCGGCGACTACATATGGATATCGCGCATATTCGGCGGCCTGTTCGGCGGCTCGCTCTCCTTTATGGGCTATTCCCTCGAGACGCTCGCATATCTCGCGCTGATAGCGCTTTCCACGGTGTTTGCCATTGGCGCAGTAGGCGTCGCTCTCGGCTATTCTGGCATGCTGAGCCTTGCGCTTCCTGGCAATATTTCTGGTTCGTCGCCGGCGTTGCAGTTTATAATAGCAGCTGTGATCTTCGCCGCGCTGATAATGGTAAACATATTCAGACCCAAGGCGGGCTACAGGCTTGTTGCGGTGTCCATAGTCATAGGCATACTTGTCTTGCTGCTTTCCATAGGCGTGCTGCTCTACGCGGGAAGGCCAGGGGTCGAGAGCTACATAAACAGCCTGACCGGCGAGGGGCTCAACATGACATACGCGCAAATAGCGAGCTCGTACCATGGCAGCAGCTTCAACCTTTCGACAACTCTTCTCTTGATACCTTTCTTCGCCATATTCGTATATCCTTGGATCAACGCTTCGCCAGCCGTGTCGTCAGAGATAAAGGGCAAGAAGGCGCTGAAATGGGGCGTGCCCGTCGCTTCGGTGTTTGTCATGCTGCTCGTCACGGGCGCGTTCGCCACCATGTACTACGTCGGCGGCTACGGTTTCATAACAGCAGCGTTGAGCAATTCCAACCTCGTCAACAATTTCTCCTTCAACTTCTGGACGCTCGCGATGGGCGTTTCACACTCATGGATTCTCAGCTTGATCATAGGGCTCGGCTGGATCATATGGAGCTTCGCCATACTGGCATACGGCATAATAGTGTTCTCAAGGTACATATTCGCGCAGGCTTTCGACAGGTTCCTGCCAGAGAAGCTCGCTTACGTGAGCCACAGATTCGGCTCGCCGGTGGCGGCGCACCTGTTCGATCTTGTGCTCACCGTCGCGCTGATAGGTGCGGCAGCATTCATCTACGGCCCGTTCTCGTCGCTGTACGGCGCGGTTGCCGCGGCGATGATATACTTTGCATTCGTGGGCGTGGCGGCGGTGATATATGGAATAAGGAACGAGCGCGGCAGGTCGCGCACCTATCTCGCCGTCTCAGGCGCGTTGATGGCGCTGGTATTCGCATACATAACCTACCAGTTCTTCGCCTACTCCAACGTATGGGGCGGCAACTACCTGGCATACGGCTACATAGTCGCGTCGTTCATAGCGGGTGTTATACTTTATTCTGTGTCAAAGTGGCGCAACGCCAAGAAGGGCGTGGACATATCGATGGCGTTCAAGGAGATACCGCCAGAATAGCGGTCGTGGCGCAGGATAAAGTGCAGGCAGGGTAATGGCATGAGGACAAAGTTTTTCTTTGTTGCTGACCTTCACGGATCGAGCGTCGCATCGATCAAGGCGATAAACGCTGCGTCATTCTACGGGGTAAAGAACATAATAATCGGCGGCGATCTCACAGGCAAGCAGCTCGTGCCGATCGTGGACATGGAAGACGGCACGTACGCGATGGAGCTGTTCGGGGAGAAGAAAAGGATAAAGAAAGCGGAAGTGGAAGATGTTGAAAAGGAGATAAGGTCCAGCGGCTTCTACTATTCGGTGATGAGCTACGACGAGTACCTGAGCGTCGGCAAGAGCAGAAGGAGTATAGACGAGAAGTTCATAGAGGCGATGCTGCTCTCGCTCGACGAGTTCTTCACGAAGGCACGCGAGAGGCTTGCCAAGTCCGGCGCGAAGCTTTACATAATCCCGGGCAATGACGACTACAAGGAGGTCGCCGAGCACGTGAAAGCGAATGCCGACGGCACCATAGTCCCGTTCGATGAAAAGATTGTTGACATTGACGGCTACAGCCTGCTGGGCTACGGTTATTCCAATCCAACGCCATGGCATACGCCGAGGGAAAAGGAGGAGAAGGAGATCTATGCCGACCTGCGTAGGATGGCAAGGGGCATAGATGCCAGCAGCTCTATTTATGCCATACACGTGCCCCCGTACGACACGAAGATAGACCAGGCGCCGAAGCTTACCAAGGACCTCAAGCCGATAACCGCAGGCGGCTACGTGAATACGCAACCCGTCGGGAGCGTTTCTGTGCGGCGCATAATAGAAGAGTATCCTCCAATTGTAGGGCTCCACGGCCACGTGCACGAATCCGGCGGCATCGACTACGTGCAATGCAAGTCGGGCTCAAGCGTGCCAGTGCTAAATCCCGGAAGTGACTATAACGCAGGCATACTGCGCGGCATAATAGTAGAGCTTGAGGGCGGGAGCATGAAGAGATACACGTTCACGAAGGGCTGAGATTACGGGAAGATGATGAAATGGTGCAGGAGAAGGATTCGAGCAGCGCGCTGAAAAAGGCGCTTGATGTGATAAGCGAGGCGGAACGTCGCGGCGTGCGCCTGCGGCTCATCGGAGGCATGGCGTTCGCATATCTTGCTCCCAAAGCAAGCTCAAGCGCCGCGCTGTCAAGAAAATACAACGACATAGATTTCGTGGCTCTGAAGTCGCAGTCGGGCGAGATTGCGAAGCTGCTCCAGAAGTTGGGCTTCGAGCCAAACGAGAGGTTCAACGCCCTGCATGGCTACGACAGGCTGCAGTATTTCTACGGCAGCATGAAAGTGGACATATTTCTCGACGAGTTCAGGATGTGCCACTACATAGACCTAAGAGACAGGCTTGCGTTGAGCGAAGTAACGATACCGCAGTCGGACCTTCTGCTCACGAAGCTGCAGATATTTGAGCTGAACGAGAAGGACATGAAGGATGTGCTGGCGCTGCTCTCTGACCTGAGCCTCGGCAACGCGGACACGCCCCGCTCGATAGACGCGGGCTACATAGCGAACCTTCTTTCCAACGACTGGGGTTTCTACAAGACCGTGACAATGAACATAGGCAAGCTCAAAAGCTATGCCGCCTCGCTGAAGCTCGACGCCGCAACAGCGCGGAAGGTGAGCAGCGAGCTGGACTACTTGGCAAGCGCGATAGAGCTCAAGCCCAAGACGGTGAGATGGAAGCTGAGGGCGAGGATAGGAGAGAAGGTAAGGTGGTACGAACTGCCGGAGGAGGTGCAGGCTGCTCCGCCGCAGAAGGCACCAATGTCAGCAACGGTCTACGAATGGCTCAGTTTTGACGACATGCGCAAGATCGCCGAAGGCGTTGCTGGCAAGATAATGAGAAGATACGGAAAGCCCTCAGCAATATTGTACATCGAGCGCGGGGGCATGATCTTCGCGCAGATGCTCGGCGACATGCTTGGCGTGTCCGAATTGCACGGCATACAAGTCATTTCATATGAAGACCTCAACAGACAAGGTCGGCGCACGTACGTGCTGCCGCACTACATCAGCATAGGCAGCGTAGCAGCCGGCGGCTACGTGCTTGTCGTCGATGACATTGCCGACACCGGCAGGACTTTAAGCATAGTGCTTCGCATGTTCGCAAAGAAGTTCAGGCGCGTCGTGAGCGCCACGATGGTGTACAAGCCCAGATCGCTGGTGAAGCCGGACATAATAGGAAAGGAAGTGAGCAACAACACATGGATCGTTTTCGATTACGAGGAGAATGAGGCGCTGGAGAGCTTCAGAAAGAACAACGTGCAGTACGGCATAAGCATGCTTGAGGCAAAAAAGGCATACAAGAGTGCGGAGTACGCAAAAATGAAAGCCGAGCTCAAGAATGCGGCGGCAAGGCTTGGCTCAGAGTTCGGCGCGCCAGACGCTATAGTTTATTCCCATTCAGGCTCAATGATCGCGAGGCTGATCAGCGACTATCTTTCGGTGAAGAGGGTCGTGGGCGTTGGTGATTCTGCAGAAGCATGCGCCGCGGCGGAGGCGCGGCTTGGCAAGCTGCTGGGCGAGCCTTTGGGCAGGGGATCCAAGGGTTACGTTCTCGTGGTTGGAAAGGATGCGGGCACTGCCGAAAGGATCTGCCACGCGGTTGCAGCCACCGCACGTGGGGCGAAAATAGTAACGCTAAGCATGCGCGACGATATGAAGGCGTCGTTCTCCGCATATAAAGAGGGTGCGGCAAAATCCTGAAGCACTCGGTTCGAGGAGCGCAAAATATATATATGTGGACTGACCACCTTGTTCTGTGAAGCAGTCACGCAGCACAGGTGCGTGCGGAGATGATAAAATGGGAATTGCAACGAAAGCTAGCGATCCTGAAAGGATGAAAAGGGAACTGCGCAGGGCCACAATAGGTGGCATAAAGGAAAATCAGGAGCTTTTCACATTCACGACAGGTTATGGCAGCGTGGAGAAGCTGAATGACCGCATAACCGAATTGCTTGTTAAAAAATCCGCAGGTGAAAAGCCGAGCGGTGAAGATATATCCCAGCTGCTGGTTATAATAGATGGCATTGCGACGAAGGAAGACTACAAGACGATTGCCAGATACGACAGCATAATGAAGAAGATCCGCACGGTGGAAGACAACATAACCAGGTACACGCGCACCCACAGTGATGTGAATGGCATAAAGAGCGAGATAAACAAGAGGGCGATGTTCGAAAGAGAACTTGACACGGTGTCAGGTCCGGTAGATGCGCTCGTGGAAAAAATAGCTAACAAGTACATATCATACTGCAAGAGGAACGCGCTGCTTGAGAAGCAAGAAGAGCAAAAATAGCTGGCCCCATTGTGCCACTGTGCAAAAAAGCTTTTGCTGGTTTTAATTCGAGCCTTTTCAAATGAAGCATCTTTGTCAACAAAATTTGGCTTTTCCAGCGAAGCCGTGCAAAAGCGAACAAATATATAGAGAGCGGTATAATTATAGTATAGTAATGTATGTATAACTTTGCAAGGATAAATAGCAACAATGGCGGTGTAGCATTTAGCTGGAGTGCAACCGCAAAACGGTTTTTGCTCAAGGTGTTGAATATTCTGCTTGGAAATGAAAAGAAAGTGAAAATTTTGAAAGTGTCTGGTTTTGTTTACTGCGGTGTTTGATTGACTAATTTTAGCGAAATGAATTTGAAGCCAGAGCTCGTGGATTCGCTGCGCAGGATAGGCTTTGTGGCCGCTACCGACGTGCAGGCGCAGACTATTCCCAAGGTTCTGGAGGGCAAGAACGTGATAGTGAGAGCGCAGACTGGCACAGGGAAAACTGCAGCATTCATAGTGCCGATCATGCAGATGTTGAAGCCGTCGAACGATCTCGAGGCGCTGATCATAGCTCCGACAAGGGAGCTTGCACTGCAGGTCTCGAAGTTCGCACAGGCTGTGGGCAAGCAGATGAACATATACGTGACCACGGTTTACGGCGGCGTTTCGATAAACATGCAAATACAGGCGCTTCGCAACAGGCCGAACATAGTTGTCGGCACCCCGGGAAGGATTATAGATCTCTTCAAGCGCGGCGCACTGAACCTGAGCAAGGTGAGGTTCCTTGTCCTTGACGAAGGGGACATAATGCTTGACATGGGCTTTATAGACGACATAGACTACATAATATCAAACCTTCCAGAGAAAAGGCAGACAATGCTGTTTTCGGCGACAATGCCAAGCGGCATAGTAAAAATAGCGGAGCAGTATTCGCACGGCGAGATATCAAGGATAACAATAGGCAAGGAGGAGGAACACATAGGCTCCACCATAAAGCACGTTTATGCGATTGTGCCTTACAGGATGAAATTTCAGGGCCTGCTTGCGTACATTAAGGAGTACGAGCCGAAGAAGGCAATAATATTCGCAAGGACAAAATACGAAGCAAACACGCTGCACCGCGTGCTCTTGAGCCAGGGTCACGAAGCAATACTTATGCACGGCGGCCTCACGCAGTCAAAGCGCGAGTACTCGCTCAGCGGGTTCAGGCGCGGCGCGCGCTTCCTGATAGCAACCAACGTGGCGTCGCGGGGCCTTGACATTGCAGGCATAACCCACATAATAAACTTCGGCGCGCCGGACAGCATAGACGTGTACATACACCGCGTGGGCAGGACCGCGCGTCTAGGAAAAGACGGCGTGGCGGTGACAATAGCAGATCCGTCGCAACTGAAGCAGATTGGAGAAATAGAAGATTATGCAAACGTGCGCATGACAAGAATCGAGCTGAATCTCGAGCCTTTCAGGAACATCAGGCTCCCGATATACGAGGAAAGACGCGATTTCGGCAGGCGCGGAGAGCAGCGCGTCGGACGCGGCCCACGGGGCATGTTTGGCAGGGGAAGAAGCAACTATCATCGCAGATATTGATCTTTGCCTTTTGCAAGCAGCAATGAAAAAGTTGCAGCAGACATATTCTGAAATACCGCAAAGGCAAAGCATAAATTTCTAATGTCGCTATTTTTAGCAGTGAAGGCATGCAATCTTCACAGTTAGTTGTGTTGTTATTCTTATCATCGTTAGCATCGCTTTTATTTATCTCTCTTTTTCAAGGCACAGCATATGCCACCGGCTCGTCAAACCTCTCCGCTACCGTGAGCGTCGTATGCCCTTTCAAAATAGCCTTCAACGTTTCGCCAGCATATGCGAAGACCGGCAATATACTGATGAACTACACGATGTTTACAACGGAGCCGTGCAACATAAGCAACATGTCTGGCAAGTTTACTATAACCAATGCCGCCACAGGCAGCGTCGTGTACAGCGAAGCGCTTTTTGCACAGAATACTACTGAATTGCGCAGAACATACAACCTTAGCGTAAGCACAGCAGGCATGTCGAATACGTCTTATATTGCAAATGTCACCTTCAGCACGTTCAAGGAGAACGTAAGCACCATAGCAAAATTCACGCTCTACAATCCACCGGCAATAAACATCACGGGCATTTCGGTCTCGCCGCATTCGATTCTTTACGGTTCGCCGCTTGGCGTGTATATTTCACTTACAAACAAAGGCCAATTTTCCTCAGGGCCCATAATGCTGCACGTTTCCCTTTCTGGATCTATAGTAACATCAGGCAACTATTTGGAGCAGCCGCTGGGGCCTGGGCAGAACGAGACTGTGTTTCTCTCCATACCAAACACGCCAGCAAGCATAGGTACCGGCACCGCTTCCGTTTATGCAACGTATCGTGCAAACAACGTGAATTATACGTCAAACACAGCGAGTGCAACTTATGCTGTTTTGGCGATACAACCCAAGCCCATTCCGAAGCCGACAGTACCTATAACAGTAATGCCCCAATTTTCCATAGCTTCATTTCCGCTTTCCGTTTCACTTCCCATAGGCGGCTCATCGGTAGGAACTATAGGTATTTCCGACGTAGCGACGGCTCCTGAATACGTGTCTTTAAGCATAGGCGCATACAGTAGCATGGCGGCGCTCTCTACAAACACACTGTACCTGCTCCCTGGAAAGACAGCTTACGCAAGCGTACTCTATAAGGTCAACAGCACTGCGCTTCCCGGCACGTACGTAATACCGATAAGCATCAGCGCAGCAGTTGCCAACGCAAGCACAGCTAGCGCAACCGAATATTCGACGCTCAACGTCTACGCTGTAAACAGAACAAAGGCGATGATGGAGAACCAGCTGGATCTGTACAATTCGACAGGATCAGTTAGCGGCACCGTGGAAGTGTTTTCCCCGTCAAACGCCAGTGCAAACAACATAATAGTAAAGGTTTCGCTGCCTGCTGGCATAGTGAGCAGCATTGACCAGTTGCATCTGTACGGGGCGCCGGGTAACGTTACAGTTGAAAACGGCATATACACGCTGAACTGGTACATAAGCAAGCTGCAAGCGAACAGCTCCACGAATGTCTACTACTCGATAAGCAATCCACTCTCGATAGTGCCATTGCAGGAGATACAAAGCGAGCTCTCCACCGTTTCCGTGCCTACTCCATCGAGCATACTTCGTATCGTGAGCACTTACGTGCCAACGCTGTACACCAATTCTACTGCGAACATGACCATTTACGCGCTCTATACCGGTGCGTATCCTGGCATTGTGTACGTATCTGCAACCCCCCCAATCGGCATAAGAGTATACAACTCGACGCAGGCAATTGACGCTTCGCCGAACCAGCTGCTGCACATAATATTCCCGCTGGCGGCGGGCAGCAGCCCCGGCACGTCGCTGGTGCAGCTTTACATGCAGGCGCAGGGATACAACTACACCTACCAGTTTCCTCTCGTGGTCATGCCAAAGCCCGCGATTTCTACTACCTCGACAACCACGATTCCGCAGAAGGTGGTGAAGCCTGCGGTGAACATGCTTTTTGTGTATGTTTTCGTTGGATTTATAATTCTTGCATTTGCATTATTAACCGGATACAGAAGGCATGCTGCAGGGCCTAGGTACAGCAGATACAGGGCCGACAAGCTGAAGATGATGAGAGAGCAGATAAAGAGATCGGAAGAAGAGCATGGCGATTAAAATGGCACCGTACATAATAAGGATATCATCGCAGAAAGGCGGCGTCGGCAAGACGACAATTGCGGTTAACCTGGCGGTTTCACTGCAGTCAATGGGCTACAGGACGCTTCTTATCGATGCCGATACTACCAACCCGAGTGTCGGCTTCCACCTGGGCATGGAAGGCGCCAATGTCGGGCTCAAGGATCTTCTCAAGAAGGAGCGCAAGCTAAAGGATGTCATATCTCTGCACGGCGCAACTGGCGTGCACGTCATATGCGGCACTCTCAATTCCCAGCCGTTCGCGATAAACGAGAGCAACGCTAAGTCAATATACGAAAAAATAAAGGACGCGAACTACAGCTTTGTTGTTGTTGACACGGAGCCCGGCTACACAACTGAATACATACCAAAGGTGTATGACGAGGCGCTGCTCATAACAACGCCAGAGATGCCGGCGGTTGCAAGCATTGTGAGGATGAGCCATGCCTTCGACAAACTGCATCTCAAGCACCACATGGTCATAAACAAGCTCGGCAAGCACCGGTACGAGCTGCATCCAAGGGAGATAGAAGAAACGTACGGCAGCAAGGCGGTGGGCATACTGCCAGAAGACGAAATAGTGCCAATAAGCATAAGTGAGCACATACCCGCGGTCGTGCTTTCGCGCAGGGCGAGGTTCTCAATGGCGGTTAACGATCTCGCAGAGACATACTCCGCAATGTCAAGCGAGGAGCCGGAACGTGAAGCACCGCACGGTTTCTGGGGCAGGCTGCTCGGCATATTCAGAAGGTAGCCGCGAAGCCGGTGCACAAGGAAATCAAAACAAATAATAATTTTGCATTAGCAAATGATTTGATGCACTTCAAAAGCTTGTTG
This sequence comes from Microcaldota archaeon, assembly GCA_023270055.1. Taxonomy (GTDB): domain Archaea; phylum Micrarchaeota; class Micrarchaeia; order Micrarchaeales; family CABMGC01; genus JAGDYB01. The sequence goes on from JAGDYB010000011.1 coordinate 43,949, forward strand.
CCGGCACTGCCATTTGCGTTAATCTTATTTCTAATTGTGCTTGCGCAGCCCGGGCAGGGCGCCGTTTCAGTTCAGTTTGCATCAAATACAGTTTCAAATTCAGTTTCATCTACCTCTTCTACTAGTACCTCAACTTCATCAACAACATCCACAAGTACGTCAACCTCGACTTCATCAACAACTTCCATTGCAACTACGTCATCTACAACTTCTACAACTACCAGCACCTCCACTTCGTCAACAACTTCAACAAGCACATCAACAATAGAGCCAACCACAACAATTCAGTCCTTTTTGGTCGCATTCAATGCTGTGCCAAGCAATGGGGTTTCGATAACTTTCAATGGCATTCAATACTTGTCTGGCGATTCAAACAGTTTTGTTCAAGGAAACTATCCAATAAATGCAATTGCAACTGGCAATTTCATATTCTCAACCTGGCTCTCGAGCAACAGTGCAAATGCAAGCATTTCAAGCGCAACGTCTGCTAATACTACGGTAGCGCTGACAGGCAATGCGGTGATAACAGCAAGCTTCAACGCATTGACCACTTTTTCAGAGAATGGTCTGCCTGCAAATGCAGTATGGGGTATTACATATAACGGAATCTCGCAAAATGCGATTGCACCTAACAGCATCACGTTTTCAACACTTCCTGGGAATTACTTTTTCGTAGCAGCCGATTATACACTGGGGAATACAGTTTATACTCCAACACCGCAGCAAGGATATTTGATCGCGGGCAATACAACTGTAATAAACTTTGTGCTTGTTTCTCCTACTACAACAACCTCTACTACCACATCAATAACTTTACCATCAATTCCATCAAATCTGACAATATCAGGACTCTCAATAAATAATATACAATCAATCAAGAATTTACAAAATTCTGCGGTATTAAATAATCTTATAAAAAAGTTCATCGGCATTCGCTCCAGTTTCATTCAAAACAAAAAGAAAGGTTCGCAGAATATTGAAGTAATGAATTTATCAGGTGCATTTTCCCCCAACTCACTATTTGTGGCAAATGTGCTCATTTTGTCAGGAAAGGCAGGCTCGCCAAATGTCGCTCTTGCCAATATTAGCCTTAAATCAGAAGTTAACATCAACAATATAAGTGCCTATGCAGATTTTGTACCTGCAAATATAACTTCTCCTATACTATATAATCCACATGCACAATTAAAACAGATACTTGTAAAGTCCAAAGTTAACATAACTTCTGTTTCAACAAATGTTATACTCTCAAGTAATATCCCAAACAACTATTCAAGATTCAATTTGCCATTTTATGATTTGTTCAAAATAAGCAGCAGCATAAGTGATTCAAACGTAGAAAGCGCAGTTTACAATTTTTCTGTAAACAGTTCTTGGATAAGTGGCGAAGGGATAAGCCCTGGCCAAGTAACATTATACAAATATATATCATCTAATTCATCATGGGTACCTTTGCCTACATACCTTGTTGGAAGCAATGCAACCTCATATTTCTACAATGCTTATTCAAACTCCCTTTCTACCTATCTTGTCTCTTTTTCTACTAATGGGGTATATGGATACGCAAATCCTGAATCAGTTACATTACCTACTGGATATAAATTATATTTATGCGCAGGAGGTGCAAACTATACATTTGCAACCTCATCTCCCGCTGTTTCTTGGACCCCAGACATCAATGCACCACTAGGTGCATCAATATTGGGTTCTGCAAATGCCTCTATAGGACACCAAACAAGCAATATATGCACCGCTTATACTACAGGTGCTAGTCTTCCTGGGCTTGCCATCGCTGGAATAGGCTTAAATCAAACTAGATACAAGCTATATACAAACGCTGTCGGATCTTCAACAAGCATATCTCTTTCATATAATGTATCTATACCTAATTCCTTTGTAGTATTAGCTGGTGCAGCAGGATACTACAATTTTACAAATATAACACTACCTTCTGGCTGCACGATGCAGGTTAGGAAAGATAATACAGATACTTATGAAACTGCATTTATTGCTACCTGCCAAAATGTAGCTGCTAGCACTAAACAATATAATCTATCAGCAAGCCTAAGCTATTATGGTAGTGCAGCATTAGCAGCATACGTATTTCCACCTTATAATGTGGTATTTCAAAATGCGCCAAATACTGGTAGGATATTAGTAGATAATGCAGTAGTAACAGCAAGGTCAACAATTCCTTTAATAGGTGGCGGAAGTATAACAGCAATTCCATCAAACGGCTTTGTTTTTGACCATTGGCAGGCAAGCAATAGCAATTTAAGCATAGGAAACATATATTCAAATTATACAAACCTAACGGTTGAAGGGAATGGTTTAATAACGGCATATTATGCAAAAATCTTGAACCCACAAAACGGAAAATATTCATTTAGCATGAATCAAAGTTCAAAAACATATTCATTTATATTAAAAAACAACTTTCTATACAAAATTGTAGTAAACTTTAAGAAGAGCTTGCCATTCCCAGTAAATGCGACATTGCAAAATTCAAATGCCCCTCCTATAGGAATAAAATATCCGCCTTCAAAAATCTTTAATTATACAATAATAAATGAAAGCTGGCAAGGCCTCGATGCAAACGTATCAAATGTTACATATTATTTTGCTGTTCCTATATCGTGGGTTCTGGGCAATGGTCAAAGCAATGGAAATGTGAAGCTTTACAAATATACTGGCAGCTCATGGATAATATTGCCTACAGTATATACTGGCACAAATGGCACTTACTATTTCTATAATGCAGTTTCTAACTCCCTTTCAACATATGCTGTTGGATTCTCTACAAATGGCATTACTTCAACAGCTTCTTCAGCATCTCTTACTTTACCATTAGGCTATGCAAGCTAT
>JAGDYB010000006.1 GCA_023270055.1 Microcaldota archaeon
ACAACAAGGCTGCCGTAGATGAAAGGTATTACCATAGTAAAAGCAACATATGCATTGCCCCAGAAAAGAAGCTCCTTCAACTTGTAGGCGTAAGCTATCGAAAGCAGAGCAAATGCTAGAGCTATCAAAAAAGCATAGAGGTTTATGGGCAGGCTTGCTGCCACGCCTATGATCAGGGTAACTGCCGTGGCATAGAGCGCTTGTTTTGGCGTTATTGTGCCAATTACGAGCGGTCTGTCTTTTTTGTTCGCCTTGTCGACTTCTATGTCGTAATAGTCGTTTATGGCGAACGAGCCCATGCTCACAAACACAGGCGTTACAAAGCTGAGCAGAAGCACAGCCAGGCTTGGCATCCCCTTGGCCATCAACTCTGCAGCAAGCACCGCAACTACGAGCATAAGGCTGTGTTCGACTCGCACAAGCCTGATAAGCTCCTTTGCGTTCTTGAAATTCATAAGAAGATTTTAGCTGCTTATTTATTAATTTTTTAGTTTGCGTTTGCGTGGCTTTGTATTAGGTTGTGCGCGAATTGTTCATGCTGCTTGCTGTTTTTTAGTGCTCTAGTTGTTGCTTAAGCAAGGTCGCTTATGATCCATGGCTCGCGTTAGCTTCGTAATTTATCTTGTAAAGCACGACTATGTTGAGCGGTCCGGTGTATGCCTGGTCGGGTACACGCACCTCAAGCGAGAAGACGGAATGTTCTTGCGGCGGTATGACAGAAGGCGTTGGCGGAATGACTCTTATTAGCGAAAATCCGGCGTTCATAGTATTTACACTTTCTATGGTTTCGCTATATGAGCTGTTTTTGTATACTACTGAGAAATTATAATAAGTCACGCTGCCCGGAAGCGCCTGAAAGCCCGATAGCACACCCCCTAAATATGCATTGTTCGTTTGGGTGTCAAAGTATGTCACGTTTACATTTGTAACATTTACAATTCGTGGGTTGCGACTTGTCATTCCGCTGTTAGGAATGGCGATGCCTATTATAAGACCAATTATTGTGCCAACTAACAGACCAACCATTAGCGCAGTTTTTGTACTCCACAATACTATTCAATCAACCCCGGAGCGCTCTACGTTTTGAATTGAATTGCAATAGCAATATATAAAAATGTTGCACGCTTGTTTCAGCAGACGACTTTGTATATTGCTATGACTCTGCGTCTTTGTGTGTCGTTTGCGCTGAATAACTTGACAAAATTGTCGTTTTCAAAAACGCCTTCGCCACTTGCGTTGTTTTCTTGGTAAAATATGTATGATATGTTATACTGCCTTAGTACTGAGCAGTTGCCTTTCTCGAATATCTGGTAATTTGCGTAGTTTAGCAACGACAACGGGTATGTGTGCTCATCTTGCCCAACGTATGGTTCTATAGATATCAGCGTTTGCCTGTGTGCCAGGCTAGACACGCTTTGCAATAGCGAGTTGTTGTTGCTTACAGCAAATATGGAACTTTCATTTGTATTGTTTAATATGAACCCAACCGCGCTGAATTCTGTGCGCGTTATCCACGGCAATGGGGATTCTAACCAGTAATGGTAAACAAAGGCGAAATTAAGGCTTATCGAAGCAACTAGCACTATCGCAGCTGCCTTGAGAACTATGCTTCTTTTTTTGTACAGCCAAAATAGTGGATAGCTTGCCAAGATGCTTAGCATCAGAAACGTGTACAGGAATATCTTGTTAGAATCCGCGGGGTTCGGCTGCACAGCATATACAGTGATGAATGCCCAAAGAAGCAAAAATGGAATAAAGAAAGTTCTCACTTTCTTTGGTGCAAGTTTTAATCCGATAATGGCCAAAATAAGCGGTATTCCTATTGTCTCTATCCAGTAGAGTATAATATTGATCGTTCCTAATGCCGCCGAAAGAAAGACGTTGCCCGTAACCGGGACAAAGCTTTGGTATATAAACCTGTACCAACCAGTGGCTAGCTTTTGGCTTGTCATGTATGCAAGCTGAGGAATTGCAAGGCACAGCAGAGGAACAGATATAATCAGAAATTCGTATGCCGCCAAGTTTCTTGACTTTTTGTCTAGCAGCATGTAAAAAAGACTAAATAAGCCGATGAAGACTATGACTTCCAGCGTAACCGGATGGACGAGCGGCAGCGTTCCTGCCATCAAACCGATATACACTAGTTCCTTTTTGTTGAACCTTATTTTTTCAAACGTGAGCTCGTAGATGGCGTATATGATCATGATTCCTATCGGCAACCCGAGGATAAAGTCCCTTTGCGGCATGAGCATTTGATAAATTATCGAGGTCCAGCCGCTTATTATAAACTGCGCCGAACTTAAAATAGCAAAAGGTTCAGACATTTGGGCAATATTGTATCCCTGAAGTACGATACTCAATGGCGGAAGCATGTTTGGAATAAGAGGGGTAATACTTGAAAGCGAATATATGATAATCGCCATCAGGTAATCGCTTCCGAACCAGAATATGAACATTGTCGCAATAGTCATAAACGCATTTTTTGTGATTTTATAGGCTAGTAATGCGGAACAGAAAACGGCAGAGAAAAGTAGCATAAGGTCAGGAAGCAAGGTAGACCATCTTATGCCTAAACCGTATCTCATAAGAATTGCAGAATAAAAGTCGGCTATGAAAGGGAAAACGTTCTTTGTGTTTATTGTGAAAAGGTATTCTGGCGGAAAATGAGTATAAATTAGAGAATTGCCTATGCCTATGTGATACATCAAATCCGAGCATATGGCAGGCCCTATGCAATAAAGGGTGCCCTTACTCATATACAGCGAGCTTACAAACACGGCAGCTATTATAACGTAAACCACAAAGGACCATACAACAACATTTCTGTACCCTTTTGCGTAGTGCAAGTCTTTGTTTCTGCTAAGCAAATGCAATTCTTTAAACTTAAAAGGATAGAGCAGAGCTATGGAGAAAACAGTAAGCAAAGCCATTGTGGCGTAAAATAAGGGGCTGGTGAAATAGCCATTTATTGCATACAAGACCAGCAATATGAAGCTAGAAGCAACGATTCCAGTAGGAATCCCGAATACGATCTTGCTCAGAATGTCATCTGCAAATTTCATTTTGAACATTACGCTTACTCCAAAAACGGCGGAAGCCAAAATAAACAGCGGCGCCAGCAGCATATACGTTCCTTTCCTTATTACTTTTAAATATTTATTTGTATTTTAATTCAATTGTCATTATGATAAAGCCATATTATGTAGTTTTCGCTGCAATCGCGCTGGCGTTCGTATTCGGCTTGTCTATTTACGCTTACCGTCAAACTATGCGCGTGAGCACGCTTTATAATAATATTACAAGCACAAGCAAAACCGCATTTCCTGTCCACCAGTACGATTTCAATGTTGACCACACTTACATAATCCCCAATTACACATTTCCTGTAAATCTTAACGTAAGTTCTGCGATATACGCCACGCCAACCATATACAATGGAATAATGTATGTAACTACTATGGGCAGTCTTAGAGAGCTGGAGGCGCAAAGATATGACAAGACAACAGGAAAAGTCATCGCCATAGACATGCAATCGAATAAGGTGCTATGGTCTGACAATTTTACAAACCAGATAATGAGCCAGCCTATTGTCGCAGGGAATATTTTGGTAGTGGCAATGGGAAACAATCAAGAGGTGCCACCCAAGTACTACAATGAAAACAATGCAGTAATAGGCATCAATATCGAAAATGGCAAAGTAGTCTGGGTCGATAACATGTCAAGTTCCGCAATGACTACTCCTGCTTATTTTATGGGCAACGTAATAGGAATCACGATGATGGGAGAAGTGTATATTATCAATGCGTCTACAGGCAAGCTGTTGAATGCTTCTTATTTAATGCTGCCGGATCTTTTGTCTTCGCCTCTGCTTGTCAACGGCACCGTATATGCGGGCGGCTCTTATTCCTTGTTGCTGGAAAACGGTTCGCGCCAGAATCACGGTGCATTTTTTGCTATTAATGCCCTGACAGGTTCTATAGTTTGGCAAACCAATTTTCCTAACGCAAGCGCAGGCCTGAATGACATTTGTCCGATTTTTCATAAAGGAATAGTCGTGGCAGGCTATCTTGCCAATAGCGCTTATGGAAATCCGACCCTTGTTGCAATGAATGCCAGTACTGGCAAAGTTTTGTGGGAGCTCAACGAAACAAAAGAATCAAAAATAGTCAAAGTGATAAGACCTCAAAACGTTTCAGGGATGCTAAACTTTACGGAGAATACGCTGGCCCCATTGGTATTCTGGAACGGAAACGTGCTTTCAGATTCTAATTTTGTTGGTATTTTGTTTGAAGTGAATATTACAACAGGAAGGGTCGTGTGGGCAGTAAACACCGGGCAGTGCGAAGGGCCGCCAAATATCATAGACGGCAAGTACTTAGTCATAATGAATGATGCAGGCGACCTATTTGTAATAAACGCAACAAACGGCTCAGTTTTAAAAACCGAGCCAACAGGCATACCCCATCTGGCTTCCCAGCCAATCGTTACAAAGAATTATGTAATAATAACAGGCATGAACGGGGAGATAAAATCAATTCCTGTGAATTCGCTTGTTTGAGCTTTGAATGCGCTTATAAAATTTTAGTCATTTGATAATATCAATACGGTGAGTTCTGAGTAAGAGAAAGCGAGCTATCGGCCATACGTGTTTGGGCAAAAATCGGAAAGAAGGTTCAAGATGGGTCCATCTGCTTCTTTTTGTTACGCTTGCTCTTTTGCCGCGTATCTTGTAAGCCATCCTATGGCGCCTTCATTCTATGATGACGACACTGCTTACGAAACGCTTGCTTACTGGTATCTTCATAGATCGTTTGCTCTGAGCAGTTACTATCCATATTCGATAAGAATACTGCAGATAATACCTATAGCCGTCTCTTATTGTTTGTTTGGCCAGAACATGCTTTCAAACGCCATGTGGGACATTCTTTCATCGCTGCTTCTGGTATTAATAGCCTTTTACATTGGAAAGTTGCTATACAACAAATATGTTGGATACATTTCCTCACTTTTCGTGCCTCCTTCTGCGCTGAGTCCTTATTATACCGTACTTTTACCGCTCTTCTTCTCTAATGTAGCCCAAGCTCAGGCAAGAAAATCGTGTGCCCGACGTGGTCCAAGGTAGACTTCATGAAAAACGAAAGTGCAGAGTAAGCAGGCGGAATTTCCATGTACAGTTCAAAGTCTGTCTAACCTCATAGCCTACTTTTTGTAATAAATGTTGCCAGAATATTCGAGATTTACTATTCTGGCATTTCTTACCTGCGAATAATTGTAAATGTCAGCATATAAAGTCAGATTGCAAATCGCCGGATTAAAAGCCCATGACTCGTTTATGTACCATGGGTTTGGCACAGGCCACGTTGAATTGTTGTCTATTTCGCTGAGCGCAAGCGCAGAAGGTATTATGAGATAGGAATCGTTAGGTATGCTTGAGCAATTTGGCAGAAATGAGCCGAAATATTGACCGTTGTTGTAGAAGAATACGCCCTTTGTAGGCTTGAAGGCCATATAGTATTGAATAAAGGTGTTCATCAGTGTCGGAGCGTATACGTATGCCTGTGAAATGTTGGGTGCATTTTCAAGCCTCTTGGCTATGAGCTCGCTGTAGAGCAGCGAATTGTGGTTCAAAGCGTACCAGAAGTAATCTATAGGCAAAGAGGTTACGAAGAGTAGCACAATTATTCCGTAGGCTGCCGTTTTCCTCAATGCGTTCTTGTGCTTCTCCTCTGCAAAAATGACTATCCCTCTTGCCAGTATCAGCATGAGCGGGATGGAAATTATGACTGTGAACCTGACAAGCCTGTAAATAGGGTAGTAGTGCGTTGGGCTCATTGTTCCAAATTCCAGGTAGAGCATAGCAAGCGTTGCCAGCGCAAGCAGGAAATATGAGTTTCTGTCTTTTTTAATCAAGAGATAGATTGCAAAAATCAGCGTAAAATACATAAACAGGCCAACATCGTTCGGGTTTACGTTGCTGACGGAGAACAGGCTTTCCAGCGTTTTGGCTAAGCCGCTTATATTTCCTGAGATAATTTCTCCAGTGAAATTGTACGGAAACATTCCGGTTACGTAAAACATCAAGTTTGCGTTTGTGTAAAATATCGTATTGGGCTTGCCCGTAGAGCTGTAGAAGCTGCTTGTTAAATTGAACTCATAGAAAGGCTCTCCGGTGACCGCGAGTTTCAGGTTTACGAAACCCAGCAGAATCACTGCGGTTATTATGCCAAGAAAGTACAAATAAGGCGAGTAGTCTATTCGCAGGCTTCTCCGCTTGTAAGCGTCCGTGGCGCTTGCTACAACTATGTATATGGAAAATGTTGCGATTAGCACAAATGAAATGGGGTCAACAAGCGTGCCAAGGAAGGCAAAGGCGCCAGAAAGCACGTAAAACCACTTGCTTCCTCCTTTCTTTCCGTAAACAAAAAACAGAAGTGCCAGCCCAAGGTAGAATGCCGTGGGGCTTACTACGTCCGCTGTACTGCTATACCGCATGGACATCGGGTAAGTGGCGAAAAGAAACGCTGCCAGCAGTCCAGTCTTAGGGTTGTAAAGTTTTCTTCCTATAAAGAATGTTATCGTTATGCTGGCAAGATAGCAAATAATAGAATATAAACCTGCTCCATAGTTGTTGTAGCCTAATACATAAATTGAAAGGGCCATTGGTGCGATCATTAGCAGGCGTATGGAAAAGATGTTGGCATATTCCTTGAAAGTTCCATCAATAATGCTCGGTACGAGCGAAACATACGATACGTCGTCCCCGTAAATGCTTACTCCTTTTAGCCACACGAGAGCAAGGAATGCTGAAAAGGTCAGCAAAGCAAGCAGCAGGTAAAGCTGGTATTTTTCCACAGTGCTTTTTCTTTCCGAAGTTCTCGCCATAAAACAAATTAAACATTGATATTTTTTATATCTATGCAACTTATATTAGTAGGATCCTGATATTTACATATTATCACTCTCGTCAATTGCGATAACCCCCATGCCATTACATTACATACCTCACAAGGTAAGCAATGAGGCACGAGAACGCGAAGACGTGACCTCGCAATGCCTACGAATCTGTTTCTTGCAAGGTCAAACATTTCCTTCAGCCTTGAAAATATTCTTTCAACCGCTCATCTTTTGCCATAATTGGTCTTTTGGCAGTTTGGACTTGTAGAAGCCCTACTCTCTGCAGGGGTTTACCGTAGAAAGAGAGAAAGGACCCCTGCGGTATGGATTGTAGTTAACGACGATAAAAAGATTTATAATTTGTCAGAATCCTAATATGAATAATCCGATAGCAAGGAAGAGGTAGTGAGATGTGCAGGCTATTCTGCTCACTCTCCGTTCGCGAGACTTCGCCGTATAGCAGCATATTCGAATCGAAATACTCGATACTTAGACAGTCGATAGAGGAAGGTCACAAGGACGGCTGGGGCGTGTATGCTTATTCTGGAAGGCACCTGGCGTTTCTGGCGCGCGAGGCCAGGCCGCTGCCTGAAACCGCAGATGAGGCAAGGGCTATAGTGAAGGGTATAAGCTCAACGTGCTCTGGCTTTTTTGTCAGGCAGGCGAGCAACCCACTAAAGCTCGCCAGGAAGAAGATACGGACAATAGATGCAACGCAACCATTCACCTACGGCGAAATTGCATTCATGCACAACGGCGTGGTGAACGAGCCAAGGAAGGTGATGGGAGAGCTGCACGAACCGGGCGTGCTACCTAGGAGCAAAAATGACAGCAAGGTATACTTCATAATCTTCATCAAATACCTTAAAGAGCTCGGCGACGCCCGCAAGGCCTTCGCCGCAACCGAGAGGTTCATAACCAAAGCGTACGAAAAGGTGAAAGATGAGGGCGACATGGACAAGCCGGCGTACACGAGCCTCAATGCCATCGTTGCCGACGGATCACATGTATACGCATTCAACAAGTACACGAGGAACCTGACCAAGTCGGTGTCGGACCCGGGCAGGGAGT
>JAGDYB010000004.1 GCA_023270055.1 Microcaldota archaeon
CTGCACGCCGTAGCGCTAGGGCCCTTGTCTCAGTGCCCTTCTCGGGGCTTCTACTCTCATATCCCCTACAGGTCAAAGGTATGGTGGGCCATTACCCCACCATCTGCCTGATCTGACGCAGTCTCATCGCAGAGCAGAAACGCTCCAATTCGCGCCTTTTTCAGCTAAGGTTCGATTCCAGACTCCCTAGCCTATACGGGTTTAACCTCAGTTTCCCGAGGGTATCCCATTCTCTGCGGTAGATTGACTACGCGTTACTGAGCCGTACGCTGCCCAACCAAGTGGCTGAGCAAACTTGCATGGCTGTCGAAGTCTGATAGCAGTGTCCTCCAGCAGCATCGACTGGAGTCGGCTTTAAATCTTTACTTAAACAATCGCGAGCCTTTTTGCATGCCTCAAGACTAAATCCAATTCCAAACGGAATTTTCATTCAATTGTGCAAAAGCACAATCAACATAATGGTTGATATTGTCTAGCTCGTAAATTTTTTGAAAACGGCTAAGATGAATACCTTTAACTTTGAACACTTACAAATAAATATGTTGCTATATGTTTTTATATCTTTCTTGATTTTGCGTTGCACTTGCTTGCAGTGCTTCAGACGAAATGGCAAGCGCCTAGTCAAGCATCTCCTTGCTGAGCCCGAACTCCTTGAATTTTCTCTCCACAAGCACCGCCTTCGCTTCCTCAGGCATCTCCATCTCTGCAACGCTTTTCAGATTGTCCCTGAGATTTTCGAGATTGTTTATCTTGTCCTCTTCATTTATTATATACTCCTCCTTCCGCTTTGTCAGCTCTCTTCCGTATACCTTTGACCTGTAGCTCTTTAGCTGTATCTTCGCCTCCTCAATCATAATATCAAGTTCTTCCAGATATTTGGAGATTACCGGCTCCCTTTCCTTTTTCTCCTCCCGCCTCCTGTTCCTCTTCTCTATCGCATCCCTCCTTTTGTAATATTCCCTGTAATATTTTCTTCTGTATTCATTCATGCATATCCTGCATTTTGATATGGGCAGGCCGTGCTCGCACAATTTCCTTCTCATCACATCCTCCCTTTCGATTCGCCCGAGGCGACGCCGCTCGCGACAATATGCGCAATCCTCAGCAGTTCCGCACCCTCTCCGATCAGCATTCTAATGTCGCTTTCTCCAATGCCTACATATCTTGCATAGTACTTTCCAACCCTCTTGAGCCCGCTTTTTCTCTCGATTCCATCAAGCATTTCGAACTTTTTTCCCGCACCTTTTCCGGATTTCGCTATTGCATCCTTCAGCATGCGCATGTGCGGCATTTTCCTCGTCAATGCGATCACGGGAATGTGCAGCGAATCGTTTATTTTGCATATGTCGACGACATTCAGCCCGCCAAGCAGTATGCCATTGAGAAACGCAACCTTTATCTGCTTGAGGAAGCGCGACTTTCTCAAAGCGCCAGCCAACTTGTCAGTGGCATCGCTTCCGTCAACATCAACCCTAAAAGAGATTGCGCCTTCTATTGTACCTTTTCTACCAACTATGCCAACAACAAGAGCGGTTTCAGAGCTGCGCGTGAAAGGTCCATCGTCCAGTGCAATTATCCTTACACCTTCTTTGACAGTCATTTTCTCAGGTAAAATGCACGGCTATGCCTCTCCGGCGCATTGCGCTTCGGCCGTGCTTTGTCGCCTATTTTTTCTGCAATTTGGACTCAAGCTCCTTGACTTCATCTTCAGCTTCGCCCACCGCTTTGCTGAGCGCCTGCTTCAATCTTTCGCCCTTTATCACAAGCTTCGGGTTTCCTACTTCCGGGTGCTCCTTTACCACTGCGGCAAATTTTACATTGTCGTTCTCGAGCAGCTTCTCCTTCACGAGCTCTGCGGCGGACCTGTCGGCACCCTCTATTTCCAGTATAAGCGAGTCTTTCGTGTCTTCAATGACCTTGACCTGCATATGATCACAAGAAATAATTCAACTGCAATTTATAAATAGGTTGTTGATTTGCCAAAACCCTTGCCGAAACGCAAAAACACAAGCCAGACGCCAAGTGTCAAAAACCTGGCGGTGGAGGCATAAAAAGCGTGGTGCCGCAAGGTTTCTTGCAGTATAACAAAAACCGGAGCAAGATTTATAAATATTGTTGCATAATACACTCCTTAGTGGCGCTTAGAGCGTATTTTATCACATCTTCCCCACCCTCTAAGCGTCATATTCCTATTTTTCCCTGAAATTCCACAATTCCCCTATTCTTTGCGCACTGCAATTTCAAGCTAGGCATGCACGGCAATTATGCACTGTGCAGAAATTTTCGCCGCGCCATTGCCTGAAAGTGGATACTCGCTAAGCCAAAAATAGCTTGAGCATACCCGAACTTTCTGTCAACATATATAAATTTTTATTTCATATTAATACTTATGAAGAAGTTCAAGACGACCGATGACATAAAAATATCTGACCGGCTCATAGACCAGGTGATAGGTCAGGACAACGCGGTCAAGATAGTCGAGAAGGCGTCAAAGCAGTATAGGAACGTTTTGCTTATAGGCGAGCCAGGCACGGGCAAGACCATGATGGCGCAGGCAATGGCGGAGCTGTTGCCTTCGGCAGATCTCGAGGACGTGCTCGTGTACCGGAATGTAAACGACGAAAACCAGCCGATAGTGAAGGTGGTCAAGACTTACCCCGAGGGCATAAAGGCAGCCGAGGAGAAGGCGAGGGACGGCCATGTCAAAGGCACAAATTCTTTGCCCGATGGGCAGGGAAGGCAGATAGTGCAAAAGGAGAGAATGAAATACAGGATAGACGCGAACAATAACACATCCAAGGCCACGCCAATAATATTAATAATAGTCCTGCTGCTGTTCTTCCTTTCCATATCCGGCATATTCAAGGGCTACGAAATAATAGTGCTCGCCGCGCTCATACTCGGCGTGCTCATATTCGGTTCGATGTATGTATTTATGATAAGCCTCACCAGAAGGGGAGGCTTCATGCCGGGCAGCTTCGAGTCCAACGAGCCTAAGCTTATTGTAGACAACACTGGCATGACGCACGCGCCGTTTGTCGACGCAACGGGTGCAAGGGCCGGCGCGTTGCTTGGAGACGTAAAGCATGATCCGCTGCAGTCTGGCGGCCTTGGGACTCCGCCGCATCTTCGCGTAGAGAGCGGGGCGATCCACAGGGCAAACAAGGGCGTGCTCTTCATAGACGAGGTTGCGAATCTGGACATGCATTCGCAACAGGAACTGCTTACGGCAATGCAGGAAAAGAAATATCCCATAACGGGGCAAAGCGAGCTTAGCTCAGGCGCCATGGTCAGAACAGAACCGGTGCCTTCAGACTTCATACTCGTCGCAGCAGGCAATCTGCAGGACATACAGAAGATGCATCCTGCGCTGCGCTCGAGGATAAGGGGCTACGGCTACGAGGTTTTTCTGGAATCTAGCATGCCTGACACCAAGGAGAACGAGGAGAAGCTGGTTAGATTTATCGCGCAGGAGGTCAAGAAGGACGGCAAGATACCTCCTTTCGATTACGATGCATGCATGGAAATCATCGAAGAGGCAAGAAGGAGGAGCGGGAGAAAGAAAAGGCTTACACTCATACTCAGGGATCTGGGCGGACTTGTGAGGGCCGCGGGCGACATAGCAATAGAAAATGGCAAGAAGGTGGTCACGAAGGAAGACGTGATTGCGGCAAAATCCCTGGCAAGGCCGATAGAGGCGCAATTTGTTGATCAGGCGCTGGAGTACAGGAAGGATTACAAGGTTTTCAACACCACAGGCTTTGCCGTAGGCAAGGTGAACGGGCTCGCAGTTATTGGCAGCTCGTATCTTTCCGCTGGCATAATAATACCAATTGTTGCAGAAGTGACTCCCGCAAGCTCGCGCTCGGAGGGCAAGCTCATAGCCACGGGCAAGCTCGGCAAGATAGCGCAGGAGGCGGTTAAGAACACGAGCGCTATAATAAAAAGGCACATGAAGCGCGACGTCGCAAGCTACGACATACACATACAGTTCCTGCAAACATACGAGGGTGTCGAGGGCGACAGCGCGAGCATATCAGTTGCGGTGAGCATAATATCAGCGATGGAGGGCATACCTGTAGATCAGTCGGTAGCGATGACCGGTTCGCTTTCGGTTAGGGGCGATGTTTTGCCTGTTGGGGGCGTCACCGGCAAGATAGAGGCGGCGATAGATGCCGGCTTGAAGAGTGTAATAATACCCAAGAGCAACATGCAGGACATATACATAGACAAGGACAAGCTGAAAAAGATAAAAATAATTCCGGTGTCTAACATAGCGGAAGTGATAGAGAGGGCGCTCAAGAAGAGCAAGAGGAGGGACATGCTCATAAGGGAACTCAAGCAGTACATAAGCACTGACAGCAAGGAAAAGGAGCCGTTGGAAGTAGAAGAAGAACAGAGGCAATGAAATGGCCGACCAGAAGGCAGTTGAAAAATTGGAGGAGCTAGGCAAAAAGCTCGTGGATGACATAGAGCGCGAGTCCAATCCGCGCTTTTCGACGCTTTCAAGGACGAAGTCGAACATAGTCTACGACAAGAAGACTGGCTACCTGCGCCTGGGCAGCGCAAAGGAGGAAAGGAGCTTTCTGAACGTGTCGCAATCGAAGAGGTTCATGCAGACGCTCGCGATATCTGCGAAGTGCCACAGGTTCTTGAAGGAGAACCTCCACACGACCATAAGGGGCCTTTTCTATCAGCTCAAGTACTCGCTCGGGGAGGATATAGAGGAAAGCATATTCAGCGAGCAGGCTGAGTCGAATCCGCTGATAGAGGATCTTGAAGTAGCGCTGTCGCTCAAGCGCGAGGACCTCAACCTTAACGCCAACAGGAAGGGTGTGCTCGCCGGCAACATGAAGATTATAGACAGGTACGGAAACGACAGGGTGGAGATAGACTGCACGAAAATGGGGAGAAGCGGCTGGGCCATACCCAGCGATGTCGACAACGACATAGAATTCGTCGACGTGAAGGCGAAGTATGTGCTCGTCGTCGAGAAGGATGCGCTTTGGCAGAGGCTCAACGAGGACAACTTCTGGAGAAAGGAAAACATAATACTCATAACGCCGCAAGGTCAGGCGTCGAGAGGGACGAGAAGAATCATAAAGAAGCTTTCCGACATGGGTCTGCCAGTGTACGTGTTCACCGATTCAGACGCTTGGGGATGGTACATATACTGGACCATAAAGACAGGTAGCATAAACCTCGCCTACATAGCAAACGACGTTGCCACGCCAAACGCAAGGTTCATAGGCGTCACGATGGCGGACCTCAAAAAGTACGACTTCCTCCAGAACCTCACAATAAAAGCCACAGAACTGGACCTCAAGAGGGCGCAGGAGATGCTAAACTACGAGTGGATAAAGGTGCACAAGGAGTGGGTCGAAGAGCTTCAGACAATGCTAAAGTCGAAGAGAAAGCTAGAGCAGGATGCGCTCGAAGGCCCGAGGCTAACCTTTGTCGACGACTACATAAGGGACAAGGTGAAGAACGAAGAATTTATGCCGTGATGCGTGCGCCTGTTCGCGCAGCATTCTATGTCTTATTCAATAAGGGAAATGAAGATCATTACCACGGCAGCGTGCCCAGGTCCTCAAGCCCTATTCTCTTCAGTGCCCTTGCCGGATTGTCGTAGTAGTCCCTGCAGAATTCGTTTATGCTCTTTATATCGCGCACGTTCATCTGGTTGAGCTTTTCGAGTATTTTTGCCCTTCTCTGCTCCTCTATTATTATCTCGGAAGGCGGATAGCCCGTGAGCTTTGCGAGCGTATCCCTGTAGGTTATGCTCGGCAGTATCCTGCTGCTCATGTGGGTCTTGTAGTCATAGCTGTAAAGGTCAGAAAGAAGCACCTGCGTCTCTATGCCGGATATTTCTGAAACCTGTGTTATCTTTCTTATTCTTTTATCCTTTTCCCTGACCTGCGATATGATCATGAGCACATCAATAAGCGGTATTATATCCATCTCCACATTCATGGGCGTATGCTGCAGTCTTGTTATTATATCTCTGGTGGTGCCAGCGTGTATGGTGCTCATTGCGATTTTTCCAATGTTCATCGCCGTCATCATGTCTTTT
This sequence comes from Microcaldota archaeon, assembly GCA_023270055.1. GTDB lineage: Archaea > Micrarchaeota > Micrarchaeia > Micrarchaeales > CABMGC01 > JAGDYB01. Next base: position 6,074 of record JAGDYB010000004.1, read on the forward strand.
GCCTCGCTGCCCCTTACCTCTCCAACCAGTATCATGTCAGGTCTCATCCTCAATGCGTTCTTAACAAGGTCCTGCATCTCCACGTCAGGGCTCGTCTCAAGTCGCACGCAGTTCTCCTGCGTTTCGGTGTTGAGCTCATAAGTTTCCTCTATTACTACTATTCTTTCCTCAGGCCTGAAGAAGCTGAACATTGCGTTGAGCAGCGTAGTTTTTCCGCTTGCCGGCATGCCGCCGATAAGCATGTTTGCGGGCCTCACGTTGAGTCCGTCCACGTAAATCCACAGCCTCGCGGCAAGTTCATAGCTGAGTTCCCCTGCGTTTATCAAGTCTATAATGCTGAGCGCTGCGCGCCTGAAGTTTCGTATTGTTATGTCTGCGCCGAGCGGCGAGTCAACTATGTTTGCGCGCGAGCCGTTTGGCAAGTGCACATCTAGTATCTTCTGGTTCAACGATTCGGTTGTTGCATACATCTTGAGCTTCCTCACAAGCATGTCAAGCTCGCTCTTGTTGTTTATCTTTTCCGGTACGCGTTGGCTGCCGCTTGACGAGCTGTACACGAATATGTTTTGCGTGTTGTTTATCATCACATCCTCTATATCCTGGTCGTTCAGGTAGTTTTCAATAGGATAGAACTTTTTGGAATCCTCTATTACCCTGTTTATATCTTCCCTGCTGACAGCCGCATACACCTTCTTCGATACACTTTCTATGTACCTGTTCGCATCTTCCTCTGTACTGAATCTGCTCAGCTTGCCGTTTAGCTCGTCAAAAACATTCTTCTCGAAATCCCTGAACTCTTTCTCATCCATCCCCAATCATCCATCTATTCAACATAAAGAGATTTAATATTTAAAAGAATTCCCTCATTTTCATTGAGGGTTGTATATTCTGCTTTTATTTCAGGAAATAAACGCATCAAGGAATTATATTTTCAATTATCATTTTTGGGTCGTATCTTACTATGTTTGAATAGTCCTCTCCGGCGGTGAAGAATAATATCGGTATGCTAGTTTCGCTCAATATGGACAATGTTCCGCCGCCTTTTGCATCGCAATCGAGCTTAGTAAGTATAATGCCGTCCAGCCCAATGGCATTGTTAAACTCCCTTACTTGGTCAAGCAGCGCGTTGCCCGCGATGCTCTCTCCGACGAATATCTTGAGATCAGGCTTTGCCACCCTCACGATCTTTTTCATCTCTTCGAGCAGGCTTCTGTTTGTTTCCTGCCTTCCCGCGGTGTCTATCAGCACGGCATCAATGCCGTGAGCCTTCGCATACGCTATGGCGTCGAAAGCCACGCTTGCCGGATCCGCACCGTAGTTGCCCTTGATCACGTGTATGCCAAGCTTGCTTCCATGGTATGCGGTCTGTTCTATTGCGGCGGCGCGGAACGTGTCGCTTGCGGAAAACACGCAAGAGAAGCCGCTTTTTACGAGCATGTTGCCTATCTTGCCTATAGTTGTCGTCTTGCCCGCTCCGTTCGGGCCCAGAAACAGGATTTTTACCGGCAGTTCCCCGCTGAGTTTTCTCTTTTCAAGCAGCTTTACCAAATCTACGCCTTCGCCCTTGTTCAGCACATCCTCTAGAACGCCTCTTAATATTTCATTTACCTCCTTGTTCACGCTTCCTATGTCAACCTCCTTGCCCACCGCCTTATTCCTTATTTCATTTGCTATGCGCTCCGCAACCTCGTAGCTTACGTCTGATTCTACAAGCGTTATCTTGAAATCGTCAAGCATGCTTTCCAGGTCTTTGTCCTCTATCCTTATCTTCCTCAGCAGCGCGCCCCGGATTTTTTTGCCTACTGAAAGCTTTACCTTGATTCCTCCAGCAGCTGCATGCTTCTCGCCGCCATGCTCCCTCTTTTCCTCTCCCACCTTCTCGACTTTTTCTTCATGCTCGCTTCTTTCCTCCTCCTTCGCCGCATTTTCCTCTCTCCTGCTTTCCTCGGCCTGCTCCTTGCCTTCTGTTTCCTGCTCCCCTGCTTTCTGCGTCTTTTCTGCCTCTTCCTGCTCCTCTTCTGCGCGCTGCCCTTCCGTTTCTTCCTCTTTTTCCTCCTCTTTTTTTGTTTCCTCTTCCCTGACTTCCTCCTCCTTTTTTGTTTCTTCTTCCCTGACCTCCCTATCTTTGCTCTCCTCTTTTTTTGACAGCGAATTCACGAACGATGAAAACTTCTTTCGCAGGCCATCAAACATCCTATCTACCGCTGCTATAGCCCTCTATTTCAAATTCTATGTCGGTCAGTATGCCTTCGAGCTTCTCTTTCTCCGCGGTAAGCTTTTTTGCAAGCTCTTCTACTCTCTTGAAATTTGTCTCGAGTATCCTGCTGGCGTTTTCCTTGTCAGTTTCTATGATATATCCCGCACCTACATATGTCAATATGCCAGCTATATCGCTCACCTTTACCTCAATGTAAGAGCCGCCCTCTAGGTTCAGAAGTATGTTGTTGCCCTTTATCTTGTCTATGTTGTTAAGCACTTCCCTGTTTCTTTCCATTGCGGCGCTGTCGGCCGCGTATTCCGAAAGTTTGCCGAGCACAGCGTTGTACTCCTGCATATACAGCTCCTGCAGGTACCTAAGCTTTTCTAATTCCTCTGCAGCCTTTTTCTCCTCTTCTCCCATTTTAATCACTCAAGCATCAATTGCGAATACGCGTCACAAGACAAGCAATGTGCATCGCGCGTTAAATGCAGCATTTGAATATATCTGCTACATATATATGAAAAGGGCAAAATATAAATACGAGAAGCAGGTTTTGCTGCTGTCTGACGAGCGAAGCGCAGCATGCATACTCATTCAACATTTAGCGAATCCATAATCTGCGATATCTCATATCCGGTCGTGCTGCTGCCGACAATAAGTCCGCTCGAATTTGTTATCGTGCAAAGCCCGATGCTCAAGGATCCGCTGTTCGCGGTTGACTGCTCGCCAGAAACATTCAGCATTTTGCTCAGCCTCCTTTTCTCATCTTCGCCTATCTCGTTGTTGAAGACTACACCCTTGTTTGTGAGTATGTTGTTTGCGCCCACAGTTTTCATCCCTGCAATTTCTGTTTTTATAACTTCGACTCCCAAGATATCAGACATTATCTTGACTTCACTGCTGTTGTAGTCCGGATTTACCAGCGCTATCCTGTCGTTGAGAAGTATGTTGTTCCGGAGCGCGTTCAAATCGGTATTGAACACCCCTATATTCACATCCTCTATTTCCTGCTTCAGCTTCCTTATTTCGCTCTCTTCGGTGAAGCCGGGCACCAGCATGCCGTGCGAATTAGCGGCCACGTATATTCCGACAAAAGGAGACCAGTTTATCGTGCTCTCAACAACCTTCAGCTTGAAGGTATCTTCTATTATGCTTTTCTCGGACTTGGTCATGTCATTGGCAATCAAAACAAATCTGTCAGTTGCAACTGAGAATGCGCCTATGTAGTCTATGTTGCTTATGCTCATCTTGTTTACTGCCATGCATACCATTATGTTTTCTTTTTGCCTTCAGCTCCCCTCTCTTTCGCCTGTGTGTCCTTGCCTTCTTTCTTGTCCTCTTTCGCCGCTTTAGGAGCGGGAGCCTCATTTTTATTTTTGTCCGCAACATTGGCGGTTTCCTTCTTTGCCTCAGGAAGCGAAGCCTTTATGTTGTCGCCATCCTTTGTTACCTTTATCCTTACTGCATTTAAGCGCCCTATGTTTGCCATTATAAAGTTGTTAAGCTCCTTGTCTATCGTAACGTTTCCGGCTTCAGCCTTCATGCGCTTTGCAACAGTGGCCCTAACATACGGCAGCATCCTCTTTACAAGATTGCTGCGGTGCATGCGCAGCCTTTTTTTCCTCAATTGCATATTCATTATGTATTCCGGCATTGAAATCATCTAGCTCTTTCTTATTTTCCTGTGCCTCCAGTCCCTCTGGAACTTGTTTGTCTCCACTTTCCTGTGCGTGCGCACCACAGCGAGGACTGGTATCCTCCTGTTGCGCTTGAGCATCTTTCCCAGATGCATTTTCTTATTGAGATCTTTTTTGCTCATCAACAACACCTTATTTGTGCCTGAACTCTATCTTAGGTTCTGGCCTTGACGTAAGCTTCATCAATATTGATTTGAGCTGTTCATCCGTTATCCTTCCAAGCCTCCCGCTCTGTGCCGAGCTTATTATGAGGTCGAGTATTTGCGAGTAGAGCTGGTAGTTCGCGACGCGCACGTTCATAAGCCTCTCGTACGCTGCCGGATCCATATACCTTCTCACCAATTCCCTTTTCTGCTTTTCAAGCTCAAGCGCCTTGAGCCTTTTTTCCATTGTCTTCCTTATCTTTGCATCCTCGTCCTCTTCCGCCAAATCAAGCACCCGTCTTGATTATCTCATTGCTGATTTTGTCAAGGAAGGACTTGCCTTTTGCGGTTATAATTCTTCCCTTTTTCGCCTTCTGCACGTATCCTATCTTCTCAAGCGTAATAAGCGAGTCCCTGATTATGCTTCCGCTGCCCCTGTAGTAGTGGTGCCTTCTCACAGCGTGCCTCTTTCTTGTCCCATACTTGGTCCTGAGCCTTGATACGCCAATCGGCCCTTTTAGGTAAACCTGCCTTAGCACCGATGCGCATCTGACATACCAGAAATCTTCGTCAGCAGGCATCCTTTCCTTTCCCGCGGAAGTCTTCACATAGCCTATGTAGCTAGGTTTTTCTATATTGAGCTCCTTGAGCTTGGCTGCGGCTATCTTGATGAGCTCATTCGCATCAACATCCTTAACATTCGCCATACTATCACACAATTTATAAATAGGCAAAATATTTTAATCCTACCTAGAACGGAACATCTGCGAAAGTAAAAACTGATTTCGCGCCTATAAATTATGACAATGCTGCAAATACACCTAAAGTATACTTATAATGTTGTACAAACATTTATAAAAACTTACCGCGCCGCCGGTTTTGCCACGTGTGCCGCATTTTCTGCAGTATTTTTTATAAGTATACCTCCAAATATAACTTGTATGTACGGGGACGTGGTTAGGGCCTTAAGCGTGAGCAAGTATTTCGGCAGCACCAAAGCACTTTCCTCCATAAGCCTGCGGGTGAAAAAAGGCGAATTCGTCCTTCTCCTTGGTCCGAACGGCGCCGGCAAGAGCACGCTCCTGAAATTAGTGGCAGGGCTTTACAGGCCCACAAGCGGGCGCATCTTCGTGCTGGGGAGCGAGCTTCACAACAATTTCGGCACAAAGGAGGCGGAGATAAGGAAAAGGATATCTTTTGCGGGAGAGAACTATGCGCTATACGATCACATAACCGTAATGGACAACCTGCTCTTTTTCGCCAAACTGTATGACATACCAGATCCCTCTGAAAGGATAAACGCCCTGCTTGGTGATTTCGGCATAGAAGACCTTAAGCACAGGCGCGTCGAGGAGCTTAGCCGCGGAACAAAGCAGAAAGTCGCAATTTGCAGGGCGCTGCTCAATGACTCGGACATCCTTCTGCTTGACGAGCCATCCGCATTTCTTGATCCTGCTGCGTCTGAGCTGCTGCGCGCAAAGCTTGAAAGGCTCGTGAGGGAGGGAAAGAGCATAATATATGCTACGCAGAGGATAGACGAGCTGTTCAATTTCAAGAGCAACATACTGCTCATCAGCAGAGGGCGGATAAAGATGAAGGGATCCGCAAACAGCATATTGAGCAGCATAAGGAACGTTGACGTGGAAATAACCACGCTGAACAGCGTTGACGCTGGCGCAATAAAGGGAAACTGGACGCTGAAAAAGTCCAGCGGCAATTCGTTCGTGTTCCAGGTGAAGAGCGTGTCCACGATACCAGAGCTCATAAGCAGCATAGCCGCCTCCGGAGGCAAGATACTGAGCGTGAATTACCTAAAGGAAAACATAATAGAGATGATGGCTGATTGAATGAACGCCGACCACGTGTATGCGATAGCGATGAAGGACATGAAGGAAGCATTCAGCTCCATTTCAATATACGGCCCAATGCTTGGCATACCTCTTTTCTTCGCAGTGGTGCTTCCCGTTTTCACGGTTTACATATCAAGCTACGGCGGCGCGGCAATAGCAGCTAGGCTGTTCGGCACTGCAGTCGCAGTGCCTGCAGGCATCGGCAAAAACCTGCTCTTCATAAAATTCTTCGCCATAAACATCCTGGGCCCTATATTTCTGACAATGCCGATAATAACAGCATCGGTGATAGCAGCTGACAGCTTTTCCGGGGAGAAGGAAAGGAAAACGGCCGAGTCACTGTTCGTAACACCAGCCACAAACATAGAACTGCTCATGGGCAAGATACTCGCCTCTCTTATTCCAGCGTTTCTCCTTACTGTAGTTGTTTTTGTACTATACGCCGGCATAACAAACTACTTTACTATTGCCAAGTTTGGCGCGGCGCTTTTCCCGAACACGAGCTGGTACATGATGCTCGTCAACGCGCCCTTCCTCGCGCTTACCACAATAGGCACGGTCGTGCTCGTTTCGGCAAGGGTGCGCGGCGTCAAGGAGTCGCAGCAGATAAGCGCCCTGCTGGTGCTTCCCATACTTATAATACCTTTCGTCTCTGTCTTCACTGTGACAAGCCTCAGCTTTATGTTTCTCCTTTACATGCTCATTTTCCTTTTGGCCACAAGCGCGTTGGTTTTGTACCTGAGCATAAGGTTCTTCGACAGGGAAAGATTTATATAAGTGTATTGCAGAAGAAAAATCATGTCGTACTTCGGATACGCCCTTATAACAATCGGCATATTGGTGATACTGTTCACCTTCTATTTGGGCTACAGCATGTACAATAGCATTGGCTACTCGTTGCAGGCGCAACCTAGGGCGACTAGCCAGTCAAACGCATCAATTAACAGCACAATCTCATCAATATCCAACAGCATCAATTCCGTTACATCGCAAGTTTCTTCCATGGGCTACATTGTCATACAAATACTGCTGCTTTTCCTTTTCGCCAGCATAGGATACAAAATAGCAGATTTAGGAATAAAGACGAACTCTGCCGAAGCCAAGTCAAGCGGCGCGCCTTCAGACAAGAAGGCGAAATAGCGAGCAGCGTTAGCTAAGCCCTATCAGCGCAACACCCGCAGCAATTACCAGCACGCCAGCCCATCTAACCGGCGAAACGGGCTCATTCAGCACAAGCAGCGCAAGTATGTCCACGAAAATGTAGCTAAGGCCGCCAAAGCTGTAAGCCCAGCTGAGGTTTGTCTTGCTGAGCACGTAGAAATAAAATACAGTTGATATCAAATACATCGCTATGCCGATCCCCATGAATCCCGCGAGCATGAATAAAGCCTTCCCCATAGCGATCTTGAAAAAGAGTTGGCCTAGGGCTCCAAGGAACGTGCTGAGAAACAGGATTGCAATCATAAGCGGCTTTTCATTTTTGCCCATTGAATCACTACATCGTGCTCGCTACCAACGCTATGCCAAGCACTATTAAAAGCACGCCGGTTATCCTAAACGCATTTATTTTTTCGCCTAGAAGCGCAGCCGAAATTATGAGTACGAATATGAAAGAGCTCGCGAATATGGGATATACTACCGACAGCTCTCCAGACGAAAGTGCAGTAAGATATATGCCAAGGCTTACGAAGTATATGAATATGCCGAGCAGTACGCCCTTGTTGCTTAGCACGCCAAATATGCCTTTTGTGTTGAATTTGAACCCGCCTAGGCTTCTTTTGAATATGTATTGCGCTACCGCTACTATAAACGCGGACAACGTGGTAATTGCAATAACCAGAGCATAGCCTAGCACATACTCATCCTTTGCCTTTTCCCAGAAAATTATATAAATGCATATTTTATATACATTTGTAGCAAGGTAATATAATGAAGCTTTCAAACGACGAATTGTTTTCTATCACCCTCTCCTCGCTCGTCATAGTATTTTGCATTGCCGCAGTTGCCGTTTTCATATACCGCGGCGGCGACGAAACATTTTGGGGCATAGCGATCGTGGCGATACTGCTCGGGCTCTATATGTCAAGGCGGATGTCTGCGGAAGGCAAAAAAATAAAAGAGGAAAAGGCGACTCCGCAGAAAACAGGAGCAAGGAAAGTCAAAAAAATTGGTTAAATGAACAAGTTAGTGATAGCAGAAAAACCTAGCGTAGCACTGCGGCTAGCTTTGTCTTTGGGCAACCAGAAGCCTGACAGGAAGATTATAAATGGCGTGAGCTACTACGAGCTTCAAAGTGGCAGCGACAAGCTTTTCATTGTCGCGGCCGTGGGCCACCTTTTTACCATAAGGGAAAAGGGAAGCTCGCGGAAGCTGCCTGTGTTCGATATAGAATGGGCGCCTTCTTACATGGTAAGCAAGGGTTCGTACTTCACCAAGAAGTATCTTGACACGATATTGGCAATTGGCAAGAACTGCAGCGCTTTCATAAACGCGTGCGACTATGATATAGAAGGCTCTGTCATAGGCACGAACATAATAAAATTCGTTTCAAACGGCAACGTGAATTCCGAAGTCAAGGATGGAAACGCGTTCAGGATGAAATTCTCGACGACGACCACCGAAGATCTTGTCAACGCGTACAACAACATTTCCGGACTTGACATAAGGAATTTTGATGCTGGCGAAGCGAGGCATACCCTTGATTGGATATGGGGCATAAACTTCAGCAGGGCGCTCATGTATTCCCTTGCGTCAAAGAGCCAAAGGAAGATAATAAGCATAGGCAGGGTGCAAGGGCCAACGCTCGCGATACTGGTGAAGCGCGAGAAGGAAATAAAGGAATTTGTGCCAAAGCCCTACTGGGAGGTATATGCGCTCGTGAAAGGCGTAGAGTTCATCAACCTGCTGGGCAAGATAGAAAGCAGGGAAGGCGTTGAAGCAATACTAAGCAAGAGCAAGGGCAGCGAAGGCGTCGTGGAAAGCGTTGTGGTAAAGGAGAACAGGGTCAGGCCGTACCCGCCATTTGATCTCACATCGCTGCAGGTCGAAGCAAGCCATGCGTTTGGCATGGATCCAAGCCGCACGCTTTCGATCGCACAGTCGCTTTACGAGCACGCTTACATATCATATCCGAGGACCTCCTCACAGAAGCTTCCGCCAACGCTGAACCTGCCGAATATAATAGGAATGCTTTCGAAGAACAAGAAATACAGCGAAATAGCAGAGTATCTTATGAAAAATTCAATGTACAAGCCGGCGGAAGGGTATAAAGAGGACGAGGCGCATCCAGCAATATTTCCAACAGGCGTGATGCCGAAGGCGCTGAGCAACGAGGAGGAAAAGGTATACGATTTGATAACGAGGCGTTTCCTCGCGTGCTTCGGCAACAGCGCAGTTGTCGAGCTGACGAACGTTACAGTAAGGATATCAGACTGGAAGTACGGTGCCGAGGGCAAGCGCGTGCTCGACAAGGGATGGATTTCCATATACGAACCATATATAAAAGTGGAGCAAAAGCAGCTTCCCAAGTTCGAGCAGGGAGAAAGAGTGAAGGTTGAAAAGCTGCATTCGAAAGAGCTCAAGACTAAACCGCCAAACAGGTATTCCAAGGCGTCGCTCATTGCAACGCTAGAAAGGAAGGAGCTTGGCACTAAGGCTACTAGGGCGGAGATAATAGACACGCTGTTCAAGCGCGGCTACATAAAAAATCCGGGAAGGATAGAAGTTACAGCTTTCGGCATGGGTATATACGACGCGCTGAGCGAATATTTCGCTGACATTCTCGACGAGAACCTTACGAGAAAGCTCGAAGAGGACATGGAAAACATATCGAGAGGCAAAACGACAAAGCAGCAGGTGATAGAGGAGGGAAAGGAAATAGTCGCAAAGCTGATCCTCAAGTTCAAGGAGAACGAGGGAAAGATAGGCACGGCGCTTGCCGAGAGTTTGAAAAGCAGCGAGGCATCAAACGTGCTGGGCAAATGCCCGAAGTGCGGCGGCGATCTTGTAATAAGGCATTCCAAGGCCGGAAAGAGTTTTGTTGGCTGCTCAAACTGGCCAAAGTGCACAGTGACCTATTCCCTTCCGCAAAACGCGCTTATAGTTCCAACAAAGAAGGTGTGCGAGTTTTGTCACACGCCGATAATCAAGGTTTTCAGGAAGGGAAAGAAACCTTTTGAAATGGACCTCGACCCTAATTGCGTAAGCAAGAAGGATTGGAAGGTGAGCACCGCTGCCGAGGCCGCCAAGGCGAAGGCTGAAGAAAAGCCAAAGGTCGAGGAAAAAGAGAAGGTTGAGGAAAAGGGCAAGACCAAGCGAAAAGGCAAGCCAAAAGGTTGACTCTATGCTGAATGTGGGCTGCTGCGGCTGGAATTTTTTCAGCCCTAACCAGATCATAGGCAGGGACTGGCGCAAAACGTATTCGAGCAGGCTGCAGGCGTACGCATCCATCTTCGATGTGATAGAAGTTGATTCCACATTCTACAAGCTGCCTATGATATCAACAGCCAAGCGCTGGCGCGCGGAGGTTGACAAGGTAAATGCCAATTTCGAATTCATAGTGAAAGCTCCGAAAGCAATAACCCATGCTTCCTCTTTCGGCCCAGGCGCAACGGCAGCATTGAAAGGGTTCATTGCAGTTGCAAGGGCACTGAGGGCAAGCAAGCTGCTTTTTCAGACGCCACCAAGCTTCGGGTTCACAAAGGAAAACTACAATGCTGTGAAGACTTTCATGGCCCGCGTTCCAGGCTCTTATGTAAAGATTTGGGAACCGAGGGGAAGCTGGCTGCAGCACCTGGACGAGGCGCGCATTGGCGGCGTGACACTTGCCGTCGATCCGCTAAGGAGCACAATCATCGCGGAGCAGGGCATTTACTACTACAGGCTTCACGGTTTCGGAAAAGGCATGATGTACAGCTACAAATTCTCTGAAGGCGAGTTGCGCCGCATTGCAAAGATAGCAAAGGAGCATGCGGCTTACAATACATATATAATGTTCAACAATACATATATGTACGAGGACGCGATAAAGCTCAAGTCAATCTTGCACATCGCGCCGGCACAGGTGTTTTGAAATGTTCATATATCCACACATATACAGGAAGCTCAAGAGAGGTCCGCAGGTGATATTGCCAAAGGACATAGGTACCATAATTGCATATACCTGCATAGACAAGAACAGCATATGCGTCGACGCAGGGACCGGTAGCGGTTGGCTTGCACTTTCGCTGGCAAGGATCTGCAAACACGTGTACAGCTACGACCAGCGCGACGACTTCCTCGCAATAGCGGAAAAAAACAGGGTTATTCTCGGCATAGACAACGTAACGCTCAAGCGCGGCGACGTGTTCAAGAAAATAGAGGAAAGGGAGGTAGACCTCGTGACACTCGACCTGCCAAATGCCGAAAAGGCTGTAAAGAATGCGAGAAAGGCCTTGAAGCCCGGAGGCTACATAGTTGGATACGTGCCCAACATGGAGCAGGCAAAGACATTCGTCAAAAAGCTGGAGCAATTGAAATTCTTCGACATATATACGACAGAAACGATAATTCGCGACATTCTTGTAAGGGAAGAAGGCACGAGACCTTCAACAAAGGGCATCTGGCATACTGCCTATCTCGTTTTCGCCAGAAGCAGCGGCAACATCACCGACTTGGCCGCCCATTAACGCCGGTTTTTGTGTGCGTAAGAATTCGTTCTACGTCATCCCAGTTCTTGGCAACAATAACATTAGGGTTTTTATTGTTGTTTGCGAATTCGGCGTTCCACGGCTGGCTCAGCAGTATCACCTTCCTGCCAGAAGACGCGATTCTTGATGCAACTCCCGCATAGTCGTCTACGTATATTGAAATCCCGTCAGCATTGCCCTTCTCAAGGGCATTCTGCATGAAAATTATGTTGTCGTACTCTATGCCGTTTCTTTGCAACCAGTATCTAACCTTCGCTTGTTCTCCAACCGTGGCGGTTACAATGCTTATATTGTAGCGCGAATGAAGCGCGTGCAATATCTCAGGTATCCTTTCGCTTTCCAGCCCGATGCTGTCCGGGTTGTTCCATAATTCCTTGAATGTTTCAAACCACCGTTCCCTCGGAATGTCAAAAAGCTCCCAAAAATCGTATTTTATTATGTCGGATTTATTGGCGTTTACCGCAAACTTTTCCCTTGCCATCCTTAGCCATGCATTCACTACATCAGCTATAGTTCCGTCGACATCTATGCCTATCGTTTCCACTGGCTCACTTCTCGCTTGCCAGCAGCGCCAGCCTTGCCAGCATGGATTCTATTTGTATTTTCTCGTTGGCGCCTTCTACTATCCTGAAGTTGTAGTCGCCGATGGCAGCGATTAGCTTGAGCTTCAGCCTGTCATTTATGTCCATCTCAAGGGATTCTCTGTAAGCCTGCAGCAGTATGTCTTCCCCACCCATGCCGTAGTTGAGAAACAGCTTGTTCAGCTCGTTCCTAGCTTCGACAAAATTGCCGTCCAGTGCGTACTTGAGCATTGATGTTATCTCCTTTGGCCTGGCCCTTGCGGCTATATCATAAATCTCCTTCTCCCCTATCTTTTCGCTCATCACCGCCGCGCTCTGCAGCACGTTGGTAAGCTTTCTTAGATCACCATCGCTCACGTAAATTAGCGCTTCAACTGCCTTTTCGCTTATGTCAAGCTTTTCGCCTTTCGCCACGCGCTTTATGTATTCCCTCATATCTTCCTCCTTGAGCGGCTTGAACCTCAGCACCACGCACCTGCTCTGTATTGGCTCTATGATCTTGTTCGCGTAGTTGGCGCTGAATATGAACCGCGTTGTAGCGCTGTACTTTTCCATTGTCCTTCTCAACGCATGCTGCGCCTCCGGGGTTAGCGCGTCCGCTTCGTCAAGAAATATTATCTTCACTGCCCCGCTGTTTAGCGAGAGCGTCCTGGCAAATTCCTTGACCCTTCCTCTTATCACGTCTATGCCCCTGCTGTCGCTTGCGTTAAGCTCTAGGAATGACTCGTTGGTTGCGTCTCCATAAAGTTCCCTCGCCATTGCTATCGCGCACGTGGTTTTGCCTATTCCGGCCGCTCCAGCAAAGATCATGTTTGGAAAATTTCCAGTCTTGACAAAACCCTTGAGCCTTTCCACTATGGGTGTCTGTCCAATAACCTGAGAGAGATTTGCCGGCCTGTATTTTTCGGTCCATGCCAAGTCCAAGGTTTGCATAAGAAACACTTCTTTGTGCGTGCCGCATACTGCCTATTCTTCAGTGCATCAGCGAAAATATGGCAAGCGCAATATTATAATGAAATACAACGTATAATAATTTTTCTTCAGGCGCTGTTTACGGCATTTTGCCAATCAGGCATGCCGACGTTGCCCCTTCTATTCTGACGCGTATGCGGTCGCCCAGCCTGACGCCGCTCTCCTTTCCTATTGCCACGCTTCTGTAGCTGTCATCCCTCCCGGTAAGCGATCTTGCGTTCTCTTCAGTTATTAACACGCTTTCTACCTTTTGCAACAGCTCATTGTGCAGCTCGTACTGTATTTTTCTTGCAGTTCTTGACGCGCTGACGCTTCTCTCCTTTATGATAGTGTTCGAAAGCTGCGGCATCCTTGAAGCTTCCGCATGCGGTCTGGCTCCAAACATAGACACGTTTGTAACCTCTGGCCTTATCCTCTCGAGGAGCGCGATTGTGTCATGGAAGTCGGCATCTGTTTCGGTAGGGAAACCAACTATAATATCGGTTGCTATGCTTATTCCGCTTATTTTGCTCCTCAACTCCCTTACGTAGTTCTCGTATTCTTCTATTGTATAATTTCTCCTCATTTTTTTCAGTATGGTGTTGCTTCCTGACTGAACAGGGAGATGGATAAACTTGTACAGCTTTTCGCTTTTGTACGCATCGACAAGATCGTCGAAATACCTGTGAAGGTGCTCCGGGTTTAGCATCCCCACTCGTATCCTGAAATCCCCTTCTATCTGAGCCGCGTGCTGTGCAAGCAATGCGATGTTTGTCTTCCTGTCAAGTCCGTACGCGCCGGTATCCTGTGCCGTAAGCTCTATCTCCTTGGCTCCATTTTCGACGCTCGTTTTTACAGCTTGCAATATAAGCTCCTCGCTGAAGCTGTTTAGCGGCCCCCTTGCGTATTTGGTTTCGCAGAACGAACAGTTGCTCAGGCAGCCTTCGCTTATAGGTACCCTAGCTATGATCCCCTGGCCATTTATTCCGTAGGCCAGCTTGTCAACCCTGCCGTAAGTATCGTATACGGCGCGCTGCCCCTTTTTAATCTTGTCGATTGCTTCAACCACATTTCCGATGTTGCTAGTGGTTATTATGCTTGCTTCGGGAACGACTTTTTCTATCTTGTCCCTATTCGCGCTGGCCATGCATCCTGCAACGATCAACTTTTTGCCCATGCCCCGGATTTTGCCAAGCCTGTATAATATCTTTTGTTCCGTTGGCCTTTTCACCGTGCACGTGTTCACGATAACATAGTCGTAGCCCTCCATTGAAGCGGGCTTTCCATCATTGTAAACGATGTCGAAGCCGTTTTCGGAAAGCATGCTGCCCATTATCCTGCTGTCCGCCTGGTTGAGCGTGCATCCGTACGTTTGTATAAGCACCTTTTCTCCCAATCCATCGCCTTGGTAAATTCTGCAATATTTATATATATTTGCAGAACATTTGTTATTCATGTCTGGAGCATGCAAAGATTAAATCATTATCAAATATTATTTATACTTTGCACATTAATATAAAAGCCAAACCGACAATGTGTGTAAGAACAGAGGGCAACAGATAACAGGCAAAAATGTTTTAACCGGGGTTATTTGATGATTTGCGAAAGGTGTGGTAAGGATATCTACAAATATAGCACGTGCAACTATTGCAAAAGAAAGATATGCAACAGCTGCGTCAAGAGTTCGAAGCGCATAAGCAAGACAGTAAGGATAGTCATATGCAAGGACTGCTGGACCAAGATGGACACGAGAAGGCTCTACAAGTCCGCTACTGCGGAAAACATGTGAACAAATCATTCTTTTGCTATCGAAACCCTTGCCTTCTCACCGCTGATGTCAAGCTCCTCGATCCTCGCCTTTTCATCAAGCCCTTTGCTTATCTCCGATGCACCCACATACTCCTTTATCTCCTTGCTGTTGCCCAGCACAATATTCACAAGCTCATCCGACGCGCTAAGGCCTATCCTTATCCTGTCTCCTTTCTTGAGCCCCATGTTTTTCCTTATCATCTGTATTCTTCTTTCAAACTCTCTTACCAGCGCTTCTGATTTCAGTTCAGCAGTGAGGTTTGTATCTATTTCTACGTTGCCATATTCCGTAGATGTCGCATTGCTGTCTATTCTTTTCTTAAGTATGGTAAATGCCTCCGGTGGCACGTCAAACGCTCCGGCATCTGTGTGCGCAATGTAATATCCTGTTTCATCAATGCCTCTCCTGACCTCCTCCGGATCAGCCTTCTTGAGCGCCTCCGCAACCGCCTGCGCGTTTTGCTTGAAAAGAGGACCGAGCTTTGCATACACTGGCACAACCTCTTCAACCCTCACGTCTCCAAGCTTGACTTCAATCTTTTTTACGTTTGTGTATCTTTCAATAAGGCTGCTCATCTTCTCAACGGTTGCATAGACATTTTCGTCTCCGACCTCTATCACTGCCTTGCCCACAGGCCACCTTAGCTTTATGCCCGCCTTCTCCCTGCTGTTAAGTATTGCTGTTATGAATGCGGAGCTTATGTTCATCTCACTCTCCAGTTCCTCGTTTATGCTCTTCCTGTCGTACTTAGGCCAGTCTTCAAGGAATATGCTCTCCCCCTTATATTCTTCCATGTAAATATTCTCAGCTGCCATTGGTATGGCCGGCGCCGCAGCAACAAGAAACTTGTAGAACACGGTTCTTATCACTTCAATGATCTTAACAGCGTCTCTTTTGCGCGATTCCAATATCCTCTTCTTGGCAGACTTGAGATAGAACCTGCTGAAGTCGTCGAGTATGAACTTCCTCAGCGCGTTAACCGCGCCAGAAGCGTCATAATCTTCAAGCGATTCCGTCACTTTCTTTATGGTGCTGTTAAGTCTTGACATTATCCACTGTTCCTCAATGTCGTATCTGCCAGCATTGAACCGCTTCTTGAGCTTGCTGTTGTTTGGCATGTAGCCAATCGCCGCGGAATACTCGTCTATGAGATTCCTTATATTGTAAAGTGTGCTTATTACGCCCTCCGCCTCCTTTAGCTCGCTTTTCACAAAGGGCAGGTCTATCCAATGTGTGTGGCTCATAACCCAAAGCCTGAATGCGTCTGCACTTGAAATCGAAAGCAACTCCTTGAGGGAAATGAAGTTGCCCAGGTGCTTGTGCATCTCCCTTCCATCTTCCGCAAGCATCATACCGTCTATTATTACATGCTCGAAAGGCCTCTTGCCATATGCTACTACGCCCAGTTTCAGCAGACCGGTGAACCATCCCCTCAGCTGGTCTACTCCTTCAAGTATGAAGTCTGCGGGGAAAAACTTGTCGAATTCGTCGTCGCTGAGGCTGGCGCGGAACGCGGTGCTTGAATCGAACCACACATCTGCGACATCGCTTATCCTTCTCATGTCGCCGCCGCACTTTTCGCATTTCAGCACCACGCCGTCTATGTACGGCCTGTGCAGATCTTTCAACGAATTCGCATACTCCTTGTCTGCCGCCTTCTCCTTGAGTTCTTCAAGCGAGCCAACAACGGTTGCGGTCCCGCACTTTTCGCATTTCCATATCGGCAGCGGTATGCCCCAGTACCTTTGGCGGGATATGCACCAGTCTGGCGAATTGTTAAGCACGTCCTCCTCCCATTTCTGCGCCTCAGGCGGATGCCACGCAACCTTCCTGTTCTCGCTTACCAGTTTTTTCTTTATCTTGCTTATGTTGAGAAAATACTGGTTCGTTGCAACATATATGAGCTTGCTTCCGCATCTCCAGCAGTGCGGGTAGCTGTGCGTTATTGACATGCTTGCAATGAGCGCCCCAGCGCTTTGCAGGTCCGCGATGAGCACCTTGTTTGCTTCGTCTGGCACCGCGATACCCTTGTATTTTCCGGCATCATCGCTGTATCTCGCGTCCTTGGTAATCGGCGAGAATATTGGCAGCCTGTTCTTCTTCCCTATCAAATAGTCCTCAAGACCATGCCCTGGCGCAGTGTGCACAAGGCCCGTTCCTTCATCCAAAATAACCGTGGCCTCTGACATGACAACCCTGTGATACTTTCTGAATTCCTTCTGCTTTGGTATGAAATTCTCGAGCGGATGCAGATAGCGCAGCCCATCCAGTTCGCTGCCGTAGAATTCGGAGATCACTTCAGCGTTCTGGTTTATTGCGGCGACTACCTTGTCAAAAAGCTCTTTCGCTATTATATACTTCCTTTCGCCAACTCTTGCGAGCACGTAAAGCGCCTTTGGGTTTGCCGCTATCGCTATGTTTGAAACTATGGTCCAAGGGGTTGTTGTCCAAATGAGAAGATAAGTATCGTCGTCCACTTCTATTTTTGCCCGCGACCTTTTGACGTCGACCTTGAAGCTGACATATATTGACGGATCGGTTTCATCGCCATATTCAACTTCAAGAGTGCCCTGCGAGAGAACGGTTTCGCAGTGTGGGCAGTACGCTGTTGTCTTGTTATCCTCGTACATGAGCCCTTTTTCATTTGCCTGTTTCAATATCCGCCAGCCTTTCTCTATGTATTCGTTCCTGTACGGCACGTAAGCATTTGCAAAGTCGAGCGAAACGCCGAAACGCTCGTAATCCGCATTCATCTTGTCGATAAACTGGTTCACATACTCCCTGCATTTCGCAACGAAATTGTCAACGCCTATCTTGCTTTCTATCTCTTTCTTTGACTTGAGCTCCAGCTGCTTCTCAACCCTGTTCTCTATAGGCAAGCCGTGCACGTCGTAGCCTGCGTGGTCGAACACGTTGTAGCCCATGAACCTCCTGTACCTTATGAACAGGTCTTTCATCGTTTTTACCCATATCTGGCCCGGATGCAAATCGCCGCTCACATATGGCGGCCCATCGAGAAAATAGAATGGCTTGCCGTTCCTGTTCTTCTCGCGCACCTTGTCGTTTATGTGATTCTCCCTCCAGTATTTCAGGATTTTCTCCTCTTCTTCATTAAGGTTCATCGTGACACCTAAGACGAGCAATCTTATGCATAATTTTTATATGCACATTCATATGCACGTATGATATGCACAATACATGTGCATATATGTGTATAATATTACAGTAAACAATATAATTTATTTGTATGACATAAGGTCCACCATTATAAACCTACCACGTGCGGGTGCATCCGCCAGTAAGGTCGACAGTATTCCAGCGTTCGGCAAGTCTTTCTGCAAGTTGCTGTGCGCATCATTTATTCTTGGCGGAGGATGTCAGATGCCGAAGTTTCCCCGCTTCTCCATGCCAAACCTTTCCACTATGTTTGCATAGGTAAGCATGTACACGCTGCTTTCATCAAGCCCAACGCCGTAAAGCGTGTCCAGAAGCCTGCCGTAAAGCTTCAGGCTTTGTATGCCGGACATGTATGGCGGTTTCGTTTTTTCGGCACGCGTGTGCGGCGCGTTGTCCGTTTCTATCCAGTCTATCATTGACTTTTTCAAGCATGACATAAGCCCCCTTCTTGTTTTTTCATCGCGCAATGGCGGATTGACCTTGTACGCAAGCCCGTTGTAGCCGTGCATCTCGTTTGTAGACAGCAAAAGATGGTGCGGCGTCGCGCCGCATGTTATGTTAAGCCTTCTCCTTGCCTTGTCTATTTCCGCCACGGCTTCGGGAGTTGAGACGTGCGCTATATGCAAGGTTCCGTTGAATCCCGCGTTGCTCGCAAACCTTATCTGATCCTTGACAGATTCCAGCTCGGCCCTTGGCGGCCTTGCCAGATTCCACGTATACGGTTTTTCTGGATCCCATCTATTCATATCAAAGTATTTTTCCTTTTCGCAGTGCACCGCGACAATTCCTTCATATCCCGCTTCAGCAAGCGTTTCATAGACCATTTTTTGCCCTTCCTCATCTGCAATCGCAAGATCTCCGACGCTTTTTCCCGCAAACATCTTGAGCCCGACAACCTTCCTGTTTTTTGATGCAAGCCCGGCCACCTCCCTGATCTGTTTCTCGTCCTTTGTTATGCCTGCATAAAGATAATATGGCTCTAGAACACCCTCGCTTGCCGCGAGCCTGAGCCTTCTCTCTGCGAGCTTCTTTGACACTATTGGTGGGTTTGTGTTTGGCATGTCAAACACAGCGATAATGCCTTTTTTGGCAGCGAGTTCAACTGTGGATTTGATTGTTGCCTTGTAATCCTCACTCCAGTCCCTGCAGTGTACGTGCGGATCTATGTGCGGCATGTTGAATTTCACAAAATTACCTATCCATATTTTTCAAGAACTGTTTTCTGAAGCGTTTGCATGTCGGTGCCATCGGCCTTGAGCCTTTGCGAAACTCTTTTTTCTATCTCGCTGAGCAGGCCGAAGCCAAAATATACATATGGGGTAAATCCCTCTAGCATGTTTGCGCCTGCCTTGAAGGTTTCATAGGCATCATCGCCATCGTATATCCCGCCGCATGCAATGATCATTGCCTCAGGAAACTCCGATCTCATATCCTTTACCGCCCTGAGCCTGTATTCCCTTAGCGCCTTTCCGCTTATCCCGGCGGATTCGTATCCCCAGCTTTCGGTATTTATGTTTTCGCGCCCGACTTTCTTGGTGTTCACGACCACCACTCCATCGCCCCCGTTTTCTATAAAGCTGCGCACGAGGCTAATAGTGTTTTCTTTGTCGGCTTCCTCGTAGGGCCATATCTTTACCATCTTAAGCTTCTCCTTTGCGTATCTGTTCATGAGCTCAGCGGTCTTCGCGAACATGTCGTTGTTTCTAAGCTGGGTGAGCAAGCTTGTGTTCGGAGATGCTGGGTTCCATACGAATCCGTCTGCATACCTGCCCAATGAACTTATCAGCGTTTCCATCTCATTCAATGCACGGTCAGCACCCTCTTCGGGATCCGGCAGGCCACAAACGCTAACGTATACCGGTGCCGAGCCGCCCTTTTTCCTGTATTCAATAATTCTTTCCTGAAAGAAGCGCAGTCCCTTGCTGGGAAATCCTTCGGCATTGTATACGTTGAGATTGGTCTCGTCGGCCATAAGCCGCGGCTTTGGATTGCCATCCCTGCTGTTCACTAGCACGGTTCCAGGCTCCAGAAAGCCGAAAAAATAGGAAAGGGGCAGCATCGCAATTCCATCCTTGTCAAGACCTGCGGCAGTACCGAACGGCGCGAATCTTTTACCCTTGACAGTTATCTCTATAGATTTCTTGCGCCCCATGAGCTTCGATGCATATCTTAGCGCTTTCGCATTTTCTCCCAGCAGCCGCAATGTGTTCTCATGCACGGTTTCCACATCCTGAAAATGCTGGTACAGTATAGGCCGCACTTCGTTTTTGAATATTTTTGTTGAGAACAAGCCCCTAAACATCTTGTATTTTTCCGCAATTGAAAGCTCCTTGCTGCTCTTTTCCTTGCGAACCTCGAGCATTGTATCGCTAATTAAATATATTCTACAAATAAAAATCTTGTCATGCGCCTATGCGAGCGCGACGCAAAATGCAATGGCAACATATTTAATATTTGACGCGTATTTTTCAAGCAGAACAAAGGGTATGTGCACATGAAAGTACAATCTGCAGTTGAATTTATGCTTACCTATGCATGGGCATTTATAATAATAGCCATATTCGTAGCAGTTGTTTTCCTTATAGTTGGCTCAAAAAACGTTTCGAGCTATACTCCATCATCTTGCTACATAGAACCTTTGATCCCGTGCTCAACCGCGATACTTATGACAAATACTTCCTCATCCAACTCGGCATTCATAGTGAGCTTTTATAACGATCTTGGCACCCCAATTGTTTTTTCCGGCAGCTCACTAAACGTTACACCATCATTGAATGGCAATCACTATTATGGCACTTGCTATCCTGCCAATGCGCCGATGGGTGCGCAGATTGTGTGCAGCGCGATTCTTGCTGGCTATGCGCCATCAATAGGCTCGCAGCTTAACTCCATATTTACGATAACTTACAAAATATGCTCTCCGGCATGCTCATCATACAACACTTCCGGCTACACAACAATAATATCGACAAAATACGCCAGCATACTTGACAGCGTTACCCTGATGACAAACACGAGCACCGGCTATGTCGTGGTAAGCGGCGTGCCATACCCAAGCAACACGCTTGTCGATTTCATAAGCGGCGTCAGATACAACGTTTCAGCAGTGCCGCCAAAGGGTGGCGTTTTCAGCGGATGGAGCGAGACGGGAAATGTGTTTGTAACAGGCAGCTCGCAGAATACGGCAGCATATGCAACCGGCAATGGCATTCTCACGGCAGACTTCAAATGATTCTTAATCGGCGAAAATATGTGCACGGCAAAAAGGCAAAAGAATATAAAGAATCAATGAAAATGAAAAAGGGAAAAATAAAAATCACGGATTGAAGGCAAGCGGGTGATTGTATCAGACTTGCGGACGCAACAACGATTTTCAGGACTGCAATGGTTTTCCTGGTAGCATACATGATATTCGTAAAGTACAGCCCGCTTCTCACTATTTCCCTTATAATAATAATGTTCCTTCTTGATGCAGTTGATGGATACATTGCGAAGCACATAGACAAGAAGTCGAGTCCATTCGGGCCCAGGATCGATGTTGCCGGCGACAGGATAACAGAATACACCTTCTGGGTGATCTTCACATACCTTAACATAATACCTCTTTTCGTCATACTGCTCGTCATAATAAGGCATTCCGTTGCTGATGCTTTTATGGGCTTCAAGGGAACATCTTCGAAGCTGAAGACTTCGTTTGCAAGGGCCGTTTACGGTTCGGGCATAGGCAGAGGTGGCGTTGGTGTGGTGAAGGTGATAACTTTTTCATATCTTGCTCTTGTCTACATGACAAACTATCAATACCCAATACTTGTTGGCTACGCACTTACAGCGATTCTTGTAGTGTACATACTTCTGCGCGGCGCCGCAGAAGTTTACGAAAGCATCGAAAGCAGCAAGGGAAAGCAGTGAGCGCTCGTTTCGCCGCATTTCAAGACAAAAGAATTTAAACTTCTATATCCTATCCTTTATCATGTATTCAAAAAACGTTGAAGACGTTTTCAAAAGCAAGAGCATAAAAACCGGCGACATAATAAAGGTGAAGGCCGCAGTCGGCAGCTTTGAAGGTATGCTAATGCCGCGCTCCGAGCTTGGAGATGGCGACATAATTGTGCTCAAGCTCGACAATGGCTACAACATAGGCATAAGGTTTGGAGAAGGTGCCTCAATCGAAAAGATACGTGATGGTCCAATGCCCGCTGCTGCAAGCATGCCAAGCGGCAGCAGCCATAATCCTAATCTACCAAAGGTCGCGCTCATATATACTGGGGGTACCATAGGAAGCAAGATAGACTATGCAACCGGTGGAGTGTACATGCTCACAAAGCCCGAGGAGCTCATGGCCGAGGTTCCAGAGCTCGCCGGCATAGCAAACATAGAAATAAGGCATTTGATGAGCATGGCAAGCGAGGACATGGGCAGCGCGGAATGGAAGGCAATAGCGGCAGAGGTTTTCAAGGCGGCAAGCGAAGGCGCAAGGGGCATAGTGGTAACAATAGGTACAGACACGATGCACTACGCTTCTGCAGCTCTCAGCTTCATGCTCAAGGACCTCCGCATACCGGTGATCCTTACTGGTGCGCAGCGCAGTTCCGACAGGGGTTCAAGCGACGCCTTTACCAACCTCATATGTGCGGTTCAGCTGGCAGCAAAATCGGAAATAGGCGAAGTGGGCATATGCATGCATGCGAACAGCTCAGACAACTACTGCTCGTTCATAAGGGGGACTAAAGCAAGGAAGATGCACACCTCAAGCAGGGATGCATTTAGACCGATAAACAGCAAGCCACTTGCGAGAGTTTATCCGGAAGGCAACATCGAATACTACAGCCAGTACCGGAAAGTGGCAGACATCGGCGACGCAAAACCGATTCTTGGTTTTGAGGACAAGGTGGCTCTGATAAAAACACATCCAAATCTTGATCCTAATGTGCTCGATTATTATGTAAACGAGGGATACAAGGGTATAATACTTGAAGGCACAGGCCTTGGTCATGTGCCTACGTTCACTTCAGATCCAAAGCGCTCTTGGCTTGAGCACGTCAAAAACGCAATAAGCAAAGGCGTGGTTGTCGGCATGACCTCCCAATGCATATACGGCAGGGTCAACACGAACGTCTACAGGACGCTGCGGCTGCTCAGCGCCGCGGGCGTCGTATACTGCGAGGACATGACTCCGGAAACAGCATACGTGAAGCTTGGGTTCCTGCTTGCGAACTATCCAGGCAAGGCGGGCGAGATGCTAAACAAGAACATGGTCGGTGAAATAAACGAAAAGACTGAAATAGACTGGCTGGTGTGATGATATGGTAGCAGGGAAGGAAGGCAGGGAGTATTACAGGTCAATCGGATTCAAGTGCGGGTTGGAGATACACCAGCGCCTGCTTACAAAAACGAAGCTCTTCTGCCCGTGCGATGCATCGCTTGATTCGGGCTGGCCTATCGCGAAAATATACAGAAGGCAAAAGGCAGTGGTTGGCGAGCTTGGCAAAATGGATCTTGCAACGGAATTCGAGAGCAGCAAGCGACGCATGTTCATCTACAGCGCGTTCAGAAACACCTCCTGCATGGTCGACGTGGACGAGGAGCCGCCTCATGCTGTCAACAGCGAGGCTCTCGAAATAGCATTGCTTATTGCATCTGCATTCGATGCGGAGGTGCCTGACGAGATAGAACCTATGAGAAAGGAGGTTGTAGACGGGAGCGATCCGTCCGCATTCCAAAGGACGATGGAAATAGGCTTCAACGGCCACATAGATGTCGGGGGCAGAAAGATAAGCATACCATTCATATCCCTTGAGGAGGAATCTGCAGGCATACAGGAGTCTACGCAGGAGTTCGTGGTCTACGATGTCAGCAGGCTTGGCATACCACTCATAGAAATAGACACGCTGCCGGAGATAGAGACTCCGGAGGAGGCGAAGGAGGCTGCATACAGGATAGGCTTGCTTCTGAGGCTTACGGGAAAGGTCCAAAGGGGCATAGGCACCATAAGGCAAGACGTTAACATTTCAATAGCAGGAGGCGCGCGCGTGGAGCTGAAAGGCTTCCAGGAGCTCGACATAATGGACAAGGTGATAAGGAACGAGATCGAGCGCCAGCTTAAGCTTATAGAAATAAAAAAGCAGCTCGAGGAGAGGAAGGCAAAAGTGCACGAGCCCGTGGACGTAACTGCGCTATTCAGCTCGACTAGATCAAAGATAATAAGCGAGAATTCGAAGGGCGGAAAGGTGCTGGGCATAAGGCTCGAGGGATTCAAAGGTCTGATTGGCACCGAAATAAATCCGAACAGGAGGCTGGGCACGGAGATAAGCGAATACGCTAGGCTTGCGGGCGTGCGCGGCATAATACACAGCGACGAGGATCTTGATTCCTACGGGTTTTCCACGGAGGAAATAGGTGCGCTGAAAAAAACGCTTGCGATCGGAGAGAAAGACGGATTCATGCTGATAGCAGGCAAGGCCGGAATTGTCGAGGATGCGGCAAGGTTTGCCGAAATCAGGGCGAGGCTTGCGATAAGCGAAGTGCCAAAGGAAACAAGGGTTGTTGACTCGAAGACGCTAACTACAAGGTTCCTGCGCCCGCTGCCAGGAAAGGAAAGAATGTATCCGGAGACGGACATAAAGCCGATATTGGTCGACAGGAAGTACTATCTGTCGCTCAAGCACATGGCGCCTGACATAGAAAGGGAAAGAGAGAAGCTAGCGAAGGAAATAGGCAACAAGCAGCTTGCCGACCAGCTTCTCGGTTCGCAGTCGATGACGCTTTACCGCAAAATATTATCTGAGACAGGCGCCGATCCGGTCACAATCGCATCTTTCATTCTCGAGAAAATGAAAGAGCTCAGGAGGGGAGGCATAGATGTGGACCGCCTGAGCGACGAACTGCTCGTGTACATATTCAAGCTTTTCAAGGAGGGAAAGATAACAAGGAATGGCATATACGAGATCGCGAAGAGGCTTCCAAAGGACAAGGAATCTGTGGATTCAATAATAGAGTCCGAGAAGCTGCGCAGGCTTAGCGACAGCGAACTGCTAAGCATAGTCAGGCCGCTCGCCAAGCTTGGCAAGGAAAAGATAATAAGGGAGGTAATGTCAAAATACCGTCTCAATGTAGACGGCGATTCGCTGATTGCGATTATTGACAAGGTGGTTGGGTGAAATATGAGATAGTTGGAAATTCAATGCAATCAGTACGCGTCATCATGGACGAAAACGAAAAGATATTCGCCGATTCTGGCAAGCTTTTGCACAAGAGCGCGAACGTGGTAATGACTCCAAGGATGGTTGGTGGCATCGTCGGGGCCATAGAGAGGAAGTTCACTGGAGCTACCGGCCTTCTGACCGAGTTCCAAGCGGAGAAAGGCAGCGGTTCCGTTTCCCTGTCTGGAGTTATGCCTGGAAAAATAGTGACGCTTGAGCTTGGAGAGGGCGACGAGTTTGTGGCGGAGCATTTTGCATTTCTCGCCGCGCAGAGCTCGGTGAAATTCACGATGCAAACTGTAGGGCTCGGGCCAGCCTTTTTCGGCGGCGCCGGACTAGTACTGCAGAAGTTCGTGGGGCCTGGCATACTGTTTCTCCACATAACAGGAGACGTAATAGAATACAACCTTGACGGCACCGAACCCATAGAGGTAGATCCGGGGCACATCGCAGCATTCTCATCCACGCTGGAGTACAAGATAAGATTTGTTGACAACATAAGAACCGCTATGTTTGGCGGCGTTGGGCTGTTCCTTGCGACATTCACCGGCAAGGGCAGGCTCATAATGCACACGATATCAAGGTTCAAGCTTTCCTCAGAGATGTACATAGAGGGCTACCAGCAGAATCCGTCGATGCACAAGTGAACGCTTCAGATGCAGACCGCATATTATCAAATTCAGTAAAAACATCCCTAAGCGGCGCCTGAAAGCATTCAGCCCATCGGGCTAATGTCAGGATAACCCCTCACCATTTCTATCCCCATTTTAATATAATAGTCGAAATCCTTATTCTGCACCGATTCAATGAATACCTTCTTCAGCTTGTTCTGCAGCTCCACAATCTGCGGATAGTTGTGGTTTGTGTAATATTCGGTATTTTGCCAAAATCCTTTCACATCTTCAGTCAATGAAGTTAATGCAAAAGCTGCAATTTCTGCCAATGCCCATACCTGCCCATCGGTCAATCTTTCGTTGCTATAGTGCCTTCTGTAAATTTCAAAGTAGTGCGATAAAATAATTTCGTGCGCAGTTATCCTTCGCATCAGATATGGGTCCTCGTTATAAATCCTTAGTATCCTAGGTCCATGTCCCCAGTTTGATGCACCTCTAATTGCTATGGACAAAACGCACTCGTACCGCGGATAGAACCAGCCGTAGCCAGTAATTTTTTCTACGTAATCGGAAAATCTATCGCCTATTTCGTCCCATGACTCCTGGTAATCGTCTTGTTTCAATTTCATTGCAGCGATTTCCGTTTTATACCTGCTTTCCAGAAAACCGCGCGTCATGTTTTCGTACTGTTTTAAACCTGCTTTCTTGAGGCTAAGTATTGTTTGAATGTCATATTCCTTGTCTATAATAAAATAGAGCTTCAAGGAAGCACCATTTGTCACGGGTTGCCGACAACCGGCGAGTTGTATATGGTCACGCAGCTCCCGGAACTGCAGGCGCAGCTGACCTTGCTCAACATTATATACATTGGGCATATAATTGGTCTTGGCGGATGCGACCACCAGCTCTCGGCAATAGGCACATACGCGCTGTTTATGCATATCTCCTGCATCGGCGCACCGTTTCTGCACGGCGTAACATATACCGGAACGCACGAAGCGCTTGTATCGCAGTCAAAAAAGCTCTGGTTCAACTTTATCACTGGATTATGTCCGTAATAATTTATTATCTGGCTCGGATAAAACACCCGCGTATTGGAGAGCGTCGCATTGTTCGACGAGCTCGCATTTATTATTGAGGTGCCGTTTGTGGCAGCGCCAGGGCCTACCGTGCTCATTCCCATCCCGCAGCCGGCAACAACAGTAACACCATAGCTGGCATTCCTGTCAAGCGTTTCAATTGTTCCATTCCTGCCGACAATTGTGCCATAGAAGCTAAGCACAGCTGTGGCGCCAGGCGAAATGTTGTACCCCATGCTATTCATGTCGTTCACCGAAAACGGAGGGCGCAGCTCGCCGCTTCCAGTGACAATGAGAGGTATAAAGCCGGGCACGTTCCGCACAGCGCCGTTCTCAACAAATTCATTGCCTCTCAAAACTACGCTATATATTCTTATGCTGCTGTTTCCGTTGTTTTTCACGGCGATTTCAAAGCTTGTGTTGTCCCCTGAGGTCGAAAGTGCGACCGATTTTACCGATATATTTTGGTTTAGCCATCTGATTTTGGCAATCCTGAATGCGGGTGCAGGCAGTAGAGAATGCAGCGGCATCCTTATTATTTTCATTCTTTCCGTACTGTTTGGCATGTATATCATTCCGGCTTTGCCAACGACGTTCATAACGATAGCATTTGGCGCGATGCCGCTCATGTTTAGCACTACCGGGCTCAAGTCTATTAGTATGCCAGCCGTGTTGTTTACCTTGCTTGGCAGGATATCGAGCGTCAGGCTCTTTATGGGCAAAATCAGGCCGTACGTATTTCCGTTTACGGTAATCTTTGCGCTTGATATGTTGAATCTTACTTTAGTAACTGTTGAATTCTGCGGCATCGTAACCTTGCCGATTAGCTGTGACACGTTCTGCAGCGACATTAGATTTACAGAGCCATTTATGCTTGTGTTTATCCATCCGCTTCTGCCGTTGTGCAACGCGTAAATATCAAGCGACGAATATGACATATTCACCGCTGTGGTACCATTTGGCACCATTATGGGGTCTGTCATGCTGATAGGTACTGTTTCATATGCAGCTGCGAAATATTCAAAATAGGCAAACAAGCCGGCAAGGAATACGGCGATTACAGCAACAGCGGTAAATACGTACTTTCCGTATTCTGCGCGCCTCCTTCTTGCAATATCCATTACCTCCTCAACCTGCACATTTGGTTTGAGCCTGTAGTATTTCCACTTCTTAATATACTCGTTAGGCACTTGCTCTACCGCGCCAGCATCAACAAGTTCCTGTATGTGCTGGCTTACAGTAGAAGGTGCAAGATTCAGCATCCTGCTTATGTCGCTCATTGTCTTGTTTCCCTTGGAAAGTATTTCAATTATTTTCTTTTTGGTTTCCCATGTGCCGCTCATGCAATCCCATTTAAACTAATTGCCGCGCTTGTGCAGCGTTGCCAGCTGTAACAAAAGCGAATGCACGACAAGCCGCAATATCGCGCATACTCACTATACTATTATTATTGCGCTCGTTATTTTAAAGCTTTTTTGTAATTTCGGTTTTTGTTAGGTTTTATTATATTTTCTTGGCTTTTTCCTTTATCTCAGATATTTGGTCAAGAAGGCGTTTTTCATCGTCGTTAAGCAAATAACCGAACTGTTGCCTAAACAACAGCTCATATTCGTCATCCACATACGTGTAAAGAATCTCGTTCTCCTTTACGCCCCTGCCATAGACGACTTCATCCATTGATATTGCCACGTCCGTATTCTTCATTGCCTCGCCAAGAGATACTCCGTTGTCCTGTATCTCCTTTATCCTGCCTACCGTTTCGCCATTCTCGTCTATCATGCGGTATCCTGGTTTTATCCTGCCTTCAATTACAGAGACGCCGAATATTGCCGGATGTGATACCCTGAAGCATGCGTTTGGTATCACCTTGATTGCACCAGGAAACACGAAGCTTTTCTCTGCATTCTCCTTCTCCCTCTTCTTTTCATCTTCTACCCATTTCTTGTATTCCTCTATAAGCCTGTAAATGACGCTTTCGCTTATTACGCTTACACCGCTTACCTGGGCCTCCTCCCTTGCGTCTGCTTCTATGCCTACATTGAAAGAAAGTATGACTGCGCTGTATGGATCTATCGCCTTCATTGCCATTGCGTCAAGTACGTCTCGTCTTGTGACATTCCCGAGTCCCTTCTTGCTTATGCTCACGTTTTCATTTTTGAGAAGCCTTGATATCGCCTCTAGTCCGCCTATTGTGTCAGCCCTGAGCACTATGCCTTCCTTGGACACGGAAAACACGTCGCTCATCTCCTTTTCTATTTCCGACTTGTAATTCGGCATTGAGGTTGACATGACAAGTGAGCCCGGCAGCGCTTCGTCAAGATCATTCCCACTTATTTTTACCCCTGCGGCAGCACTCACGCTTTCTACGCTGTAGAACCTGCCTGCCGATTCCCTGAGCTCCTGCAGCGCCTTTGGTCTGAACAATGCTTTTATTTTAGCAGTTTTTACGCCAGTTTCCGTACCAAATGCTATTATATCATTTACCTTGAGCATCCCGTTGTAGAGTATTACATCTATAGTGACGCCTAGCCCCCTTTCCTCCCTCTTTTCTATTATGCTCCCTATCCCTGGCCCGTTCTCCTCTATGTTAAGTCTTGCCTCGAGGTATTTTTGCGCAAGGCCCGTTATGTAGACAAGAAGTTCGGCTATGCCCTCGCCTGTCTTTGCGCTTATTGGCATTATCGCTATCTCTTTCTGGAAATTCTTGACCCGGTCAAATCTCTCGCTATTGAATCCAAGCTCGCTCAATTTGCCTATTAAATCGTATACCCTTGCGTCAAGTTCGTTGACCACGTTTTGCGTTTGCTTCTCCACGGCTTCCAGGAAAGAGCTCGATCCGGTGCTGCGCCAGCCAGTAATGAGGTCTATCTTGTTCGCCGCCACGATGAACGGGGTTTTGTACTCCCTCAGTATGTCAATAGCCTCGTACGTCTGTGGTTCAAAGCTTTTTGACACATCTACAACAAGCACGGCAAGATCCGCGACGCTTCCACCTCTTCTCCTAAGGTTCGTAAAAGCCTCGTGGCCCGGTGTGTCTATGAAGAGGAGCCCAGGTATAACCAAATTGGTGTTGAACCGTTCAAGCAGCTTGCCTCCCATCGCTTTGACAATACCTATAGGCACTTCGCTTGCCCCTATATGCTGCGTTATGCCTCCGGCTTCCTTTGCTGCTACCGATGTATTCCTTATCTTATCGAGCAGCGTTGTTTTGCCGTGGTCTACATGACCCATCACACATATTATCGGTTGGCGTATCATGGCAAGCACTAAAATCAGTAATATATAAATAGGTATATGAAAATAAATTTATAAAAACTGATTGTTGGTTGATAAGCATGTCCAAAGAGCTAGTTTTTGCAAAACCGGACGCGATAGAGCGCAAGCTTGTGGGAAAGATACTTTCCAGGTTTGAGGAGCAGGGTTTCAACATAGTCAAGGCGAGAAAGGGCAGGATTTCAAAGGAGCTTGCCCAGCTGTTGTATCCTGATTCGGAAGCGCAGCTTAAGGGCATGGGCGAAAAGACGCTGGCATCAATGTCCGCGAGAGGCGAGATGGAAAAGGTGAAGGAAATTTTCAACACCACTGAGCCGATTGAAATAGGCAAGAAGCTCAACGAATGGAACAGAATATACGCAACGTCGGCTGATGTTATTGCGTTCATATTCGAAAAAGAGGGCAACGCCCCAAAGATGGCAAGGGAGCTGATAGGCAAGACTGATCCTTCAATGGCCGCAAAAGGAACAATAAGGGGCGACTATGGCAACGATTCAATATACCAGGGGAACATAGAAAAGAGGAGCTGCAGAAATTTGGTCCACGCATCAGACGAGGACCGCGCCGAAGTGGAAGTCGGATATTTCGAGAAGTATTTCTTCTGAATTACGAGCCGCCCTGCATGTTAAGCTTTGCCTCCTGGCTTATCATGTCTGGGCTCCACATTGGATCCCATACTAGATTTATCTTTATCTGACCAACGCCTTCAATCTTCTCAAGCCGAAGCTGCACATCAGCAAGTATTATGCTTGTTACCGGGCACATCGGGCTTGTCATGGTCATCGTCACGGTGACATTGTTCTTGTCGTCAATCTCTATGTTGTAAATTAGTCCAAGATCAACAAGGTTTATGCCTATCTCAGGATCGGTGCACTTCTTAAGCTCCCTTACCACATCCTCTTTTTTGATCTGCATATTAATATTACAACTGATAAGGATAAAAATATATCACGCTGTGCACGCTACGCCTTGCAGTTTGGCGAAGCTGTCATCCAGTAGCAGGCGTTGTTGCTCGAGCACGCGTTTCCGCCAAGATCCTTGTTAAGGCTGCTTGCGTTCTGCGCAAAAAGTGTGCAGTCAATGCCATATTCGCTCATGTTGAGGAACTTGTTGTTAGCAAAGGAATCCAGCGTGGAGTTTATGATGTAGGCGCCTATCACGCCGCGGTTTGCAGTGTTGTTCTGAATTTCAAAACCTTGCCCGCCTGACACTTCAAGGGCAATGCTTGTATTTATCATCTTGTTTTTCTCTACCTTGCCATAGTTGCTTTTCGATATCATTATTCCGTGCGATGCATTCATTATTGTGTCATTCAAGATCGTGGAATAATTTGCATTCTCGATGCTTATTGAGTTGTTTACGCTTACTATGGTATCATTCATGAATGTAGGGTAGCCGGCAGAGGCGGTTATCGCCGTAGTGAAGTTCTTTATGTAGCAATCGATAACCTTGACATTTGAGGAGTTCTTTATGTTCACGAAAGCGCCTCCGTTTGACGCAAGCATAGTATGATAATTGCAGTTTATTATCGTGTTGTTGCCGCTAGTGTTCTTTGTGTTGTATATGTTGAAGCATGTGGCGCCATACGGATAAAGCATATCGCTTGTCATTAATATGCTCGCACCGGAGCTTATCGCATAGCATTTTGGCGCGATGGTGAGCGGATTCAGTTCAACAAGCCATATGCAATCGTGTTTTGTGTTTCCAAAGTTTACGCCGCCACGCTGTGCGTATATCCCTCCAGTGCCAGGTGAGCAATAGTAGTCAACAGCATTGCCATACGCCGAATTGTTGAACACATTGTTGCCTATTGAGTTGCTGAACAGTATCCCATACTTCCCATTCCTAGTCGCGTTGTTGTACGCAATAAGGTTGTTTGAAGAATTGAGCACAAGCATTCCTGTTGCATTAGCCGAACCGTCAAGCTCTATATTGCTTGTTACGATTCCGTTGCTTACCCTGTTCATGTATATACCGCCGCTCGAGAACGTCGTCACATTCTGTCCCGTTACCTGCGGGTTCGTGTCATTAACCAGTACCACGCCGGTGTAAACGTTTGTTATATTGTTGTATTGTATCTTTGCGTCGCTTGAGTTGCTTACTACAATGCCTGCTGCGAATTTTTCAATGCCGCAGTTGCTTATGCTTACGTTGTTGACTCCGTTTGCATATATTGCGCTGCTGCCATATGCGCCCCCTATGCTGTGGCCGTTGCATGAGAAGCTTACGTTGTCAGCTTTTATGTTTATGCACCTGCTCGTGTAGTTTATCAGGTTCTTGGTAAGCACGTAAGATCCGGGATAGGTTATATTGTAGCAGCCGCTCAGCGGATATACGCTTATCGGAGGCAAAGCCTTAGAGGTGCATCCCGCTCCCCAGTTGCAGTCGGTAACGCCGCATCCGGTATTTTCGAACAGGTTTGAGGTGGAGTTGTAGGTGCTTGCGGTGCAGTACAGGTCAGATCTTTTATTATTCTCGGTGTAGCCGCTGCTGAACGTGGAGCCGCTTCCGCCAGCAAAGTATATCCCGTAGTCATTGCCCTTCAGGTTGAACCTGTAGTAGGTTATTGCGGTGCTTGCATTCGTGTATATACCATAAGTGCTGTTGCTGACGCTGACATTGCTGATAGAGCCGGTGTTTGCGCCATGCAAGTACAGCCCATATACGCTGTTTGCTATTGTGGAATTGTATACGTATGGAACTTGTGTATTATTGATATAAATCCCATAAGTGTCGTTGTTCAGCATGCAGTTGCTCACAGTTATGTTGTAAACTCCATTTTCATATATGCCATACATTGCGTTGTCTATTGCATTGCCCTTGCAGTTGAGGTGTACGTTGGGCGATGTAACGGTTATGCATGCATCTCCCTTTGAAAGCGGATTTGAAACATTGACATAATTCATCAGGTTCAATCCTGAGCTTAGTGTGTATGTGCCAGAGGCGTTTATGTTTCCGCACTCAGTTATCGTCTTGCCAAGTATCACGTTGCTTATCGCTGGCGGTATGTTGACATTTGAACACTGAGCGAAAGCGCAGTATTCGCTGCTGTGGCATGTCGAAGATGAGAAGTTGTTTGCGTTCCTAAGTCCTGCAGTAAGGTTGCATATTAAGTCCACAGTGTTATCGGTAAAGTTGTCCTTGTAAAATTTATTACCTGTGGAGTTGATTACAGCCCCGTAGTAGGCGCTGTTGTTAATCAAATCATTGCTGAACAAGTTGCTACCGCCGCTGTAAATATAAATATTGCCTTGCTTGCTTGCGACCCCTCCAAGCGTGGTGTTTGCTATTTTGTTCATTCTGGAATCATTCATTAAGATGTCAGACATTGTTTGCTTTGCTATGTAAGAAGCTGTCAGTGTAGAGTTTGAAACTCCATAGAAGTATACGCCGTACGAGAAGGATGAAAGATTCAAGCCTTGCAGGCTTACGTTGTGCACATTCTTTGCATAGATCGCATAAGTGAACGGCGGTATTCCCACATACGGGCCGCTGCCCTTTATCATATTCAGGTTTCCAACCAGCGTTACGTCGCTTGCGTTGATTGTTATGCATGCGCCCTTCTTTATCGAAGTTGATATTGGTTTTGTTATATAATAAGTGCCCGGCTTGTCTATCACGGTGCAGTTGGTTATGCTTGTCAGCTTTGTAACGTTTATTGTGGTTGTCGACATGGTGCTTGTAGCTGGTGCTTTGTGCGATGCCGTCGCAACGAGTGCTCCCGCAACAAGTATGACTACGATTACTGCGGCAATGCCGATGAGCATTTCGTTGTGCCTTTTCTTCAATCTCCTCTTCCTCTCCTCTTCCTGCTGATCTATATTTGGCTGGGCTTTTGGTGGGGTTACCCCAGGTATTATATTTTCCAGCGGTGGCAAATTGTTCTGCCGTTCGCCAGCGTTTGGAATCGTGCCTTGGGTTGGCGTAGCATTGTCCTCAGAAATATCGATATGCGGGTCGGAATTGTCAGCGTCTGTCATAGCATCATTCAGCAATAAATTTATATTTAGACATGCATTTATAATTATTTAAATGTTCATGTTGCTTGTATCTGCGCTGCCTCAGTAGCTCAGTGGTAGAGCGCCTGTCTCGTAAACTTCTTGAAAGAAGTTTAATCAAGAACCAGGAAAACAGGAGGTCGAGGGTTCAATCCCCTCCTGAGGCTCTTTTTGTTTGGTCAAGAGCTCCAGTGCCTATAATCAACACTTTAAATATTTCTTTTCCACATTAGCATTGAAGTGGTTTTATCAAATGTGGCGTAAAACCCACTCCCTTCAGGGGTGGGATATAAGTCACCGCAAAAGCGTATAAATATGAAGGTGTAAATAAATATGGTCGTCATGAGAACAGCATATAAATATCGTGCGTATCCTTCAAAGGAGCAGAAAGAAACACTGAACAGGCAGATGTATCTTGCAAAAGAACTCTATAATATGCTCCTTGAAAAGTCAAAGGCATATTACAAGGAAACAGGCAAGACCCTTACGGAATACAGAATGAATGTATGGCTTACGCAGATAAAGAAGGAAAAAGGCCCAAGGTTTAAGCTTTGAGTGCTGTTCGCAAAAGACTGCTGGAGCTTGCCGTCTGCGCATTTGGGAGCAGAACAGTTTATAGCTAACTCCAGTTTTATGCAAGCATGCAAAAAAGAAGGAAAAGAAAAACAAAAGCGAATAAAAGTGCTACTTTACCTCCACTTCCTTTCCTTCACCCTTTGTCTTCTTCACATTTATCTCGAGAGTGCCATCCTCGAACTTCGCCTCAGCCGTGTCCGGAAGGACCTCGCTCGGGAGAGGTATGTCCCTGAAGTATGAAGACGAAGTTCTTTCGTTATAATAGTAGTTTTTCTTCTTTTCCTCGCGTTCCTTCTTTGTTTCCGCCCTTATCGTAACGCTGTTTTTGTTGACCTTCAGCTTTATCTCATCCTTTTTGACTCCCGGCAGGTCAGCTTTTATTGTGAAATGATCTCCCTCGTCGACAAGGTCCACATCCGGCAAAGTTTCCGAGAGCAAGCTGCTGTAGCTGGGCGGTATATAAAAAAGCCTGTCTATCTGTCTGCTGAGCCTCTCTATCGGATCCATTCCAAAAGTCTCAGGCAAAAGCCACCTTCCCTTCCTCCTATTCGCCATATTATCACCCCTATAATATATACGCTTTTGAAATTTTTAAATTTTTTTGTCCGGTATAAAAGGTGCGCAGGCCGAATGCGGCTAAACATATTTATATATTCAAGCGCCAAAAATCCTTATGCGCGCCGGATTCGAATATACTCACAACTTTTCATTCATTGTCATCGTTGGCATTCTGGTTTCTATAGCCAATGCGATATGGGGCATGCTCCTTTCGATAGCGGTGACAAGGAACGGCAATTTTGCCCTCACCGCCGAAGCCATGACTGTCGGACTCATCGTCGTGCCGCTGCTGGTTGTGCTCTACAAGCGCGCCAAGCTCAACCTCTCATTTTATCCAATAATGGCTGGCATATTCTATGGCGTCTCGAACGCCCTGCTGCTCAGCATATTCAATTACCAGAATTCAGCCATAATCTACTCGCTGGTGGCGCCGACGATAGTTGTCTTTATAGCCATGCAAATAATTGTAAAAAAACAGAAAATACCAAGAAAGTCGCTTGTTAGGCTTGTCCTTGGCGGCATTGCGGCCGGCGCAGGCTTCATATTGATCTCAGTTGCAAATATAAACCTTTACACAATAAGCACATACGACATACTGCTCTCGTTGCTGCTTATTCTCCTTTATGGCGTATCTGGATTTCTCTTCGCAGAGACCGGACTGAGAAGCAGGGAAACTTCGCCGTCGCTCCTTACCATGGACATATTCGAAGGCGTGGCCATATTGCCGTTCATGTTTTTCAGTGCGCACGTATATGTCTTTTCCGGCCTTTCCTATGCCCTGCTTGCGGGCGTAATAGTGGCGCTTGGAACTTACGCAAGCTTTGCCGTATTCAGAACGCTGCAGAATAGCAGCAAAACCATATCATACTCTTCCATACTCTACATTCTTGCAGATTCGGACATACTTTTCCTTGCTTTGCTATACGAGATTTTCGTGCACGCACTGAGTGTTTATACCATATTCGGCATACTGTTTATCGCCATTTCAATATGGTACATGTCGAAGGAATCTGACAAGGCGTTCATGATAGAGCAGGAGGCAATTGGCGCAAGATACAGGGGCAAAAAATTCTAGATGCGGCAGTCGCGATGCTGACGGCGCCTTTTCGAAAAACAAAAGCAAACAAAAACAAATATATAGCTAGCCTGCGTTATTTCACATGTAATATAATTAGAGCGATTTTTGTTGGAACGTGTTGAAACAGGTGAAATTTGAATGGCAAAGATTTTGGTAGTTATAGTGAGTAGCGAAGACGAGAAGATAAATGTGGCATTGAATTTCGCGAAAAGACAGTCAGAAGCGGGGCACGACATTCGCGTCATACTATTTGGCCCAAGCGAGGCGAAGGTAGCAGGCAGCGAAGAGCTCATGAAAAAGTTCGGAGAGCTTGGCGCGATAAGGCCAAAAGCGTGCGTGTATGTGGCGAAAGGCGCAGCAGTAGACGGCAAACTTGGCAAAAACTTCGAGCTGTTGCCAGCAGGACAGTATATAACAAAAAGCATCGAGGAGGGCTACCAGACAATATCGTTTTGAGCGCTCTAAGCAAACAAGGCCTTTAGGCAAACAGATTGGGTTAAACGACATTCAATCGTATCCTTGCGAGCACCGCGGCGCAATCACTTGCAAAGCGCAGATTAACAAAACCAGAGTAATATTTTTATACCAAGAGTGATCTAGAAGCTGTTGTGGTATGATGGTTCATGCAGTAAAAACAAGCAGAGAAGATAGCAGTACGGCTGTAAGCCTAGATAGAATAGAGGCACAAGTAGAGATTATGAGGAAGCTTGACTCATTCAGCAAAAAGCTAGACACCATAGGAAAGGAAGATCTTCTGAACAGCATTCCAGAGTGGCTTGCACTTGCAGCAGCAGCGCACGTGACGCTTGCTTATTG
>JAGDYB010000009.1 GCA_023270055.1 Microcaldota archaeon
TTCTTCTAGCTAAGTAAATAGGGCTACACGTTGCTGACTTGTATTGCATTGCGTACTCTTTGCATATGCAAAAAGATTTGTAAAAAAGGCGTGCCTCCGACCTGCGGCATCAATTAAAGTGTTCAACTCCGATATACAAAAAATGAAGTAAAACTGCCAAAGCCCAGCAGACAGCAAGGTATTTATTGTTTTTTTTAATAGTATCAGTGAGAGCATGCAGAAAACGGGCAAGGCCTCATGCATTCAAGGCTGGAAAAGGAATGGCAATCTTAAAGCCGTATTCAGGGTAAGTCCTTTGTTAAAAGCTAGAGCAAAAGCTCAATCTGCGATGGAGTACCTGATGACATACGGGTGGGCCATTCTTATCATAAGCATCGTCCTTGCAGCACTCTTCCAATTGGGAGTTTTCAACCCGATGGCATACGCGCCGAAGGCACAGCCAGGCGCATGCCAAGTCTTCAGACCCGATGGCCCTGGTACAACCTCATTCATAAACCTTGAAGGAGTATGCAATGGCGAGCTGCCACAGTACGTAGCGCAGTTCAATGGGCAGAACAGCTATATTGTAATAAATTTTCCTTATGTTGCATGCGGAGCGACAGCAGGAAGCACTTCTGGCTGTTCCTGCACAGGCTGCTACGATACCGATTATTCTTTACCTGTCGGCAGTTATATCCCGCAGCTAAATGAAACGTTTGTTGAATGGTTTTATCCTTTCAAACTTAATGGTAGCATGCAAGTTATTATGGGAAATGGCTGCGATAGAATATTTTGGCTTAACCCCTCAAACAATGAATTATGGTTCAATACGTGGAGTGAAACAGATTTTGCAGGATCAAAAATAATACCAAACAAATGGTATCAGCTAGTTTATGTTTTAAGTGCAAAAAACGGTTTTTATGCATATTTAAATGGTCAGTTATACGCTACATCTAATACAGTTACTAATTGTGGTTTTACAGGTTGCAGCGGGTTCAATTGGGCTTGGCAATACTATATAGGTAGTGGTTTTAATTGCCGAGGCAGTCCATATGGTAATTATTTTGACGGGTACATTGCAAATGTTCAACTTTACGATTCTGCACTTTCAAGTAATGGTATAAAGTCCTTATATCAAGAGGGCATTGGCGGCGCGCCCATACGTTTGCAGAACCTTGTTGGTTGGTGGCCTCTCAACGGCAACGCCAACGACTACAGCGGCAACGGCCACAACGGCGTCGCAACGGGCGTGACGTTCACTGGCT
The DNA here is from genome assembly GCA_023270055.1 of Microcaldota archaeon. GTDB lineage: Archaea > Micrarchaeota > Micrarchaeia > Micrarchaeales > CABMGC01 > JAGDYB01. The sequence continues at coordinate 1,245 of JAGDYB010000009.1, forward strand.
CTTGGTACTCTGGCTACACACCGCCATAGACTTGCTTTGCGTTATTTGTATATCCTTGCATATCTGTTCCACAATGCCAATTTTAAATAGCAACAATCAAAACTTTTCTGCAAAAGTAGGATAAATGACTTTGTGTTTACTTCAGTATGTCAGCCGCGGTTACTCCTTTGCCCTATCAAACAGGGTTTTCTGTAGACTACAAAATAGCCTTTAGCCTAAATCTCTCTTTGTTCTTCTTCCATTGGAGTGGCGTTCATTTACGCAAAAGCAGATTTTTGATTATTGTTTTTGCTGTGTTTTAGACTCTTTGATCACACTATAAATCTCTTGCCAAAGATTTGAACAAACTGTCATCTTCCTCTGCAATTTTGTCATAAACTAGCTTTATCTTTTCGCGCCAGCCTCCATCTTCGTAGAAACCGTCATCATCGTAGATCTCGGTCTCCCATCTAGTCTTATAAACGTCAGTGCCGAATAGCGCCCAATCGTCAGAGCGAGAAACTTTGGCAACTTCCGTTCCATTGTAATATATTGAATATTCTTGTACGTCACTGCCGCCCAGAGTGCGCGAGTCAAATTCAATCTCGAGCCCTTCTTTTTCGAGTATTTTATTTATATCTTTTATGTCCTTTGCATTGTATATAATGTGAACCTCGCTGAATAGCTCTCTGTCATCGTCCCTGAAGAGTCTTTTCATTTTCTCGCCTTAGATATTATTGTGCCTTTCTTGATATTTAAGCATTACTAACCTTAACAAATCCTTATAATATTTGTGATTTTTGAAAAAGCCATTGACATACGGCAGCACAATAGGAGCGATGCTTGCAGGCCCATAGTATTCAGGCTACATGCTGTATTGATAGCATTCCCTTGTTTAAAATATTGTTTGTGATAGGCAGAAACAGGAACCGTGTCAGACAGCCTCATTTAACCTTCCTTGTCTCTAGCATCATCGTGACAAGAAATGCAACCGCACCAATCAAGATAAAGACATATGCCGCGACGTTGGAACCTATCTTTGCTAGTATGCCGATACCCAAGAATATTGACACGAATGAGAAGAGTGGCGGTATAGCAGGCAGCGGCTTCTTGTATACTCTTAGGAAGACCATTGTGGCGGTCAACCCGAAAGCTGCGCCTATTATTACCATAACGCTTAGGAAGTAGTTGAAGAACACAGTATATGCGCTCACCGCAACCATGAGCGGTATGCCCAAATCGCCGGCACCAAGCTGAATCTGCGACACTATGGGATACTTGTTGCTTTTCAGAAGCTTTAGAAGAATAGGATTGCCAGACTTTTTCAGCTCGCTTTTATATTTGGCATAGTCCCTCATTTCCTTCTTTTTAAGGTAGCTGGGCGGCAGCAGCTCCACGTCGGAAGTGCCTATTAGAAATGCAAGGTTTCTTGTCGACAGTGCGTTTGCAAGCGTCACCATGTGCTTCGTAACGAAGACCGCAACATAATCGTAAATCGCAATGATCAGCATGAAGAGGTAAGCTATGTAAATAGAGAAAATGAAGCCGAGCACGACTCCGACGCCTATGCTTGCAAAAACCGTTGCGACATTGCGCAGCCTGGGCCTCTTGTTCTTCGCAATTATGAGTGCAAGAGCGAGCACGATGGAAAGCAGATATACGTAATTAGCTGCAAGCGCTGGAAGCAGGTATGATATTACTATTGCAAACACGAAGAACGAGCTAACGCCAACTACGTATGCCTCAAGCAGAATGAACAGCAGGTTGCCATGATATACCTTGAACACAAGCAGTATGACAAGCGTCGCGAGCACTATGTAGCCGAAATACTCTATGACCTGCGAGGTGGAAACCGTCTCGCTGCTGCTGGTTATCACAACTGGCGGTGTTGTGCTGAACACGAGCGATGCAACAAGCAGGCCGCCGAACTGCACAATCATAAACAGAACAAGTATGTGCACTAGCTGCCTGTTTTCTATGAGCCTAAGCAATCAAACACCTGTCACCCTTCCTCGTGCCTCACTATTTTCAGTATGCCTGGTTTAGGGCTGTATATGTCTCCGCTCCTTTCGAGCTCGTCTATGAACTTCGTAGCAGAAACGCGGTCGATGCCTGCCTTTTCAGCCTCATCAAGGACCTCGACCAGTTTTGCGCTGCCGCTGTCATCCTCCAGCTTTTTGATTATACCCATTACGGTGTTTATCTTGTTAACTTTCTCCCTTGGCATTCCGGTGGCGAGTATGTCTATATCCCTCCTGTTGCCTCTGTCCACTGCTAGCGTGCTAAGCATGTATTCAAGCAACGATATCGCCCTTTCAGCGTCTCTCAGCTCGGCCACGTTTGACAGGCGCGATTTTGCGCTCGCCTCCGCCAACCTGACCAGCCCTTCAATCTGCCTAGGCGTCATGGGCACGGTGCCTTGTTTTATACCTAGCTTTCTGAGCTCGACATAGTAGTTTTCTATCCTTGTCTTCGCCTCGTTGTTGATCATTGGCGATATGTTTCTTTTTGCATATGCGATATATTTCCTAAGTATTGCAGGCTCTATTGGAGGGGGTGCAACCTGATCATAGTTTTCTAAGTTTGCTATCTTAGCGCTTGCGGCTTGGTGCTGCAGCAGTATGTGCTCAGCTATTTGCCTGTCCTTCACCTCGTCAAGAATATCCCTTATCGGAAATATGAGATCAAATCTTGACAGCAGCGCAGGAGGTATGTCGAACTGCTCTGCTGGGTAGTTGTTCGGGTCGAATCTGCCAAACTTTGGGTTGGCAGCAGCAACTACTGAAGTTTTTGTGTTGAACCTCGCCACTATGCCAGCCTTTGCAATACTTATGGTCTGCGACTCCATGGCCTCTAGCAACGAAGACTTGTCGTCCTCGCTTATCTTGTCGAACTCGTCTATGCTGACCTCTCCCCCTGAACCGAGCACAAGCGCACCGGCCTTCAGCGTCCAACCGCCCTCAGAAAATTCATCCCTCTCAGCCGACGCGGTAAGTCCTGCAGATGTTGTGGATTTACCACTGACATATATGCCCTTCGGCACGAGCATGGAAACTGATTGGAGCAACCTTGTCTTTGCCGAACCAGGGTCACCTATGAGCAGTATGTGTATATCGCTCCTTATAACCCCACCATCTATGAGGGTCTTGTTTGGAGTGCCGCCAAAAAGCTGTAGCGCAAGCGCCTGTTTTATCTCGTCGTAGCCGTAAATTGAAGGGGCTATTGATTTGGCTATCTTTTCAAAGATCTGCGGGTCTTTTGCCATCTCCTTTATCTCCATTTCCTCTTCTTCACTTATCTCGAGCTCCGCAAACTCCTTTTGCTTTGGTATTATCGAATTCGCTTCAAAGTAAACAGTAAAAAGGGTTTTTTCCTCCTTGCCCCGCATGGTTCTGCGAGGCCTTATCCTAAGTACGCCACTTATCTCAACCCTGTCTCCGGGCAGTATTGTGTTGACAAGGTCATCCTCAAGCAGAACCTCGAGCTGCCACGTAGGCATGCTTCCCTTGAGCTTCTCTAACGGGTCCTGTACCGCTATGCGTTGCAGATTGACGAATTCTGACTCTTCGTTTACCTGCTTAAGCGACCGCCTCTTGCACTGAGGGCACACTTCTGGCACCTCTTCCTTGTCTATTCTGACCTTGAGCACTGTGCCGCAGAAACTGCACTTGTATGTACCCACCCTCACCTTCGGTATAATCTCGGAACGCTTCACCACAAGCGAATCGATGTTTATGAATTTGCCTATGTACTGCGAACCGACATCAAGGATTAGTATGTTCGCGCTTTCAAGGCCGTGAAACCTTGCATATACCGGCTCCTTTGCCTCGGTGTTTGGGTTGAAGCTGGCGAGGGCGGCGTTTGCCGCCTGCAGCACCACGTCAGGCTGCTCTATAAGCTCATTTGCAAGCTCCGCATCATACCTCTCGAGATCCTTTATGTCGACCAGTATGCTGCGTTTTTCTGGATAAGCTATGAACATCTCGTTTATCTTGTCTATATAGTAGGTATTGAAGAAATCCTTGAACTTGTCCTCCAACCCATTTGATATTGCTGAGTCCATTACATCCCCAATTGCCGTGTTGACTGCCGCAGTAGTACACTAAATATATTGCCTGCAAAATAATAAAAGAAATACCTATAAAAATGGAACACCAACAATATGCAACTGCGTGTGTTCGTGCTCACTTAAAGATAAGTTTTAAGACTTTTGACATTAGATATTTTTTATGGAAGATGTAAACTTTCCCAAGGCTGGCGCTGCAAAGCACAAATTTAAGCCGTTATACAGCCCTTTTGATTTTATAAAACACAAGGACATGCTCAAGGATATAGGCTTCACGAAAGCAATATTCATATACTCGGACAGGCTTGCAAGGACGTTTGCTGCGGAATATAGGGTAAGGAAAGAAAATGCAATAGCCAAAAAGGCCAAGGTAAAGGATATAAAGCTGTACAGCTCGGGTGCTTTGAATGGCACGATCATTGCTAGGCTAGGTATAGGCGCGCCGCTTACCGCAGCAACCGAGGACGAGTTCTGGGCCATGGGGATAAAGGAATTTCTCATACTGGGCGCGGCAGGAGGCATACGCAAAGGGCTGGAAGTTGGGGATATAGTGTTGTGCACAAAAGCGCTGCGCGACGATGGGGTTTCGCACCATTACATAAGGAACTCGCTGTATGTTAAGCCTGATGCAAAGCTTGTATCTTCGCTGGAACAGGCATTGAACAAAAACAGACTTGAATTCGCAAAGGGCCCGACGTGGACCATAGACGCCCCTTACATGGAAAGCGTTGAAGAGGTGAGAAGGTATTCCAGGATGGGCATATTTACGGTCGAGATGGAAGCTGCGGCGCTGTTCGCAGTGGCGAAGAGGAGAGGGCTGCGCGCTGCCGCAGTATTCAGCGTGTCCGACACGCTAACCAACGGCGCGTGGAGTGGCTTTTCGAAAGATTATGACAGGAAGAAGAATGCTTTTGTAAACCTGGCGCGCGTTGGAAAACTCTTTTCCGAGCTCAGATAAATTTTTTAGTATTATATGACAAATTGCAGTATTCGGGCTTTGTTGATTTAGTCCGACTTTATCAAAATTTTTAAGACTTTATCGACAAAAATTGACTTTTTAACAAAGCTGCTTATACACTAATTCAATATAAAGTGACAAATCTGGTTTACTAATTCTTTTAGAAAACAAGTAGTTAAACCCTTTTATTTCTTCCATGCAATATTTCCTCATGCTATGCCCAGTGTGCAAGGGTGTGCTTGCAAGAGATGCAAATACTGAAGAGACGTGTTGCACCTCCTGCGGGGCCGCTATGCTTGCTTAGATTTATGCTCTCATTCCTTACCTCCAACGCTGAGCCACCATCTCTTGTGTTCCTCTTCTTCTTTTCTCTTTTTCTCAAGCTCCTCTTCCTTTATCCTTTTCTCTGCTTCGTCATGCCTTTTCTTCCATGCTAGTATTTTCTTCCTGTCTTCTTCGCTGAAATCCTCCAGCTTGGGCGGGTTTTTGTCAGGCCTGTGGTCCGGCAGGAATAT
>JAGDYB010000007.1 GCA_023270055.1 Microcaldota archaeon
TCTGCAGGGGTTTACCGTCGAAAGAGAGAAAGTAACCCCTGCTGTAGGGATTGTAGTTAACGACGATAAAAAGATTTATAATTTGTCAGGTTCCTAATATTAGTTGAATTCAAATTTTATTCATAAAAAGCAGGATAATGCAAGGTGATGGATCTTGAAATTGCCCGCCATGAGGTTCGTTCTGTCATATGTACTCGTGTTGTTCTTTCTGGCCTTTTCGCTGGCTAAAGCGCAGGGTGCTAACAACAGCGTCTGCAACGTGACCATATCCTTGTCAAACAGAACATATATTTTAAATCAGAAAGCATGTGCCAGTTTTAACATAATTTTCGCTTTGCATGCATCAGACAACAAGCTTGTTTGCGACAATGTTTCTTTTGGCAAGGGCACGACAATAAAGTTTGCGGGCTTGAATACCGAGGATTACCTGTTCAACTGCAGCTTCAACCGGTCAAGGATCCTGCTAGGTAACGAGTCATTTGCAGACTTGATAAGCCCCAAATATACCAATTTCACTGCAGTATACAGCAACAATTCTTCTATAACCGTCGGCTACTTGCTAAACATAAGCGTTTTCGAGCCATTCGGCAGCAATTCCACATCTCTGTTTGGAAACCGCATAGCAGCATTCGGCTACATAATCCCTTTATTTAACAATTCCATACACATAAACAATACCGAGTTGCAAATGCAACCTTCGTTCAGCAGCGGCATAGTGAATCTGATAAGCAGGCTCAACAAGACTATGCAATTTGGAGTATACAATCAGAACCAAACCGCAATATATTTCAATTTTACTCGCAAACGGTACGGAAACATTTTCGGGAGCAAAGTATTTATGGTTCCCGCATACTCCCTAACGAGAAACGGCATGGTGAATTATAATCCGTATGCCATAGAATATTCTTTTATATCCTACGACCAGCTTGTAATGTACTTTTTGAATATTACCCGCAACACAAATCTCACGCCGGTGTACATTGCTCCTGTCTATCCTAAATTCAACTATTACATCTTACCTGACAACGGAAAGCGCAACATGACCATCAAGTGGCTTGTTGCGGTTCCGCCACAGGATGCAAATTGGAACTTCAGCGCTTACATCTACCGCTATTCCACTGCTCTGGGCTTTGTGATGAATCCGCTCAACACTTCCATAGCAAACGGCACCTACGTAGAAAAACTTCTTTCTTTCCCATCTTCAAATGCCAACGGCAGCTATGCCAACGGCACATATGTTTATTATCTTTCGTATCGGCAAAAGACCGGGATAGGTCTGAATTCTTCAATAATACTCATGCCAGGACGTATTCCCGGAGAAGGAAAATTCATACAGGACTCGACAACCCCGTCTTTCAGTTACGGACTTGGATTCTGCAGCACGCAGTTTAATAGCACCAGGATCTCAAGCATTATAGATGTGAGCGGCACTTATACTATGGTGAGCCAGTTGTTTCCGGTGAGTCAAACGGCTCCGGTATTAGTGCATGCTCCATGCTATATAGGCGCATATATTACGGGCAAAAACATAACTATCAACTGCAATAACGGTACGATAAACGCCCTTTACTACGGCTTTGTAATAAGCAATGCGACTAACGTATCGCTGTACGGATGCCGCATCTTTGGCAATGGCATTAAAATCTCCAACTCTACGCACGTCAGTATAACCAATACGGAGATAATTCCAACAAATGCCAGCTCAGCAAACGGGCTTTCAATTTACAATTCATCGCATGTTTATTTTGCAGACTTGAAGATTTTTTCAGGATTTTCAAGTCCGTACACAAGCGTGAACTCTGTCAACGTTAGTTTTTACAATTCTAATATAAGCTTCAAAAACGAGACAACAACTACTATTGTGCCAGCGCCAGGTATAGAGCACAAGGCAGGAGTTTCACAAACGCTTATTTTGTACTTTGCTTCTGCTGTGCTGGCAGTCGTGTACATATACCTATTCTTCAGGTTGCAGTATAAGTCGGCAAAAAGGAATAAGCCGGCCAAAAACAGGTAGTGGAGTGGTGAGATGCCGATATATGTGCCATTTATTCTTAATATAGGTGCGCAGGTGCTTGCGCAGTTCCAGCGACAGCCTGTACAGGCATTTTATTTCTATTACTCCGTTTTCTTGTTTGCAGGTTTGCTCATTTCTTTGCTGCTTGCGTATAAAGAGATAAGAAAGGCGATAAGCGGAATAAGCAGAAAATATTATGCATACCTTCTCGTTGTGATTTTAATTTTCGTTTTTCTAGAGGTTGCATTTGTAAAGCCTACTCATTTGCTGTACAATGACGAATACATATACGTTAGCGTTGCAAAAATGTTGCTTACGGAGCATCTAGCGGCGGTTTGCAGCTTCTCCAATGCGACATCCTGCGTTCCCGGAACTCCTGGCTTTATACACCAACCCCCTGGCTGGCCTTTCCTGCTTGCTATCCCGTCTTACTTTTTTGGCGTGAGTTTCGGATTGGCTTACAACATGGAGCTTCTTTTTTCTGTTTTTTCCATAGTTCTGATTTTTCTTATCGTGTACGTTCTGCTCAAAGATCTTAGAGTAGGGATTTTGTCAAGTGCAATCCTGGCTTTCACTCCTTTGTTTATGAGCTATTCAAGAAGCAACATATTGGACACGCCAGCTGTTACTTTTCTTCTGCTTTCAGTGTTTCTTTTGTCAGTATACGTGAAAAGAAAAAGTATGCTTGCAGGGATTGCTGCTGTTTTCTCAATAGCGTATATGTTGAACATGAAAGTTGATATGGTGTTTGCCATAGGAGTACTGCTTCTTCTCCTTCTTCTTGACAAGGACAAATTCGACGGACCAGAGGTCACGAAGAATCTTAAAAGGCTTGCTCTTCTTTTAATCATCGCAGCCATAGTGGCGTTTCCAGCGCTACTTTACGTTTATGCCGCTTCAAACTTCTCGTTTGGTGCGCCTCAAGGCCAGCCGAATTTCAGTTTTGCCTATTTGCGGAGCAACTTTGTAGAGAACCTGCTGTTTTGGTTCGGAGTCTACGACAAAGTGTATGTCGCTGTTTTTCATTCTTACTATTACGACGAATTTCCGCTAGCTTATTCTGTCTTTGCGCTAGCAGGCGCATTATTTCTTTTTCTCAGTAAAAAATACCGCGAACTAGCTTTCTTTTTGCTATGGTTTGCGATAGTGTTTCTGTTTTATACTTCATATTATGCCGGCGGAGTCAACTATAGCGCAGGCGATGATGTAAGATATTTCATAAGCGCGTTCCCAGTAATAGCAGTACTTGCCGCATACGGTTTTGTTTCGATCTTTAACCTTGCAAATAAGAAGAAGTTTTTTGCGTTGTCTGGAAATTCAAAACAGCACAAAAACGCGCCATTAAACGCCTATTTGTTTTTGGGTGTGATGCTCGTATTGCTATTCGGCGAATCGGCTTGGTTTTTCTCTACCGTAGTGACAATGTCCCCCTATCACATTTATCCTTTTGCCGCAGAGCGATATGATGAAAGATTCATAATGCAAAATTACAAGTTAATACCACCGAATTGCTTTGTGCTTACCTTCAAGCCGCCTTTGTGGTATGTTTTGGGCAGAGGGAACATATACGCCGGATGGGCAAACCTAAGCAGCTACAATTCCAAGCTAATGAACTTGTCGCATGGCTGCCTTTATTTTGATTACAGCATAAGTTGTTACATAAATTTAACTGGGTCCCCTAACACCGAGCAGCAATGCGAGCAGGTTATGAAATCGTATAAGATGTATCCGATTGCAATTTCGCACTTGGACAACTATTCCTGGAATGTTTCCTTTTATCTTTTCAAGATACTTGGACCAGCGAACAGCACAGTTAGCTAGGGCAAAAGATTGCATGTCTTTCACTGGAGTATAACAAGAAAAGACGAAGTTGCCAAATGCTGCTCTATTCTGTTATATGGGATTTAGGAAATCTGTAATTTCCATTTCCAGGGCGTGTTGCCGATCTGCTTTCTCCAGAAACAAAGCTGCAAAAAGAGCTAACTGTTGCTAGGGCTGGTTTACAACACACGGTTCGAAATTAAAAGGTATAAAAAAGCGCAAATAACGCTCGCTTGTTAGATTGTAGGATGACGCCTTATACGCATGTTTTATAAGCATTTTTGTGCACATTATAACGAGTCAATGCCTAGGCGCAGGTCGAGTCAAAGGCGTGTGCGTAGCCATTCTACGCGTGCAATCGGCGAAAAGAAAGCGCAAAGCGCAATGGAATATTTGCTGACGTACAGCTGGGCTCTTCTTGTAATTGCTATCATTATTTCTCTACTTCTCTATTTCACACTTGCACCTTCTTACATCGCCCCGAGTTCTTGCACGTTTGTTAGCGGTGCTTATTGCAAAGGCATGATCTTTGCCTCTAACTCGCTCGGTACAAAGGTAGGAATTTTCCTTTCTAACCTCCAAACTATACCTCTGCTTAATCCTACACTGTCGCTGAATGTGAGCGGCACAACGTATGCAGGCACATGCATGCCCAGTTTCGTGCTTCCTGGCGGCGCGATAATTTGCAACGTGACATTGCCTCAAAAGGCGCTTGCCCTCGGTGCTCTCGAGTCTGGCAAGATCTACCTCTCAGCTATTCCTTGCCCAAGCGGCAATGCGACCTTGTGCAAAACCTCTGCGCCTCAAACTTATCTCGGCGGCTTCACAGCCCATGTCTCTCCGCTCTTTTCTTCAACAACTGCCACAATCTCGCTCAGCGTTCTTAATACAAGCCAGCCTGCAAACGGCGCCAAGGATCCGTGGAAATTACTCATTATTAGGGTCGACTCCCTGCGAAGCGTTTGATTGTGCGCATTTGGGCACAAATTGCTATCATAGTTATTCTTGTACCACTGGTGCCTTCCAAGGTTGTGTAAATGGCTACTTTAATCATTGTAGCCCATCAGGTTGTACTGTAGGGTGAAAAACATGAAAACCAATAACTTTGTTATTTTGTCTTTGATGATTATATTTTTGGTATTTGCAATTATGGCATATGTTATCGTACCAAAGCTTACCGTAACTACTTCTTCAACATCTTTGTTAACAACAATTGTTACTGTTAAAAACATTATGACGCCGCCTGCTTATAAGATAGGCAATTATACCTTTACGAGTGCTTCTCCATTTTATCCAGCATCTGGACTTCCGATTTCAAATGGCTATGTCGAGGGAGTGATGTTCATATACAACTATTCCAATAGCCAGCTTCTGCTGCGCTTTCTCGCATACTCCAATGACACTACTGCGCTGAAAGCTTACGATTACATAACAAACTATACAAACATCACTGTTTCTAACACTACACTAATTCCCATTTCTCATCTGCCAGCCAACTATGCTGGCGTTGAAGTTACTCAAGCAAATGCTAGCATATACTCCATTTCTGCATTGCATAATAACACGATAATAACTGCAACCATTGTCGAGCCTTATACTGCAAGTAGCGAGGCCGGCAATACAGTGGGGTTCCTTGTCAACGCTTCCAAACTCCTTTTCAACCAATCGGAACTTACATAACAGGTTATTTCAGACTATTATAGCAAAGCTAGCCGGGAACCTCACACTTCTATTCTTTTACTACTTCTTCTCACTGTGTAGCAACGAATATGTAAAAGCATATTTTCAACACCTAAAT
>JAGDYB010000019.1:0-1476 GCA_023270055.1 Microcaldota archaeon
AGGTAGTCAAAAATAAAAAACAAATATACAAAAACCAAAAAACACAATTGAAAAAAGAAATCCCCCTTTCTGGGGGATTAATTGTTATCAATGAACAACAAAAATGTTTTACATATTGTTGTGTTGTTCTTTAATAATTTTATTCAATTCAACTCTAAGAGATGAGATTCCCCCGGATACGCGCACATATCCATGTACCCTAGACAGGGCTTTCTCCACAGTGTGACTTATAAAATCAGTTAACACAAGAGTATTAGCACATTTAGAAGCTTTCCCTTTCAAAACTCCTCCAGGCAACTCCCGGTTGGCAAAAACTAACTCAAACATGTCAGAATATTCGTTTTTGATGATATTTTCCTGGTTTGGCAGCAGTCCTATCAACAACACCTTTGTGAGTTTTGGTGGAGTAGGTGTAGATATCACAGAATGTGTTTTATTGTTTACAATGTCATTAGCGTTGCTAATTATGCTATTCAGTTCATCAGAGATTACTTCTTTGACGATTTTTCTGATCAACTCTATCAATGACGTAGCACTACTTGCGTGTACAGATTCAATAACCGGTTCATTCGCTAACGTTGATATTGCTTCGATAAGCACAGAAGATTCTTCTGATTTTTGATATTCTTCTAATTTTTGGTCTGGTTGTATTGGTGTCTCAACATTTTTTTGTTTTTTGGAATAATACTCGAATCTAATGTGTTTAACTGGTCCGTTATATGGTCTTCTGTCTATTTGTTGTTTCTTATAAAGATAAGATAGGTGTTTACTAGCCATAGCTGGGTCTTCTTCAAAATCTGTCGACACAAAAGCCATCTCTGGATTGTTATTCAATTTATAGAGAACGTCAGTGAAATGCATTTGCAAAGTCTCCTATGATTTTTGGTCAAACGGTCGTTTCGTTTACAAACAAAGCACGTCGGGTATTCATGTTAATGACTGTTTTAGTTTTATTTTATTATTTTTATTAAAAACACATAGTAATATTTACAGAATTTATGAATACAAATTCCTAGATGAGGATAGGCTTGATTCCATACAACTTGTTAAGGCTATGGAATACAGGATTGCAATAGAAAATAGCTGATTATGCATGGGTCTGAATTCCAATAGATTGAACACTATTTTCTAATTTTTCATTATTTCTTTCTTGAAAACTTGAAATTGGAAGTTGTCTGGTAACCTCACTCAATCTAGTTTGTATTATATGGTAATATTTTTTGCTGATTTCACAGCCTAAGTAGTGTCTATTGTTTTTTACTGCTGCCACAGCAGTTGTGCCACTTCCCATGAATGGATCAAAAACTAATTGCCCTGGGAGGCTACTTGCTTTAACAAATATCTCGACCAGTTCTAACGGTAATTGGGCTATATGCTCTGTTTTTTGTTTGCTTACGTTTTTAACTATATTAAATAAAAAGACGTCGTAAGGTCCGGTACCTTTTTTGCCGCTTTCTATTAATCTCTTTATTCGCT
>JAGDYB010000019.1:1490-2006 GCA_023270055.1 Microcaldota archaeon
ATCTAGATATACTTTTAAGTAAGCATTGTTTTCTGGATAATTGAACAAATAGAGGCTGCCTGTTGGTTTAAGAAGTCTAAATACTTCATCTAGCCATTGATAACACCAGTTAAGATAGTCACTAAACTTAAGATTATCATTATAAGAATCGTATTTTTTACCAATATTAAAAGGTGGATCTGCTATAACCAAATCAACAAATGAATCTGGAAGGCCTTTCATATATTCTAAACTATCTCCATTATATATGTAATCTAGAGGAGGTAATGATTTCATATACTCTATCATTAATATCACCATTCAAGTTATTTAAAGCATATGCTAACTATTATGTGCAAACTGCTACAATCGCCCAGAATAAAGTTGGCCATTTGTATAGCGATGCCAAATCGCATATCCTTAATATTTGCTTTACAGCACATTTATATAACCCTTTTGGTAGTCTTAGATAATAATTTAATTGAATTTAATTCCGAATTATTAAAAACAAAATCTATGTTTTTATAAAGCTCTTCG
>JAGDYB010000019.1:2016-102405 GCA_023270055.1 Microcaldota archaeon
CGGGCAAACCTACTTGCAAGAACTACATTGCCGTTCGTTGCCTTTGCAAACCTTGTTATCGCGTAGTGGCGCAGGCTATGCGTAGTCAGCCTGTGCAGGTGGCGTTCGGGCCTGTGGTAGAAGCTCTCGTCTGAAGTACCATATACGCTGTCCAAACCACATTTTTGTATCGTTTCCCTGAAAACTTTGCGCGCGTAGTTTTGATCTATATGCAGTACCTTGTTTCTATTGTTGTCGTTTTCTTTGAAGAATACATAGCCGTTTGAAGCCTTTATTGCGGCTTCATTCTTGGCTATGTATTCCACTGTATCCTTGAAAAGATCAAACGGTATGAGGAGAGTGTCAATTTTGCCTGATTTTTCGCTTTTTATTGTTAGTTCGCGCTTGTCGAAGTCGATGTTGCTTATGTGCAACTTGCAGACTTCGCCAATGCGCAGACCTAGATATGCCTGGTACTTGAACAAAAGCCTGAACTTATCGGTTTTTACGCTTCTGAGGAAGCTCTGCAATTCAAGTTCAGTGAAGCCTTTGTTTATCGTACCGTATTTCGGCGGAGCGCTGCCTCGATACTTCTTCGCAAAGACGTGATTTATTGCACCTTTCAGCTCTTTTAGCTGATGAAAACTGAGTTGCGTACTCTGTGCCTTGACAAGACTCAGAAATGTGTCATAATCGAACCCACCTTTTGTGTTTTTGGGCTTGGAAGAAATTGACTGATTAGGGCTTTTCGAACCTAAGTTTGACGTCGAAATAGGAAAATGCTCCCGCCGGGATTTGAACCCGGGTCCCAGGCTCGAAGGGCCTGTATCCTTGACCACTAGACGATGGGAGCGCAAGTGTCACAGCGCTTTTTTAACTATTTCAAATATTTCTTTGCTTATATCTTCTATGCTTCTTTCTCCGTTTATCATTTTGAACCCGAACTGTTTTGCTAGCTTTCTATACTGTTCCCTTACCTTTGTCAGCGCCTCTTCCTTTTCAAAAAGCTCGGCGGTGAACCTGCCTGTTGCTATTCTTTTTATTGAGGTCTTTGGCGATACATCTATGAAAAATGTTATGTCCGGTATTTTGAAATTCTTATTTACGGCGAGGAGCCAGTCCTTGTCAACTCCGGTTGCAGCACCGTAGGCAACGGAAGAAAAGAAATATCTGTCGCTTATTACTATCTTACCGCTTTCCAACGCCGGTATTATCTGGGATTCTACATGCTGGGCCCTGTCTGCAGAAAAAAGAAGCTGGAGCGCAAGTGGATTGATCTTCCACTCTCCGGCAAGTGCTGCTTTTATCAGCCCACCCATCAGCCCGACAGTTGGCTCTTTTGTAAGCGCTGTTTTATATCCGATTTTTTTAAGGTTGATTTCGAGCAACGTGGCTTGTGTAGTGCTGCCTGCACCGTCAAGACCTTCAAACACTATGAACATGCCATTTTTTCTGACCATTTGAAAACCTAGGATTATAATTAAAAACACATTTATTAATGCTTTGCGAATTTCATCCATCAATTACTGGAGCGTGCTTACTAGCGCACATTGAATCATTGGAAAAAGAAGGAGAACAATAAAAAAATAAAATCAGGACAGGTCTGTTACTTCCTCGCTCGCTGCATTCTCAGAAGCGCTCTTTGCGCCCGCGGCGACGATAATCACATTGCCTATGCTCTTTATGTGCCTGAATATTATGCTGTTCTGCTTGAGCGAGTTGTTAACATTGTTTTTGGCGCTCTTCCAAGGTATTGTGAGCAGCCTTGTTACCTCGCGCTTCTCCAAGTCGAGGATTATGTCCTGCACGTCGCCAATATACTGACCAGAATCAGTATAGATGTCCATATGGTATATTTCAGTAAGCTTCTTCATTTAAACACCTGATAATATTTGATATACTAATCTTTAAATTCTTTCACAATTAGTGGAACAAACTGCTATGGCTGCATCCAGTCTATTTCGTAGTACTGGTACTCGCTTTTTGGAAGCTCTATCTGCTTTACTTTGTAGTAGGTAACCGATGTTTCCCTGTCTGCTATGGCGAGCACAAGATCAAGTTTCATGTTTCTTGCCGCCTGCAACGCGCCTGCAAGCTCCCTTCCGCCTATGTATTCCTCTTCGCTCAAGGAAAGCATGCAGTATTTCGGTGGATCAACCTCCGGCGTCTGTATGTCTTTGTTCTTTCTGTGGTATAGTATGTAATCCGGCTCCTCCTTTTTCTCCTTCAGGCTCCCTGGTATTGCAAGTATGAATGTTTTCCTCACTGAATGTGCAACCCTTATTGCCCTTGCCCATTCCGATATCAACAGCCTGGAATTTTTGGGAAATATGTGTATAACATGCTTGGAATGCACCCAGTTGTCATTCTTTATAGGCTGCGCGCCAGGAAAATATATCCTGAAATGCGTGCCAAACTTGAAGCCCGTCTTGAGTACATACCCCTTCTCCCGCCAGTCCTTGTACACACTGTACAGCTTAAGAAAATCATGCCTCCTTGCCGTTGCGGCCTTTACCAACCCGCCTTTTGTGATGTTTTTCAGGCTGAGCACGTGATGATCCATCAGAAAGAGGGTTTCATAAATGTCGAGCTTGTTCAGCTGCCCCCTGTCAGCGGCTTTGTAAGAGCCGTACTGCCCAAACCACAGCTGTTCGTATATCTCCCTTCCCTTCTCCTTATCTTCAACAATCGTCAGAAGGTCCGACGAATAGAAATAGCCGGTCATCGTGTACGTTGGCAGCTTGAGCTCAGTTGTGGGATATCTTTTCATTTGGTTTTGCTGGGGAGGAATGAACCCGTAACTGAGCCTTTTGATTATAAGGCCACGGTCTCGCCAGTCTTTGTACGTGAGATATTTGGCAATAAACTTGCTTTTCTTCGAGAATTTGGAGGCGTAGCTGTTGAAAGAGAGCTCTTTGCCGTTGCTCATGCATGTCGCGTTCCTGACATCCATCATGTATAGTGCCTCTTCAGGCTCAAGGAACAGGATGCCATTTATCTCCTTGCCAAAATGACCATTTTTCAATATGTCCTTGGTAGACTGATCTTCCACGGAGAATTTTCCATTGCTAAAATTTATTGAAAGCATTGTATCATACTCATGTTTTTTTGCTGCCTGCTGTTTTATACTTTTTCATTGCCTCTTCTTCCGCAAAATTTGGATTGGATGGCACTATTAGGCAGTTCATTGCTGCGCTGGTATTGCCTGCTGACTTCAGCTTCTGGAATGTGGTGTAGACAATGTTGCTGCTGCTCCTTCCTATATCAGAAAGCAGAAGCACAGGGGTGTCATTTTCGATCACTTTTCCCGCTTTCTCCTGCGCCTTTTCTATAATATCGCAAGCTTCCGCTGCAGACATGCTTTTGCCTTCGGCTTGGTTGAAGTCTAAAAGCACAAGGGTATGAAAACCGTTCTCCATGTTTTTCTTTATAACTTCAAGAAATGACGTGGGCTCGTAGTGCCTCTTCCAGAAAGGTATTGTTGCTGTTGGGCCGAAACGGTAAATGTCGAGACCGCTTTCCCCTATCGCCGCGGTAAATATGGAGCTTGAGTGTATTATCTTGTAGTCTATACCCATCTGTTTGGAAAGGTCAAGTATGAGATGGTGCGTAGTTGCAGTAAGCGGATCTCCTGGCACCAATATTGCTATGTTTTTTTCTTTTGCCGCTGATATTGTGGACTTAGCGTTCTCTTCCATATCAGATCTCGACAGCACCTTTATCTGCTTGCCTGAAGCCGCTTCTAGGTAGTCTCGATATTCCCTTGACACTGAGCTGGTGAACGAATCGAGCAGAAGCTCGTCGGAAGCCCTTATTGCAGATATGCCGTTCATTGATATATCTCCCAAATCCAGCCCAAGGCCTATTAAAAAAAGCATGTATTCACTCAAGGCTAGTCTCTTATACCCCCAGGGGTTATCTTTATTACACATTCTCCTTCCGGCATGTTAGGCGAGTCAACAAGCCTCACTATTCTCTTGTCCTCCTTTCCTTTCCTTATGTAAAGCCTTGTCGTGGCTGCGTGTGCTATTATATTGCCACCGACCGGCGTGGTTGGGTCTCCAAACAGTATCGCCGGGTTGTCCATCACCTGGTTCGTGACGTATATGGCAAGGTCATATTTGTCGGCAAGATATTGCAGCCTGTGTATGTGCACGTTTAATTTCTGCTGCCTCTCGCCTAATGCTCCCCTGCCGATGAATTCCGATCTAAACAGCGCCATAAGAGAGTCAACCACAATAAGCTTTATGTTTTTCTCTTTTATCATCTTGTCTGCCCTTTCTGCTGCAAGAATCTGCTGCTCGCTCGTTTCTGCCCTGAAGAGAAAAACATTGTTTAGCACCGCATTCACATCCATTTCCTGGTTCTTTGCTATGGCTTCTATCCTTTCCGGCCTAAATGTGCCTTCGGTGTCTATGAAGAATGCTGCGCCGCCAAGGCCTCCTTTGCCTACAGGCAGCTGTACGTTGACGCACAACTGGAAGCCGAGCTGGCTCTTTCCTGCGGCGAACTTTCCATACACCTCGGTTATGCCTCCTGCTTCAACGCCGCCGCCCAGGAGCTGATCCAGCTCTTTTGAACCTGTTGATATTCTGCCCAGTTTTGTACGAGCTTCGTATGCCTCTTCTGCTGTCTTGTATTCTAGCGTGGTTGCCTGCTTTGCCGCATCTATTGCTTTTTTTGCCGCCTCAACACTCATGCCGCTTATTTCCGAAAGCTCATGGGGCGCTGAAACTGCGATTTTCTCCAAGGTGTCATACCCTGCGGCTTTGAGTTTTTCAGCAGTAGTGCCGCCAATTCCTGGAAGGTCTTCTAGCTCTTTCACGCTTTTTTCTTTAGCCATTTAGTCCCCAATATTTATTAAGAATGATAAATATAAAACCTTTTCAAAAGCTGTCTTTGCTACCGAAAAAAGAAATTGTGGCGCTTGAAACTGCTTCGGGCGTTACTTGTATTTTTTGTTCAGCTTTTCCGGATCGGTCATTTTGAAATAAGTATCGAACATGAAATCAAAAGTGCCCTTGAGACTCGACCAGTATATTTTTGCCATCATCATTTTCATAAAATGCTTGAATGCGGATGGAGGATATGGAACCACGGGCTGGGTATACGAACCTATCACAAATGTCGCCTTGCCGTATGCCATATCAAACGGGCAGTGCGTCCTGCCGTTGAAAATTACGTTCTGACCTTCAATTATGCTCGCTACGACTTTTGCCTGCAGATGCGCAGTGACGCCTGATTTAGATGTCGGTATGTTTGTAGCATCGCCTATTGCAAAAGCGTCATCATAACCTTGTATGCGCATTGTGTACTTGTCTGCCTTGACGAACCGGTCCTGATCAAGCACGTCCTGCTTGTATTCTATTTTTACCCCGACGCATGGAGGTATTACTATAGGTAGATCATAATGTATTTCGTCCCCTTCTATTGAGTATATCGAACTTTTCTGCGTATCGATGTAGTCCACATCGAAGAAGGTATAGATGTCTATGCCGCGCGCTTTCATTATCGGCTCAACTATCTTGTTGATCGGCTCTGCCGGATATGCCCTTGGATATGGCGTGAAAAACACCAATTTTGATTTTTGCTTTATCTTCTTTCTGGTGAGCAGCTGCTCAGCAAGAAGTATGCCTTCCAGCGGCGAAGGCGGGCACTTGCATGTCGGGGACGCCTGACCCAAAACAAGCGTGCCTCCGGAGAAGGAGTTTATGTTTGACCATAGCCGCATTGAGTTATCTATATTCGTGTGGTAGTCACCAAACTTGGAATTTATTTCCTGCAACCCGCGGATAGAACTTGTATCCGTTACTGTGCCTGTAGCGACTACAAGATAATCGTAACTGTAGGTATTTGAAGCTGTCTGGACAGACCTGTTGTCAAGGTCGATCGTCTTGACCTCTTCCTTGATGAACTTTGATCCCTTGTTCAGAAGCTTTACTGTGGGCTTTGATATGTTCTTGTTCTTGCCTTCAAATGCCATATAGAGGAACCATGGCTGGAAAACCTGCATATCGGACTTGTCCAATATTGTGACGTCGTAATTCTTTTTGTCCAAGGAATTTGCTAGGATTATTCCACCTGCGCCGCCGCCGACAATCAAGACCTTTTTCATCGGTATTACCTATTCAGTATCTTGATTACCACTACGATCTTTCCCTCCTGCTCTGTTATGCTATCTATTTGGTTCTTTGTTTTTTGGGCCCACGCCTGTACATCGGCTCTTACTCCTGCGTCAGTAGCCCATAATTCAAGCGTGTCGCCAACCTTCGAGTTTCGGTAGGCTTTTGCAAGCTCAACAATCGGTCCGGGGCAGCTTGAGCCCCTTGCATCTATTACAATTTTGTCTCCCATTAGATCACGCCACAAACCTGCTTCTAAATATCACTTAATATCATATGAAAAGGGTTTGACCTCCTTCAGCATCGCTAAGGAAAGATGCGGCCCCGACTATGTCGTCGACGATTGGATCCATATCCTCCTTTTTAATGTTCATTACCGAAGCCATCAATGAGCAGACGTATACTTTCACATCGCCAAGCGTTTTCGCCTCGCTGAGCATGTCGAACCACGGTTTGGTATTTGTCCTTTTCATTCCCTCCATCAGCATTGGAGCAAAGCTCTTAAACTCCTCGGGAAATGGCAATTCATTGTGCTGTTTGGTAAAGCCGAGCAGAGCAAAGCCGGTCACAAAAACCCTTACCTGCATATTGGTAGCTGCCGCCGCTTGAGCTAGCACTCCAAGCGGTATAAATTTGTCAGCAGTGCCGCTATACATTATTATTGATAACTTTCCCGCCATCCACTCACCAATGGCATTGTTGAATTGCATCCTTTTATTTCTTTCGCATTTCTGGAATCCTCACCGTAGAATGAGGGCTTTCAGTTATCGGAATGGCACATAAACGTGCCGCCAAAGCGTGGCTCTTGCAGGCACACGCATATCTGTTGCGGTTATTGCGCTATATCTTGCCTACAACTTTTCCTTCTATTTTTAGGTATCTTTTTATCGTCTGCTTTGTGTTTTCTTTTACCGATTCCGGCGAGACATCAAATTTTGCAATGCCGCGTGCGGTGGCGTTCTCTGCTACTGCGGCCGCCATTTTGCTCGCAATTTTTATTATGCTTTTTTTGTCGCTAACACTTGGAAGTATGAAATCTGGGCTAAGTTCCTTGCCTACGGTTTTGGCAAGCGCAACTGCGGCAGAAAGCAGAAGCTCATAGTCTACGCGCTTGGCTCCAGCATCAAGAAGCCCGCGCATAATGCCAGGAAAAGCGAGAATATTGTTCACTTGGTTTGGCTTGTCGCTCCTACCCGTGGCAACTATGAATGCTCCTGCTTCTTTGGCTTCTTCATAACTTATTTCAGGCGTAGGATTGGCAAGCGCAAAAACGATGGCCTTATCATTCATGCTTCTTATCATATCCTTTGTGAACCTGTTTGCTTCAGATGCACCAATTAGCACGTCTGCGCCCTTTACCACGCTCTCAAGCGTTCCCTGCTGCATATCCGGATTGGAATTGTTCGCTATAATCTCCTTGAACTCGTTCATCCTCTCCTTGCGACCTTTGTATATGATACCTTCCCTGTCCAGCACGTACAAGTTTTTTGCCCCCATTTGCCTCAGCATGTTGAATATGCCGAAGCCTGCCGAGCCTGCGCCATTAAGCACTATCTTAACTTCATTTACCTTCTTTCCGGCGAGTTTGAGTGAATTGAGCAATGCTGCAGCGGCAACTACGGCGGTGCCGTGCTGATCATCGTGAAGCACGGGTATGTCAAGACTTTCTGAGAGCCGGTTGACTATGCGGAAAGACTTTGGTGATTCTATGTCTTCTATGTTTATCCCCCCAACAGACGGTGCAAGGTATTTAACAAATTTTATTATCTCTTCCTCGTCTGTTGTGCCTATGCACAGTGGTATTGCATCAATACCGCCCAAGCGCTTGAATAAAAGCGCTTTTCCTTCCATGACAGGCATTCCAGCCTCAGGACCTATGTTTCCAAGACCCAAAATCCTCGTCCCATCTGATACAATTGCTATTGTGTTCTGCCTGTTCGTATAGGTATACGATTTTAGTTTGTCATTCTTTATTTCTTCTGAAACTAACGCAACGCCAGGTGTGTAAAATGTGGAAAGCTCGTCCTTAGTTGCTGCAACGACCTTAGGGATTATTTCGATCTTGCCTTTATGCACTGCGTGCGCATTCAAAACCTCATCTCTTGCTACCATATATATCACTGGGTATTAGAAATTGATGTTATTTCTTAAAACAACATGTTTTATATCTTTTTGTGTGCGACATAAGGACTTCATTCTCATACGCCTATTGCGCGCAGACCCACCCAGTCGACTTTGTAGTGGTGTACTGATATTTGATAAACCTTGATTGTTGTGCATCCCTGCAAACGGCGACGAGTTTTTACTGCGCCAAATCGCATGATGTTACAAAGGAGCAAGCAAAAAACGCTATGCAACCACCAACAATGTTGGGGGAATTCTTTTAAATATTAAAATTGGTATTTTTCATAACATTTCTGCTTACGCGGTTCAGTAGCCCTATGCGCTCGGTTCTGGTGGTATATGCATGGTATTTGCATTTGAGGAAAATAGGTTACAAAGCGTCATCGTAATGGGCAAGGGCGTAAGCGCAGAGGACGTATACAAAAGTGTAAAGGGTGCAGAAAATAGTCTCAAGAGCGGTATTTCTTTCGGTTTCCCTTGGGAAGCTGCATACGCCAAAAAGCTGCTCGCCGTTGCAAAATTGTCGTTTTCTTACTTTGGCACCTTTACAGGCATCGATTTGGGCAAGCCATACCTGGTAATGATCGACTACGAAAAGGATGACATACTTGGCTCATTCGATCCGGCAGTGCCAGAAGGCATGGGCTTCCTAGGTGGCGTAATGACAATGTATCCAAAGAGCCTGGCAAAAGATAAGGTGATGCTCAAATCCCCGAAGCAGTTCGCATCAGAAAGCTTGATAACGCTTGCACATGAGTACACGCACGCCACGCTTGCGAAGATTGGTGCTCATAGAAGTATGCGAGATGGATTCTCTGAAATATTAGATGAAAGCGTCGCAAATTTCGTTTCACGCCTTTTTGCCCAAAAGATTGGCATAATAAATTTCAGCGAGTATGAAAAAACACCAGGCAAGTTAGCCTCGGTCCAGCAAACTCGGGAAATCTTCGCTGAGATATATGCCGAGGAGTGGATGAGGCAGAACGGTTCTGACATAGACAGCGCAGTTATTTTATTCACTGAAGAGATTATTGAGCGCATGGAACAAATGTGCTATGCCATTTATGAATCATCTGGCGATGTAGGCCTGTTTCTAAAGACCATATCAACCATAGAAACTGTAGAGGATTTCCGCAATGAAATTGCAAGAGCTACAAGGGCTAGAACATCTATTCTCAAGCGGGTAACAAGAAAATAACTTGAATTAGGGGCGAAATGTTGGGCAGTATCAGAATAAACGGCGTAAAATATAATCTGCAGAGGATTAGGTCAAATACGAGAAGGGGTTATGCCACAATCAAAGACAGGATTATTACTATAAGGATACCGCGTTTGCTTGACCCGTATAGCGCAACCGTAATGTATTTTGAACTAAAACACAAAGCCGTAAGATATGTAAGAAAGCATCCGACAGCGCAGCAAGATAGTAGGAAAAGCGTTTTGACTGACGGAAGCGAGGCGATCATTATTGGCATGCCATTCCAAGTTAAGATAGAAATATGCGATGGATGCAGGCCTGAAGCGATTTTTGAGCCCAAAATATTAAGAATAAGGATCAGGGGCGATACAAAACCCGCCGAAGAAGCACGCCTTGTTGAAAAGCTTGTTTCGAAAGCGGCTTTGCCTATAGTAAAGGCGCGCGTGCAATATATGAACAGCACTTACTTTGGCGCAAGAATAGAAAGGGTTTCTTTAAAGAGTATGAGAAGCCGGTGGGGAAGCTATTCCAAATCCATGAAGAGTATAAGCCTGAATTCCAAGCTTATTTTCGCCCCAACAGAAGTGCTCGATTACGTCATAGCCCACGAGCTGGCGCATTCGGCAGTGTTCGATCACAGCGAAAGGTTTTGGGCTGAGGTGACGAAGGCGGTGCCAGAATACAAAGAGCGCAGAAGATGGCTTAGAAAAAACGGGGAGATGCTTGGCACATACAGTGAACATTAAAAATGAAGGAAGAGGCCAGCGCACCTTCCGCATGCGCTGGCAAGGCGACCAGTTTTACCCTTCCTACAGTAGAGAACCCGCAATTACTATAATGGCAATCAGATTTAAAAAACTTTAGTTTGTTCTAATATATTGTTGGCTTTCCATAAATATGAAAAATCAATTGGTGCGTTTGGAGTGGGATAACCACGTCCTGTATTATTTATATTTTTATATGTTTATATCTTAATTGACGCCAGCACAGAAGGCATTATGTTGAAGTAGATTAGATGGTAAATTTCTTGACGTTAGATGGAAGAGGTATTTTGAGCGCAATTGTTGTAGGGCTGCTGCTACTGTGGCTTGGCAAAGGGGATGGAGTCTATTTTCTTTTCATCATGATAATGTTTCTTGTCCTTTCAGCATTTGTAACTGCAATAGGCACCAGAAGGAAAAAGGCCATAGGGGTATATGAAAAAAGCAGGAGCTGGAAGAATGTCGTGGCGAACGGATTTATACCTGTTGTTGTTGTTTTGCTATATTATCTCGGCTTGCTGCATGGCACGCTCACAATCGTCATATATACCGCAAGCATTGCCTCGATAACCGCGGACAAGTTCTCCAGCGAGCTTGGGGTGTTGGATGGCAAACCAAGGATGCTGCTGACCATGAAGGAGGTAAAGCGTGGCACTTCTGGTGGCATAACCGCTTTTGGGCTTGTCATGGGCATTGTCGGGGCGATGATAATAGGCATAATAGTTTACCCATTGTATTCTAGCGGTTTTGCATTCTATTTTGTAGTCATTGTGGTGGCCGCCATTATCGGCGATCTTGTAGACACCATATTTGGATATTTCGAAGATAAGGGCTACGGCAACAAATACACGACAAACATGCTCTGCGCGCTTTTTGGCGTGCTTAGCTGCATGGCCATGCTGTAATTTCGGGAAGCTGCATGATGATGCTGCAGTATGCGCCAGCCGGGATTTGAACCCGGGCTACGAGCTTGGGAAGCTCGGATCCTACCAGGCTAGATTACTGGCGCTTGCGCTATTCTGAGGCACAATGATTTTAATGCTATTTCAATTTATATGTTTTGCCTCTCCACGTTATGGTTTGCATCCTCCTGGCTGAAGTGAAGTTTGAGAGGAATATGAATGGCAGGATTAGGTGTATGACTATGCTGCTTATTATGTCCCTGCTGCCAGTCCTTATATAATCTTTAGTTACCGCTGTCGCAGTTGGCAAAAGCAGTAGCATGAATATAGGGTCTATGAATGACAAAGTTATGCCGAATACTACCATTAGCGCCTCGGAAACATATTTCAGGAGGCCATAATAGAAAAGATTGTTGTTGCTAAGCATTGAAAGCGCGGTTTGCCGATTTGACCACTCGAAAAATGTTTCGCGTGTTTCGCTGCAGAATACCACAGGTTGCGCTTTTTTGCTGTAGTATATCGCAGCGCCCTCCTTTTTTGCTATTTCGGTGAGTGTTATATCGTCTGATACCGCCTCCTTGAATTTGCCCATGTTGTGCCTTATTAGTGATTTTTCGAATGCAAGCGAACCGCCCCATCCAAAACGCGTCTTCTTGTATTCAAGCAAACTTAACCCTACAGTGCTCCAATACATCTTGACCTTTTCCCAGAACCTTCCATTATAAGGCTTATATATAGGATATGTGGTCGACATGCCATAGGCACTGCTTGACAAGGGCGCAACAAGCTCGGCGAGCCAATCCTTGCCTACACGCACATCTGAATCCAAAATCACATACACGTCGAACTTAGGATACTTGCTTATTGCCGTAGCGATGGCCCGCACCTTTCCACTGCAGCTACTACAAGCTTCAGTTGATAAGATGTAGGGTATGTGGTGCTTCTTCAGGTGAACTACCGCGGGATCATCTGCGGAATCTACCACAGCCACCATTGAGTATTTTCTGTATTTTTGGTGTTTTGCTGCTTCGAGATTGCTTCCCATCATGAGATCCGCACCCTTGCATGGTATTATTACCAGCGCGTTCGGATCCGGTCCTTTAGATATTTTGGGCTCCTTGCTTCCGAAAAACTTGATAAATAGTGAGGCAAACCATATTGTAAATATAAACCACAGAGGTATAGTAAGTGGGAAAAAGGAGGGGCATGTGTAAATGGCAGGCATGCAGCGTTCACCTTATATAGGTGAAATTCTCATTGCTCGGTGGTTGCGTCTGCCCTTTTGCTGCTTCTTCAAATTCCTTCAAAACCCTTTCAGTCTCGGTTTTTATCTTATCTATATTTTCCAAGCTTATTTTTAATCCTAGAATCTTGATGAGCGAATTCAGCACGCTTTTTGCTGCGTTTGCGTCCACGTCCAAAAAACCTCCTGTCTCACCCATTAGGCATGTTGCCTCTATTTTGTGCTTCTTGGCAAAAGCCAGGATAAGGCCGGCTGACCCCGCTATGCTGCCTGCTGCCTTTCCAAATATCACGCCATTTTTTTCCAGATTCTTTATCATGTTTTTACTAGTTGTGGCTCCGTATGTTTTCGGCGAACCGATGTACTCTGCACCTGTATGGTAACCACCTATCGTGTATATCGTTTTCCCGCCAAGTTTTTTGAAAAATTTCACTATGCGCTCATTGACATCATACTGGCCTTCTGAAGATACTGCCTGGGTATCGCCAGTAAGTATAATTAGATCTCGCGCCCCTTTTTTAGTCGACGGATTTTTCCAGAAATAAAAACGGTTGCTTACAAGCCTTGCATAACCACTCGGAAGCATGAAAACTTGATATGGAAAATATGGCGAATAAAGTGTTGCGAATCTTTCTGCGTTGAGCTCGTTCCTTATGTGTTCGCATACTAAACTGCCTACAGAAGCTATACCCGGAAGGCCAACTAGCATTATAGGATTCCTTGGTTTTATCTTTTTGCTTATATATATTTCGGTCTTGTTCATAATATCAGTTATCTTGGTTTATTTTTTCTTTCTTAAGGTTTACCATTCCACCGCCTTTCACTGCTGCCATTATTGTTTTGTAAGCTGTTTTTATCTTTTCTTCCGCTTCTAGGTAGTCGTTCCCTTCGGAGGTAATCCGGTATTTAGGCGCACTTACGTAGGTTATTTCTACGCCGGTTTTTTCGGCTTTTTCAAGTATGCTTTTTACAGCGTCGATGCCGCCTTTGGTTTCATTAAGGGTTATTTCCACGGTGTAAGCCACGTCATACTTCTTGGGGCGTATGTTTTCTTTTATTGTATCTTCCAAAGCCTTCGCTACGGTTTCGTTTATTCCTAAGCTTTTGTAATCGAAAGCACCCTGTTGGATCGCGTCAATCACGTCGGTAAAGTAAGTGTATTTTTTACCAAGTTTGTTTCTTATCTCCTGCTCTGCATTGGTAGTATTTGCTGCTTGCAACGCTTTTTCAAATAGCTTTTCGGCCCTGCTTTCTAGGTTATACTCTTTTATCTTGTCTTTTTCCTCTTTTTTGCTGACTTTCTTGAAGGAAATGTCCACTACTTTTTTAACGTTGTCGACGAATATTACTTTAGCCACTCTTTTCTGCCCTTCCTTTATGAATTCGTGTATATTCTTTATCCATCCAGAAGCAACCTCGCTTATAGGTAGATACGCTTCCTTCTGGTATTCTGTAAGGACACAATAAGCTCCGAATGGCATTACCTTGGTTATTTCAACGAGCACCAGCTCGTTTATTTCTGGATCCTCTTTTTTAATAATCATAATATCAGTGCTTCACTTCAAGCTTCTTTTTTGTCCTCGCTCCGAATACACGCTCCGTGACGCGATGACATACTGTGCATTCGAGTAGGACTTTTTGCTTTTTTGCGAGCTTTTTTACTGGAGTGCTCGCTTTTATTTTGCCAACGTATCCGCGCAGTTTTCTTTCGTGCCTGCGTTCTCCTACGCTAAGCTCTCTTGAAGCTTTTTTTGAGTAAAGTTTCACATTGTGAACTGTATGTTTGTTGCATTTTGGGCAATATGCCGATATTTGTTTTGGAAGTTCCATCAAAAACACCTATATGCTTTCACCAAGCTTGTTATTGAGTATAAATTCCGCGTCTGAACTATTGATCACTTCGATTATTTGGTTTTGCTTGAATGGCCCTATCTTGTTGCCAGTTGTTGTTGTTAGTTCGGGAAGGTCTGCGCTTATTTTTATCCTTACTGTTTTGGGGCCTGAATTCTTAGCTTCGTCTATTAGTTGTTTCACCTTTTCGTATAAAAACCTTTCCTCATCAGGAACTTGGGAAGGTATTGATTTTCCATATGCAAGATATATCAGGATTTTCTGAAACCTCTTCTCTTTCAAGTTGTATAGCATTTTTTCGTAGTTTTCTTTTTCGTTTTTGTTTCCTGCTAATTCTAATTTTTTTACGTATTCTGCTGTTTCGGAATAAAAAGTTTTCGGAAGTGGAAGTATTTCACCAACTTTCTTCTCTTGTTGTGTTAACCAAAAAAGTTTTTCTGCCGAAAACTTTTCTGAAGAATCAATCATTTGTTCACCCTGCACTTCCACTATTTTTTGTTTTTGACATCGAACTTGCTTTTTCTATTATTTTTTTTGTTCCTATATCTATATAATAATATAAACAAGCCACGAATAGTGGAAGTGTACCCTCCCATAGCGAGAGGTGGATTTGAACCACCGATCTCTGGGTTATGAGCCCAGCGGGCACTCCAGGCTACCCTACCTCGCTCTGCTTTATAATTAAGTAGTTCTTGTTTTTAGTGTTTTGCTTTTTCAGCTACTGCTGCTGTTGATAGAAGAGCTTCTGCCTCGCTTCGATCCAGTCTAGTGAGCATCTCCCCGCATTCGCATCTGAAATTCATCTCTGAAGCGGTTTCAAAAGAAAAAACAAGCTTCTGGTCGTTAAAACATTTTTTACATATGAAAAAATCGTTGCAGTTCGTATCAAGGACATCAAATCCGGATGTTTTTTTGATCAGCGCCTCTTTCACGCTGCTGAGGTTTCCGGCATCTATATACCATTTGAACATAAGCCAACCTTTGCTGTTTTTGTTTGATATGTACCTTGCTATGCCATAACTATTGAGCATGTTAAGTATTCTCCTGACCTCGTTTATTTTTATTGACAGTTTGTCAGCGATGTAATCGTCAGTTCTGGGCGTCGCAAGCTCTTTCATTATCTCTATTGTATTCCTCCCAATGTTCTTAGAAACGTATTCTGAAAAATTCTTGTCTTCTATTGCATTTTCTATATCACTCATGACCGCCATGTTGCTCGCAAACACATCCTTTACCTTTGGCAAGGGCTTCTTTTGTGCCGTTTTTGCATTATTATGAAACTCCTTCTTACGCCTAAATACCGTCAAACGATTTTTCTTGGCATTTTGTTTTCCATTTTTCAGCATTTTGGGTGCTTTGCTTCTTTTTGAGCTTTTTCTGGTTGTTTGCATAGCCTTCTTTATATTGTGCGTTTTTTTAACACTTTTATCTGACCTGCGATTAGCATGAGAATTAGTCATTTTATTTTTATAACCAGCCATTTGATCACGAATTAGGCAAATATATTTATGTATAAACTGATATAAATACGTTTCTCCGTATAATGTAAACTTTATCTCGTATATGTCGCAGCGCATTAACTACATTCAGTACTTAAGAAAACAATGCGCGCGCCTCGCCAGCAAACCACTGCAGGTATTTGGTCACCTGCTGCAGCTGGCTAAACACAAGGAAGCATGATGTGGGCCTGAGGGGATTTGAACCCCTGACTTACTGGTTAAGAGCCAGTCACTCTGACCAAACTGAGTTACAGGCCCGCGCATAAAGCTACATTATATATTTTGGGCAAAAGTAATAAATATACCGCAATGCGAGCGTTGCGGCATTAACCTTTGTTTACTATCTTTAGCACTGCTTTTTTGATTTCATCGCCTATCTCTTCAAGCTCGTAGCTTACATGAAGCAGCGGCTTGTTTATATTGAGTATATGCTTAAGATCTGTAGGGGTTGCCGAAAGGACAATGTCGCAGTCTGCATTGTTTATCGTTGCATTGAGCTCTGCAATCTGCTTTGCGCTATACCCCATAGCTGGTAGCACCTCTTTGAGATGTGTATATTTTGCATATGCTGCTTTTATGCTTCCTACTGCGTACTTCCTTGGATCCACTATTTCAGCTGCACCGTATTGTTTGGCGGCGACATATGCCGCACCATATGGCATGCCTCCGTGCGTTACGGTTGGGCCATCCTCTATCACGAGCACCCTTTTTCCTTTTATGCTCCCTCCGTTTTCTGCATGTATTACTGAATTGCCCAGGACGATTTTCGCTGTGCTGTTCAACTTTTTGAGATTTTCTATAAGCTCGTCTATCTGCTGCTTTGTAGCTGAGTTCGCCTTGTTTATCAGCAGCAAATTGGCCATCCTAGCCACCGTTTCACCAGGATAATACGTAAGTTCGTTGCCCACCCTGAGGGGATCTGCAACCGTGATAAGCAGGTCGGGCTTTATAAAAGAGGCGTCATTGTTGCCCCCGTCCCATATTATAATGTCCGCTTCCTGTTCTGCCTTTTCAAGTATCTTAGCATAGTCAACACCCGCATATACTATTGTCTTGTTCTTGAGGTGCGGTTCGTAATCCTCCCTTTCTTCTATTGTTGTCTTATACTTTTCAAGGTCCTTCAACGTCGCGAATCTTTCTACTATCTGCTCCTTAAGATTGCCATACGGCATAGGATGCCTTATCACTACTGGTTTTTTGCCCGCATCTTTTATTATTTTTGCAACATACCTTGATGTTTGGCTTTTTCCGCTGCCTGTCCTTACAGCACACACTGCAATTACCGGTTTTGTACTCTTCAGCATAGATCTTTCAGGAGCAACAAGCCAGAAGTCGGCTCCGTTTGCGTTAGCTATGCTGGCCTTGTGCATAACCTCATTATATGGCAGGTCACTATAAGCCTGTATGCAAATATCAGCATGCATTGTCCTTATCAGCTCGCCAAGCATGCTCTCGTCATAGATCTGTATACCGTTCGGATACTGCTTTCCGCTGAGTTCACTTGGGTATTTCCTATCGGAGATGAAAGGAATTTGACTTGCGGTGAACGCAACAACCTCATAATTCGGATCGTCTCTAAATAGTGTATTAAATATGTGAAAATCCCTTCCAGCGGCGCCAATAATAATGACTTTTTTCCTTTCCACGAAATCACCCTATTAAATTGGACGGCAAAATATACAAAAACTTCCCCACCTGCAATTTGGGCCAAAAACATCTAAAACAAATAAAATATGCTGCTATAATAACAAGGTTTTTAATCTTAAAACACGTATATAACAAAGACGATAAAGAATTACCCTAGTTGATTCTATGGATGCCAGTCCAGCCGCTAGCGATAACGATTACTCAGCAAAGGACATAATGGTCCTTTCCGGTCCGATGGGTGTGAGGAAAAGGCCAGCAATGTATATCGGTTCAACAGGCAGCTCCGGCTTTTTGCATCTGCTTTACGAAGTAATAGATAATGCGATAGATGAGGCACTGGCAGGTTATTGCAACAGCATAGTTGTGAAACTTAGCAAGAACAACGATAACGATGTCGCAACAGTTATAGACAACGGCAGAGGAATTCCTGTTGACATAATCCCAAAGGAAAACAGGCCCGCATTGGAAGTGGTCATGACATCGCTTCATTCTGGTGCCAAATTCAGCGACAAAATATACAAAGTTTCTGGCGGATTGCATGGTGTTGGGCTCACAGTAGTAAATGCTCTTTCAGAATTTACTGTGGTCACTGTCAAAAAGAACGGCCACATATACCGTCAGCAGTTCAGCAGGGGGCAACCAGTGTCCCAGCTTGAAATAATCGGTGATACGGAGGAGCACGGCACCGAAGTGACATTTATGCCAGATCCTGAAATCTTCGGTAATCTCCATTTTGATTCAGGGTTCATAAAGGAACGGCTTAGATATGTGAGTTTTCTCAATCCAAGGCTTAGACTCAGGTTTATAGACGAAAGAGGCATGGAAAAGGATGATATCGAATTTTATTCTGAAAACGGTATCAAGGATTTTATAGACTATATCTCCAACGGCAAAAATTCGATAACCAACCCAATAATATTTCAGTGGAAAGAAGACACTATAATGCTCAACATAGCGCTACAGTATAACGATTCTTATGACGAACTTATAGAATCCTTCGTGAATAACATAAAAACAGAGGAAGGAGGCACGCACGTGATAGGATTCAGGTCAGGATTGTCAAGAGCTTTGGTCAACTACTACTCCAAAAACGTGGAAAAAGGCAAGCAAGACATAAAGATAACTGGCGATGATATAAGGGAGGGCCTCGTTGCAATAGTTAGCGTTCTAATGCAAAACCCCGAGTTTGAAGGGCAAACGAAGGAAAAGCTCGGAAACACAAAGATAAAAAACATAGTAGAAACTGGCGTATACAGCAACATGTCCAGGTACCTGGAAGAGCATCCGCAAGATGCAAAAAACATTATAAATAAAATAACAAGTGCCGCCATTGCAAGGGAGAGTGCAAGAAAGGCGCGTGACCTAGCAAGAAAGAGAAATGCATTCGATAATATGATACTGCCGGGTAAGCTGGCAGATTGCATAATCGCTGATCCTGACAAGGCCGAGCTCTTCATAGTCGAAGGGGAGAGCGCAGGCGGATCCAGCAAGCAAGGAAGGGACAAGAAGTTTCAGGCAATTTTGCCGCTTAGGGGCAAGATACTCAACGTTGAGAAGGCAGGCGACGAAAGGATATTCAACAACATAGAGCTCAGGACGATAATATCAGCGCTTGGGGTAGGTATAAAAGATTCCTTCAATATAAACAACATACGCTACAACAAGATAATAATAATGAGCGATGCAGATGTGGACGGCAGCCACATACAAACGCTAATACTCACTTTCTTTTATAGGTTTTTGAGGCCCATAATAGAAAAAGGCTATGTCTATATAGCCCAACCGCCGCTTTACAAAGTTTCAAGAGGCAAGGAGGTGTTCTACTGCTACAGCGATGATGAGCTCGCAAAGAAGCTGGGCGAGCTTGACGGCAAAGCCAATGTGCAGAGGTATAAGGGTCTGGGCGAAATGAATCCAGAGCAGTTGTGGGAAACTACTATGGATCCGGAAAAACGCATATTGAGGAGGGTAAGTATCAAAGATGCTGAAAGGGCAAACACGCTGTTTTCAATCCTGATGGGGATCGATGTAGCGCAACGAAGGAAATTCTTGGAAGAGCATTCTGGAGAAGTGAGCTATCTAGACATATGAGTGGTGTGATGGGCAACATAAAGGATACTTATCTTGAAAACGAGCTTCAATCCAGTTACCTAGACTATGCCATGAGTGTTATAATAGGGCGTGCTATTCCAGACGTGAGGGACGGGCTAAAACCAGTGCAGCGCAGAATACTTTACGCAATGTACAAGATAAACAACACCCACGAGCAGCCGACCAAAAAAAGCGCAAGAGTGGTTGGAGAAGTCATAGGTAAGTTCCATCCACATGGCGATCTCTCAATATACAATGCCCTGGTTCGCATGGCCCAGGACTTTTCATCAAATCACATGTTCGTTGAAGGTCAAGGCAATTTTGGATCTATTGATGGCGATCCGCCAGCCGCAATGCGATATACTGAAGTAAGGTTAACCAAAATCGCAGAGGAAATGCTCGAAGATATAGAGAAGCAAACTGTTGAAATGATTCCTAACTTCGACAACACAGAAAAGGAGCCGGAGGTCTTACCCGCCAAAATACCAAATCTTCTCGTGAATGGAGCATCTGGCATAGCGGTAGGCGTTGCAACTAGCATTCCACCACATAATCTTGCGGAAGTATGTGATTCAATAATATATCTGATAGATCACAAAGAGGCAACTTTTGATGACATATCTAAAATAATAAAAGGGCCAGATTTTCCAACCAGTGGCATTGCAATAGTATCCGAAGACACATACAATGGATATAGGTACGGCAGAGGGCATGTAACGCTGAGGGCGCAAGCCAATTACATAAACGCGGAGCACAAAATAGAAATAACTTCGGTGCCTTACGGGACCAACAAAGCGAGAACTGTTCGGGAGATAATAAATCTAGTTAAGGATAAGCGTATCATAGGCATAACCGATGTGCGCGATGAAAGCGACAAGTCCGGAATAAAGATAAGCATAGAGCTAAGAAAGGACATAGACGGCGAGCAGATAATAAAATCTCTATACAAGTACACGCAGCTAGAAATAACAATTCCGATAATAAGTCTTGCCATACAAGACAAAAAACTGAAAAGCTTCAATCTTATGCAGCTGCTGAACATATTCATAGACTACAGGAGGCTGATTATAAAAAAGCGTAGCCAATTTGACTTGGACGTTGCAACGGAAAAGAAACACATAACCGACGGGCTCATAATAGCATCCACCCAAATAGAAAACGTGGTCAAGGACATAAAAGAGAGCAGTGACACACAAGAAGCCAAGGCAAGACTAACATCTAAATACGCCCTTTCCGAGAAGCAGGCGGCAGCAATATTGGAGATGAAACTTGGCAAGCTTACCTCTCTTGAATACAAATCCCTTGTGGCAGAGAGCAATGCACTTCAGCAGCAGATAGACTATCTTAAGTCAATACTATCCGATCCAGCGAAAATAGACAGCATAATAAAAGAGGAAACAAAGGAGATAAAAGATAAGTACGGCAAGAAAAGAAGGACAGAGATTATATACAGCAGCGAATCAACCGAGATAAAAGATGAAGATGCCATAATAGACGAGAAAATCGCAATAACACTTACGAATTCAGGATACATTAAAAGAATGAGCATGAACGAGTTCAAGGAGCAGGGAAGGGGAGGCAAGGGCGTCATAGCCATAAATCTTAAGGAGGGCGACTACGTGAAACAGACATTGCAATGCATGACCAAAGATTACATACTATGCTTCTCGAACAAGGGAATGGTATACTGGCTGAAGGCTTACAATATACCCGAAGCTGGCAGGTACGCCGAAGGCAGATCAATTGTAAATCTGCTAAATCTTGACTCCGACGAAAAGATAATAGCCATGATAAGCATAAGGGATTTCACAAATTCAAAAATACTGTTCCTCACAAAGCATGGCATAGTAAAGAAAGTCGCAGCAACCCGCTTCTCGAATCCTAGAAGCTCTGGCATAAAAGCCATAAAACTCAATGAAGGCGACGAGCTTGCATCGGTAATAAGCTATTCCAAGGCAAAATACATATTCATATCCACAAAGAACGGCAAGGCGATAAAATTCAACGAGGCAAGTCTGCGCGAATCCGGAAGAGGTGCCGCTGGCATAAGAGGCATAAAACTAAAGGATGATATGGCGGAGGATATAATAGTGGCGAATGATAATGACTATATCTTCGCTATGACAGAAAAAGGATTTGGCAAACTTACCAAGATCGAGGCGTACCGCCTGCAGCGCAGGGGCGGCAGCGGCACAATAAACATAAAGAGGTCAGAAAAGACGGGCAATGTGGCAAAGTCCATATCTGTAGTGCCGGAAAGCAAGGTGATTGTTTTCAGCTCAAACGGCTCAAGCATAATGTTTCCGGCAAGCTCAGTGAGAATATCTGGCAGGGCTTCAAAAGGTGTCAGAGTCATGAAGCTCGACAGCGGCTCTGTTGTCGTTGATGCGCAGCGCGTCGAATAGCTACTTCCAATACCTTCTTGTTTTTATGAACTGTTTTTGTGCATTTAACACGTCGGATATGAATAGATCAAAGTCCTTTCTCATCATATTCAAAATCCTCGCCGCTGTCCTGATCCCTATGCCGTATGTAGTCAAAGAAATTACCGCCCGCAGGCCGTAGAAAGCTATAAGGTCTGCCGATGACATCATTTCTGAATATACACTTCTTTCAGAAGGCTTCAGCTTGCTTCCCTTTCTGATTTTTTCTATTATCCCCTTTTCATCCGCTTTTTCGTGCAGCGCAACCATTGTACTGCCGCATACCTCACATTTTATCTTCTCGCGCTCCCCTATCTCCCCTATCTTTCTTGAAAACACAAATCCGCAAAAGGTGCATATGAATTCCGCATGTTTTTCCACTACCTCTTTCTTGAAATCTTTTATTTCGTCTGCATTCAAATAGTCTGGCGAGACGAGTTCAGCAAAATGATATACAGCGCGTACCAAATCCCTAGCAACTACTGTGCCGTTGGCACCCCATCTGAACACGCTGACAGTTTTTCTTGATTTCCTAAGATCTTCCTGGAGCTCGTGCAACGCTTCTATGTCAAGATAATTCTTTTTCAGGTCTCTAACCGTTTCATCGTATACTATGCTGTTGCGGTAAAATCTTATCAGCTTGTCAGCTATGTCCTTCGTAACTATTGCGCGCTTTTCTATTATCCCAAAAAGCTTTGCAACTTGAACGAACCTATATCTGAACAGTTCCGACTTTGATATAAACTCTGTCTCGGTAAATACTGTATCCAAATTTATTACCTTAAAGATATCAATAAGTTTCTCAATTGGCACATCTGCGCGAATGTCCTCCTTCCTTATTATAATCCCGTAAGGCGTTGATTTTATCCTTACCTTATTTTTTGAAAATATACCTATTATGTTTGCCATTACCATACTAAAGAAATCATTCGCCTGTTTGCCCATTGGTGCGTATATTACTATAAATTCGTCAAGCTCTTCGATCAGTAGCTGGGTTTCAAAATCGCCTATCTCTTTAGATGCTGCGGCTATCGCTTCTACGACATTTGAATCAGCAATGTTACTGTCGTTTAGCCTGCCATTTTTTATCAGCGCGAATGCGTTATGCGCGACTATCCTAGAAACCGGTATGTCTTCCCCCTCCCAATCAGGGATTGCAGCGTCTATGCTGTTTGTAGGCTCAACATATATTGTGTCCCCATCAATATTGACTACATTCCACGGCATACCTTTTGTTATGAAAGTTGTGCCCTCTTCTATGTTATTTGATACGAATTTGTCATCAAGCGTTGATATAATTCTACCATCCGAAACGTTTTTTACATAAAATCTGGTTGTGTCTGGAAGAACTGATATATGTTCAAAAAAATACCTTCTTGTTCTTCCTCCAAATGCAATGTTTCTTCCGTCGTATTTTATGATCTTGTGTTCGTTTCCAAATTCAAGAACCCTAATAAGTTCTTGGCGTGTCATGTGCGAGTATGCCGAGGCCCTGCTTACAATTCTAAACAAATCATCGAAGAGCAGCTTTCCGTATTCCAGCGTCATTGCCACTATCTGGTTCATGAGAACATCATAAGCAAGATACTCTTGCCCTCTTTTTTCTAGCTCTCCCTTCTTTGCGAGCTCGCATATGGCAACCGATTCGGCAGCATCCATTGTCGAGGAGGCAATTATCACCCCTTTGGAATGCTTATCAAGCCTGTGCCCGCTCCTGCCGACTCTTTGTATGAATCTCGTCACTTGCCTTGGCGAGCCGTACTGTATTACCAAATCCACCGCTCCTATGTCTATCCCAAGCTCAAGCGAGCTTGTCGATACTATAGCTTTTATTTCCCCTTTTTTGAATTGCCCTTCAATCCTTATCCTCTCTTCTTTGTCTAGCGAACTGTGATGTACGCCAACAGATCCAAACGGTTCGTGTGAATCCAAAAATATAAGCTTGTTGCCAAGCGATTCCACGACCTGCCTCGTGTTTACAAAGACTATTACAGCATTTGACTCCTTTATCAACTCTGCTATTCTTCCTATTCTTGCCACAGCCTCCTTATCAAGCCCGAAAGTTTTGACCAGTATATCATATTCTTTTTTTGGCTGGCGTGGCATTTCCACACTTATATCAGCCCTTCTGGTTGTTCCTATCTTAGCAATCACATATTCAAGCTCTCCAAACAAGTATCTAGCTACGCTGTTTTCGTCCCCAACCGTAGCGCTTATACCTATTCTTTTAAAATTGCCACTTATCTCCTTTAGTCTTTCGAGAGCCACAGAAAGCTGGGCTCCTCTTTTTGCTGAATAAAGCTCGTGAAGTTCGTCTACAACAACATAGCGTACGTTCTTCAGGTGTTCACGCATACTCTTGTTTATAAGAAGGTTCTGCAGCGTTTCGGGAGTTGTTATCATTATCTGTGGTGCATCTAGTGCTTGTTTTTTCCTTTCGCTTGCCGGCGTGTCTCCATGCCTGACTTCTATGCTTACCGAAAGTCTGCTGCATAACCAGTTTAATCTTTCTAGTAGGTCCCTATTAAGGGCCCTCAGCGGGGTTATATACAAAGCATATACCCCTTTTGGGTTTGATTTTTTAATGTCACTGATTATTGGCAGCATTGCAGCTTCAGTTTTTCCGCTTCCAGTTTGTGCTATTATCAATACATTTTTGCCTTTTTCAATCGCTTCAAACGCAGCCTTCTGTATATCTGTATACTCCTTGTATCTTTCTATAAACAGCGAATATACGTCCTCCAGAATCATCACGTAGGCACAAATAATCCTAGTGCCAGCTTATATTTATTTTTAGTGTTGTTTACCAGGTCTGATTATTATAAAGTAGAAAGCACATTTGGAATATTACCGCAAATCTTACTGGTTTCCAAATATGCTTACCGTTGCGTTGCCAGTAACCGCAGATGTCTTGTTTGCAACTGAATAGTTGAGTATGAGGTTGAACCTAAGAAGAGAAAGATAAATCCCTGACATGGGCTTACCATTCTGATAACACGTGACATTTTCATATGCCATAGAATTAGGCGTTAATGTCTCATTTATTTTCGATGCAGTATAATTTCCAAAAACGTAGCATGCAATGCTGTTTATTCTCATGGTCTTGTTAAGTATGTTTTCAACACGCAATGTGGCTGTTCCATTGTTGAATGCAATTCCGTCACAAGCCAAAGCCGAGCTGAACTTGCAAGTGTTTGTATATATTGATTTGAAGGAAGTGTAGCTTCCGGAGTAATTTAATTTTTCTATCAGAGCCGCTGCCAGCTGCGGAATATAATCAATCTTACTTGTGTTAACCAGCGAAAATACGCTCAGGTTGCGATTTCCTACTTCTCCTGTCGTCCTAATTAAGGACAATCCCGATATCGAACCGTTGGTGGGAGAGATGTATGTACTACAAAATGACCTGTTGCCAAGCACATTTATTATTCCAGAGCACGTTTCGTTGACGCTACTGTTTACCGAAATGGTTGGCATCAGAAGCATACTGTCGCTTCTTCCAATTATTCCTGCGCTTGCCTGATTTTGGTCAGCAATACCAAAGTATCCGAGCGAGGTGATGTTGCTGGAATTGAGATCGCTACGGATGTCAACTAAGCTCTGGTTAATAAATTGTATGCTGCCTACCTTATACTCGCCAGCATTGTTGCTTATCATATCAATGCAAGAGAGGTTTCTTGCCAATATAATCTCTGTCCATCCTTTGTTGTACCAGTCGCATACACTTACATTACCTGTATAATTAGCTTCCGAAACAGTGTTTCCGTCTATGGTTATATTTCTTACAGCTATACCTTTTCCTTGCAAGTATGTATCAAAAGTTGTTTCATTTATGTAGCCATTTATCCATATCGAAAGCGCATATGTGTTGTTTTTGTAAGTTGCAAACGATGCTGACACATTGTTTATGTAGTTTATTGTGATATTGAAGAAAGGTAACATAAAACTACCAAAAATGCTGTTGCCAAAAAAATCAAACTGGCTCAATCCATATTTGTTGTACACATAGTCGGCAGAGATAAGCCCGCCATTGGTGAGTTTGTAATATCCATATCTATTTGCATTTGCAAGAGGTATGTGCAAGAACGGTTCGAACCCAGCCGCGCTGGCCACATAAACGGTTGTTTCATTTTTTGATTCCATCCTGTTTTTTATGTTATACATGCCTCCTTGGTCTGCAATCACAGAAATATTATATGTTTTTGATACCGTGGGGGTAAAGTTGTAGTATATGGTAGTCTGTTTTGATGGCGGCAATGTAACTACATAAGTATAGTTCAAATTGCCATTAATGTCAAGGCTTATACCTACACCGCTTATTTCACTGTTTCCTATATTCCTTATTACAATTGGTATTACAATCTTCTGGTACGGGTAGATGCCGCTTATGTTCTTGGGCATAGATACGAATATTTCTGCGCTTTGATAGCTTTGTCTGATATAGAAAGAATAAGCTATGAGCACTATAGCTATGGCAAAAGCAATAATTATTGCCGCATTCCACTTATCCATATGCAATTACGCCTTGTTTTTGAGTTCAGAAAGCACCTTTCCTATTTTGTCTACTACTTGCCTATAGTCGCTGTCAAAAATGCTTACTGCCCAAGAATACGGATTGAACTTATCACCTTCGCTTGGTGATTTCAGGTAAAATCTCCCTCTGCTGTTCTCTATTATGCCTATTTTTTTCATCCTGAGCAAGTGATACCTAAGTGTCTTTTCGTTGATCGCCTCCCAATTCTTGCTTATGTAATCACTCAGGTCGTCGACTGAGGGTTCGCTGTTTTTAATGAAATGGAAATATAAAAGTGCATCTAGAACTGCCACGGCACTTTGCCTTGACTCTCCGGGATTTATAACCCCAAGCGTCAACGCAAGCCACCTGGACATCGCTCTTTTTGTTTCGAATACCTCTTCAGTTATTCTCATATTTCTGAATACTATCTCTTTCTCTATCAATTCTGCCTCATTTAATGGCATTAAAAACACCACGGTTTAAAACTGGCTAATTGATATATGTTTTTAAATACTATAAATCTTGCGCATGCTTTAGTTTCTGAAAAATCATACGTCTCCAGTTCTTGCTATAAATATTTATAGATGTGCAGGCAAAATAAAACTGCAGGGTAATTCAATGCCAATAACTGTCCACAGCCGCGCAGAGCCAGAAAAAATAAAGGCATTTAGGACTGGCAGCAACGATATTATACTAAACGTTTCTACAACAGATTCTGGCCCATTCTGGGTAGAAGGCATATTTGACATAGAGCCACCGCTTTCATTTGCCCCGGACCAGCAAATAAAAACCGCAAAATCCACTGTTGGGATAGTATGGGATAAGCATAGCGTAGACAAGCGAATAAAGGTATTTTCGCAAAGTAATGTATACCCGAATACTTACAAGATGAAGATAACTTTCTTTATATATGACAAAGATGCTGTAATATCAGATAGGGTAGAGCATACTGTTGAAATAGAGTGTGTCGACAATGCCAAAGTACTATAAGATATGGGATTCAAAAGAGACAATTTACGTCACGATAGACGACAGTGGTGCAGCAATAATAAAGGATGCTGCCGGAAGGAAGGTATTTTTGTCGCGGTACCAGACGAAGCTCATGAAATTCGGCATTGAAAATTTTCTGAAGCAGCTTGTCAAGGGCGACGGCGAAGTGCATGTCGAACAGATTGATGCTATAGATGATTAAATGGAAAACAACAATCAAAAACCAGAGGATATCGAAAGGATACTGCGCGATTACCAAAACGTGCAGCAGCAGCTTAGAACTGCAATGCTTCAGACCGAACAACTGAACGCGAGGAAAATAGAGCTGAGCACAGCAGCGGATGAGGTGAAAAAAGCCACCGGGAAGGTATACTTTACCATAGGGGGAATAACGGTCGAAACGACAAAGGACAAGGCAGCGGCCGACATATCAGAAAAAACCGAGACGGTTGACATACGCCTGCATTCTCTAGAAAAACAGATAAATGAACTGAAACTCAAAGAGAAGCAGCTTAGAGACGAGATAAACAAATTGTCAGGCGCGAAGTGAGCCGATGTATGAACAGATCAATTTCGATACATTGTGTGACGTTTTGCAGTCATATAAGCACAAGAAGATGGTTATAACCTTTCATTCTATGGGTGACAGAGACAGCATAGGCTCCGCAGTGGCGCTTAGCGAATACCTATCACAATCCGTCATAGTAACGCCTGACTTCATCACCTCAAACGCACGGCGCATGCTGAAGGAGATTGAATACAGCAGCGAAATAACTAATGTGTTACCTGAAGATATTGATGGTATTATTGTTTTGGATACAAACAGAAGTGAACACTTGGGTAGGTTTGAGCCACTCATAAACGATCCAAAATACGAAAAGCTTTTCATAGATCACCATCTCCTATTCAATGACGAGCAGCTTGGCGGGGCAAAGATATTCGACGATGAATCATACAATTCAACCGCAAGCATAATATACGCCTTTCTCAAGCACGTTAGTCATAGCCTAAGTAAGGTTTCAGCGCTCGCCCTGCTCAATGGCATAGTTTCCGATTCTGCAGAATTCCAAAACGCCACGTCATTGACCTTTATGCAGATATCCGAGCTACTTGACATAGCAAAAATCGATTACGCAACGGTAAACGAGTTCTTCCACGAGCGCATACCAATACAGAACAGGCTTTCTATAATCAATACACTTTACAACTCTCGCGTTGAGCTAGCTGGCAACTACATAATGATTTATGGTAAAGCCAGCCTCCATGCGAATATTGCCGCAGACTACGCAATAAAGCTTGGTGCCGATTTCTCCATGTTTTGGGAAGTCAACGAGGAAAAAGTATCGATATCTGTTAGGCTCAGGGAGCCGCTTGACAGGAGATTCGGCATACACCTTGGGAAGGTAATGCACGATGTTGCATACCTGATGGATGGCACCGGCGGCGGTCATCCGGCTGCAGCTGGCGGCTATGGTCCAAACACAAAAAACATAGACAAAATAACTAAGATAATAGCAGATAAAGTAAGGGAGAAGTTTGAGGGAAAATAGTTTCCACGATCCAAACGGGTTGATCAAGTGAAAATCGCCATAGTATCAGACTTTCATATAGGTTTTGAGAAATTTGCTGAGGACGCATACAATCAGGCTCAGGCAGCATTGCTCAAGGCTGCAGATATGGCTGACATGCTACTTATACCAGGAGATATTTTTGACAACAGGGCGCCAAAGCCCGAGGTGCTCGCACAGGGAATAAATCTATTCCGCGATTTGTCCAAAAGGGAGTGGAAGGCCAAAGTGGTTGATTATACCGGGGCAAAGCAGCTGTATTCGCATATTCCTGTAGTAGCAATATCAGGCACCCACGAAAGAAGGGCGCAGGGGGCTGAGAATCCAGTGGACTTGCTGAACTTGGCAGGTCTTCTTGTGGATGCGGATGACTCAACGGTAGTAATAGAAAAAGATGGCGAGCGCGTTTCAGTATCCGGTCTTGGCGGCGTTTCAGAAGAATTGGTCAGATCGGCGCTTCGTTCTGTCAACCCGCAACCTATCGCTGGCATGTTTAACATATTCGTGTTTCATCAATCAATCTATGAATTTTTGCCATTCAGCAGCGATTTCTTGCACCTTGACGAGTTGCCAAATGGTTTCGATCTTTACGTATGCGGTCACATTCACAACAGGATAGAAGGGAGTGTGCATGGCAAGCCGTTCCTTATTCCTGGCAGCACCGTGCTTACGCAGCTCAAGGATGAAGAAACCGAGGCAAAAGGATTTTACCTGTTTGATACAAAATCAACAAAATACGAGTTTGTGAGCATAAGCACGCGGCCGTTCAAGGTAATAAATATTAAGGTTACTGGAAAGAAAAACGAGGACATAGTATACGAGCTTGAGAGAAAGCTTGATTCAGTTCGGGTAGAGGCCGGCGGAACAAAACCTATAGTGAAAGTGTCTCTAGATGGCACCCTATCTCGCGGACAAAAACTATCTGACATAAACCTTGCCGAGCTTGCAAAAAAACACGAAAACGAAATGTTTGTCGAAATAAGCCGGTCAGGCGTTAGCGAAGAAGATGCGCTGGTCAGCATAGAGGAGCTTAGGAAAAAGGAATATGAGAACATGTCCATAAAAGATTACGGCATAAGCCTGCTGCTCGAAAGCCTGAAGCAGAGCAATTACAATCTCAAAGTGAATCCGGTAGAAATGTTTGAGATACTAAGCAGTGACGGAGGCAAAGAAAAGATACTTAAACAGGCATCAGAACTGCTTCTGTAGTGCGTTATGCGTTTTTCTTGTATTGTGCATACCTATAGAGCTCGTAAAGCGATTTGGTTGCTGCCATTGGTGAATCGTATACCGGCAGCCCTCCGCTCTCCATCATGATTTTCTGCATCTGCGTATAGTCTCCTCCAGGGCTTATCACTATCATTGGTTTTTCCATATTTTCTTTTTTGTGTATCAGTGCTGCAGCTACGGATGAATCGGCGCCAGGTGTCTGGAATAGCGTTATTACGATTAGCATATCTACATTAGGATCCTTTGAAACTATGTCGACCGCTTTCTCAAATCTTTCTTTGTCAGCATCTCCTGCCAGATCGAGCGGCAGCCTTATGTTTACAATTGGCGGCATGTACTTCTTCAACTCATTCTTTGTCTCGTCGCTCAACTGTGTAAGCGTGAGTCCGCTTTCGTACACTGCGTCGGTAGTTAGTACCCCAGTGCCGCCTCCATTGGTTATTATTGCAACCCTGTTGCCTTCAGGAAGGTTTTCCGAATCAAATATCTTTGCGTAGTAAAGGAGTTCGCTCAGATCTTTTGCTATGCTAAAGCCAAACTGCCTGAATGCAGCTTCATAGACCTCATGGTTTCCGGCTAATGCCGCAGTATGCGAATGCGCAGCAGCTGCGCCCATCTCTGTGGCCCCAGCCTTTATCACAATTATAGGTTTGATTTTCGTCACTTTTTTTGCTACCTCTATAA
Organism: Microcaldota archaeon; assembly: GCA_023270055.1. Classification (GTDB taxonomy): domain Archaea; phylum Micrarchaeota; class Micrarchaeia; order Micrarchaeales; family CABMGC01; genus JAGDYB01. The sequence goes on from JAGDYB010000019.1 coordinate 32,845, forward strand.
ATTCCTTTCCGCGATTTATTCCCTCGATATACATGACTATTACTTTTGTGTCTTTGTCCTTCATAAGGTAGTTAAGTATGTCTACCTCGTCTATATACGCAGCATTGCCGTACGATATGAATTTTGCGAGCCCAAACCCCTCCTTCGAAATAAGGTCAAGTATCGTGCTGCCCACTGCACCGCTCTGCGACACGAAGCTAACGCCGCCGACCTTCGGTCTGTTCAGCTTGTATGTAGGCAGGAAAAGGGTGTCAATTCTTGTCCTTGGATCCATCACGCCAAGACAGTTAGGCCCGAGCATTGCTATCCTATACTTTTTCGCTATCTCTACTATCCTGTTCTGCAGATCTACATTGCCAACTTCCGCAAAGCCACCGCTTACCACTACCGCGCTCTTCACACCCGCCTTGCCGCATTCCTCAAGTATCTGCGGCACTATTGGCGCCGGAAGCGCAATAACCGCAAGATCCACCTTTTCTTTTATGTCAAGTATACTCTTGTAGGTTCTGAGTCCAAGTATAGTGTCTGTTTTATTGTTCACTGGAAACAGCTTTCCAGAATAGCCCGCATCGATGTAGTTCTGCAATATGACGTGCCCCACTTTGTCCGGATCCCTCGAAGCGCCTATAACCGCGACGCTTTTCGGGTTAAGCAGAGGAGTCAAATCTATATCCTTGGTCCTTTCGGTTTGCTTCATAATTATCACTTCAACATCCTTATGTCAACCACAGAATAGTCACTTTCCCTGACTATCACTGGGTTTAGGTCAAGCTCGCTTATGCTGTTTTCAGTCAGGAGCTTGTCTACCTTCAACAGCAGGTTCACAACCATTTCAGTCGCCTTGCCATTCTGCGTAACAATCTGCTTTGACTTGAGCTGGTTGAGCATTTCATTTGCATCATACCTCTTTATTGGGCATATTCTTATGGCAACATCCTTGAACGCTTCAACATATATCCCTCCAATGCCAATCATTATTATCTTTCCAAACTGCGGGTCTTCCCTACCTCCGATTATTATCTCGTTTCCGGGCTTTGCCATTTTCTGCACAATTATGCTATAAGGTTTCAATTCAGCCGCTTTTCTATACAGCTCGTTGAATGCATCTGTAATCTGCTTTTCGCCGCTGAGGCCCAACTTTACCACTCCCGCTTTCGTCTTATGCAAAGCTTTTTCAGAAAGCACCTTCATAACTATCTGCTCGTTCCCCGCAAACTTCACCGCCTCGGCCGCACTCTTTACGTACTTGCTTTCTATCGTGTTTATTCCATATTTGTTTAATAGCCTAGCGGCTTCCATATAATCTACTAGCCCCATTGCAACCACATCATCATATTATTCCTTTAATATAAAGAACGTAAAGCAGGATTAGAATAAGCACAATTGTTGCAATTATCTGCGCCTTCCGCTCCGTTTTGATTGTTTTTTTCTGCTCGTTGATTGCATGTATAACTTGTTCGTCAATATCCTGCTTGCTTACTGCTGTTTCATTAACTTTACCTCCCTCGGTTTTAGACACATTTTGCGCCTGCGATGGCTGTATCTCCTTTATCTTCAGGAATCCGCTTTCTGTCAGCATTATTTCTGCGCCACCGTTCTTGAGCTCGTAGATCACATAACCTTGCTTGTAGAGCTTGTAAATCCTTAGCGCAAGCACCGAAGCGCCGATATTGAGCGATGCAGCAAGCTCCAGCGGAAGCCTTTTCCCGCCAGCAAGCTGTTTAAGTACTTCGCTGTCAAGCGCATCGAAAGGCTCCTTGCTTTTTGCTTCAGCCTCCTCTATTACCTTTTTGCCAGCATCGGTAAGCACTATCTTGCTCGGCTCCGAATAGTTTGAAGTGAAATCTATGAGCCCTTTCTGCTTTAGCGTGCCTGCCATGTTTACGGCATCGAAGTAGCTTGCATTTATGAGCCCTCCCAACTTCTCTAGCACAGTGTCGGGCGTTATCTTAAGGAGGCAAGCAAGGTCCATAAAAGTAATGCTAGAGTCGGTTGCCATTTCATCATTAAAACATACACGGGCTAAATTTAAAATGCTTTCTAGTTTTGAAATTGCCACGCAGCATTTGCAACGCAATTCGCTTTATTTCGCAATCCATTGCATATTTGCAACGCGCATGTGTTTGTGGAGCCGGCGCAGGCAAGCAAACAAAAGTATATAAAGATGAAATTACAGGTTTTTCAATAGCAGTGCAATAGCTATCGGCGCGCATCAACGTCCCGTGTGCTGCACGCAGAATGCAGTGGTGTATTGAAAATACAATTTCTTGGCGGCGCCTCGGAAGTCGGGCGTTCGGCAATACTGCTCAAAGGAGACAAAAACATAATGCTCGATTATGGACTAAAAGTAAACAGCAAGCAGGAATATCCTCTTAATCCGGGCAAAGTCGCGGCAATTATACTGAGTCATGCGCATCTTGATCACTGCGGATCTATACCTATTTTGTACAACTACGCTCTTCCCGTAACGTTTGGAACGCCCCCAACTCAAGATTTAAGCAGGTTGCTCATAGAGGATTCGCTACAATTGAGCCGCAAATTGCATACAAAAGCGAAATATACAAAGCGGCAGGTGTTCTCTTTCATCAACAAGTATGCAGCCTATGACTATGGCCAGCAGATAGAATTCGACAACAAAAACATAACCTTTTATGATGCGGGGCATATTGCAGGAAGCGCAGTAACCCTGCTCGAAAACGCAAATTCTGGCAGGCGTATAGTATATACTGGAGATTTCAAGCTGCATCCGCAATTTCTTCAAGGTAGTGCGGAAATAGTCGAAAGCGACACACTCATAATAGAGTCCACATACGCCACCAGGAAGCATCCTGACAGGGAGAAGCTCATCGAACAGTTTGTTGAAGATGTTAAAGCCACGGTTGAAAGCGGCGGTATAGCGCTCATTCCCAGTTTCGCTGTTGGAAGAGCGCAAGAAATAGTTTCTATCTTGTATAAAAACAATCTCATAGATAACACATTCATAGATGGCATGGCCAAAGCTGCTACGGACATTGTTTTGAGATATCCAAAATTCTCCAAGAACAAAAATATTTTGGTTTCGGCAATGAAAAATATACAATGGATAGACAGCACAAAAAGCAGAAACTTGGCGCTGCAGCAAAGTTCGATAATAGTTACAACCGCCGGCATGCTGAATGGCGGCCCCGTTCTTTACTACATAGAAAGACTTAACAAGAATTCAAAAATATTCCTTACTGGTTATCAAGTAGAAGGAACAAACGGGAGGAGGCTTCTTGAGGGCAAGCCCATCCTGATAGACGGTAGGAAATTTGCAGTGAAAACTCCTTTTACGTTTTACGATTTCTCCGCGCATGCCGACAGCGAAGACCTGCACCAGTACGTGAAGGGCAGCAACCCAGAAAAGGTCATATGCGTGCACGGAGACAGCGACGCTGCCCAAACGTTTGCAGAAACATTAAAAATAGAGGGCTTCGATGCCCAAGCGCCAAAGATAGGCGAGGAAATAAGCGTGGATTTTTGAACCTGCGCTATTTACATCTGGTCTTCTTCTAGACCTCCTCCTTCATCATCTTCCGGCTCGTCGCCTTCTGATGATTCCTTTCCCCCAGCACCTTTTTCTATTACTTCAAGCTTACCATATTTTCCGGTTGACATCTGCGGCGTTCCCCTGAATTCGCTCACATATCCGTTTGTTATCCTTACCTTGTCCCCAACATCTACCTTATCTATGTCATCTCCCCATAGCGACATGCCTATGCTTCCAGTATCATCTTTCAGCACAACATGGGCCACTGTAAGCTTTTTTCCATATTTTGTCACAACTTCTCTTGAATCCTCTTTTTCTACGACAACTGCATCTATAGTGACATTTGATGCACCTGCCTTCAGATCGCTTATTTTCATATTATCACTGACTTTTTGGTTTAATCCAATAATTGGCTTAAGACCAATATTATAAATTAATATAATGATAAAGTATAAAATAGTGTAACATAGCCTAGCCGTGTATGGTGAGTATTTGGTAGAAAATTACAACCCAGAAAACATAGACGTTAAAAAGGTACATCCATCATTCGCAAACGTGATATCTGAAAGGGAGACGGTTAAGAGGAAGTTTCAGGGCGTGAAGCATAAAATAGGGGTATATAGCGCGAAAGGTGGTGTTGGCAAGACAACAGTAGCTGTTAATCTTGCATATGCGCTGAGCCTGATGGGAAAAAAGGTGGGTTTGATAGATGCAGACATCGACTGCCCAAACATAACGGAATTTTTGGGCATAAAAGAAAAGCAAAATGGCGCATATCCCTTGAAGCCTATTGAGAAGAGCGGCGTAAAGGTCATATCTACTGATATGTTTGTGGCGGACAAGCGCGAGCCAATAATATGGCGCGGGCCGCTAATTGCAAAGATGATAAAGGATTTTCTGATGAATACTGATTGGGGAGATCTCGACTACCTGATTATAGATTTGCCTCCTGGCACAAGCGATGCGCCGCTGTCCATAATGCAGTTGCTTAATCTTGACGGATTCATTCTTGTTACGACCCCACAGCATATATCAGCGCTTAATACAATACGGTCTGGAAAAATGATAGCGAAGATGGGGGTTGCAGTACTCGGCGTGGTTGAGAACATGTCAGAAGACGATAGTTCCGGCCAAAAAGGCGCGCGCGAGGTGGCGTCTGAATTGGGCTGCGACATACTGGGCAGCATAAAATTCGACAAAAGACTCAGCGAATACAGCGATTCAGGGAAAATTCCAGTGCTGGAAAGTGAGCAATTCAAGGGCATTTTCACGAAAATAGCAGAAAAGTTGGAGTGAAGTGCAGCAAACAGCATACGCTTCTATAAATTCAAAAATAGTTATTAATTTAAATTAATTTGGCAGATATAATAAATAATCTGCATAATATAAGTCCTGCAGGAAGATATACATGTCAGAACCCTTTTCAAACATACTCAAAGAATCGCAAATCTTCGCCAATAGGGACGTTCTGTCGCCGCATTATATACCGGACAGCTTGCTCTTCAGGGACAAGCAAATAAGCAGCATAGTAAAATACATAACACCTTCTTTGAAGGGGGAAAGGGGCAGAAATTTGTTCATATATGGCAAAACAGGCACAGGAAAGACATCTTGCATGAGGTACGTTATAGAAAAAATCAAAGCAATACCTGAAGTAAAGGCGCGCATATCCTACATAAATTGCAGGATTTACAACTCGCGGTTCAGGGTGCTCAGCAAGATAATAAGCGACAACCTTCCGACATATGCCAAGCGCGGATATGGTATAGTGGAGCTGTACGAGAAGCTCATAAATTGGATAGAAGAAGACGGCAAAATATTCGTGGTAGTGCTTGACGAGATAGACATGGTAAAAGATCTTGACGATCTCATCTACACGCTGACCAGGGCAAACAGTGACATACGCAGTGGCGGAATAACTATAGTAGGCATATCAAACAAGATATCGTTCAAGGACGAACTTGACCCAAGAAGCCTATCCACGCTCTACGAGAACGAGCTTGTGTTTCCGCCATACAATTCCAATGAACTTGCCGCCATACTGAAGCAGCGCGCCGAATTGGGATTTAAGAAAGATGTTATTGATCAGGCGGCAATAAATCTGGCGGCGGCAATATCCGCAAAAGAAAGCGGCGATGCAAGATTCGCCCTGAAAATACTGTCAAAAGCAGGAGAAATAGCAGAGGAGGAAAGCAGGCCAAAGGTCACAACAAAAGAGATTGAGGAAGCATCCAGATCTGCGGAGGAAGATGTTGCATACGAGCTTATTAGTACGTTGCCTGAACACCAGAAGTTGGTTATATATGCAATAGCTCTTCTAACGCTGCAAGGGAGTAGGTACAAGAAGCTAATGGATGGAGCCGAAACGTATTTGTTCAGCGGAGAGGTATATGACAAATACGTAGACGTGTCAAATGCGCTCAACAAGGATCCTAAAAGTTCGCGGTGGTACAGGAAATACCTTGCAGATTTGGAAATGCAGGGCCTTATAGCGACGTATGAGTCTGGCAAAGGAATAAGAGGGCACACAAAACTGATAAAACTCTCGTATTCGCCAGAAAAGATAAAGTCAACCATAGAAAAGGAGCTATTCAAGGAGAACGAGGCGGAAGGGAAGGAAACAAGTATGATTTGATGAAACTTTTTGACATCGCCTTTATAGAGATTGAAGATCAGCTCGCAAATGCCCTTGGTTTTGCCCGTATATACGCAGATAGAACAGACCTGAACATTGCTACAACCAAGCCGGCAAGCCTACAGCCAAACACGCTCATGGATGTTAGCTTTGCGCAGCATACAGTCAAAAATAAAAATGTGATCGGATTTGTGGCCGGATCCGAAGCGATCGACAGAAAAACAATAAGCATGCTCAAGGAAAACGACAAGCCATTGTTTTTCAACGTGAGCATATTGCTAGACGAGACTAGAGCAATCCCTGCAATATATTCGTTCAAGCAGAGTTATGCATATGCAAGCAAAATAGGGGCAAAATGTTCAGTAGCATCATTTGCAAGGGATATGGACACTCTGTTTTCCGCGGCACAGCTGATAGAAATAGCGAAGCTCATAGGCGCAAAGGAGGACACGGAAGCAAAAAGCATGCTGGGCCTTGCAGGCAAAATGCTAGGGAGCAGGCGAATCAAGCGGGAGGGAAAGGAAGCAAGTGAATCGCATGATAATTAAAAAGAAGGTAAGGTACGTGCTGGTCTATGCATCAAAGCCAGTGAACATGGAGCAAAGCAATGCAAAAAATTTTCTGTACCAGAAATTGCTTGCAGTTTGCGGAATAAAATGCTATTCCGCTATGCGCCCAAAGGTAGTGGAGCAGCTCGGCGAAAACAAATTCATACTACGCATAAGCAGAGGCAGCGAGCGCGATGCTGTGCTTGCGCTTGCCTTTATCAGGAGCATGCCGGTGCTGGGAAGTATAGGCTTCTACTCCTTGAAGACATCAGGAACACTCAAAGCGCTGAAAAAGAAAGAATTATATAAGTATAACGTGTAATTATTATTTCAAAGGCATTTTGCACTATTTATAGTGATATTATGTATCCAAACGTACAAGCATATGACAGGGGGGTTATGTTTAACCCAGATGGTAGACTTTTCCAAGTAGAATACGCAAAGGAGGCAGTAAGGAAAGGCGCCACATCTATAGGAATGGTAACAGAAAACGGAGTGGTCTTCGTTGCACATAAAAATGTCACAGACCCCCTTGCGGTTCCAAGCACCATACAAAAAGTTTTTACCATAGACTCTACTATTGGCGGCACATACAGCGGCATGGTAGCTGATGGGCTGCACATAATATCCACTGCAAGATCCACAGCTCAGAATCACAAGTTTGTTTACAATGAGCCCAAGTCGATAGAGGCGATAGCAAAGGAGATTTCCTCATACATGATGCAGGCAACGCAGTATGGTGGCATAAGGCCGTACGCTGTATCTGTGCTAATAGGCGGAATAGATACATCGCCAAGGCTGTTCGAGATAGAACCTGGCGCATCCTTCCTGGGCTACAGTGCAGATGCAATAGGTGCAGGCAAGAAAACTGCCACGGAAATACTGCTAAAGGAATACAAAAAAGAAATGAAAACAGACGAGGCCATAAGCCTTGGCATCAAGATAATAAAGAAGATAAACGAGGGAAAACTGCTCGAGGAAAATGTGGACATAGGTTACGTCGAAGACGGAAAGCAGTTTGTCATACTTAATACAGATCAGATTGCCAAATACCTGTAATATCTTATATGTCAAATGTGGTACAGATGTCTTCTAAGACAGTCATAGCAAAATATAGCGCGCAAGGGGAAACGTTTGAGATATTCGTCGATTCTGAGATTGCGTACGAATACATAACAAACAAAAGACAGGATCCGCTTTCTGCGCTCACCGTTGAGGAGGTGTTCAAGGATGCGAACAAAGGAGAGCGTCAAAGCCAGGACAAGATACAGAAGGTTTTCAAGACTTCAGACCTGTCAAAAATCGTAGAGGTCATACTCAAGAACGGCAACGTGCCACTCACCACTGAACAGCGTAATAAGATGCTTGAGGACAAAAGGAAGCAGATAATAAACATCATAGCGAGAAACGCCGTTGATCCAAAAACAGGCATACCGCATCCAGCACAGAGAATAGAAAATGCTATGGTGGAAGCAAAAGTGAGCATAGATCCTTTCAAGCCAGCCACGGAACAGATAAACGACATACTGAAAAAGTTAAACCTCATATTGCCAATAAAGTTCTCCACAGCGAACGTGGAGGTGAGGATTCCTGCTGAATCGGCAAGCAGATGCTACGGTCTGCTGAAGCAGTATGGCCTCAAGCATGAGGAATGGCAGAAGGACGGTTCGCTGCTTGCAAGACTTGAGTTTCCTGCTGGTTTGCAATCTGAGTTCTTCGACAAGCTCAACGCTTTGACACATGGAAATGTTGAAACCAAAATAATCAGTGTTTGAAATGAACAGAATAATAGTACCAGGAGAAGTTATAGCAGAAAAAGAAATAAGGATGCCATATACCTATACCGAAGGTGGCAAGACCTACTCTACAGTGCTTGGTATCTACGAGGCGGAGCATTCAAGTATCATCCCTTTGGAGGGGCTCTGGAGTCCAAACAGGGACGATGACGTAGTAGGCATAGTAGAAGAGGACAAAGGCAGCGTGTATATTGTTGATTTAAACTCGCCCTACACAGGTGTAATCATATCTAAATTCTCCCAGACAGAACTCGCTCCAGGAGATGTCATATACGCAAAGGTAAAGGAGTTCGACGAGAAAAAGGAAGTGATACTAATGCATCCTAGGAAGCTTTATGGGGGCAAAATAATAAATGTTAAGCCATCAAAAGTTCCGAGGATAATAGGCAACAAAAACACGATGCTCAATGAACTGATACAAGGATCTAAGTCAAACATAATAGTAGGTATGAACGGCATGTTGTGGGTAAAGGGCGGCGATGTTGCGCTAGCCACAGAAGCCATACTTAAGATACAAGAAGAAGCACATACTCAAGGTTTGACGGACAGAATAAAGAAAATGTTTGAAAAAACAGGTGTTTAAATTGGAGGGAAATAAACCACAGCTTATTATAGACGGTAAGAGAACAGACGGAAGAGGATTCGATGAGCTAAGGCCAATAAAGATAGAAGCAAACATATTGAAGAACGCCAATGGCTCGGCATACATAGAATGGGGCAATAACAAAATACTTGCCGCAGTATATGGCCCAAAAGAGGCGTTGCCCAAGCACACTGCTGATCCAACAATGGCGATAATCAAAAGCAGATATACTATGGCCCCTTTTTCATCGCTTGAAGAGCATGGCAGATCCGGACCAAACAGGAGAGCTACCGAAATTTCGAAAGTCACCTCAGAAGTATTTGAAAATATAATAATGCGAGAGATGTTTCCAGGAACTGAGATAGATATTTTCATAGAGGTGCTTCAGAGCGATGGTGGTACAAGAGCTGCAGGCATAACTGTAGCTTCAGTCGCTCTTGCAGCAGCGGGCATACCTATGTATGATCTCCCGTATGCCGTGTCCGCTGGTAAAATAGGAGACCAGATGGTGCTGGATTTAAACAAAATAGAAGATAATTATTCTGATGCAGATATACCGATGGCGATAAGCCCTCGGAACGGCGACATACTGTTGCTCCAGATGGACGGTTCAATCACAAAAGAGGATTTTTCAACTGCATATTCTATGGTGAAAAAAGCTGGAGCCACAATATCAAAAATACAAAAAGACGCGCTGAAAGCGCCATATGAGAAGATAATAGAAAAATATAGGTAGATTTAATGGGCTACATAGACATTGTAAAAAACGAATACATAAAAGAGATACTTCACAAGGGAATCAGGGATGACGGGCGCAAGTTCATGCAGTACCGCAGTATACAGGCCAGCGTAGGTACTATTCCAAACGCGGAAGGTTCTGCAGAAGTGGATATTGGAAACACAAAGGTGCTTGCTGGGATAAAGATAGACGTTGATACTCCAATGCCAGACAAGCCAGAAGAGGGGAATCTTATAGTTTCGGCTGAATTGCTTCCTTTGGCCTCCCCGGACTACGATATAGGACCCCCAAGCCCAGCGGCAATAGAACTGGCAAGAGTAGTAGATAGAGGCATTAGGGCAGCCAACATACTCGACACGCAATCATTGTTCATAGAAAAGGACAAAGTATGGAGCGTATTTATAGATATATATGTACTAAACTATGACGGAAACCTGTTCGATGCGAGCACGCTGTCTGCAGTTGCAGCCTTGCTTCACACAAGGCAACCGAAATATGAAGAAGAAAAAGTAATCAGGGAAGGCACACTTCCGAAGCTAAAGACAAACGGCATGGTGACATCATGCACGTTCGGCAAGATAAATGGCAACATCCTTCTTGATCCAGACGGAAGCGAGGAATCAATAATGGATACAAGACTTACAATCGCAAACGATGAAAACAACAACATAAAAGCAATGCAGAAAGGCTTGCACGGCACGTTTTCGATAAAAGAAGTGGAGTCTATGATAGATACAACATTCGAGAAATCAAAAGATTTGAGGTCTGTGCTCAGTTCGCTGGAGAATTAATTTTTGGTGAGATTTATGGCAAAGGCAAGCATAAGATATGGATTCACGCTCAGGAAAAGATACGACGCAGTGCTGAAGCAGAAGCGCGCAAGATACAGATGTGATGTGTGTGGCAAGCTCGCAGTAAAGAGAATAGGCAACGGCATTTGGCAATGCAAGAGCTGTGGCGCAACCTATGCCGGAGGCGCGTATACAATGAAGACGGAAGCGGGAGAAGCTTCGATGCGCATGCTTAGCCAGCTCAAGGAGGCAATGAAATGATAAAAATAACATACGCGCCAGCAAACGAGCTCGTAATACACGAGATAATAAACATAGCTAAGGAAGACCTTATACGTGAACGCGTAACGCCAGCAGGCGTAATGCCTTTGTATTGGTGTGATGGCCTGCTCTTCAGTTTTTCATCACTTCCTCTTACTGATGACGTAGTAAAGGACTACCTTAAGGGGAGAATCCACTGGCTGGAAGTTCATTTTGCAAAGGAGGAAGAGTATAAGCCCGTTCTATCGCTAAACGACGAGGAATACAAAACGACAATGAATGTCAGGGTAATAGATACGAGCAATTCAGAAATGCATCGCGAACTTGTAAAATGGATAAAGGGAACTGTAAAATCATACAAATAATATGATCAAATATAATCAATAGAAGGTGTCTATAATGTATATATGCCTGCATTGCGGCAAAGAAATAAAACAATTTGAGGAAAATTTCATAAGATGCCCTTACTGCGGTTACCGTGTGCTATCAAAAGCCCGCTCTAACATACCGCGCGAAGTCAAAACAGACTGAATACCTCGCATTGCGAATTTTCTTATCAAAAACAGCAGCGTTGCTATTGCAGCGTTCACTTGTTGCTGACTATTATCACGTCGCCGACCTCCTTTATCCTCTTGTATAACACGCTTTTCTTTGTGAGCACCTCACGGAGATCGCTTTCCTTTGACAGATGCTCAAGCTTGTCAAGTAGAATATGAGAGACAGACAAATCTTCCACGTTTATAATAATCTCCTTGATATTTCCAAGTACGTCTCCGCCAACAGTTATAATCTTCTTGCCATACAAATCGGATATTTTGATTGTCATCGTACCAGCCTATTTACTTCCTATTTTCAGCCTACTAATCTTTTTCGATGCAAAAATTCTTAATACGTACTCCTGTATTGTTTTCGCTGTCTCCATTCTGTCCTTCTCCAGTTCGGCAGTCTCCTCCTCACTGAACAACTCCCTGTTTCTGTCTATAAGCTTCTCAAGATACGCGTCATTCAGAGAGTAGTATTTTTTACCGCAACTCTTGCAGACATACAAAGGTATAACTGGCACGTTTTTTATCATGCTTGGCTCTACCAGGTCAAGTTCTCTGCACAGACTTTTTTTACCGCAGGAAGGGCAAACCCCCCTTACTTCAACGGGATCATACCTTTCGTATTCGTCAATTTTAATCTCGCTTACAATTTCACGATTCGCAAAGAAGCCCTTTATGCACTCAACAGGATCATTGCTCCTATAATATATCTGATCTACAACATCTCCGTCCATTGAAAATTCAGTTGCAACGGTACCATTAACTATTTTTTCGAAGACAGCAAAATTTTCGCCGTTCTTCGAACTATATGCTTCTGTTCTGTACCTTCCATCACCGCTCCTTATAATTCTCATGCTCAATCAATCTCTAGAAGGGCTTTTGTTATATCTTCCCTGGTGATCTTGCTCCTGTTATCCTTTTTGGCATTTTCCACAGCCAGCCTCGATATGGCCTTCGCCTTATCCTCTAAAATTTTGGCGAGCTCATCAGCGCCAGTGTCTGTTATGTTTGCCTTCGCGTATTTTTTAATCAGCTTCTTTATAGCTTCCTTTGGCAAGCTCGCCATTGTGTCACCGTATATCAGCACTCAAGATCTTCATCACTATTCAGAAGAATTCTCATCATCTGTGTATATTAAGCAGAGAGATTATAAATATTTAGCTGCGCCATGTCGCATATGGTGCGCAATCTGTCAGTGTCAAACACAACAAATAAATAAGTATAAATTAAAATTATAATTGCAATACGGATGGCAAATAAATTAGTAAACGTTTAGTAATGTATTTTACGCAAAAAACAGTTAAGATATAAAAGCATGTGTAAAAATATATTGTTCGTTTGGTGGTGATTTTGGTGGTTATAGATATAAACGCCGCGGATTTTGAAAGAGAGGTTATAAAATCTGATAAGCCTGTAGTAATAGATTTCTGGGCTGAATGGTGCGGTCCATGCCGGATACTGTCTCCTATAATAGACGAAGTGTCTAACGAGTATGCCGGGAAAGTAAAATTCGTCAAGGTTAACGTGGATGACAATCCACAGCTCGCTGAGAAGTTTAGCATAATGAGCATACCAACAACAATGTTATTTGACCATGGGCGCGTTAAGGCCACTTCCATAGGTGCGGTGCCAAAAGAAATATTTAAGAAATGGCTCCAGAATAGTATTTAGGTGCAAAAATGCCTATATCGTTGCCAAGAGGGGTATCTGATTTCATTACCAGCGAAGCCATTGCTAGGAAAGAGCTTATTGACATTGCCGAGGAGATATTTAAACGGTACGGTTTTTACCCCATAGAAACGCCAAGCATTGAAAACCTTGACGTGCTCAACGCAAAATCCTATGGCGACGAGCCAAGCAGGCAGATATATACGATAGAAGGCGAGAACGCCGGCTTACGTTTTGATCTCACCGTTCCAATGGCGCGGTACATAGCAATGCATTCAAGCATGCCTTTGCCATTCAAAAGGTACCAAATAGGGTATACGTGGCGCAAGGACGAGCCGCAGTTTATGAGGCGCAGGGAGTTCCTCCAAGCAGACGTGGATATAGTCGGAAGCTCCAGCGTGACAAGCGATGCTGAAGCGATAGCGGCGCCGGCGACTGCGCTTAATGAGATGGGTGTTGACAACTACAAGATATACATAAACAGCAGAGTCTTCCTGAATTCGATTCTTTCGTATTTTGGCGTGAGCGAGCAGAATCAGAAGCAGGCAATCGTAACAATAGATAAAATGCCAAAGATGTCTGCTGACGAAATAATACTGCAGCTTTCCAAGCTAAGCAATCAAGAGGTCGCTCAGAAGATAGTCAACTTCATAAACCAAGAAGGCACAAACGAAGAAAAGCTCAACATACTTGAAGCAAACATAAAGGACGAAAGGCTTGCCGAAGAAATCAAGAAAGCCAGGAAGCTGCTCGAGCTTTTGGGCAGCTACAACCTTGATCGTGAACTGGTCATAGACCTATCCTTAGCAAGAGGGCTTGACTATTATACCGGATTCGTATGGGAATTCATAAAAACTGACGATGCAGGCAAACGCTTGCCTACGATCGCCGCTGGCGGCAGATACGACAATCTTATAGGCATATACGCTAAAAACAGCCTACCTGCATGCGGTACATCTATAGGCATAGACAGGGTTTTTGAGATGCTGAAGACGGATGCAAGCGAGAAATCTTACACAAAGCTTTTTGTTGCATATATCGGCAGTGAAAACGAGGTATATGCTATCAACACTGCAAACAAATGCAGGGCAGCTGGCATATACACAGACATGAATCTGACCGAAAGGAATATATCGAAACAATTGGACTATGCCAATGCAATAAAATGCAAGTATGTAATGATACTCGGCAATGAAGAACGGCAGGGCAAGGTGGTAAGGCTGAAGAACATGATCAGCGGCAATGAGGAACTACTACCACTTGAAGAGGCAATAGAGATTGTTAAAAAGGACCAGGAATAAAAGCGCTATAACGGTGTGTTTTGATGGCAAAAAACGAAGTAGATGCTGTAACCCATGAAACAGTGCAGAAGGGCGGGATTCTTGCAAAGTTATACTTTGATATGCAAAGCGAGAAGGAAGAAGATCTTCAGCCATTGATGGCCGACCTTATAAGCAACAGGCTGCTCAAGTCGCAAGGTGTCGTGTACTGCTACGGCTCAATAGAAGAACCGATAAAGGTAGACAACGTTTATTCGGCAGATGCGGTGGTGACTATACTCACAAAAGATCTTGCAGCGCTTGTGAATGTAGTATTCAACTATGCACCTGCTGGCATAGAACTTCTCAAACCCGAAAAGGAGTTCGTAATTAAAACAGCGGAACTGCAGTCAACACTTCTTGACATATCGCAGATCTCCATGTCATATACGCAGTATATACTTAGCAAGGTTCTCAATAAGGAGGACTACGACAAAACGCTCCAGATACTTAAGGAAAGGGAGGCACTAGGAAAGAAGCTGCTCAAAAAAGAGAACGACGGCGCAAACAAGCAGCAATAGTTTCAGTTACGTTTCCTGAGAAAGACCCTTTTGATGATAAGGCTTGGGCTATCCATATCTCCATATTTAGACAGAAGACTTTCGAAGCCAAGCTTCTTGGCAGTCTTCATTGCAAACGCCAAGGAACGCAGGCTGCTTCTCGAATAAAAATTGCGCACCATACTGTGCATTGCAATGTCCCTTCCAAACTTTTGCCGCCAAGCTTTTTCATATTCAACCAGCTGTTTGCCGTGGCTAATATGTTCATACACTGCGTTTCCAACCATTATCGCAGCATTTCCGCCTAGCACAATTCCCCCGCCTGTGCTGGCCTTTACTTGCCCCGCAGCATCGCCCACCAGCAGTACTTTTTTTTCTTCGTCAACAAACTTTTTTCTCAACATAACTGGTATTATGCTTGCTGCTTGATTCCTTGGCTCCTTGCCATTTATCTGTTCTGCCACGTACTTTGTCCTGACAAAGGAATCAAATGCGTGCTTGCTGTTTCCGCGCTTTGAATCTATCCCAACTCCAACCTCAATGGTGCCATCACCTTTCGGTATTATCCATCCAAAGAATCCTGGTGTTACGTTGTTGTCAAAGAACAATTCCACGTTTTCGCTATCTTCCATAGTTCGATACTCTGCCTTGAAGGTAAGCACATACTTTTCTATCGGCGGGAATCCGAAATGTTTCGCAACTGTGGATACGGCACCATCAGCCCCGACAATTATGCTTTTTTTGCTAAACTTATCGAGCATAGCACTAGAAACGCCAATTCCTTTCTTCACCGATGCTCCTGCGTCTAAGCACTCGTCATAGCAGATTTCATTGAGAATGAGCCTATCGACTACATGCGCAACGGGTTTTTCCGCGTGCACAGTGAAGCTTTCCCTCCCTGTATGGATTATTGCCCCATACAGATCGTTGGTAACCGCCTTTTTGTAGCTTATTCTAAGGCTTTCCAAACCTCTTATCGATATGACCCCAGATGCCTTTACTGGATACCCAAGCTTTTCCTTTCTATCATATACTGTCACCTTTATTCCGTGTGCTGCAATACTTTTGGCTGCAATTAAGCCGGCGGTTCCAGCACCAATAACCACTACTTCGTCAGTTTCCATTATGATTTCCCTGTTCCAGATTTCAAAGACCAAATCAAAAATTCAAAAACTAAAAGTTCAAATGCTTTTAAATACCTTTTTATTTATATTATACCAGTTAGCATAAATTCATATGCCAAACCACTTGATTCAATGCCTCTTTTGACGATCTTCATTGCCTTCCTTGCAATAATTGTCCCCGGCTTCTTCTTAGCACTCGCTCTGCTCAGGAAAACGATGCTGAACCTTTTTGAAATAACAGTAATAGGTTTTATATTTGGTCTTATATTTCCACCTGTGCTCACTTGGTTCGAATCTTATTTCATAAACAGCATTCACGCATTTTCCTTTTCTGCCGGGCTTTATAATGTGAATGTTGTTATTCTCACGATCATAGGCATAGCGCTCTGCATACAGCAAGGTGCAATAAAGATTCCAGGCATTACCAGAAAGGATGAAGTAAAAGAGATCATAGTGGAAGAGAAGGATTACAGGAGCAGAATAAATGATCTCAGGCAGAGAATAAAGTTGCTTAACACTGACCTAACACTTGTCAACAAGCACGAGGAAGAAGAGAATGCGCTAAAAAGAAGGCAGGAGGCTGAGCTGGCATCATTGCAAGGGCTTTCGGAAGAAGAGAAGGAGAAGATAAAATCGATGCACGAGGAAGAAGTGAAAAAGCTTGTTGAAGAGCACGAGAAAGAGGAGATGCTTCTTATAAAAAGCTCCAAGAACGAGAAAAATTCAATACCTAGCAGTGCCACATGGCTAATACTTCTTTTCCTAATGCTGCTTACTTTTTCGACAAGGATGCTAAGCATAGGCATAGCACCAAAGTTCTTTGAGTTCGATCCATATTTCGACATGATAAGCACGGAATACATACTGACGTATGGCTACCAGCTTCTTTACGACCACGCCGCATGGCCTACGGTTGCCACGGGCACATCGCACAGGATTCAGCCCATAATACCATATCTCGAAGCATACTGGTATGATTTGGCCAATTCCCTGGACTTTCACTACACCACGCTCAACACAACGCTGCTAAGCGATGTGAGCAGCTTCTATCCACCAATCGCCGCTGCGTTGCTAGTCTTTGTAATATTCCTGTTCCTTTATCATGAGTACGGAAGCTTTACTGCCCTTGTCGGCGCTTCGCTTGCTACGTTTATGCCAACGCTGATAACAACCTTCGTTGCAGGCGAACAACTCCTTGAGCCGTGGGGTATTTTTGCGATGTTCTTCTTCTACGCAACATATTTCCTTGCTGTTAAGCACTCTAAGGAAAGGAGGTTTGCGGTGCTTGCCGGCATTGCTTTTGCATCAACATTCCTAGGCGCCCACTACTACACGGTTAACGCCGGAGTAATGGCCATATACATATTGCTTCAGGGTGTATATCTTATTCTTAAAAAGCGCGAGACAAGAGACTTCTACATAACAAATGCGATAGTAATCATAACCTTCTCCATATTCTACCTAATATACTCGCCGTACAACGCAACCTTAACTGAAAGAATACCTTCGTTCCTCGGCGTACCATCGATAATAGGCTTTCCTCTGGCTGCATTCCTCATAATCATGATATACGAATACGTGCCAATCCTGCTAAACAAATTCAAGATAACAAACCTCAAGATAAATCGGTCGCTGTATGTAGAATGGCTTGTGCTGCTTGTAATAATAGCGCTGCTTCTTGTAGCTTTTACCTCAGTAGGGAAGCCAATAAAGTCTTACTTGAACTTGAGCTACAAGTTCACCCACCCTTCGACTCCACTGTTCATGACTGTGCAGGAATTCGAGCCTAGCGGCATAAATTTTGATTTTGGCTCAGCAGGTTTTGGCATAATAGCGGTACAGTTCGGAGGCTTCAGCATACTGCTATGGGCTGTAATCATAGCATTCACTGTAATAGAAATTTTGTTGCTTCTTTACAGAAATTCAATGTCAAGCATTTTGCTGCTCGCTGCAGTGTGGCCGCTGATAATAGCCGCGATGGCTGAAGTCAAGTACATACCACATTTCGGCGTTGCATACATATTGGCTCTGAGTATAATTTTCGGGGAACTTCTCATATATGCAGAAAAAAATAAGTTATCTTCGAACAACAAGATAAACCTCAAAAACGTGGTTTATGCCATTGGACTTTTCGTAGTATTTGCTGAGGCACTTGTTCTGGTGCCTATCCTTTCTGCAGTTTCAAATCCAAACTGCGCAGTACTGTCAAATCCAAACAATCCAAACGCAATAGGCTACGATTTGTACTGCAACGTAGTGCCTAGCTATTGGCTCAGCGCGACTGCATGGATGAAATCCCATGTTGGCCCGTATGCGGCAAGGATACTCTCATGGTGGGACTACGGCGATTGGATAAATTGGTTTGGCAACAGCAACGCTGTTATAAGGGGCGACAATTCTGTGCCATCACTTGACGAGGCAGTTGCAGCACAGTATGTACTAAGCCCACAAGATGGTTTTGGTCCAAAAACGCTTGCCAACTTCATGAACAAAAACCAGACAGAATATGTAGTTTTTGATAACGCACTTCAGCAGAAATGGGGTGCATTGGATTTCCTTGCATGCGTATATGTCAACGAGACAAGCGAGCAGTATGCTGAACAGCAGGCAAGTGTGCTGAATGCATCGCAACCATACGTACTAGGCCAGTCAACATGCGAGGTTAACCATGCACCAGTATATGCTTTGGTGCCGCTAAATACATCAATCATAAGCAACTTCTGTCAATCTAGCAATTCATCCGCAGTTGCAATTAAAACAATTCTCATACAAGGCAATCACGAGCCGCCGCTTACCGTGGGCACGTACTGCATACCAGAGAACGGACTTAACAATCCTGTAGTGCGGCTTTACAATCAAACGGGCAAACCTACAAACATGCTTATAGTGCAATCTTCACAGTTCTTCTACGGCTACGCCAAAATACCAGGCATGGGTGTTGTCGCAGATTTCATGGTGCTTTACACTCCAAACGGACCAAACTACACAATAACAGACGCACCGTCGCTGTTCTACAATTCCACATACTACAAAGCTTTCTTCTTCGGCCATCTCAAAGGGTTTACTTTAGTGTATCCTCAAAATTTCACTGGTATGAACTATATCAACTCTACTGCGCCGGTAATGATATTCAAGCTGGATAACTATAGCGGTGGTGCCGCACCGGTAACGCCAAAGCCTCCGTGGATAAAGAATAACTACACAATGCCTGGCTAAGTCCCAGTTTTTGGCACTTTGCAGCCATATTTTTATATATAAAAAGAGAATATATTTTACAGGGCGCAGATTGATGAAATTGCTTATAGTGCAACCGTTCCTGAACATAAAAGGGGGATATGCAAGAGTGATACTAAAGATAGCGCAGTATTACGATGCAACGATCTACACACTTGAATATGAAAAGGACAAGACGTTTGACGAATTCAAGTCCATAAACATAAAAACCATATCAAAACATGTGCCCTTTTCAGAAATGTTACCATACAGAGCGTCACAGGGTCTCAGGTACGGCTACGCCTTTTACAACATGAAGCTTGAAGACGACTTCGATCTCATAAATGCGCACATATCCCCAAGTGAATTTATTAGACATAAGAATTCGCCTGTTTTATGGTATTGCCATACTCCTCCCCGCGAGGTATACGACATGTACAGCATAAGGATGAAAGGCAGATCCTATAAGGACAAAATCGTCTACGCCTCCTTCGTCAGCGTATACAAGTTTCTTGCTAAAGGCATAGTAAACAATATAGAGGAAATTGCAACAAACAGCAACAACACAAAGAGCAGGATTAAGAAATACTTCATGCGCGATTCAACGGTAATATCCCCCGGAGTGGACTATGAATTATTTTCTAATAAAAACGACGAAAAATATTTCTTGTATCCTTCTAGGATAACCCCCACCAAGAGGCAGGAATATGCGATAAAAGCATTCCAGAGGTTTCTGAAGATGAGTAGCGACAAGCATTACAAACTCATACTTGCAGGGGAGCTTTCCAGCGATCCAGAGCATAGGCAATATTTCCAGAAGCTGAGCAAAATGGCTAGCAAAAACGTGGTGTTCAAGATTGATGTGACGGATAAGGAACTGATTGATCTATACGCGCATTCAACCGCGGTTCTTTTTACCTCTATAAATGAGGATTTTGGAATAGTCCCTCTTGAAGCAATGGCAAGTTTCAAACCTATAATCTCGGTTAACGAGGGCGGGCCAAAAGAGACTGTAGTAAACAACGAGACAGGTTTTCTTGTAAATTCGCCAGAGGAAATGGCGCAGAAGATGCTGCTTGTTTCAGAAAACAAGGCGCTTGCCGA
Source organism: Microcaldota archaeon (assembly GCA_023270055.1). Taxonomy (GTDB): domain Archaea; phylum Micrarchaeota; class Micrarchaeia; order Micrarchaeales; family CABMGC01; genus JAGDYB01. The sequence goes on from JAGDYB010000019.1 coordinate 53,179, forward strand.
GAAGCTCGGCAGGAACGGACGTCAGAGGGTAGTAAAAAACTATAGTTGGGACGTATTTTTGTCCAAGTTCGACAGGCTAGCAAGAAAGACGATAAAGGAAAACAGCGAAAGATAGCCAAATTGCTTATTTTGCCGGCTCCTCTTCTATTGTGTATTTTGATATTATTTTAGTCGCATAGTCAAGTACTTTTTTAATGTTGCTTTCAGTGCTAGAGCCGGTGCAAATCAGCTTTCCATTCTTGAATAGTATTATGACCGCTTTCGGTTCCTTGACCCTGAAAATTGCGCCAGGGAACTGCTCAGGCTCATAGTCAACTTCCCTAACATTTTTTGACAGTGCATAAAGGTTTATCGTCGCATGTAAATCTGCACTTACGACAATATTCTCTATTCTTATTTCGGGCTTCAGGTTGAGCTTTCTTTCACTCTTCTCTTGCGCCATAATATCAGTATACATATAAAAACCAACATTTAAATATTTGCAACTTTTTCTCCAGGCAAATAAATGGCATAGTTTGGCTGGTTTGTAACAACAGCACATATCTTTGCAAAGCCATCGTTTAGTCTAAAATAAAAATATAAGAATGCCGTATTTACGAGACAAACATTTAAATTTTTATCGCGGCATATTATTAACAAGATAGAGCTACAGAAGTGCTGCTAATTCGTAACGTTTATTCATAATCAGTTTTTGTGCTGAAAACGGTGATAATATGGCTGAAAATCAATTGCAAGGCGGACAACAGTATCTGTTTTTGCCTGAAGGGGCAACAAGAATTTTGGGCAGGGAAGCCCAGAGGACAAACATAGCTGTCGCATATGCGGTAGCTAGCTTGATAAGGACAACATTGGGCCCTAAGGGAATGGACAAAATGCTGGTCAGCGAGCTTGGAGACATAGTGATCACAAACGATGGTGCAACGATCTTGGAGGAGATGAACGTAGAGCACCCGGTAGCGAAGATAATGGTTGAAGTCGCAAAAACCCAGGATAAGGAAGTGGGCGACGGCACGACCACAGCGGTGATACTTTCCGGAGAGCTTTTGAAAAGCGCCGGCAATCTCCTGGACAAGGGTGTGCACCCGTCAATCATAATAAAAGGGTACAAGATGGCTGCTGACAAGGCGAGAGAGATCCTTTCCGACTACTCATACACGCTCACGATTTCCGACGAGGATAAGCTGAACCAGATAGCGTACGTGGCGCTAGCATCAAAGAACGTCGGCAGCGATGCCTCAAAGAAGTACATATCAAAGCTTACAATACAGGCAATAAAACAAGTTGCAGAGCAACGCGACGGCAAGGTTGTTATTGACAACGACCTTATAAAGATAGAAAAGAAGGAGGGTGGAAGCGTAGATGACACAGAGTTCATAAACGGGGTTCTTATAGACAAGGAAGTTGCACATCCTGGCATGCCTAAGCAGGTGAAGAACGCAAAGATCGCGCTGCTTGATGTTGCGCTTGAAATTGAAAAGACTGAGACCGATGCGCGCATCGAGATAACCTCACCAGACCAGATGCAGGCATTCCTGGAGCAGGAGGAAAAAATGCTGAAGAGCATGGTGGAGAAGATAGAGAAGAGCGGCGCAACCGCGGTTTTCACGCAGAAGGGCATAGACGACATAGCGCAGCACTATCTTGCCAAGGCGGGCATAATGGCTGTTAGGCGCGTCAAAAAGAGCGATATCGAGAAGCTTTCAAAGGCCACAGGCGGAAGGCTTGTAACAAGCCTGGACGACTTGACGGCTGACGATCTCGGCTACGCTGGCTTAATAGAAGAGAGAAAGGTATCCGGCGAGGAAATGGTATTCGTGGAGAAGTGCAAAGACCCAAAGAGCGTGACTCTGTTCGTCAGGGGATCAACATCCCAGGTAGTCAACGAGGCAGAGAGATCGATAAAAGACGTGCTTGGCGCCTTGACAAGCGCAATAGAGGAAGGCAGGTACGTCATAGGCGGCGGGAGCATAGAAATAGATCTAGCAAACAAGCTCAGGGAATATGCGGCAGGCGTCGGTGGCAGAGAACAACTTGCAATCCAGGAGTTTGCTGAAGCGGTTGAAATAATACCGAAGATACTTGCGGACAGCGCAGGCATGGATCCGATAGACACGCTGGTGCAGCTCAGGAGCAAACACAAGAACAAGGATGGCAAGGTATACGGAGTCAACATCTACGAAGGTGCTATAGCAGACATGAACAAGCTCGGAGTAATAGAACCGCTGAAGGTAAAGGAGCAGGCAATAGCGAGCGCTAGCGAGGCAGCAGAGATAATACTGAGAATAGACGACATGATAAGCTCCAAGAGCAGGCCTCCAGCAGGCGGAGAGGGCGGCATGGGGGCCCAGGGCGGAGGCATGGGCGAAGCAGACTAAAGTAGCGAAGTAGCCTAATTTTTGTTTTTTTGCTTTTTCTGTTTTATGCTTTATTGCTGTTTGTTCGCCGTCGCGCTACGGCGAAATCTTTATATAATTTGCAGATAAAGAGATATTGCTTTTTTCTTTCCCAGTTTAGCGGTTTCAAGGCTTAGCAGTACATGCACGGTACGTGCTTTAGGTGATGTTCTATATGGCGAATGTCGTAATTGTGGTGGGGACTCCGGGCGCAGGGAAGACGTCGATAGTCAGCGCGCTGAGCAAGGACTACAAAGTAGTAAACATAGGCACCGAGATGCTCAAGGCAACAGAGGGCAAGGTGGCGGATAGGGACAAGCTCAGGACCTTACCTTTTGAGGACATACGCTATTACCGCGCCAAGGCTCTTGTAAACATAGACCATATGCCAGGGAACATCATATTCGATACACATATTGCAGTCAAGAGTGGAAACCGCTTCGTGCCCGGATTCAGCGCCGAAGAGATAAAAGAGCTAAAAAACCTCAAATCGATAATATATATAGATGCGACCCCGGAGGAAATCCGCATGCGCAGGGAGAGAGACCAGTCGCGAAGGAGGGACATGGATACGCCAGAGGAGATTGCAGAGCAGCGGGACATATCTATTAATTTTATAAGCACGTACGCAGCATACTTTGGCATACCTATTTATATCTTAAAAAACAAGGAGAATAAATTAGATGAGAGCATATCTGAAGCAGAGAGAATATGCAAGGAGTCGTTTAGTGATTGAATGCTTGAACTTTTAGTGCTTTTTGAGCTTTTACTAATAGCCATAGCCTATACGCTTTTCTCAGTGTTTTTGCAGCGGAAGCTTTCTAATATGAAGAGAATGCGCGAGATCCAGCAGGCAATGAACGACAAGACCAAGGAATTGGCGCAGCTGAGCAAAGCGAATCCGAACAGCGCCGAGCTTCAAGCAAAACAGAAGGAGATCATGTCGATGGCGTCTGAGAGCATGAGGCTCCAGATAAAACCAATGATAATAATACTTCCCCTTTTTGTAATTGTATACGACCTGCTGCTTCCAATGGGTTTTGCACATGCTGACTTTTCCCTAATGCTTGCTTCAGTAAAGCTTACTTACCAGACTTTCTTCCTTGTTGTAGTATTTGTGCTTGGGATGGCGATTTCAATAAGCCTGATGGCAATTGACAGAAAGAAGGCCAAGGTTGAAAAACAACAGCAAATTCAGGCCGCAGAACCCCAAAAAACCATATAAAAGGTGTTTAATTTGCCACAACCGCGATATAGATCGAGAAGCTATAGGAGATTGGCTAGGGTCACGCCAAAGAAAAGGAACGTAACGCATTACGTGCGGAAAAGCTCAGCGCTTCCACACTGTGCAATTTGCGGGAAGGAGCTCAACGGCATATCCTCAAGCAGGAAGGCCAAGGGCAAGACGCTCAAGTCGAACGCTAGGATATTCGGTGGCGTTCTATGTTCCTCATGCACAGCCGAAGTGATAAAGCTGGCAAGCAGGATAGAAAACGGCGAGATGAAGCTTAACGACATAAACATAAAACAGCGCGAGTACGTGCTGCAGATGATTTCACATTGAGTGTGCTGAAATGATAATTTGCATCTCTGGCTATACAGGCTCTGGCAAGACTACGGTAGGTGAACTGCTGGCAAAGGAGCTCGGAATAAGACACATAGCGCACTCGTACAAGGATTTTGCCTCAGGGAAGGAAAACGTGATAAATGTAATAAAAAAAGCTGACTCCCGTTTTGCCAAGGATTTTGACAGCCAAGTGGTGAAAGAGGCGAAGAAGCAAGATTGCGTGGTGACAACGTGGCTTGGCCCGTGGCTTATAAAAGATGCAACACTCAGAATATGGCTTAATGCGAGCTTGGAGAGCAGAGCAAAAAGAATCGCACGCGACAAGGGCATGAGCGTTGCCAAGGCAAAAAAGTATGTTATGGAAAAAGACAAGCTTACGGCGGCGCATTTCAAGCGAATATACAAGATAGATCTAGCGGATCATTCGCAGTTCGATGCGGAGATAAATACTGAGAAGTACAAGCCCAAGGAAATAGCTTCGATAATAGCATATCTTTCTATTGAAAAATCAAAAAGAAGGTTTGATTGAATGGCACTAATAGAAATCGGAAGAGTTTGCGTCAAGAAGTATGGGCGCGATGCAGGAAGCAGAGGGATCATAACAAAAGCGATCGACAAGAACTTCGTGAATATAATTACTGCAGATAGGCTCAAGGAGCGCAGGTGCAACATAAAACATTTGGAGCTTCTCAATAGCAAGGTGGACCTAAAAGATAAGGAGGCTGTTGCAAAGGCGCTCGAGTTACAGCCCAAAGAAGCAGAGAAGCTAAAGATATAATTGTCTAGCTCGACATCGCGCTGAAACAATTAGCTACACTTCTAATTAGCATATCAATAAATATTTTGCCAGCATTATCCTATCATGATAAAAATAGATAGGAAGATAACCGACATAATAAAGCGCGACAGGAAAGTCATAATGACAACAACACGCGAATCGTATCCTTTCGTACCAGACCACGGTGACGGCGATTTCATATATGATATTTCTGGAAACAAGTTTATCGATTTCTCCAGCTTCATAAGCGTATATAATTTCGGCGTGAACGCAAACAAAGAAGTGCGGGAGGCAATAAAAAAACAAGTCGACAAGCTTATGCATCCAGCATTCACAGATTATTATGGCGAGTTGCCAGTCAAGTTCGCAGAGAAGTTAGTAAAAATGTTTCCTAGCGGTTTTGGGAAAGTGTTTTTCTCCAACTCTGGCACCGAAGCAAACGAAGCAGCGATGAAATTTGCCCGCATATTCACAAAAAGAACCTACATACTCGCATTTTACAATTCTTTTCACGGAAGGACGCTTGGATCCCTTGGGATGACTGCGTCTAAGGTTGTGCAGAGGGAATATTTCGGCCCTTTCGCAAACATTGTGCATGCACCTTTCCCATATCCATACAGATGCCCTTTTGACCACGAGCAGTTTGAATGTGGCATGGATTACATAAATTTCATAGAGAACTATATATTCAGGAAGGAAGTATCACCAGAGGAAATTGCAGCAGTATTTATAGAGCCAGTACAGGGCGAAGGGGGTTATATAGTCCCGCCCAAAAAGTTCATTACTGAACTGAGAAAAATAACGTCTGAACACGGCATATTGCTTATCGATGACGAGGTACAGGCTGGCAACTTTCGCACTGGCAAGTTTCTTGCGCTGGACAATTTCGGCGTGTCAGCTGACATATACACGATGGCAAAATCGGTAGGAGCTGGCATACCTATAGGTTTGACTGTATCCAGAAACTCGCTCGGGAGCATACCAGCAGGTGCCCACGCCAATACGTTTGGTGGCAACCTTGTTGCTGTTTCCGCAGCAAACGCATTGCTCGATTACGTGACAAGGAACAAAACGCGCATAGAGCGCGGGGTAAAGGCCAAGGGAGCGTATGCAATGAAAAGGCTAAACGAGATGAAGGACAAATACGAGATAATAGGCGATGTGAGGGGCATCGGGCTTATGATAGGCGTTGAAATTGTAAAGGACAAAAAATCGAAAGCTCCAGGGATCAAGGAGCGCGAGAAGATACTCAATGACAGCTTTTACAACGGGTTGGTTCTGCTTCCCGCAGGCGAATCTTCAATAAGGATAATACCGCCGCTTACCGTAGCCGATGAAAATCTGAGGAAAGGCCTTGACATATTCGAGAATGCGGTGAAAAAAGCCAACTCAGACAAAGCGGTTTAAGCTGAACTGGCGCTTGTCAACGATTTTCGGCTCACTAAACACATTTTCTATCTCGTCTTTTATTAGCTTGAGCCTTTGCTTGATATACATGTCAATATCGTACTTGTTGGCAAGGTTCAGCGCAAGCGAAAGATATTTTTCTATGTTGCCTTTAGAGACGGTAAGCAGAAGCTTGCCCCCATCCTTTGGGCATACTCCGGAAAGCGGAACGCGCCTGTATTTTGCATTGCAAACGGAGCATCTGAAAGTTTGCTTCGAGAACGTGTGGAGGTTGCCGATTATGTCTGGTATGAAATGGCTCAAAAGAAGCTTTTTCGCCGCGTCTTTGCTGTCTGTTGCATATATCATGTCCATGAGTTTGAATTCTGTATCTACTTTTTCTTGCATGTTGTTAAGCAAAGAGTACCTGCCTCTTTTCGGCGCTGATTTTAGCGCGTTTATAGACGCTTCGTACGTGAAATTCAGCCCCCTAAACCTTTCATCTCCTTTGTCCAACCGGCTTTTTACTATTTCAACGTCAACTTCATTTGGCGATACATAATTTAATGTCTTATAATAAAAGTCCTTGCCAAGCGACTTCGTGACGTCCATCATGTGCACTTCGTCATCTACCTCTTCAGGAACAACGTTGAGCATCAGAATTATCGGAGCGTCCATGGTTCCGCCCGTGCTGTTGGGCAGGTACTCCTTTGAAAAGTTTATCAGCGCGTCAAGCAGCAGCATAGTTGTGTCTTCATCGCCATCGCAGTTTCTTCGCCTTGCCGCGATAGTATACGGATGCGCCAGTCCAACATTTGCATCAGTAAAGCCTATAATTCTTCCAAGCACGCCACAAGATGTATGCGGCGAGAGCGTTATAACGAGTTGGCCTACTAAGTCCTGCACCTTTTCAGCATTGTAAAACTTCGGCAGCCGGTATAGTTTCTCAAGCATTTCGTCGACGAAGTTTGCAACTTTTAGCAGGTATTCCGCGCCGTGCATGTTTAGGATGACATCTTGGTGCTTAAGCTCAACCAATTGTTCGCTGCTGGCTAGCTTGTTTCCCAAATAATCTTTATCATATCCAAGCTCATTGAGCTTTTCAATGCTCGTGCCTATCTCCGCAGGATAAAAGTGCGTCAGCGGTGCGTCTGTTGCGTCAAATCTTGCCGTGCCATCTTTGAATATATAGACGCCGTGAAGGCTGCGCAATATGCCTTTTTCAATCGGCTCCACCTTCTTGCCCTTGTTGCTGAGCCCTTTCACACCTTTTATAATGCTTGGCAGCTTTCCTACCCCTATCTTTTTGCTAGCATCACTGATAAGTTTAACTATGTCTACTTCATGCTCGCTTACCTCGCTCGTCTCCCCTCCGCACCTATCGCATGTTTCTCCAGAGCTCACAGCCCCACACTTTATGCACTTTCTCACAACCTCCGTAGGCATCTGGCAATCATAGCAATACGAGGTTGGCATCAACCGCTTGCAGTTTTTACACATATAATTTGCAGTTTCTACCTTTATGGACGAATGGTCGAATTTTCTTGACCCTATGTTATAAGCCTTTATTATATTTCTCTCTTTTCCCCCGTATTCGCCTATGGGAAACAGCACGTTTGGCGGAGGTTTCATAAGCCTCTCTTTTGCCTTTTCTGGCCTCCCAACTCTTGCTGCAATGAATGTAGACCTTTTCATCACTGGAAATGCCGAAACCTTATTCACTAGCTCGATTGTGTCTTTGCTGTCATTTTCATAAAGCTTGAGCCTGTCAACAACATGATCTGACACATCAAGTGTCTCATCTGCCGAAAGAAAACCCAGAGAGCCTAGAAGAGCCTTGGCATAATCCCCGCGCACGACAACTTTGCCGTCTTCAATTTCATGGGGCACTGCAAGTAGTTCAAGCGTTCTCTTAACTGCAGCATCAACTTTGATATGTTGCACTCTTTGCAGTTCTGTTTTGTCAATTGCTTTATTTTCTTTTATAATCGCATCAGCAAGGCTTTCTATATCTTTCTTTTCGACAGAACCAAATTCATATAAATATTTTGGATGTATAGGCACCCCATACTTGCTGGACAGCGCATACGCATCATCAAATGCAACATTTTTCTCGTCAATGCTTATGTTGTCATCCTTCTCCTTGAGCTGCTCCTTCCAGAAATCTTCAACATAACTGCTTGGCAACAGCATAGTGTTTGCATTTCTGAAGTCGCCGTATGCTATCAGTATGTCGCCGAGATAAATTATCTCTTCCACATCGTTCTTTATCTCCTCTGCAAGCGCAGCGTCATTTACCCTTAACGCTCTTCCATCCTTGAGTCTTACAAAAGGCCCCTCAATACTGTCTACTGGTGTGGCGATGCATCCTTTTCTGGGAGTGTGCATTTTGAGCTGAGTGCCAACAGCTATAAAATTCATTGTTAGTATCATAGTTGCAGGGCTGAATCCCATTGCGGCGATTCCGCTGAACCTGCTTCTGCCATACCTAAGCCTGAAGCCGCCTGCATAGCCCGGATACGCAAGTATGGGCCTTCCTGCGACAAGCTCACTGAGAAATGCTGTTGATTCGTCTTCCGTTTCCGTTTTCTTCTCCATCTTGTCTATTCTTATTATGTTGTTGAGCCATTCCCAGTCCAATCCAACCTTTCTTACCTCTTTTATGATTTTCTTTGCTTTTTGGGCTATGCCTTCGCATAGCACCAGTGGCACGCCCCCTCTTACTCTATTTGTCAAGAACACCGTTTTTCCCTCAGCATCCTTTCTCTTTATATCTCTGTGAACGCTAACTTCGATATCCTCGCTTGCAACTCCGTCAACGCATACTGGGCAGTTTCCTGCTATGAATCTCAGGTCTTCCTCTGGCGGCTTGTATTGCAACCTAGCGGCTCTTGCATCGTAGAGGTTTACCTCCTCAACATACCTATCTATCTCGTCTTGTGTCGGCTTGTACGGCCCAATGTTAAAAATCCTTCTTGCATAGTCAGCCAAAGCCACGGAAAGCGCTGCCGCAGTGCCTCCTGCACCTCTTATCGGACCAGCATACATCACCGCTATATAATCGGTATTGTCCGGATTCTTGTACATTCTAACCTCTTGCAGCCCTTCTGTCGGTGCAACAAGTATGCCTTCCGTCAATATGGCAAGTCCAACTTTTGTTGCCAGCTCTATCCTCTTTATCATTTCGTAATGTGCAAACGCGTCGTTTGTGCATATTTCCTTTGTAACTTCGAAGGCGAGCTCGCTCCTTGTTTGCCCTTTCATCTTGTCGTTTATCGTTTTGGCAAGGCCTGCAATACCTATTATACCTTCCACTCTTGAACCTATGTCTGGCGCGGCTTTTATTTCGACAAATGGCTTTGGATCAATGCCCTCTTTTTTTGCTAATGCAGCAAGCATATTCGCATTGTCAAAGTTTTTTTTCAAAATCTCGAAATACTCCTTGTTGTCCAATTTCTCACCAGAGCTCGCTGTTAAAATCTATCTCCGAATAATTCATGCTTTTAATTTCATATACTGGCAATATCCCTGGGGTAGGTATATGTCCTTGCCTTACCTGGAATGCCGTTCTTGCCTGCCAAGTGCCGCTGTTTATAAGCAGTGTGCCATGGTATTCCGCGACACCATTTTTGTGTATGTGCCCCATGTGCAGTATGTCAGGTACTTGATCAATGACCAGCGGGTCGTTCTTGGAAGGTACAACTATGTTACCTCCATATATAGGTGACAGATGTCTTCTTTTTAGCAGTTCCTTCATTGCCTCCTCTGGTTTGGAATAGCTGCAGTTTGGTATAGACTGTATTACTGAATCGAGGGACGTTCCATGATATGTGAGCAGATTCACACCATTTATTTTTATATAAGACGGGTTTGATACAAAATGTACATTTCCCTTGGCAAATCCTCCAATCAAGTCGTTCGGAAACGGTGGTTGTGGTTCAGACCGCTGAACTGCGTCATGATTGCCAGGCAGCACAAAAACTTCTATGTAATCCGGTATTGCATCAATGAAATCAAGGAGTATTGAATACTGCTTGTACATATCATCGACGCTCAGATCTCTTTCCTGTTCAGGATAAACACCTATTCCATCTGCGACATCCCCATCCATTATTACATATTTTACCTTTCCCGCCAAGTCGTTCCTGTAGTTTAAACCCCCATTAAGCCAAGCTATAGCTTTTTTAAATTGTTTGTCAAGAAAAAGCTTGCTTCCAATATGTATGTCAGAAAAAAACGCGATTGCAACGTCATCCTCCCCCTTTCTTCTTGACCTTATCGGCACGTCTGGCCATAATATACTGTTTGCTATAACGAATGGGCCTGATATTTTACCCTTCACTATTACTATATCATCGTTAATGAGCCTTCTTCCGCTTTCGAATATTTCATTTGTTCCCCCTGTTTTTAGGAACAGTACTTTTGCGTATCCTGTCTCGTCTTCAAGTGTGACAAGCAAGTGGCCATTCTTAGTTATATGCTTATCATAAACAATGCCACAAACACTTATCTCTCGCCCATCCCCGTAATTCTTTATATTGCTTATGTTGTTTATCATGCTTCCTATGGTTCCATTTCTTCCATTTGTAATTATTTCCTTTATCTTTTTGTATCTGTCATCGAAATATTCGGAGAAATCCGCGACGGCTCCTCCAGTTTTTTCCAGCTCCAAATTCCTCACGCTGAAGTCCGGCTTTACATCTTTAGCCTCCGCCTTAAAGCCATTGCTCCTTATAACCTCAACTGTTATCGGAGTTTTGTCATTACCCTCGCTTATTATCTTTTTGAGCTCGTCATTGGTCAATATTGCAATCCCAGCGCCTTCAAAATGCTTTATGATTTTCACCGCGAGCGCTTCAATATCCATGCCAGCAATATCATTTTCGCCGATTTCAGCGCTAACCACGACCTTGCCACTAAGCAGTTGTGTAAGCTTTACTACAAGTGAGCTGTCAATGGCGTCGCTCCCCATGATTAGGTAATTATCCGCTCATATATAAAAACCCATTTTCAATTATGCTGGCATAAAACTTCCTTTTGGAGAAGACGAGGCAAAGGAATCAAGGTTTTATAATCTATTGCAAGAAAACCGTGATACTCTAGATTGCGTACATATTGCCAATAGGATGAGCATACATGGGGCACTTGTGAACTATTGAATTATGGCTTTTGACTCAAGCTAGACCCTTTTGTACTTTTCTATATTTACTCCCAAATCCAAAGGCCCAAAAGCATACGGCAGTAACTCGCTTATCTTCTTTATAATTACAGTATCCTTTTTGGTGTTAGACATTATCACTTCAATATCCACATCAGATATCTGCGACGCTTCAAACAGTGACTGCCTGCAAGCGCCGCACGGACTTATCGGCTGATCCATATCGAAGTTTTCGCCCCTAGCTATAATTGCTATAGCTTTGAATTTCCTGTAACCCTCTGCGTTAGCCCTTAATAGTGCGGATCTTTCGGCGCACATCGTATTGCCATAAGATGCATTCTCATAATTCGCGCCTGTTATTATTTTGTCGTCTGTTGTAAGCAAAGCCGCGCCCACATAGAAATTCGAATATGGATTATACGCCTTTTCCATAGCTTTTTCCGCAGCATTTAGCAATTCTGTCTGATAATCTTTAAGCTTCATCTTGTTTCCTTCCATCATATCGCCTATTATGTTTTGCTTTTTTCCTTTTAAAGTTTTTGCCGAGCAACATGCCGCGTTCCATTGAAAGTTTCCGCTCATTATTTTGTTTTTTTGTGTTATGCCTCTATTCAAGCATGGAGCATTTGTCATTCTTTTATAGATTCAAGGAGACTCAATATATTCCAGACTACCGTTCTTGCATATGGAGGCAGGTTTATGTCATTGCTTATCTCGTCTATCTTGTATGTTGCTGTCGATGCCCTTACTACATAGCTACCTTCTCCGTCTAGTGCTTTTCTTGCTTCGTCGAGCGCCGATTTAACATTCCTTGGCACGCTATTGTCATTCAACAAGACGTCTATCTGTTGCCTTATTTTTTTCATCGTATCTTCGAACTGTTCCGAATTTTTTGTCATGAAATCACTTCTTTAGATTATATTTACGGGCCCGGCGGGAATCTCATTTTTCAAATTTGAACCCGCGACCGTCAGCTTAGAAGGCTGCTGCTCTGTCCAAGCTGAGCTACGGGCCCTTGAGTATCATATGTAAAAGAACTCTCTTAAATTGTTTGTTGTCATCTCGGCTATTTCATTAACGTCCATGTTTTTCACACTTGAAATTATAGACAGTGAATTTATTACATCAATTGGGGATTTGCCCACGACCGGCGAATCCGTCTCTGCTACTATGCTATTTATGTCAACTTCCTTTATAGCCCTTTCCCTTTCTTCGCTTCTTACAGGTGGCACCGATATGATATACCCCCTTCTTTTTATTTCTTCTACATGCTCCTTTTTGCCTCCCTCAAAAAAGTGGAACATTGCTTTTTCGATCTTCTTTTCGACAAGTATGTTTATCACGTAGGGCAAAGCCCTTCTTGAATGTATAACTATAGGAAGGTCAAGCTCCTTTGCAAGATCTACTTGCTTTTCAAACACCGCGGCTTGTGCATTCCTGCTTTCACTATCTTTAGCTATTTTGAAGTCCAAACCTATTTCGCCTATGCCTACTATCTTCTTGCTTTTCTTTATCATCTGTTCCAGCTGCTCTGTGTCCAATCCTTCGCCCACCGCGTCAGGGCTTATTCCAATAACGCCAAAGACATTATCATGCTTGACGATTTCAAGCGTTTTTTCATTATCTCTATTGGATCCGCCAGCAGTAACAATAGTTTTTATGTTTTTTTCAGAGGCTTGCTTCAGCACTTCGTCTACGCTGTCAAAAAGGCTAAGGTGGCAATGCGCGTCCGAAAGCTCTACTGGTTCCTCTTTTTGGCTTTCAATCTGCATATCAGTCTGGTACAATAAACCACCGCAAATCCATACTTGTAAGCAAGCCATAACGATTTATTTGGCATGCAACGCTATCAGCTTCAACCTTTCGCTTGCAATCTTGAATGTAAGTTCTTTGCCGTTCTCAACCGCAATCCCCCTTTCTGGCAGTGTTGGTCCATAAAGGTATTGCCTTGCGCCCCTGTCGAATGTCAGTGTAATCTTTGATTCTATAGGGAACACCTCCCTTACATTACCTTGCCTCCTAGTTTTGCCACTTCTTTCAATTACGTATGTTGGGAGTATGTGTGCAACACCAAGGCCATTTATCCTTTTTGGCCGCTTTTTGTTCAGTATGTCTACATAAGCATAATATCCTGTCGAGCCTAACGGCGTTGTTATTATTACTCCGTTCGATATGCCCCATATCTCTGTTTCTTTACCATGATAACTCACGCGTAGCTTGTATCGAAGCGCGCTTCGTATGTTACCTCTTTCTATGTAAAAATCTCCTGCAGTAATGTATTCCTTGTTCATATACCTAAGCTTGAGAAGAGGCTCCTCCTTTATATAGAAATTTTGTTCAGAAATGGCACGAAGTACTTTTGGCAAATCTGCATCTGTTACTTCTATCGTAAAACCTCTACTGCCAAGCAGTTTGCTTTCAGCACTGGTACTCTTCACAGCTAATATGGGCTTGTCATGATACAGCGCAGCGTACTTGAGAAATGTACCATCACCTCCAAATACGAGTATTGCATCATACTTTTTATTGTCTATTTTTATATTGTATCCGCTAAGCATGCGTTTAATGTAATTGTATCTCATCTTTGCGTACCTGCTTACCAGAACCTTTACTCTACGTACTTCCATTTGCAATCTACCAGACGCAATATAAACAAAAAACCCAAAGTTCAAGAAAGGTATAAATATATATTAACATAAAGCTTTTTAAGGTGCGATAGATGGATCCTGAAAATGAACATACTGATGGTCAAAAGGAAAAAGAGAGAGAACATACACATACAGAATCGGTTGAAAAGCTTAATGCTGCGCTCAAGATGACAAAGACAATAACATACCTATCACTGGCAATAGGCATAATAGCGATAGGCATAGCGCTTTTTGCAATATTGAGAACACCATCCCACGTAGTTACACCAATCGCAACAACCACAATATCAAATTCCACTCCAGCAAACCTTACAGGACCAATTGTCGTTAACGGGAGCCCAATAGTTCCGCCGCTATCGCGCGCTTCTGCGCCAGTTATAACCTCGCAAGGTTCATTCGGCAGCAGGTTGACAAACATAAATGCGCCTTTCAACGCGACAGAATTGGCGGTAATAAACAACGCGCCAGACAGCTATTTCGAAAAGGCTGGTGAAATGTTCCTCAACCACTCTTTGACTAACGAGGTTGGTCTGCCATCAGTTTCAACTGCTCCGGAACTCATTGTAAACGGCAAGCCTGCAGTGTTGTATGTCGGCTCAATATCCTGCATATACTGCGGGGAAAACAGATGGGCAATGGCACTTGCACTAAGCAGGTTCGGCAATTTTACCAACCTTTTCAAGGGCTATTCCAGCTTTGGCGACGGCGACTTGCCGACAATTTATTGGTCTCCTGATGCATACAACACCACTGCCAACGTAACGTTTGGCAATTTTTACCAGAGCAAATATCTAACATTCATAACAATGGAATATGACTCAAAGATCGTGCAGGGATTCGAAGTCCAACCGCCTTCCTACTTTTTGAGCAAAGCAAATGCGACAGGGAACAACGTCTATATTACGGCGGCAGAATATTTCAACAAGGTAGTCAATCCAAGCAGTTTTGGCACTCCATTCACCGTATGGGGCAAGTACCCGGTAATGGGTGCAGACGCGGTTGATTTTGGCAACACAATGCCAACACAAGCAAATTCAACGCTGGGCCTTGAGTATATGACCCACGCCGACGTGTTGAATTCCCTCTCCAGCTTCAACAGCGAGTTCGCTTGGACCGAATATGCAGGTGCGGACATCTATATATCCTTGGCGTGCTCCAGCCTCAACAACACAGCACCGATATGCTCGCTACCAGCAATAAAAGGCATAGAAAAAGCGCTAAATCTCAGTGGATAAATGCCTGAAAAAATAGGCATCGCAAGCGTGATAGGCGACATATTCAAGTCTCCCTATTACGTTGTTTTAGCTGTGATAGTAGCGTTTATCTACTACTATCTAATAATTTATCTTGTGCAAGTGGACAACAGCGGCGCTTTTTTAATCACAATACCAAGTTATTTAATATACGCTCTTGTGTTTGCCTCATCAATTCTTTTGACTGTGAGTGTATACTCCATCCGCAAGGCCTTTAATGCCACAAAATCAGGCTTGGGCGGTGGTGTGCTCAGCGCGATTTCAACTTTTTTCTCAGCCTTAATATTTAGCTGCGGCTGCACTGCCCCTTTGCTCAACATAGTGCTGGGTCTCTTCGCCCTCAATATAGGAACTATCGTAAGCCTGAGAAATTTCCTAGCAAGCTACCAAGCTTTAATAGTATCAGCAATTATCGTGATGGATGTAGTATTCATATTCTACCAGCTCTCAAAGCTCACGAAGACGTGCGCATTGGACAAAGGCAAGATTGTAAGCCTGAAAGTCAAGCTGAAGTGAGATAGGCAAAAAGCATTTTATATCTATTCCTCGTAAGTAGATTGATGCTGTCTTAAGGCGACCAAAATGACAGCCAAAAAATCAAAGGCAAAAAAAGCCAGGGTGAGGCTTGCCTCGCGGAAGCGCAAACGCATTCAAAAAAAGGCAGTTGCACAAGCAAAGAAGAAAAATAAGACATCACTTCAGCAGCAAGTAGCCAGCATTGAAGAACTTCTTACTAAAAACATACTTGACGAAAAATCTGAAAGAACTGCAAGCCCTATACTGCCTGCAGTGCTTTACAACCTGAATGCAGCAACAAGAAGCCTTGCCTATCAGTTAGGCTACGACCTTGGATACAAGATATGTGCGACTACGCGCGGCGGAATAAACGCGCTGCTTACCGTGCTGAAAAACGCGGGCTTGGGCGACATGCTGTATTATCCATTCAGTGATATGGCAAGAATATCAACGCTCAAAAAGAGCCCGATAGCAAACGTAGGAATGAGAATGCACAACTATGAAGCTGGCATAATTTCCGGATTCATGTCGAACGCGCTTTCCAGGAAGATAAATGTAACAGAGTCAAAGTGCATATACAACGGCGACGAAAGATGCGAATTCATTGCGTCGCCATTACCTCAAGCGAACGAAACTGCTGGCAGTGAGCAGGCAAGCATAACTCCCAATTCATTGGGGAGCATTATGAACTATCTGGTGACAAGCCCTCCAGATTCTGACACCGCAAACGGGAGCTATGTTATGCTGAAGCTTGCTCCTTTCACTAGGCAACCGCTTCTCAACGCAACTGCAAAGCTATTTTCGTCGCTCGGCGGCAACATGAACGGCAGCAATCTGGACAAGCTTGCACGATTTCTCCCCGGCATCGAAAAGATAGAGGTCAGCAGGCGCAAGCGCAGGATAAGCGGGATTTCAGTGAAATATAGCAAAGAATATTCTTCGATGCCGTATGTGGCGTTTTCTTCACCTTTCATACTGGGTGCAAGCGCAAGCATGCTGGGCATGCAATCCAAAGAGCCGAAAGTAGCAATAAAATTAAATAATGATAGCTCGTATACATTAGAAATAAAAAGGCAAACAGGCAAATAGATTTTGGGCTGGTGCTTTGTTCTTAGAAAAATTAGACCCCATATTCAAGCTTATACCTAGCATAAGGAAGCCGTCAACCCCACTTACATTCAAGGCGAAACTCAAGTGGACCGCAATAATAATGGGTGTCTACTTCCTTCTATTCAGCATACCCGCCGTAGGGGTAAGCATATCAACGCTGTCCCAGCCAGCGCTGCAGCTCATAAGCATAATTTTTGCCGCTAGGATAGGCAGCCTGATAACTGTAGGCATAGGCCCGATAGTGCTTGCAAGCATAGTTCTGCAGCTTCTCGTAGGATCGAAGGCCATAAACGTCGATCTCAACGATCCAGAGCAGAAGTCGAGGTTCCAGAGCACGCAAAAGCTTTCTGCTATAGTTATAGCGATCATAGAGGCGTTCGTATTCGTGGCCACAAAATACGTGCCTACGAGCCCCAACTACTTCGGCCTTGTGGTATTCCAGCTTGCTCTTGGTGCCATATTCGTTATATATATGGACGAGGCGATGACAAAATACGGCCTCACCTCTGGAATAAACCTGTTCATAGCCGGCGGGGTAGCATACGCGATAATAGCAGGCACATTTAACATCATGCTGCCCGGAGCAATAGCAGCAATACAAGCAGGCGGCGCAGCAGCATTATCAAATGCCATACTCGCATTCGGTCCTCTTTTCTTCGCAATAATCGTATTTCTTGTAAGTATATATGCTTACGACATAAAACTGGAGCTGCCGCTCGTCTTCAATCAGTTTCGCGGGGTTGGTGGCAGGCTACCGCTTCCGCTGCTTTACGTGAGCGTGCTTCCAGTCATACTCGCTACGTCTTTCGAGCTGAGCCTTACAGTATGGTTCAAGTTCCTGAGCGGCGTCACTGGAAGTCTGGCAAACCTAGCCAGGTTTATAGCATATTACCCGCCTGGAGCAACGGAGCCTACAGGAGGGCTGTTATACCTAATCTCCCCTCTCTTTCCTATGCCATACCCGGCGAAATTTGGTGGCGTAGGTGGATATGCGCAGTATTTTGCCTATCTTTCAACGCACACGAGCCCGCTGTATCTTCCTGCAGGGGGCATAATGTATGTGCCGGAAGTTTTCCATATACTCATATATACGCTAGTTCTTGTGGCGTTGTGCGTAGTGTTTGGCAAGTTCTGGATTGAGATGACAGGGCAAAACCCCAAGACGGTCGCGGGGCAGCTGCAGGATTACGGCTGGCAGATACCTGGGTTCAGAAGGGATCCGCGCATCGTAGAAAGCATGCTCAACAAGTACATACCTACAATAACCGTTCTTGGCAGCATTGTGGTGGCGCTTCTAGCTTCGTTCGCTACGCTAACCGGGGCGGTAGGCACCGGCGTGGGAATTCTTCTTACAGTAGGTATAATGTACATGCTTTACCAGCAGCTTGAACAGGAGCACGCTTTTGAGAGCTATGCAAAACTGGACAAGTTCCTTTCATGAGCACCAAAAAACCGAAGCACGGCAACGCATTATTCCTCTAGCCTTTCCTTCAGCTTGTAGAATTCGCCCCACAGCTCCCTAGGCATACGCTCGCCGAAGCTTTCAAGGAAGGGCTTTACCTCCTCAAGCTCTTTTAGCCATCCTTCTTTGTCTACGTACAGAAGCTTCTCTGCCTGCTCCCTTGATACCTTGCCGTAGTCGAAGCTTTCGATGCTGGGTACCATGCCAATTGGAGTTTCGACGGCATCTCTTGCGCCGCCGCTTGCCCTTTCTATTATCCACTTCAGCACGCGCATATTTTCTCCGAAGCCTGGCCATATATACTTGCCGTTTTCGTCCTTCCTGAACCAATTTATCATATATATTTTTGGCTTGTCCCTTATCTGTTCGCCCATCTTGAGCCAATGCGCAAAGTAGTCTGCCATATTGTAGCCGCAGAATGGCCTCATAGCCATGGGGTCGTTCCTTACCACGCCAACTTTTCCCACAACCGCAGCCGTTGTTTCGGCCCTGAGCATTGCGCCGAGCAAAACGCCGTGCGCCCAATTGTACGCCTCAAAAACAAGCGGCACAAGTGTTGTCCTTCTTCCGCCAAAAAGCATCGCATTTATCTTCATTCCTTCCGCAGCAGTATATTTATCGGAAAGGTATGGATACTGCCTTATCGGCGTGGTGAACCTTGAATTTGGGTGAGCTGCAGGCCCGTTTTTAGGGTCGTAGCTTCTTCCCTGCCAGTCTATGAGCCCCTGCGGTGGCTCGCCAAGGCCCTCCCACCACGGTTCTATTTCAGTTGTGAGTGCAACGTTGGTGAATATGGTGTTGCTGTTTATAGAACGCATGGCATTTGGATTTGTTTTGTCGTTGGTGCCTGGCGCCACGCCGAAAAACCCGTACTCCGGATTTATGGCGTTTACTCCCCCTCCATGCTCAAAGAGCCATATTATGTCATCGCTCAGGAGCCTGACTTTCCATCCCTTGAAATCTTCTGGCGGGTTGATCATAGCGAGGTTAGTCTTCCCGCTAGAGCTTGGAAATGCGCCGGATATGCCATAGCTTTTGCCTTCTGGTGTAGTCACCTCTATTGCCATCATGTGCTCAGTCATAAATCCTTTTTCCTTAGCGATTGCGCTCGCTATCCTGAGTGCGTGGCATTTCTTGCTCAGCAGCGCATTGCCGCCGTAATCGGTGTTTACGCTTATTATAAGCCTCTCCTTTGGGAAGTGTGCGATATACCTTTTGTTTGGGTCTAACTGCATAGTTTGGTGTATTCCAAGAACGTGCTCCTCACCTTTCTCAAGCCGTTCTATTGCTGCATCGCCGACAAGTGCTATGATCATCTGGTTTGCAGCTACGTAAGCACTGTCAGTTATCTCTATTCCAACCTGCGAGTATTCTGAGCCATTTGGGCCGAGCACGTACGGCAACACGTACAGCTCCTTTCCAGCAGAGGCGTTTGCAATGAGCTTGAACAGCATCTCCTTTGCCTCTCTCCTGTCAAGCCAGTTGTTCGTAGGCCCAGCCTCCTCCTTGCTATCTGTGCATATATACGTGTTCTGTTCCGTCCTCGCCACGTCGTTCGGGTTGCTTCTGGCGAGATAGCAGTTCGGGTATGTAGTTTCGTTCAGCTTTATGAGCCTGCCCTCGCCAAGCAGCCTGCTAACAAGCATTTCGTATTCCTCTGGCTTACCGTGTAGCATCGTCACCTTCTTTGGATTTAGTAGCTCAACAACATCTCCCACTTCCTTGTCAACATCCTCATTCTGGAATAAGCCCCTACTCGTCATCATGTTATCATCGAGCTAGCTGCTGCTTTCATCCTTTTATAGTTGTCGTGGATTCTGCTGTTGTCAAATTCATATTGCTAAGCGTTATCTTATATCAGATATTAACATAAATGTTTTGCGAGCGCATATTTAAATATTTATCTAATAATAGATATCTATAAAATGAATTAAGACAATAAATGGTGATAAAATGATAGATGAAGAAGACGATGTTCGTGGTCCAAGGCGTGGTATGCGTGGCGGCATGGGAAGAGGAGGCGGAGGCATTGGAGGTAGAGGTCATGGTCAAGGAATGCGTGGCCCAGGTATGCACGGCGCTGGCATGCATCATTATGGCATGCATTTCGGCAGGCGCGGGGCGCTTCGCCCGCTGATAATAAGCATGCTCTCCGAATTGCCAAGGAACGGCCCTGAACTAATGGACGCGATAGAAAACATATACGGCTGGCGCCCTAGCCCAGGCTCAATATACCCGATTCTAGACGAGCTTGAAAGTGAAGGGATAATAGAGAAAAAGGACGAAAAGTACAGGCTAACAGGCAATGCGCAGGACAATACGGACTGGCCCTTCGGTTTCGGCAGGCCCGCAACAACATTCGACATAATAGAAAGAATTGACATGTGGCTTGACTATTTCGAAAAAATGAAAAGCAGGGATCCAAACAGTTTCAAGGCATATTCGGAAAAGCTGAGCCAGATGAGGGATAAGATGAACAAGCTTGTTGGCAGCGGCGCAACATAAGCGCAGAAGCATTTATGCATATGTGAAAAGAGGATGAGGGATCCGCGTATCAGAAGGTGGGGATTTAAGCGCGAATCCTTCAGAGTTATCTATGATAATTAATATATAAATACTTGTCTTTTTTATAAAATTTATGCACAAATTATTGTTATTTTGTAAAGTCAGCCCGCCATCTTATGAGTTTATACTCATTTTGCGCATCTATGCTTCTTATGGGAAGTCTGCCAAGTATCACTTTGTCTAAGTATGCAAATTTCACTTCTACTTTATGCTTTTCAAGAACAGATTTATGGTAATTTATGTCGTGTTTCAGTGCCGAATCGTAGCTGTCAAATGCACCTAGGGTGAAGAAGTCATAGCTTCCCACCAGCGGCGCACACACCAAATATCTGCTCACCAGCGAAAATCTATCATCGTTTAAAAATGCCTTCCTTGCGAGGGCCGAGCTTTCCTCATACCCTTCCCTCGGGCTATACTTGCTGAAAAACGACATAAAAACAATGCCTTTTGGTGGCGCCATGCTTATTGTGGCTCTTTCTATATAACCGCTTTTAATCATCTTTTCGAATGTGTACGCCACTGTGTTAAAGTGTATGCCAAGCTTTTTCGAGATTTCCTGGAATGTTGCTCTCGAATTTTCATTGAGCACCTTAAGCAGGTTCTTATATTTCTCCTTTATTGCCAATTGATCTATCAGCTCATTCCTTACTGGAAAATAGCCTAGCTGCTTGTGCACCGCCCAAGAGGACTGCCATGTGGCGCCGTATTTCGATAATGCTATTTGCATTGCCTTGTCCCAATTTGCATATTCTCTGCTTATCGGCGTTACCGCATATATGATCATATCATAGTCTCCCTTTGTCGCAACTGCAACCTGCGGCACATAAGACTTTGCAAGAATCTCTGCAATCTTGTCGTAGTCCGGCTTTTTCCCGAATTTTATCATGACAAGGTGTGGATTGTCAATTCCAAGCTTGGCTTCGTTAAGTTCCAGTGTGTACCGTATATCAAATGTTTTTTCCACATGCTTCAATTTTTTAATCGCTGTTACACGAGATACTCCAACTTTCTTCGATAGATCTGAAACAGAAATTCTTGCATCTTCTGAAAGAAACCTTATAATTTTTCTTACCTGTATGTCGTATGTGTCGTTGAACGCGCTGTGAAACTCATAATCATAATTCATTTAATCATATTTACAATTTAACAAATCTTAACGCCGAAATTATAATATTATATCAGATTTAATAATCTTTTTCGTCTATACTTATATTAGTAGATACTCCACTTGGCGGTTGCGTGAACCTTAAGTTGCTTGCAAATACATACCTGCTGCTTGCACTTGTGCTGGGTGCGTTGCTGCCTGTCATGCTCGATTTTGCAAGCGGATCAAATCTTGCTGGGTTTCTGTTCTATACCTATCTTATCTCAGTTTTTGTATCCCTGCTACTGATTGTTTCGACTAAGCGCACTGGCCGGCTCATTGCATACTTCAAGAATGTCAAGGATTTTCTGCTCATAGCGTTCATAGGCTTGCTCAACTATGCACTGCTTGAATACGGTATAACTTACGCTGAGAAATTCGTAAGCGCGTCGCTTGCCACTGTGGTATACAGAACATCGCCTATACTCATGCTCATATTTCTTCCTCTTATCCTAAGGGAAAGAGTGACGAAATATCAGCTTCTTGCGCTGGTACTGGGTTTTGTCGGGCTCTACATAGCAATTAGCGGTGGGACCTTGAGCTTTGCATATAGCGGTAATTCTCTTATTGTAATATTCCTCATTTTCGTGGCTCTGGCTGGCGCCCTTGCTACCGTACTGGTAAAAAAGTATTCATTTGACATGATAACTGGGATGTTTATATTTAACCTAGCCAACATGTTGTTTTTTGGGGCAGTGTTTCTCGCAAGCGGCGCTTACACGGTCACATTCTCGACTAACGAGATAATTGCATTGCTATACGTCGGTATTATCTATAACGTTTTTGTCGGGTTTATGTATTACGATTCGTTCAGAATGCTCAAATCCACATTCGTGACAAACATATATTTCCTTTCTCCATTCATAACTTTCCTGTTTGCAGGCATAATTCTTGGCGAGGCGATAAAGATATACTACATAGTAATAGCACTCCTTGTTGCAGTGGGCATAATAATCCAAAAATTCGACAAGCTGGGCAGCACATATTCACCAAAAGAAAACAAGCACAAAAATTACACAATATTTGACGTCACCAGCGCGTTTGTGAATACGCAGGAAGATGTTGTTTATAATGTAATAAAGTCCGGCGGCAGGGTGCTGGCAATAAATGTGAGCGGCAAGCCTAAACATTTCGTAGAAAGTGCCATGAATATCCCAAATGGTGGCCTTTTGGTATATACTGATAGCCATAAATTCGTGAGAAATGAGGAGAGAGAATTTGTCAGAGACATTATAGGCGCAAAGGAGGGCGACAGTGTGATAATGTGTGCAGGGCAGCAGGAGCAGACTGAAAGTGCCTTGTTTTCTATAATGGAGAAACTTGAGTCGGGAGAAAACACATTTGCAATGCCAAACTCTCAGCAAAAGCAGAATTAATGCAAATGTGGGCCTGAGGGGATTTGAACCCCTGACTTACTGGTTAAAAGCCAGCCACTCTGGCCAAGCTGAGTTACAGGCCCATAAGCTTCATTTTCCTAAACTGGTCAAACAAAAACTAAAAGATTATCTTTTTTGGTTGGCAAAGTTTGCTTCTTCATTTGACAGCTCCAACATTCTCGACTTCTGATAACCGCTTACTCCTTCGCTCGCATCTCTGTAGAGCTCGGAAGCCTGTCTGTGCAGCTCCTTCGCCTTTTCGGGATCAGTAACTTCAGATCTTTTTGCAACTTCTCTAAGAGTGTTCGCAGCACTTACATCCACCACCCACTTCGGCACATCATTAAGTTTTTCCATTATATCCCCCGCTATGCGTATAAATTATATTACATTATCCTTATATTTATTGCTTGCCATTCAGCAGGCTTTGCCGGCAAAGCAAAATCTTATAAACAAAGAAATTCAAGGAAAGATTAGCACAACAAAAAAAGTTAATTGCGTTTTGCTTTTTTTATCTGTTCCGCTACCTTTTCCTTGTCCTCCACTTCTATTATTAAATAGTCATAAGGCTCATTTTTAAATTCTATTGTAACGCATTTTGTTGGATCTTTCATCGCAAAGAATGCCGTTTTACCGCCCCTCATTACATATCTACCCTCTTTAATAATACCAGGCAAGCCTGTTCCTCCAACTCGCAATCCCTCTACCCATTTCTTTTGGTCTGTAGATACAGAGACCACATTATTTAGGTCGAATTCTAACTTCCTTTTTATAGCCGCCAGTTCTTCAAGGCCCTGAAATTCCACTTTTATCTTTCCATCTTTTATCTCTACTTTGTGAGCCATTTCATCATCATATTGATGAAGCTTTTTTAATATATAAATTTTTGCTGCGGGTTTTATTTTACGTTTGCTTTGAGGCGTTTTTTTAACAAAACAAGTATCGTATAAGAAAGCGCCCGAAGCAGGGATCGGACCTGCGACCTACTGGTTAACAGCCAGTCGCTCTACCACTGAGCTATTCGGGCTCTCTAACAGAATGCTGCATTTACCTTTTTAATTTTTTTCTACAGCCTATTCCAAATTGAAAAATGGGAAAGGCTCTGCCAATTCTATTTTTTTCGCATACATATAAGAATGCTCTCCAATTTCGTTTGAAAAATCCATTTTGTTGTTTGAATAATCATACCTTATAAAACCTTCCTTCGGCAAAGAATCCATGAACGTGTAGTAAAAGATTTTCTGCTCGTCATCTAGCTCATCGAAAAGGTCAAAAGCGCCAAGCACAGCCTTGCCTTTGTAACTAAACGAATATGCCTTTTCTATATTCTCGTTTTCTATGGCTTTCTTTATCACTGTCCTGACCAGTTGATCCGCCTTTCCTATTTTGACAAATGCGACATTGCTTATTTTTTCAGGATTTTCAGATATAAGCCCTGAAAGCTCAGCATCAACGATGCTCATATAATATGTGTCGGTTTGTGATAGGTCAATTTCATCTGTAAATTCAACTCGCTCATCAAATCCAGCAATATATTTTACGATGCTTTCCTTGGATGCGCTTGGCGTATAATAGAATAGAACATGTCCGTCAACAGTTTCTCCCGGCGCAATTATTCTGCTTTCGCCTTTGTAAACTGTCCTTATCAGCTCTGTCGGTGTCTGATCAAACCTGCAGGCATACCTGGCCAAATCATTTATTGAAGAGGTTCTTATGAATGCAATCTTTTTCTTTTTATCAGCCTTTGCCAAAAAATCACCCTGCAAGGTACTTGTAGATATCGTTTATGAACTGCAGTACTGCATACGCCGGCTCAAACACTATCGGGGCAAGATTCACACCCTGCCCAAGCGCCACATAGTCATTTTCCAAGCTTGCATTTGCTATCAGCGTCACTTCAAAAGTCTTGCCAACTAGCGGGCTCGTTGTCGATCCCACGGAAACATTGAACTTATATGTTCCCGGTTCGCTTACAAAAACAGGATAAATATAATTGTTCTGCCTGGAATGCAATACTATTATGTTTTCCGTGCTGTTCCAGGCGGGCAATCCAGATGCCGTTATGGCAAATTGACCATCAGAAACGCCTGTATTGTTTATTGTCACATGCACGTTTACTGGTTTGTTCAAGCCTGCATAAATCTTTTTTGGCCCAACGCTTATGTTGAATACTGTTGGGGTAACGTTTACATACGCTGTGAATGTAAGGTTCCCAAGTTTTGAGTAGTTGCCGATGTTTACTGCGCGAAGTACCATGGAATAAATGCCGCTTTGTGCAGTCGGCAGCACCGTAATTTTCATTTCCATAGGATTCTCATAAAGCAGAGAAGGTTGCGCAGACCAGCCCGTAGGCAACGTAACGTATGTTAGCCTATCCCAGCCTATGTTAATCAATGTCCCATTGTAGTTTGGGGTTGTAGGTGAAGCAAGAATGTAAAAGCTCTCCCCCGGCGCGACTTTGCCAAGGTATATGTTGCCATTGTTGAGCAAGGTGCCATTTGTAGGGCTCAATATCTTGAGATAGGGTGCAGCGTTTACCGAGTTCAGCAACAGCAGTATCGTGGCAGCGTAAAAAAATCCAAACAATCTCCATTTAGCTGGCGGCATAACCATCAAAACCTAATGCATTTTATAAATATATCAATTTTTGCCTTCAAGCTTATTTATTAGCATGTCTACGTTCTTCTTCAAGTCCCTCATAGTACCTGTATTCGCTATTATGTAGTCAGCATCATTCAACGCGGAAACTATGCCAAGCTTTTTCTCTGCCTTCTCTCTTTCAAGAAATGCTGACATGGATTTCACGTCGTCGCTTCTCTTTCTTTTCCTTAACCTCATAAACCTTATTTTTTGCGGTGCTGATACCGAGACAACAACAATATCCTTTGCATGACTCTTGAAATATTTCAGTTCGGCATCGCTCCTGACACCAGTTATGACCACATTCTTGTTCTTAGAACGTCTTATCATGCTGTATGTCTTCCTTGCAACTATGTCTGGTCCAAGGCGTTTTCTTATGTTTATAGCGAACTCCTTCATTGTTTCGTTGTTTATCTCCAGCTTTCTCTTTTTCATTTCGCTTATTATTGCGTCATGCATCTCGAATATAGCAAAACCTTTTTTCTTCAGTATGTCAGCAACACTGCTCTTTCCCGCACCGCGCATGCCAGTTATGCAAATTATCATTATCTCACCAGGCTTCCCTCCTTTACAGGTCTATCAACGGTAAGTATCGAAATTGTTTTGTCATCCTCAGCAGCGAGCAGCATACCTTCCGAAACGACACCAGCTATGGCCTTCGGTTCCAAGTTCGCAGCTATCACTATATACTTGCCAATAAGCTCTTCCTTTGTGTAAATTCCCTTTATGCCAGCTACAATTGTTCTTTTGCCCGCGTCTCCAACGTCGACGGTAAGCTTATACATCGGTTTGCTGGAATATGGGTGGTCCTCGACATCGGTTATCTTTCCAACCCTGATCTCTATTTCCTTGAATCTTTCTATATTTATCATCAAAACACCGGCAACACATATTATTCAATATCAAGTTTTATATATTTCTTTTTGGCACCATATAATGCGGTAACGTTTGAGCGAATGTGTTCTGTACCGCTAGCTTGGTTGTTTGCATGCGGTGTTTCATAAGTATCGACGTGCCTGACGAAATAAAGAAGAAGCTGATCGCTGCAGGCCAGCGTTTGACTGGTCGCGGTGTTACACTTGTGAAAGCAGACGCGTTGCACATAACCCTGCTTTTTCTGGGTGACATAAGTGATGTCGAGATAGGGTACGCGAAAAGTGCATTGGATTCTATAAAGCGGGAGCGTTTCACAGTTGACGTGTATGGTGTTGATTATTTTACGCCGAATGTATTGCGCGTTGTATATGCAAAAATCGGCCAAGGTGCCGCAGAGTTGAAGGATCTGCATAATGCAATACTGAAAGAGCTTTCAAAAACAATATCCGGCCTAAAGCGCGAGAATTTTGTTCCGCACCTCACAATCGCCAGGGTAAAACCTACAGCCGACAGGCGGGAGCTCCTTGCACATATCAGTCAGATTGAAAGCTTGCATTTTGGCAGTTTCGAAGCTAGAGGGGTATCGCTTAAAAGTAGCATTTTGACACCTGATGGCCCTCTCTACAAAGATTTATACAAAACTGATTTTTGACTTTTTCGCTTCAAAATCGTTCTTGCCAAGCGTAGTTACCAGCTCGCCAGGCCTATAAATCCTGTCAAGTAGAAGGATGTTGTATGTCATACCAGTTTTCAGGTCAAGCGCTATATGCCTTGTCTCATTTCCAAATACATCAAGCTCAACAATAGGTCCTTTGCAAATTTCCTTTACCTTATTTATCTCTTCGAGCAGTTCCATGTCGCCATTTTGCAAGCCTATCCCTCTAATCTCAAGATTTGGCTTTTTGAGACTTCGGACGAAGCTCCTGATCTTCGTTTCTTCCTTGTTATCAATTGCCTGAGACGGCCTTAGTACTATCGCAGAATGCGAGTTTACATCGTAGACTGATATAAACAGGTCATATGTAATATCCCTTGCAATGACATAGCGTTTTAGATTTCCATACTTTTGCATTGTTCCTTGATTAATGCCTATTTCCTTAGATATTCTTTGTATCATGGAAAGCGATGTATGTGGTCTCTGTTTGGTTGAAAGCACAGCCCTCTCGCTACCAAATTCTTTATTCAGTCTCAGTTTGTCTATGGAGTTTGAAAAGTCCAATTGATCACATGTTTAACCGCGTGTTTGTGTCGCACCTGAAGCAGTTAGCCCTTCTTGTTAAGCTCCCCCGCTTCTAGCGCTTTAGATACCTCTTCAGCATCTTTTATAGAATCTATGCTATGCCAGTACGCATCTTCGATCTTTACCCCTGCCACTCTTCTTTCAGCAACTAGCTTTACAAAAGTTGTCTTCTCAAGGTCTCCTTTTTCTGGGACGTAATCGAATATCTCTCTTTTCATCGAATAGATTCCACCATTGATCCAATGGTCCTTTATCAGCGGTTTTTCCCTGAAGGCGGTTACAGTTTCACCTACCGTTTCAACGATGCCAAAAGGGCTTCTGAATGGCACAAGTACCATTTTAACTAACTCCTTGCCTTTCATATCTGCTACCCTGCTTATATCAATGTTCGTTATGATGTCTCCATTCAGCATTAGAAACTGATCCCCATCAACAAGCTTTTGTGCATTCTTCAAGGCTCCCGCTGTGCCAAGTGGCTCATTTTCTTCTGAAAGCAAAATGCTTACTCCAAGCTCCTCATTCAATTTGCCAGCATATTCGGCAATCTTCTCCTTGAGATAGCCTGTAGTTAGTATGTAATCTCTTATGCCGAACGAGCTGAGCCATTCTATCTGCCACTTCAGTATCGGTTTATTGTAAACATGCACCAGCGGTTTAGGCAACGATTGCGTCAACGGTGCGAGTCTCTTTCCAAGCCCTCCAGCGAGAATGACCGCTTGCATTCAATCACATCTAAAACTAGTTGCGTTTTCATAATATAAAGATGTTTCATAATATAAAAATGTTTCATAATCCCGGTTTGCTAATAGGTGAGATTTTACCATTTGCAAGCAATTGTACTACCCATAGTTAATTTTTTATATATGCTGTCTATATATTTAATAAGCCTAGCTGATTAGATGCAAATAACATATATCGAGAATACACCATTTGCCGTGAAGTTCGAGATAAAAGGCGTAACATATACATTCGCAAACGCACTCAGAAGGATAATGATAAACAGCGTGCCAGCGTTTGCCATAGATTCAGTAACTTTCTACAAGAACACGAGCGCAATGTTTGACGAATACATAGCGCACAGGATTGGGCTTGTGCCAATATTGACGCCCACTTCCGGGTATGACGAAAAGGACGAAATTCTATTCACGCTAGAGGCGGAAGGCCCAAAGACCGTATATTCTGGGGAGCTGAAAAGCACTGACAAGAAGGTGCGCGTAGCAAATGAGAAAATACCAATAATAAAGCTTGCGGAAGGGCAAGAAATAAGGCTTGAGGGCAAGGCGGTTATGGGCACAGCCGCAAAGAGTGCTAAATTCCAACCAGGCTTTGTGACCTACAAGTCAAAAGACGGCTCAAGCGAAGATTTCGAGTTTTATGTTGAAACTTTTGGGCAGATGGCTGCCAATGACATAATACGCAAAGGGCTTGACGTGCTCAGCGATCAGCTGAAGGCGTTCGAGAAGGCGCTTAAGTGATGCGGGGGTGGCAGAGTTTGGCCAAATGCGCAGGACTGAGGTGCAGTAAGCTCAGAACTCCTGTAGCTTAAGTGCTTGCGTGAGTTCAAATCTCACCCCCCGCATATTAACACGGGCAAATTGTCTGGAATGCAAAAATGGGAAAAGAATAAAAATGGTTAATAATAAATATATCAAACATCATTAATGCTTTATAGCACTTCAAGAGTGGATTTATGGCTGACGAGACTGTAATAGACGGAAAGGGCAAGATTCTCGGGAGGGTAGCGAGCACAGTAGCCAAAATGCTGCTTAACAACAAGAAAGTTGCGCTTGTAAATGCAGGCGAAATACTGATAAGCGGGCATCCGGAAAGCATCGTGCAAAAATACAAACAGAGAATAGAACTCAAAGACAAGGCCAATCCGGAACACTCGCCTTATTGGCCGAGAAGACCAGACATGCTTGTGAGGAGAATAATAAGGGGAATGCTCCCGTACAAAAAGGCAAAAGGCAAAAACGCCTATAAGTTGCTAAGGGTATATGCGGGTCTGCCCGAAAGCTTGAAGAACGCAAAATTCTACGAACTGAACACAAAGAGCGCCAACCAAATTTTCGAAAAGACCATGAGCATAAACGAACTGTCTGAAAAATTGGGATACAAGAGGTAGTAATGTGGATGCTGAGGAACAAAATGCTGGCATAGAAAGACTGAATCGAGAGATGGCAGGTGTGGTGCCACAGCAGGCCGAGGCTGTGAAGGAAAAGAAGGCAAGACCAAAACGAAAGGTATCGCCAAAGCCAAAGGTTATACTTGCCGTTAGTAAAAGAAAGAGGGCAATAGCCAGGGCACGCCTAATCAAAGGCGCCGGAATGATTTTGGTAAACGGAATAAACATAAACAACATAAAACCTAAGGAAATAAGGGAACTTATGCTTGAGCCGGTGAACTTTTCCAATCTGACAAAGAGCGTTGTAGAATCGTCCAATATAAAAGTTGATGTGCATGGAGGTGGCGCAAGTGGTCAGGCGCAAGCAGTGAGAAGCGCGATTGCAAAGGCCATAGCAGATGCTTATCCAAGTGATGTGGTAAGAAAGAGCTACATGAGATATGACAGGACTCTTCTCGTTGACGATTCAAGGAGGGTAGAACCTAAGAAGTTCCTTGGTCCAAAGGCAAGGGCGAGATTCCAGACCTCATATAGGTGAAGATGATACTATGATGATACCTGTAAGATGCTTTTCGTGCGGTCAAGTCGTTGCGGACAAGTGGGAAGAATATGACAGGAGAGTGAATAAAAACGGGGAAGATGCGGGCAAAGTCTTGGACGACCTAGGTGTTAAAAGGTATTGCTGCAGGCGCATGCTCATAAGCAATGTCGAGCTGATGGACGAAGTAGAGATGTACGGAAGGAAGTAAAAATTCAGAATCAAAAGCAGCAATTGCTGCAGCATCTCGCCCAGCGAAATGCATATAAATATGCTATGCACAAGTTGTAATACGTTTTACGTTTCTTTAAATTGATACTTGCCAAATCACAAAAGCTATATAAAAACAATAATGGTTATATTTATCGCGGGGTCGTCTGCTAGCCTGGTTAGGCTCTGTGCTTAGGGAGCACATGACCCGAGAAACCCGGGAATTCAAATCTCGGCGACCCCGTTCAGTGATAATATGAGTGTAAAAGAACGAGAACAGAAAGCTGCGCTTATTGAGCTTTACAACAGCAGTCACGGCGACGCTGCGCACGCGGCGCAAGTGCTTGCCCATACAATGAAAGCAGCAGAGTTGAAAATCATTGCAGATGGTGCTGTCGGTCTGAGTGCAGATATCACCGATTTCAAAATGCATAATTTCGCGAAAGAACTTGGCGAAAAAATAATGACATTAATAGAATCAAGAAGAGGGCCGTGATAACATGGAAGATGAACTCTTAATAGACCAAAGTGTGTACTTGGAATCTGGCATACACATTGCTACAAAAACCAAAACCCCAGGCATGAAAAAATTCATATACAAGGTTAGGGAGGACGGTTTGTATCTGCTTGATCTTACCACCATAGACAAAAGGATTCGCGTGGCCGCCAAAATGCTTGCACAATTCGACGAGAAGGATATAGTTGTAACGGCATCCAGAATATATGCAATAGCCGCAGCATCAAAATTCGCAGAGGTAACGAAAACAAGATTCATAAAAGGCAGGGTAGTGCCGGGTGTGTTTACAAATCCGCACCGCGAGGATTTCAGCGAGCCTAGCGTGCTGCTCATAAGCGATACAAGAAACGAAAGGCAAGCTATAAGAGAGGCGAGCAAGACGAACATACCAGTGGTTGCACTGTGCGACACGGACAACTGGATAAAATATGTTGATGTAATAATACCATGCAACAACAAAGGCAGGCGTTCGCTCGCGCTGATTTATTATCTGCTTGCAAGAGAGTTCCTCAAAGAAAAGGGCGCCATAAAATCAAACGACGAGTTCAAATACGATGTTTCAGATTTTGAAGCAAAAACAGAGTCAAGAATGGCATGAGCAACCAGTCAAAACAATTTAAATAACTTTAATAATCAATTATCAATCAATGGACAGAATCAAATCACAAGCCGCAGTCGACTTTATGACTTCATACGGCGTGGCCCTCATAATAATAATAATTGCCATGGCAGTAATATACAAAGTTGGCTTCTTGAACAGCAGCCTGACTCCGGTTTCGTGCACTGGATTCTCTGGCTTTTCCTGTGGTGCATTTGCGATAAACTCAAGCGGCGTGCTCAGCATCTACCTATATCAAGCAACTGGCGGAAAGATAATAATAAATGCAATTTCTTGTTCAAGCGCGATAAACGCTTCTGGTGACAAGCCAGCATACGGAAATTTCTATGTCACTGATAATTCGATATTTTATCCTCCGGGCAATGCCATACCAAGTAATGGCATACCATTGTACAGCGGTTCTGGTACTTCACTTGTGGTAAACTGCTATGATTCCGCAGGCATTGCGACAGGGTCTCTTGGCAGCGCATTCTTCGGATATGTATGGCTTAATTATACGGTGCCGGGCTATGCCACGGTAACACGAGAGGTGGCTACATTTACAAGCAAATATACATAAAAATATGGACCATTAATCAAGCGGCAGCAACGCAGGGCCGCATTTCAAATAAAGCTATAAAGATGTTGCGCCTGTAAATACTTAACCGTGATTTAATGATTCTTTCAGATTTCGACCTAGAGAATGCTATAAGGCATAAGCGACTTGTTGTGAAGCCTTTTGACAAAAGGATAATAAAGGAGAATGGTCTGGACCTGAGGTTGGCAGACGATATCGCATACCACAAAGAGCTCGGAAGTAATTTCATACTTGATCCGTCTGACAAAAAAAAGATAGATGCATGCTTCAGATATTTGAGGAAACAGAAGTCAATGGTACTAAGGCCGCACGAGCAGGTTCTTTTGTCAACCTACGAGTACATAAAAATGCCTGACGATGCGATAGGGTTCGTAGAACTGCGGAGCACATGGGGCAGGCACGGCCTCTCAATGCCTCCAACAATAATAGATGCTGGATTCGAGGGAAACATAACGCTGGAGGTAGTGAACAATGCGCCGTACAGCATAATGCTAAAGCCAAAGCTGAGGTTCGCGCATATAATATTTGCTAAGACAAGCAATAGGGTAAAAAAGACGTACTCAGGGCTGTACATGCGCCAGCGCGGCATAAGATTTCCGCATGCTGAGAAGGTGGATTAATTGGTTGACAACGCAAGGCTAGAAAAGCTGAAAGAGCTGAAAGAGCTCGGAATAAGCGCGTTTCCGTACACATATAGGCAGCAGAAGCATGCAAGCGAGATAGTGGCGAAATTCGATAAGCTTAACGGCAAGAAAGTGAGCGTTGCCGGGAGAGTAATGAGGCTTAGGCAGCTTGGTAAGCTGTATTTTATGGATCTTTTCGATTCAAGCGGGAAGATACAGATAATGGCAAGGCCAGAGTCCGTAAGCAGCGGGTCCGCAAAGCTTCTTGGACTGCTCGACGTGGGCGACATAATCGGCGTTTCCGGCGTGGTGACAAAAAGCAACAGCGGAGAGATAAGTGTTGATGCGGCAACGGTAACGCTTCTTGCAAAATCGCTCATGCAGCCGCCTGAAAAATTCCACGGTCTATCAGATGTCGAGCTGCGGTACAGGAAAAGATACCTTGACATAATGTCAAACCAGGAGGCAAGAAGAATATTCGTCTACAGGGCGAAGATCATAGACTATATAAGAAATTTTCTCAACAAGCGCGGCTATTTGGAGGTTGAGACGCCCATTTTGCAGCCAGTCTATGGCGGCGCATTCGCCGAGCCGTTCATAACGCACCACAACTATCTTGATGTCGACATGTACCTGAGAATATCAAACGAGCTATATCTCAAAAGACTGATAATAGGTGGCTACGAGAGGGTATACGAATTCTCAAAAGACTTCAGGAACGAGGCCGTTGACGCGAACCACAATCCAGAATTCACGCTTCTGGAATTCTACGAAGCATACAGCGACTACAACACGTTTATGAAGCTTACGGAAAAATTGCTTAGCGGCATGGTGAAAAAGCTGTACGGAAGCTATGACCGCACGTACCAAGGCAAGACGATAAGCTTCAAGCCACCGTTCAAGCGCATATACCTTGTTGATGAGATAAAAAAGAAAAGCGGCATAGACATAGCCGAGCTAACCGATGATGCTGTGGAGGAGATTGCAAAAAAGGAAGGCATAGATCTGGCAATCAAAAACAGATACCATCTCGCCGACGCCCTGTTCGACAAATACGTACAAAAAGACCTTTCCGATCCGACGTTCGTTTTGGACTATCCAACTTACATGTGCTCGCTTACCAAGGACAAGCGGGGAGACAGCAGGCTGAGCGAACGGTTTGAGCTTTTTGTTGCTGGAAAAGAGATCGCAAATTGCTACTCCGAGCTGACCGATCCAATACAACAGAGGGCAAAATTCGAAGAGGAAGATGCAGAAAGGAGAAAAGGCGATCCAGAAGCTCCGCCGATAGACTTCGATTTCATAGAGGCGATGGAATATGGCATGCCTCCTACGGCAGGCATCGGAATCGGCATAGACCGGCTCGTAATGTTGCTCGAGAACGTCGGCTCTATAAAAGAAGTCATATTGTTCCCAACGACAAAGCCGCAGGCTTCGGCACAGGCCAAAGGAAGTGCCGAGGCAGGCAAATGAAGCAAAGCACACGCCATGCATAGCGAAAGGTATATATTTTTAGGTCTCAGATATTACCAAGTGTTTATTTAAAACATTGCAACATATTTAAATGTCAAAAATCAATAGCTTTAAATATAAATTTTTACAATATAAGTAGAGCGCCAGGGTGGCGGAAACTGGTAACGCGTACGCCTGGAGACCAAAGGCCTAAAAGCGTATGGCTCTCACGAGCCTTCTGGGTTCAAATGCTAACGCTGAATATCCCAGCCCTGGCGTGGTGATGTAATGGAAGCTGGAAACAAGAACGAAGCAAAGAAAGCGACGTCAAGCATAGTTAGAATAGCGGGCAGGGACATCAATGGCAGCTACAAGATTCAAAAAGCTTTGAACCAGGTAAAAGGCATAGGCATCAATCTTGCCTCTTCAATAGCGCTTGTTGCTGAGAAGAAGTTCAACATAAAAAAAGAATCGAGCATAGGCTCGCTTAGCGAGGATCAGATAAGCAAGCTCGAGGCTATGATAAAGAATCCTTCGGAGTATGGCATACCCTCTTACATGCTTAACAGGAGAAAGGACAGCGAGACTGGAAAGGACATGCATCTCGTAGGCAGCGACCTGATAATAAAGGTCAAGCAGGTAATAGACGAGGACGTTAAGATGCAAACATGGCGCGGATTCAGGCACCAGTATGGGCAGAAGGTCAGAGGGCAAAAGACAAGGTCCACTGGAAGAACCGGCGCCACTGTCGGCGTGA
Source organism: Microcaldota archaeon (assembly GCA_023270055.1). Taxonomy (GTDB): domain Archaea; phylum Micrarchaeota; class Micrarchaeia; order Micrarchaeales; family CABMGC01; genus JAGDYB01. Next base: position 88,709 of record JAGDYB010000019.1, read on the forward strand.
TGAAGAAGACGGTGCAGGCGGCGCAGGCAGCCGCAAAGGCGGAAGGCGCTCAGGCAGCGAAGACGGAGAAAAAGTGATTGAATGGGCTCGCCAAAAAGGATCAGGAAAAAATACGATAAGTCAAAGCTTGTGTGGGATACCGCACGCATAAACGAAGTGCATTCGCTCATGCGCAAGTATGGGCTCAAGAATGCGAGGGAGCTGCTGATCGCGGAGAACGAGCTTGACAGGATAAGAAAGAACGCCAGGGAAGTTCTTTCAGGCAGGGCGAGCGAGGAGATGGCCAAATCGCTAATACAAAGGCTTGCGAGATACAACATAGTCAAGCCTGATGCTAGCATAGAAGATCTGCTCACGATAAATGTGGAGGCGTTGCTGGCAAGGAGACTGCAGTCGCTCATAGTGGAAAAAGGGCTTGCGAAAAGCATGCGACAGGCGCGCCAGCTTGTAACGCACGGGTTCATAGCGATAAATTCGGTAAAGGTTTCTTCGCCAGGATACATGGTGCAGGCCAGCGAGGAAAATGCAATATCATACTACAAACCCATAAATCTTGACGCTGGTGCTGCCGGCGCCACTGTCGGTGGGGGCGTTCCAGCAAGCGGCGTTGAAGCAGCAGATGCTGAAGATGTAGAAAATTCAGAAGAGTAGTGTTTTTATGGCGAGTGTCAAAAAATCAAAAGAGCCTGAAAAAGAGAAGGAAAAGCAGCAAGTGAAGAAAGAGAAGATATCATATGAGGAAGAGGCTGCAGCTGCAGCGGAAAAGTTTAAACCGAAAGCAATAAGGTGGGGTGTCGCACACATATACGCGTCTAAAAACGATACTATCATAACGCTTACTGATCTTTCCGGCGCCGAAACGCTTGCTGTAGGCAGCGGTGGCATGGTTGTCGATGCAGACCATGAAGAAGGAACGCCTTATGCGGCGATGCAGGCAGCGTACAAGGTGGCAGCCAAGGCGCATGAGAAGAACATAACGAACATTAACATAAAAATAAGGGCACCCGGAGGGCACGGATCAAAGACCCCTGGACCTGGCGCTCAGGCAGTTGTCAGGGCGCTCGCGCGCAGTGGCTTCAAGATAGGAAGCATAGAAGATGTCACTCCTATACCTACAGATACAACCAGAAGGCCTGGAGGAAGAAGAGGAAGAAGGGTCTAAGCTTTTACCTTCCCGTTGCCGTTCCCATTCTTTTTGTCTTTAACTTCAGCCACAGCCACGCTTGTATTGGCTTCATCCAAGCGCATTGATCTCTGCAGGCGCTTGAACTGCTCCCACCTTTCATCCCTTTCCAGCAGCTTCAATGCTATGAGATCGTCCTGGAGTATAGGCTCAACGGTCGTCTTCACAATTCTGCCGGTGCCGCTGTCTATCTTGATATGCAAGTTCAAGTAGCCGTTGAGATTTTTTGCCATGCGCTCTGATATTGTCTCTAAATAAGCCTGATTGTCTGGATCCTGACCTGAAGGTATCTTTACCTCCCACCTCTCGCCCTGCGCGCTGATCTCAAACCGGTGGTAATGCCCGCTTATGACCAAATCAGCATCGCGCTCCTGCTTGTCCAGGAGGTCTTCTCCCTTTGATATGCTCCTGGCAAGCTTGTGCGTGAAAAATATCGGGGTAAGCTTGCCGTTTATAGAAATATACAACTCGCCAGCGCCGTACTCGCCCCCGGACACAATTTTTATGTGGTCCTTATACTCTTCGCTGACCTTGTCTTCGATGGCAGCAGCAATTCTTATTGCTTCGTCAAGTTTAAGCCCCTGGAACGTGTTGTTATAGTGGTTTCCTGCGACCACCACCACATACTTACCTTTGTTGACTAGCTCTGCAGAAACATCAATGAGCCCGCGCATGAGTTTGTCGCGCATCTGGTTATCTATATTGTATTCAGGCGTGCTGTAAAGGTATCTTTCAAGGTATTTTTCCTGTTCTGCAAGCACCTCACCTTCGCTCAAACCACTTTTTTTGAGCATTTCCGTGTATTCGTCGAACGTCTGCTTCGTGTAACGTATGTCCGGATCATATTTGAAGCTCTTGTGGTCCCCTTCTATCACATCGCCGCCTATGACAAATATATCAGGGTTTTCATTTCTTATGCGAGTTAGCATTGCGATTATCACTTTATAGTTTGGTTTTCCGCCGATATGCAGATCCGACACCATAGACAGCTTTACATTGGCATATCCATTTAGTTCCACACTGCTATATGGTATCAGCGCAGATATCTTTTCAGGCGTCACTTGTGCTAATTCCCTTTCCCTTAGCTCAGAGGGCCGCCTGCTGCGTATTATCGCAGCTTCCAAGTTCGGCTTCTCCCCAACCCCTTCAGCGGTGCCTTCATCAGTTTTTTTGAACCTTGAAATATCAATATTTTTACCCTCCTCTATATCATCTGCAATCCTCTCCTTCGCCAGCTCCTTGTAATTAATGTTGTCTAAGCTCACTATTCCCTTCCCGTTTATTGTCATCATGCTTGCGCTGTAGTCCATTCGCCTCTGGAATCCTTCGGTGTAAGTATCTTTTATTCCCTTGTTCCAGGCATTGTACGCAAGCTGCGGATCGATGAACGGGCCCTGGTTCCAGTACCACACCCTTGATTGCGTTTTCTCAAAGAGCACCGGCTTAAACATGGTCAAAGCATTATGGCCTGATATTACTATATTCGGCTCGAAGTTTATGGCTTCATAAAGCCGGTATATAACCTTTTGTGCTTCGTCAACGCTGCTTTTTTTGAACATGTAAGACGTGTTTGTGAGGGAATGGGCAATGAGCACATTATACCCCTTGTTGCTATTTCCCTCCACGCTCTTCGTGAACTTTGCAAGCGGATCTACCTCCTTCTTTGCTATTGTAAAACTCCTGTATTTTGCGTTTCCATCCCCTCCGTCGCTTGCTTCTATCTTCGACACCCGCACCGGAGTTATATTCTCGTCTAGAATCACTATCTCGCGCTTCCTTCCAAAAGCATCCTTGATATGGCCTTTGTATATCTCAACAGCAAGGTTCTCTATGCCCTTCGCCATGTCTGCCTCTATATACACCTGACCTGTGAATCTGTATGCCTGCCTGAATCTTCTCTCCCTTGCCATGCGCTCCTCGCCGCCAATCATCTCATCCAGGCGCTTGTGCAAGGCGCGAAGCCCGTTGGCAAGTTTTCTCCTTTCCTGATCTGATGCTGCATTCTTCAATTTTCTTTCCGTGTATTTGATCTCGTTAGTTATGTCAAGCTCCTCAAGTCTTTTCTCCAAAGCCTTAAGCCGCTTGGTGAGAAGCTCCTTGTCTCCGCTGTCATGGTTTTTGCCGGTGCCATTTATCCTATGCAGCGCCTTAGTTGTCTCCTTTATCGCCCTCTTTATAAATTTCTCGTTGCTGGTATAATCAAGCGAATTTATGAAGACGTTTTCCAGCATTACATACTGCTTGTTCAGATCGTCAATCTCGCTTTTTGTCATGTAAGTTTTCCTTTCTATATTCTCAAGTTTTTTGTTTATTGTCGCAGCCTTGTTTCCGTTGCCGTTTGACTCAAGCCCATTTGTCTTCAGTTCCTCGAGCTTTTTCTCGTATTCCGCTTTTGACTTGTCCATCCCCCATATTATTGTCTTCTTGGCTTTTATCTCGGATGTAACCCTTGTTATCCTTTCGAGCAGCTTGTCCTGCTGCGCCTTGAAATCGTACACAAGTATGTCAGAAAGTTCTTCTATGTTCTGCCTGTCTTCCTCATTTAGAACGTAGATCACTGCCGTGCTGTTTGGAAGGCGATTTAGCAGTCTTTCGATGCTCGGTTTCACAACCGCTGCAGCATCGTTCAGTTCGTTTACTCCATTCTGAAGCGCATTGAGCTTATCCTTTTTCTTCCTTATCTTTGGAGGTATGTATGGCAGTGCGCCCCCGTTCACTATGAAAAGATCCGGCATTTCTTCGGCGCGTAAGCCTTTAAGCAAGTGTGCAAGGCCTATCATGTTGTTCTTGCCTTCATAAACCTTGCCTCCTCCTATATCCGCAACCTGCAATATCCTGAGCCCTTCAAGCTCGCTCGGCTTCCGGATAAGGCCCAGTTCAATTATCTTATTCGAGAAACCGTCAAAAAAAGCATCTTCATTTACATTAACCTGGTCGTCATGCAAATTTTCCCCCATTTCACTCCCCAATTGCATATATCGGCGAAACTATTTAAAACTTCCACAATTCCACTATTATTGATATATTTTTTTGTTTATGGCTGTAATAAAATTGGCAAAGCAATGCAAAGCAGCGCATAATTTCATCGCGCGACGATTAGGAATAGCGCAATTAGCGCAACAGGAACGAGCAAGTTGTCATCGATTTTTATATCAAGGCTCTCCACAAACGTTGCCAGCAGCGAGAATACGATTGCAACAACACCAACCGCAAAATAGCCAAAGGCAAGCATGCTTGTAAAGTAGAATGCTGAGCCGACTATTGTCTTCCTTCTGCTATACGGCAGCAACGGCCCTTTTAGCGTAATACCAGATATTGTTGCAAGCGAATCGCTTATCATAGTTGCAAACAGGAGCATGAGCAGGTAAGGTTCTGAATGGACAAAAAGCAGGTAGAGCAGCACTCCTATGCCGAGCCATATGGCCCCGCTGCCAAACCCCCTGTTTTTCCTCTCAAGCCTGTACAGAAACCGCAGTGGTCCCGCACTTTTCGAGTTTCGTGCTATCGCAACAGTCATGAAGCCCAACAGCACAAGCACCGCTATTGCCAGGCTGCCGAGCTCAAGCCCGAGCCAAGCTAAAACCGTAATTACCACTATGCCGGCAAGTATCTGAAAAATATCCCTTTCTATTTCAATCCTTTCATGCTCGAGCATAACGATCCCGCAGCAACTCGTTCCGCAGCAAAGTCCAGCTAAACCTATTCAGCTAAATATAATATATAATCCAAGCCGATATGATCAAACCCGCGGTCACAATTATAGGCGTGCCGATTTTCACCATCCTTAATACGTATTTGCTCGCTTTCGTAAGTTTCTCCTCAGCATTGCCGCCCCACACCCTAAAGTTCCTTATATTTATAATGCCGAAATGCGAGTCAACCTCTTCAATGTTTCCAAGGGCGGTCTCTATCATGCCGTCCACAACCGGAAGCAAAGTTTCCGCTCTTGTACTCCTGCCCAAGACATTGCTTGCAGGCAAAGACAGGCCGTTCACCCCGTGCGTATCTGTTGTATAAACCTCTGCATCAATCCCAAATTTTTCCCTTACATGTACTATTATTTTTTCTCTGAGGCTGGGCAGCATGTTGTTCGCATCAAAATATATCATTGCGAACTTTTTATTTTTGGAGAAGTCAAAAACGCATACGCTCGCAAAGCCTTTACCAATATCTTTTCTCGCTCCAAGAACGCTGTGCAGGCGTACTTGTGCAACGCCGCATCTTACGGTGCCACTTGTATAACCATTACAGCTCTCCTCTATAGCCTTTTCATACTTTTCCACATACTTGCTGCCTGGATATATACCTTTTAGTTCATCGCTGCTCGACGTTTCAAATCTTGAATTGTGCGCATCAATCAGCATAACGCCTTTAGAAAAGCGCGAAGCCAAGGTTTCGAGTTTTTTGCCAACCTCTTCATCAATATCTTCGGTTACTGTAGGCGCTTTTGTAAGGCTTATCATTGAGACGCCATTTATATTAACGTTTATGGCCTTGCACGGCTTCTCATAACCTTCGCCAAGAAAACCGTTTGAATGCTTGAAGGCATTTGCGTCAAGTAAGTCTATGTATTTGTCTACCTCCTTTATCATGGCATTGACCTCCGCACTGCTTATCGGGTTGCTTTTCGCAGTTACTGTTCCATGCAGAGTGAATGGCACGGCATTGTACTTGCCGTATATATGCTGGCCCATTCTTTCAGTGAAAACGCTTCCGCCTACGCCAGCGAAAGGTCCATAGTGTATGGCAGGCTCGACAAAAATCGCTTTATATCCCTTCTTGCGCCTGAGAGCGAGTATCTTCACGGGTATATCCTTTGCTTCTCCCATGTTCGAACTGAAAGTCTCCTCGAAAGTACCTGTGTTGTATAACCACTGGTTCACCATTATCGAAAATGCCTTTATGCCGCTCGTGTTGAGCGCCTTTTTCATGGGCTTGTCTATGATATACATGAACAGAACCGCAATCACTAGCGAGCCTATCATGCCGCCAAGCAGCTTTATTATTGCTATGTCAAGTGGCATGTTCAAGCTCAATACATACTTGCCAAGCGGCACGTAGAAAAACACATTTAACAAGGGCTGCAGGGCTGACACGACCCACGCTCTCTTCTTGTTTGCAGTAAAAACCATCTTGTTTATTATTATCCAAAAAGTGTACACGCTGGCGTTTCCAAGCAGCATAATTAGGTATGCTGGCAGCGCATTCTTTGAAATATAGAATAGCAACGCATTCAAAACTATGAATATCGAGTAGATAAGGCTGCTTATTATGGTTGCAAAAAACAGGTGCTTGAGCATTGCCCTCCTTGTCACGCCCTTCATCAGCATTATAGTGAGCAGTGCTGGCAACGTTATCACAAGCAATCCGGCGCTCGCCCCGCTAATCAGAAGAGAAAAAAGCGTTTGCGGTGAGACCAGCGCAGCATGCGTGAACAGCACTGCTATCGCGCCTACCACAGCGCCCAAAACTAAAAGCAAGACAAGCTGCTCCCACGCTTCGGGCACCTTTTTTGTGAAGTACCTGCTATAACCTAAAAGGTCTCTTCTTGAGTCAGGCATAAAAACACATGCTAGTTGCCAAACCTTCTTTCTCTTGTGCTATAATCCATCAAGGCTTTTTCAAGGTCCATCTTGCTGAAGTCAGGCCAGAGTTTCCTCGAGAAATAGAGCTCAGAGTATGCGGACTGCAAAGGCATGAATCCCGAAAGCCTCATTTCCCCGGATGTCCTTATTACAAGATCTATGTTTGGTATATCCTTTGAAATAAGGTAGTTGCTGAAGTTCGAGAGGCTTAGCCTTATCACCCTGCCTTTGTCCAAAACTGTTTTCGCATATTCCTTTGCCGCATACAGTATGTCTGCGCCTCCTCCGTACCCAATGAGCATATTTATGACATTTTTCTTGTAGCCCTCGGTTTTTGCTTCGGCATTTTCGAGCGCTTTTTCAAGGTCGCCAGGAAGCAGTTCCCTTCTCCCAATTATTCTGAGCCTGGTTTCGTTCTGGCGCAATCTTTCTATTATGTTTTCATCCAGCGCCGTTTTTTTGTATATCTTGAACAGTATGCTGAGCTCGTTGCTTTTTCTTTTCAGATTTTCCGTGGACAAGGCCCAAACCGTAAGATTTTTTATTCCATATCCCAGGCACCATTCGCTGAAATCTATGAACTTGTTTACGCCCTGCTGGTAACCCTCAAAAAAAGATATATTGTTTCTTTTGGACCATCTCCTGTTTCCATCAGGTATAAGCCCTATGGTTTTTGGGATGTTTTTTAGCCTCATAACATCTTTTCTCTAATACGATATTTAAGAATATAAAGGTTGTGAAATGTTTTATTATATAGTTGAGGATACATTTATAAATTTACATTTGCATCATTTTAGAAGTGTTTATATGGATTTTAACCAACAACCTAATTCTGGTCAAGGTGTAAATAGTAGCAATACAACAGGATTTAACCAACAACCTGGCAGCATGCCATATTCGCAGCCAACTCCGCAGCCGCAACCTTCACAACAGGCGCCGCAACAGCAGGCGCCAAAGCCCAAAAACAGCAAGAGCTTAATCATAGGCATTGCTGTGATTATAGTAATAATCGTGGCGGCAGTGGCAGCGCTATCGCATGGAGCAGGTTCAGCCAGCTCGCCACTTGTCGCGCTGCTTACAAAGAATCACAATGCAAGCATAGCAGACTATTCCAACATATTAATGCAGAAGCTTTCTACAGTAAGCCAGCTGTCAGTAAACTATTCTGGGGATGCCGAGGTGTCTGGCAGCGGCATGTCGATGCATGTGCCTATTCAGGCCGGATACTCAAAATACAACAATGATTCGCGCCTCTACCTTTCTGTAAGCAATGTGACGATGCTTGGCAACATTACTATGGTTTACGTAAACAACAATACAAATAAGTTCACATGCATAAAAAGCTCCTTAGCTGCGGCATTTAACAGCAGCGCCTCGGGTTTCAGATGTGCAAAGACAACAAGTCTGTTTAGCAACGTGAGCGGCGTCTCGTCTTTCGAGTCATTTGCCGCATTCAAAAACAACACGCAGATCAAGTTCTCATATGTGGGGCAGAGAAGCTACAATGGAAATAGCTGCGCCTTGTTCCAAGGTGCAGGCACACTTCCGACCTCTTCTGCATTGGGCGCTTCTGGATCAGCAACGTACAAGATATCCTCGTGCTTCTCAATGGAATACTACATACCTTTGAACATGTCTATCGAGGTGAATGCGTCTTCAAGTAGTGGAGCGATTAGCGAGCTCATAACATTTGAGGAGACGAGCCTTAGCGCTTCGTCAAGCCCAAGCATAACGCAATTGCCAGGGCCGGTGGTAAATTCAACAGCGCCAGCGTAAAAATGACAAAGGGCAGCAAAGCTTGAGCAGATAAAGCTCAGGCTCAGGCGCCAGCGAGCAATTCTGGGTAGTCGGAGGCTATTCCGTCTACTCCCTTCTTTTTGTATTCCTCTATTTCCTCCTTTGTGTTCACCGTCCACACTATAACTTTGAACCCGTTCTGGTGCGCCCTTTCCACGTCTTTTGTGTGCGTGAACCTGTAGAGTGGCAGAAGGTAGTTTGCCCCTATCCTCTTCGCCGTGCCTATCGGATCCCCGTAACTCGCGTATATGAACCCGGTTTCAACTTCTTTGTCAAGCTTCCGCACCTTCTCGAGCGCGTCTTCGTGGAATGACACGATTATTATCTTGTCCTTCAGCTTGCGCTTTTCAATCTCATCAAGTATCGCCTTCTCCGTGCCAGGTTCCTTTATCTCGACAAGCAGTTTTTCGACCTTCCTGTCTATGAAATCCAAAGCTTCGCCAAGCGTTGGGATCTTTTCGCCGCCGATGCTCATATGCTTAAGCTGCTCCAACGTGAAGTCCCCGACGCGACCCTTGACGCCGGCAAGCTTGTCAAGCTTTTCGTCATGCATAACCACAAGCTTTTTGTCTTTTGTCTGCCTCACGTCGAGCTCTATCGCGTTGACCCCTGCTTTTATCGCCGACTCGAAGCTTTTTATCGTGTTTTCCGGCGCCTCCCCTCCCGCGCCCCTATGCCCTATTTTGAGCATTGAACCACAGTAGCAACTTACGTGTCAAAATATAATAATATATTTTTCCCAATTCCAATCAGCGCATGGTTGCGCGCGTGACGCAATGAAAGCGATGGTTCTTCACAAGCCGGACAGAATAGAGAACAAGCCCCTCAAGCTTGAAAATGTCGAACTAAGAAAAATAATCGACAGCGAGCTCCTTGTCAAGGTCGTTGCGTGCGGCGTGTGCAGGACCGACCTTCACATAGTCGAAGGCGACCTTAAGCCGATGAAGGACAAAATAATACCTGGGCACGAAATTGTCGGAAAGGTTGTTGAAGCAGGCAAGCAGGCGGAAAATTTCTCGGCTGGCGATCTGGTCGGCATCCCGTGGCTTCACAGCACATGCGGCAGATGCGAGTACTGCGTTTCCGGAAGGGAGAACCTCTGCCCGAACAAGACATTCACTGGCTACGACGAAAACGGAGGCTACGCCGAGTACGCAATAGGCAATGCTGCATACACCTTCAAGCTCGGAAATGGCATCAACCCGTTTGAAACAGCTCCGCTTCTGTGCGCGGGAATAATAGGCTATCGCGCTTTCAAAATAGCAAAGCCAAGCCCTGGCGGCACAATCGCAATGTTTGGCTTCGGTTCATCAGCCCACGTTACAATGCAGCTTGCGAAAGCGCTGGGCTACAAGACTGTCGTGGTATCAAGGAGCGAGGAGCACATAGAGCTTGCAAAGCGTCTCGGTGCAGATGAAGCATACACCTACAAAGATCTTCCTGACATAAAAACAGGAGTTGACGGCGCGATAGTGTTTGCACCATCTGGGGATGTGATAGCGAGTGCTCTGGCAGCGGTTAAAAAAGGTGCTACCGTGGCAGTTGCCGACATATATTCTACAGACATACCCAAAATGAACTACGAAAGATACATTTTCGGCGAAAAAAAGCTCATTGCGGTTGAGGCAAACACAAGGCAAGATGCAGTCGAATATCTGAGCTTGGCGGAGAGGCTAAAAATAAAGCCGGTGGTAGAAACGCTTGCGCTTGAGCGCGCAAACGAGGCATTGCTAAAGGTGAAGCAGGGAGTCAACGGCTCGGTTGTCCTGAAAACATGACTTATGGTGCCAGTATGATAAAGATCGTAATATTCGATGGCAACGGAGTGCTTTACGACGTAAGCGGTGCGGCGAAGCTTTTCTATTCAAAAATGAAAGAGTTTCTGAAAAGGCACAAGCCAAACGGCGCAACGCTTGAGGAAATTCTCGACAGGGAAAGCAGGATATGGCGCGATCTTGACGATGCGACAAAACGTGGCAAGCTGAGCATGAGAGATGCGCATCTTAAGGTGTTCGAGGAGCTCGGTATACCAACAGGGCTTATCGACGAATACGAGGAAATGGACAGGAAGGCGTTCGCAACAACCGTGCTCACAGAGCCTGACGTGCTGGAAGCACTTCGGCACATAAAGAAAATGGGCACGCACACCGCGCTGCTCTCCGATTCGGCGCGCCCCTCAGCCGAGCTCAAGCCGCTGCTTGAGAAGCTCGGCATAGCTCAATATATCGACGGTATATTTGTTTCCTCTGAGATAGGGTATGAGAAGCCCGAGAAGGAGGCGTACGAGGCCGTGCTGAAGAAGTTTGTGGCGGCGCCTGCAGATTCGGTATTTGTCGGCCACGACAAGGAGGAGCTCGCCGGTGCCAGGATGCTTGGCATAAGGACGATATCATACAGGGGCGATCCAATTTGCGACTGCGTGGCGCAGAACTTCAAGCAAGTAGAATCATGCATAAAGGGCATCTTGTAGCGCAGGCTCGGCAGCCATACTGGAAGTCTTCTGCGCATGCGCAACATATTTAAATCTTATCGGCTAAAGTAATAGCTGGTGCTGAAATGGTAGTATAAGCTGTTTATAGGCTTGTACCAGAAAGCTTTTTTTGCTTGATGAAAAGTACAATGCTTAGCTTGTATCACCATTGTGAGATTGCATTTTTGCAATTGATTTGAGGAGAAGTAAGCTTGCAATTTTTAAGCCACCTAGCGGATGGCTTGGCTCTAGCAACGATGAAGACCGTGGCAAGCTGCGATAAGCCCAGGGTAGGCGCATGTCAGCCGTTGAACCTGGGATCGTCGAATCGTGCACTATGAATAGTGGTGCAAGTATACGCGGGGAACTGAAATATCTTAGTACCCGCAGGAAAAGAAAGCGTAAGCGATGCCGCTAGTAACGCGAGTGAACGCGGCGGAGGGCAAACCGAATCTCGGCGCGCGAGTGCCTGAGAGATGTGGGCAGCAAAAGACTCATTATGTGAGCCGAACGTTTTGGAAAGAACGGCCATAGAGAGTGACAGCCTCGTAGGTTAAGCATGTGAGTTGGGCTGCAAGAGAGTAGCTCGGCTTGGATATGTCGAGCGAAGATGGGGGCATTAATCCCCAACCCTAAATATTGGCTAGAGACCGATAGCGAACAAGTAGCGCGAGCGAAAGCTGAAAAGAGCCCACACGCGTGGGTCTGAAAAGATCTGAAACTAGGTGGTTACAAGAAGACACGGCGCGGAAGGAATGAGGTGCGCAAAAGCGAAGATGCGAAAGCATTCAGCGATGCGCAAGGAACAGTGTCGTGTATTTCTTCTCGAAGCAAGAGCCAGGGAGTGTATAGAAGTGGCGAGCCGAAAGGCGCAGCGAAAGCGAATGCACAGTAAAATGTGCAGGGTATGAAAATGCCTTAGTCACTTTTATACGACCCGAAGCCATTGTGATCTACGCGCGGCTAGGACGAAGTCGAGCTTACACTTGATGGAGGTCCGCAACCTGTCATGGTATATCCTGTTGGGTGAGCTGCGGGTAGGGGCGATAGACCTATCGAACATGGCAATAGCGGGTCCCCTCTGAAATATCTTTAGGATAGCCTTAGGCGAGCTTGCGTATGCGGTAGAGCTACCGATTAAGGGGTATGGGATCGAAAGGTTCCGCCTTTTAGTCAAACTCCGAATGCATGCGCTGCGTAGACCCTAGGAGTCGGTGACGTTGGGTAAGCTAGCGTTGCGTGACCGAAAGACCGGTCCCCGAGGTTAAGGTCCCTAAATCTCAATTGAGTGTATCGAAGGAGGATGTTTTCTTAGACAGTCGGGAGGTAGGCTCAGAAGCAGCCACCCTTTAAAAAACGCGTAATAGCGTACCGATTGAGAAGACGTTCTCTGAAAATGGACGGGGCTAAATTGAGTACCGATACCTCGGCGCTCGTTAAGAGCGGGTAAGAGGGCGTGCTATATGGCTGGAAGCTTGGTCTTGAGATCAAGTGGACTGTATAGCAGTGAAAATCCTGGTGTTAGTAACAGCAAATACGGGTAAGAATCCCGTACACCGGAAGCACAAGGTTTTCCTCACAATGATCGTCAGTGGGGAGTTAGGCGGTCCTAAGCGCGAGGCCAATCACCTTCGCGCAAAAGGGTAGTCGGTTAATATTCCGACCCTTAGTATGTAGGCGTGGCGACACAAGGTGGATTTCTGACGCTTGGGGATAGGCGTGAAAAGAGGTGCAAATGGCTGCAGAGTCTCATTATGAGGAGAAGCAGCTAAATGAACCATAATCGCTGAATTCCTGAGCCCGTGAAAAGGGAATCCACAACGATCATACTAATCCGTACCTAGAACTAGTACAAGTGCTGCTGGCTGAAAAGGCCAAGGTGTGTTGGGAGAACTCAGGTTAGGGAAATCGGCAAGTTAGTGGCGTAAGTTTTCGACAAGCCATGTCTGCGCTTGGTAAGCGCAGATGTCACTTACAAGGGGGGAGCGACTGTTTATTTAAAACACAACTCACCGCAAAGCCGTAAGGCTTAGTACAGTGGGTGACGCCTGCTCACCGCTAGTCAGCGAAATTCCTTTTCAAGGGAACTAAACCCTAGCAAAGAGCGGGAGTAACTCTGACTCTCTTTAGGTAGCGTAATACCTCGTCGCTTAATAGGCGACTTGCATGAATGGCGTAACGACTCCCCCACTGTCCCAACCTGGGACCCAGTGAACTCACTGCGTGGTGAACATGCCACGTACTCTCAGTGGGAAATGAAGTCTCCATGAAGCTTGACTACAGTCTGTTGTTGTTATGTGGCGAATGCTGCATAGCGTAAGTGGGAGCATCGATGCTTGGGCTCCGGCCCAAGCGGAGCGACAATGTAACACCACTCTACGTTTGCTACGTGACTCACTCGATAGAGGACAGCTGCAGATGGGTAGTTAGACTGGGCGGTTGCTTTCGATAATGAAACGAAAGTGACCAATGCTCTGCTTAGGCTGGTTGGAAACCAGCTGTAAAGTGTAAAGGCAAATGCAGGGCTGACTGTATCCTGAAGAGCGAGGGATGCAGACTGGAAACAGGGGCTTAAGGAACCTTGGTAGCCTTTTAATGGGGCTCCAAGCTGTCAGATAAGTTACTCTGGAGGTAACCGGTTCGTGGCTGGTGAGAGTTCACA
>JAGDYB010000015.1 GCA_023270055.1 Microcaldota archaeon
GCAGAAGCTTACCAGAAAGGTACTGTATAAGCGCGCCACCCGCCGTGCTCACATGGTCTATCCAGTTTGCTATTTTTAACCTCTGCATGGCTGTGGAAAGGTGGCCACCGCTGACAATGCTTGTTGCAGAACTCTTTGCAACAGAAAGGAGCAGTTCCTCGGTTCCCAGCTCAAACCCCTTTATCTCGAAGGCACTAGGTGGGCCACTTATAAATACAGTCCCGCTTCCCTTGATTATCCTTGAATACCTTTTGATTGTTTTCTCTCCAATATCGAGCACCCTAGCCCCCTTTGGAACGCCTTTTACTTCTGCTTCCTTTCTCTGGCCATCGGCGCCCATATAAGCAAGGTCATGTGGCATTTCTATTACTGATGGATATTCGTCCAGCAGGTACCTGGCTGCTGCAAGATACCTTGTTTCCTCATCAGAAAGCTGCTGGCTGAGTTTTCCTGCGGCATTTAAAAAAAGCAGCCCCAGCCTACCAGTTGTAAGCACCTTGTCGGCTTTGCCATTTTTTATCAGTGCCGTCATTGTCCAGGGGTTTTTTGCAAATTTTCTTATTGTTATAGTGTTACCTTTCTGTGAGATAGGGTAAAGGGTAGCATTGACTCTCGATCCGTCAGGAAGTTCAGCATCCATCAGCGGCGCAAGTACAGTTATCTGCCTTCCTATTCTTCTGCCTATCTGTTCAGCATCATCGTAAATTATATCCTCGTTTTCAATTCTCACAGTAGTCTTGCACCAGCCATATTTCTTGTGGAATACCCATATAGGTTCCTTTGAATTGTTGACCGCGATCTCCTCAAGATTCTCATCAGCAAGCGGCGCCTCGAGGTCGCCAAGGCCAAGCATTACGTTTATTATGTACGCTATAAGTATTTTCTTTGTGGTTGGGTTTGTTCCCGGAAGATATTTATCTATTATCAGGTTGGATGCATCTATATATCTGTTAGTGAGCTGATTCATGTATTCTTCATCTTCTATGCGGTTCGGGTCGATAGGTACCATAGCAAGAAGATCCTGCCTAAGGGAAAGCAGAAGCAGCTTTGTTGCGTCGCCAAGCCCTGGTATTGTAACCTCGTATATTGGTACAAAATCTCCGCGGTCAACGATTCTAATGTTAACCTTGAGCCCGTGTGCATCAAGCTCGTAGCTTGCATATACATTTTCTTTTTCCTCTCCAGCCATAAAACATCACTTCTTATTTTTGTCATCAGTAACAGAGCTTACCGCCGATTTATAGTCCTCTCTAAGTTCTTCTGTTTTTTTGCTGATTGCCTGGCTTTTCTTTTCAGCTGAATTTATCGCTTCAACTTTTTTCTCGGTGCTTTGCATAGTTGTCATTAAAGCAAGCTCTTTGCGCAACTCTTCTATGTCCTTCTCTATCTGTGTTTTCTTGTTCATCATATCGGCAATTTTTCCTTCGAGTTCAGACATTCTTTCATTCATTGTTGCAACGCTGCCGTAAGTGTTTTTCATCTCTTCAAGGTTTTTTCTTATCTCTTCTACTCTCTTCGTTGCAACATCCATATACTTATCCATATCCACTTTTGCTTTTTCCGTAGTGTCAAGCAGCATCTTTTTGTCACTGTCAAGTTTCCTTGACATCTTAGAAGAGTTGATACTGTATTCAACCTGCATCCTCTTTATCTCGTCAAGTTCTTCCTTTTCCTTGGCAACAACTTTCTTTATAGCCTGTGTTTCTTTGCTTATGCTTTCGTACAACGCATTGAGTTCTATCCTATATTCATCTACAAGCGTTTCGTATCTATTCTGGAAGGATTTGATTACTCCATCTATCCCTTTAATCTTCTCATTCACGTCATTTATCGCCTTTTCGATATCCTGCTCTCCCAAATTGAAGTTCTGGATTACCTTGAGCTGCTCCCGCAGCGCCACCATCTCTTTCTCGCTGTTCTGTGCTATCTTGTCAACACTTTCCTTCTTGCTTTTTATCTCAGCGTACCTCTTGTCCGTTTCCTTTCTTATCTTTTCAATTTCATCAAGTTCCTTCTTTATGTTAGGTGCTTTCTCTTTGAATGCTTGTTCTGCATTCTTGATTGAAGCGGAAAATTCGTCTATCTTCTTCGATATGTCGTTCACTAGAGAAGCCTGAATGTTAATTTCTTCCTCAAGCGCACCCCTTTGGGTCTCGACCTTTTTTGCAAGAGTTTCCTTTGCGCCCTCGGATATATTGACTGGCTCAATATACATCTTTCCTACTTTATAATTGATCTTTACTATGTTTGCCTTTTCGAGTATGTCTGCCCAGCTTTCAATCACCTTCTCGCTGGTCTTGAGTTCTGTAGCTAGGGTACTTTCACTGCTTTCCCCGTTCTTTCTTATATATTCTAAAAGCGCGTCTATTCCTGTCTTCGTTACGTCCTCCATCCTATCAGTTTTTCTTTAAATTTTAAATATTTTAAATCTATGTTAAAATCTGCTCGTAATGAATTTCCCTATCTCGCTGCCAGCGACACTTTCCGCTATTATCAAACTGTCACTTCCGGCTCTTTTCATCCTTGGGATATCCTCTAAGGTTTTAATCCTCGCCACTACCTTTACGTTGCTGTTTGCCTTTTTGCTTTCTATCACTATGGCCGTGTTTTCCACGTCGTCATTTCCGCACACCGCAACTGCAGCCGCTTTATCGATGCCTGCTTTAATGAGGTCCGCACTGTCTGTCGGATCTCCTCTTATTGCAAGTATCCCCTCGTCAAGTAGGCTCCTGACCTTGGCTGCGTCTTTGTCAAGTACAACATAACCGATGCCATTGCGTTTTGCAAGTTTTGCTGCTTCTATCGCTATCTGATTGGCTGGTGTAAGCAGCATGTGCCCTCTCATTCTGTTTATTTTTGTGCTAAGCATTTTGCCACGTATATCTATCCTGCCAAGCAGCTCAAAGAACAGCGAAATCAGCAATATTGTTACTGCTATGTTACCAATAATGTCAATTATTTGGAGTGCTAGCACCCCAGCGTTTTGTGCATCAACAATCTTCATGGTTGGAGGAAAGCTGGCACCAAGAATATTTGATGTAACCCATATCAACGATATGACCGGGGGATAACCAATGTAGGTTATGCCAAACACGGAGGTAATGAATACAACTATGACAAGGATTATAAGTATTATTTGCACCATTTTTATTATCATCTTGCATCACCCTTGAAACTCCTTGCTATCGCTTCCCCGATCTCTATCCCTGAGAGATATTCGGGCAAAACGCACATGTCCACACCCACCCTGTACATTTTGGTTCTAGTTTCTTCCCTGCCTACCCGCGTTATCACAGTCGCGTCCTTGTTAAGCCTTTTCGCTGATATTGCTCCTAGAAGGTTGTCCAGATCATCCTCAGAGGCGAATATTATAGCTTTTGCACTCCATATGTTTGCAGCTTTTAACGTTGCTTCACTAGTAAAATCCCCCTCTAAGGCTATTATACCCCTGTTCATGAGTTCGAGCACTTCATTCTTGCTCTTCACAATCATTATAATACGTGAGTTGTTCTTTAGCTTGTCTATTACGGCCTGCGACAGGTTGTTGTAGCCGCATATTACCAAATGTCCTCTCCTTCTCATAGCCCTGAGCCTGTTTATCCTGTTTTCTATGTCAGCATAAGCCACCATGTCTATTACAGCTGCCAATATAAAACTCATTATCACAATTCTGCTTATGTTGTCTACCACGAATATGATGAAAACAGGATAAAAGTCTGTATTGAAATTGCTCATAGTAAGGCCAGCAACTACGGTATCAGCATTTACATTACTAGCATCAAAGAAAGTCTGGAAAACATAATACGTAGCTAAGTATGCATTGTGAAAAAGTAGAAAAATTACGAGAACTGATATGACGCCAAGGATAAGAACGATTATTACTGATGCGAGCAATATATTAGATACGCCAGCACCCTTGTCATTTGTATCCATTCAATCCTTTCCCTTATTTTACAATTTTTCTGATTTCATTGAAAATTTCTTCCCCAGCTGATATGTTTGGCGTTGCTATAAAGTTAGTGCCTATTTCGGAGAGCTTCTCCTTTATCACGTTGCTGTTGGCACGCGTAGCAATCAGAACCTTGTTGTTTAAGCTTCTTGCAGTTATGCTCGCAAAAAGGTTCTTTGCGTCACTATCCATAACTATAGCTATCGCCTTCGCCTCCAATATGCCTGCATCCTTAAGCACCTTTGAGGATGTTGCATCGCCATATATGACATCTATCCCCTTTTCCCTGAGCGCCTCTACCTTGTCTGGATTGTTTTCTATTACCACAAA
The DNA here is from genome assembly GCA_023270055.1 of Microcaldota archaeon. GTDB lineage: Archaea > Micrarchaeota > Micrarchaeia > Micrarchaeales > CABMGC01 > JAGDYB01. Next base: position 4,280 of record JAGDYB010000015.1, read on the forward strand.
AGGTATGTTTCGCTCGGATATTATCTCGGCAACCTTCTCGCCAACAAGACCATAGCCGCATATGATTACATGGTTTTTAAGCTCTTTGCCCGCCATTGCATCCCTAAATAATGAGTGCGTTTATAAATTATAAACCTTATTGATGCTTTGCCTCTCCCTTGAAGTGTTGCAGATATTACACGACACGCGCAATAGCGCACAATAAAGTCGTTGAGAGGTTAATATTTAAAAGAATTCTACTGGCTCCGACGCAGTTGCAAAGTAAAAGCAGTTTACAGAAACGCGCTTTATGATATATCCAAAAAGCGCAGATTGATTGGATAGCTCCAGCCAGATTCGAACTGGCGTCAACGGGTCCAGAGCCCGCCGTCCTTGACCACTAGACTATGGAGCTATATAATACATATCCGCATCTCTGTTTTATATATTTTTTCTTGAAAAACTATTTAGCATGTTCAGGGAAAACATTCTATTTTCTAGAGAAGTAGAAGAATTGCTAGTGGCAGACATAGCATTATCCTTAGCATTTGCGCTGATATTTGCGGATTTCACATCAAGCTATGCGAGCCTTGCGTACTTTCTTCCTATAGCCTTCATAGTCGTCCCGCTTACGTTCGTGCTGCATGAACTTATGCACAAATTTGTCGCTCAGCATTACGGCGCCATAGCTGCGTTCAGGTATTCGCCAATAGGCCTGGTAATAACACTTGCTAGTAGCATGTTTGGCTTCCTGATAGGGTTGCCAGGCGCAACGGTGATATACACAAACAGGTTCACAAGGAGGGAAGACGGCATTGTGTCCCTTGCCGGGCCACTTACCAACTTTGCGATATTTGCCATATTCTTCATAGCAGGAATGCTTCTCTACAAGGGCTTTCTTGGAAACGTGCTCGTTACATTCAGCCCATATTTCACCAACTATTCCTATCTTCACAATTTCATAAACGTCGTGCTTTTCATCAGCCTTTGGCTTGCTTTCTTCAACATGCTCCCAATAATGCCTCTGGATGGCAGCAAGGTGCTGAGATGGAACAAGGGCATATATGCGGCTACAATGCTAGTCATATTTATCCTGCTCTACCTAATAGTGCCTCTGTACTCAATACTCTTCTCGCTGGTATTCATACTGGTGTTCGCCTTAATATTTTCAATGATATACAAAGGCATGATGTTCAGGCTATGAAAAGATCGCAGGCCGCAGAAGTGCTTGCCGGTGTGTCACGCCATTGATAGTAGGGTATTTAAAATTTTAAATACAAAACAAATATAGACAATTTGTTGGCTTGCCGCGCATTAGGTGTTGCAAGCGTCGGCATGCGCAAGATTTTATAATTCCAACATGCAATATTTGTTTCAATTGGTGCTTAAGATGGTAAACGGAATAGAGCTCACAGTTGCAGATGCTATAGTTACCGATACCGGCAGGAGCATTGCAAGAGTAGACTCAAAATCAAGGAAGCTGCTCGACGTCGTATCGGGGGACATAATAGAGATAAAAGGAAAGTCCAAATCCACGGCAGCGCTGGTATGGCAGGCGCATCCCAGCGACGAGGGGCTTGGCTTCATAAGAATAGACGGTTATCTCAGACAGAGCATTGGAGTTGGCATAGGGGACAAGGTTTTTGTTACAAAAGCCACGGTGCAGGATGCGGAACGCGTTGTAATAGCTCCGCCTCCAGGCCAGAGACCGCCGCTTTCTCCAAATTTTGCTGAATATGCCAAACGCAAGCTTGAAAGCAAGCCCGTATCGAAGAACGATGTAATACCTATACCTATGCTTGGCTTGGTATTCAATTTTATCGTTGTTCAGACCGTTCCGCACGGCATAGTCAGAATAACAAAGGACACGAACTTCGTAGTAAAAGAGGAGCCGCTTTCTGAATACTCTATAAAATTCGGGGACGTGCATTATGAGGATATAGGCGGTCTCAAGAACGAGATAAAGAAGATAAGGGAGATGGTTGAGCTCCCGATAAGGTACCCGCAGCTTTTCGAGAGGCTTGGCATAGAACCTCCTAAAGGCGTCCTTCTTTACGGCCCGCCTGGCACAGGCAAAACATTGCTTGCAAAGGCGGTTTCAAACGAGAGCGATGCACATTTCATATCGATATCGGGCCCTGAGCTTGTAAGCAAATTCGTAGGGGAAAGCGAGGAAAAGCTAAGGCAGATATTCAAGGAGGCAAATGAGAAGGCGCCTACAATAATATTCATGGACGAGATAGACGCGATAGCCCCGAAGCGCGAGGAGGCAACCAACGAAGTTGAAAGAAGGATGGTATCGCAGCTTCTCAGCCTGATGGACGGAATGCCTCCGAGAGGGCAGGTCATAGTGCTTGCGGCCACAAACAGGCCCGATGCAATCGATTCAGCGCTCAGGAGGCCTGGCAGGTTCGACAGAGAGATAGAAATAGGAGTCCCAAACAGGGACGCAAGGAAGGAAATACTGCAAATACACACAAGGAATATGCCTCTAGCACCTGATGTTAGCATTGACGAGCTCGCCGACATAACGCACGGCTATACTGGCGCCGACATAAGCGCATTGGTCAGGGAAGCGGCAATGTCTAAGCTGAGGTCAATATTACCGATGATTATAGACCAGCAGTCAATACCAAACGACTTGCTTGTGAACCTTACCGTGTCAAAGGAAAACTTCCTTGACGCACTTAAGAGCATACAGCCCAGCGCACTCAGAGAGGTGTTTGTCGAGAGACCTAATGTGCACTGGAGCGATGTTGGAGGCCTTGAAGACGTAAAAAGGGAGCTCAAGGAAGCTGTAGAGCTGCCGCTCAAGAATCCAGAGGCGTTTGAGAAAATGGGCATAAGGCCAGTCAAGGGCGTGCTCATTGTTGGTCCGCCGGGCACCGGCAAAACTATGCTCGCAAAAGCGGTAGCTACAGAAAGAGAAGCAAACTTCATATCTATAAAAGGCCCAGAAGTGCTAAGCAAGTGGGTAGGGGAAAGCGAGAAGACGGTAAGGGAGCTTTTCAGGAAGGCAAGGATGGCTGCGCCATGCATAATATTTATAGACGAGATAGACGCGATAGCGCAGGCGAGGGGCGAGGGCGAGCCAGATTCAAAGGTGACTGAGCGCGTGGTTGACACCTTGTTGACTGAGCTCGATGGCCTGCAGGAGCTCAAGAACGTGGTTGTGCTTGCGGCCACAAACAGGCCAGAACTGATTGATACTGCTTTGCTCAGGCCTGGCAGGTTCGACAAGATAATAAACATACCTATGCCGGATCAGGAGGCGCGCTTGGCAATATTAAAAATACATACCAAACGCATGCCACTTGACAAGAGCGTTGTGCTAGAGGAAGTGGCTGCAGAGACGGAAAACTACACCGGCGCTGAGCTCGAGAATCTTTGCAGGGAAGCAGGCATGAATGCGATACGAAACAACAGGGATATCGTGAAGAAGGAAGATTTTGAGAAGGCGTTCGAAGAGGTAAAGCCTGCAATACCGAAGGAGCTCGCAGACAGGATAAAGCGGTTCAAGGACGAGCCCACAAGCATGTACAGGTGAGCAAGGCAATTATGCTTAGGTGATATTTTGAAGATAGTATATTCTGACAAGAAAACCGGAAAGACTGCACAAGCAGAAGTTTTGAAAGATCGCGAAGCTATGCTGATTGGGAAAAGGATAGGAGACGAAGTTGATGGCAGCGCAATCGATCTTCCTGGCTTCAAGCTGAAGATAACAGGTATGAGCGACAAGAGCGGTATACCTTCAAGGCCCGAGATTGAAGGCACGGCGAAGAGGTACATACTGGCTGCAAAGTCGAAGCTGAAAAGCAACAGGGGTATGAGAGTTAGGCGCCTGGTGCGCGGCAACGCGATAAGTGCCGATACCGAGCAAGTCAATACTGTAATAACAGAATATGGCCAGAAGCCGCTTGAGGAGTTGTTCAAGCCAAAGGAAAAGAAGGCGGAATGATTGTAATCGGATGAATTAATGTCAAATAACGAAAGCATGTTCAAGCAGAGCCAGCTAAACATAGGCACGCTGGGTCATGTAGACCACGGCAAGACCACGCTTACACGTGCAATAACTGGCGTGTGGACCGACAAGCACAGCGAAAGTATAAAGAGAAGCATGACAATAAAGCTGGGTTATGCCGATGCATTCATTAAAAAATGCAGTGGCTGCAAGGAACCGGAGGCTTATACAGTTGGCGATGCCTGCGAGGGCTGCAACGGAAAACCCGAAATAGTTAGAAGGATATCAATATTAGATGCGCCGGGCCACGAAACGCTCATGGCGACAGCTATTGCAGGTTCTAACATAATAGATGCGGTGCTTTTTGTAATATCGGCAAGCGAACCATGTCCGATGCCGCAGACAAAAGAACATCTAATGTTGATAAACGCACTGGGCATAAAAAACGTAATAATAGTGCAGACAAAAATAGATATAGTCGGCAAGGAGGCATCAAAGGCACATTATCAGCAGATAAAGAATTTTGTCAAGGGCTCTGTAGCAGAAAACGCTCCAATAATACCGGTCATAGCAAGCAAGAACATAAACATTGACGCACTTCTACAGCAGATCATGAACATACCAGTGCCCGAGCGTGACACTTCAAGCGAGCCTCTGATGTACATTGCGCGCTCTTTTGACATAAATAAGCCAGGCGCAAAGATAAAAGACTTAGTCGGCGGCGTAATAGGCGGCTCGGTAATAAGAGGCACGTTCAAGCTCGGCGACGAGATAGAGATAAGGCCCGGAGTGCCAAAAAGCAGCGACAAGTCAAAAAAAGCGGTTTACGAGCCATTGATAACCGAAATAAGGTCGCTGAGCACCGGCACCAGTTCTGGCGAGCTGGAGCAGGTAATAGCTGGCGGTCTGGTGGCCATAGGCACCTCCCTAGACCCTTCTCTTACGAAAGCAGACAACTTGGTAGGTAGCGTTGTTGGGCACGTAGGCAAGCTTCCAGACATGCTTGACGAGATAGCTGTAAACTATGTTGACATACAGAGAAACGACATACCCAAGCAATCATTAAGGGTTGACGAACCGCTCATACTCAGCGTTGGCACCGCCACAACGATAGGATATGTGAAATCGGTGAAGAAGAAAAAAGTCGAAATCGAACTCAAGAGGCCCATGTGCATCGATACTTCTGCAAAAATATCAATAATGCGCAATTTTTCGCAACGCTGGAGGCTTTGCGGCTATGCAACACTTATACAATAGAATGCAATAGAATGCAATATAATGCAGTAGAGGCTATTGCGCGCATTTTGTGATTGCATCCTCTATTTTTTCAATCAGCATTTCCCTTGCCTTTTTATCCAATCTACCTTGTAATTTTTCCGACAATGAGAAGCCTGCAGCATGCGGGTGCCCTCCTCCGCCAAAAAGCTTCGCGATGCAGGCCACGTTTCCGTTAACACTTCGCATGTGCACCTTACCTGTGTCCGTGTCTACAAACATGCCTATATCCATTCCGCTTTTCCTGATTATCTCCCCGCATGCGTATGTAGCTTGCACCGTTCGGGAAAATCCGATTGCGAAGCCATTTCCTACATGAAGTGACGAAATCATTTTTTTGACTCTGGCTTTGTTGAGTTTTTCGAACGTTCTTGCGCTTCTTTTAATCATTTCGTTCTCTATCTTGCCTTCGCTTACCAATTTTACCAATTCGACAAGATTTCTGTTCTGTTCTGGAAACCTATGTGTCATATTAAAATACGCTATGCCAAGCGCGTAGTTCTTTATGATTCTTGCGTATCTTTTGTTCTTTGGCATTATGTTGAAGTCGCTGAAATGGGTTATTTTGGCAAGCTCAGTCTCGAATGGCTTGCTCAATCCAAGGAAACTTCTTACTATTTCCGTAGCACAAGCCTTCTTGTTCTCACCCACTATGGCAATATCGCATTTGCGTGCCAACGCCTCCAATTCATGCGCATTCCATTCGTGATGATCAAGCCAAATGACTGCGGCGCCCTTTTTTTTCAAGCCTGCAATAATGTTCTTGAATATTGGCGTTGTCTGCTCGTTTGGTCCAGTATCTGTTATAAAAAGATATTTTACGTCTATTTTCTTGATCATATCTGCTATGCTTTGCACTGTACGCTTGCTATAGTTCGTGAAAAATAAGTTGGAAAGAGGCACACCAAACCTTATCTTAATCAGTGCTGCGCTGGCTATTCCATCCAAGTCGTCGGCGTGCGAAATGACTGCAATCTGCCTTCCTTCTATTTTCTCTCCTAGGTCCACGCTATCATTTTTGAGTATTTTCTATATATTCTATACTCTGCTTTATTAACTTTTTGCCTTGGGTTGCTTGCTCCTTCAGAAAGAAGAAATAGTTTGGGCCTGCCTGGGGAGAGGCAGGCCCGTTCCCTTTACTGTGGAGGTGATATAATAAGTGTGTTGGTCGCCTTGCCAGCATCATATCGGTAATAAACTTTGTGACCTAATTGAATCTTGTCAAGCATGCCCTCCTTGTGCAGCTTGTTGAGCCTTGCACATGCAGCATTCTTGCCCTTGTAATTCATCTCTTTCTGTATATCCTCAGCACATACCATGCCTTTTGTTTGAACTAGCTCAAGTATTTTTGCGTCAAGTGAAGAAAGCGGTATCTCTTTGTTGCTTATGCCCTCCCTTACCTCATATTCGGTGCTGGCTTCAGGTGCATCGGTAGCAGATTCAAGCCTCTTCTCGAGATCTGCAATCTTTTCAAGCATGCCAGCTATCATCCGGTTTGTTCTCTCTCTTTCTTCTATCATGCTTCTCATGAGCACCTTTATGCTGTCCTCGTTGGTAGCACCATCCTCAACATTAATTCTATCATTAGCAATCTTTTCGATCTTGCTTTTGATTTCTTGAATTTCCTTTATAAGCTGTTTGTCCCCCTGCTTCATGAAAACACTTTTATATTTTGACTCCTATATCACGATTGGAGCATGTTTGGTTCATGATTGAATCGTGATTCTTTCACAATTATTAAGCATAGTTAAGTATTTAAATATTGTGCTTGTGCCGTATACTTCCACTGTTTGTTTTTTCCGCTCTGCCGTGTCATCGTTTCCGCAAGTGGCTGCCTTGGCGTGCCATTTTTACGACGAACAAAGTTGAAGGTTAACAGAGAAAGTTATAAATTAGTTAAGAGCAAATACTACTCATATTATGCAGTCGATAGGCGCTACGTGTTTTCGCGCCTTCGGCGGAAAAATACCTAAATGATCAGCATGCAACAATTGCTAATACCAGTGGCAAGGGCGCAAATCCTGCAAAAAGATCCAAAAAAGATCGCAGAAATAGAGAAAGTGCTGAAATGCAGGCTGGAGCTGAAGGAGGAAAACATTTTGGAAATATCTGGAGAGCCATACGACGAATACAATGCAAGAAACGTCCTAAGTGCATATGGTAGAGGTTTTAGCATTGAAGAGTCATATAAGCTGCTTGATGACAGCTATGTATTTTCCTCTATAAATCTGAAAGAAATTTTCGGCAACGAATCACAGATACACAGGTTCAAAAGCAGGATAATCGGCACCGAAGGCCGGACCAAAAAATACATAGAGAGCGTCAGCGGCGCACACATGTGCGTGTACGGCAATTCCGTGAGTCTTATAGGAACACTGGAAGAATTGAAAATTGCCAATGCAGCAATAAATGTTCTGCTTGAAGGTGGCACGCACAAGAAGGCATACCGTTTGATGGAGCTTGAGCGGCGAAGGCAAAATAACATTAGTATGTAGTGTTTATCATGGATGACAAAAGCGAGAAAAAAGATGGTGCGAAATTTTCTGCTGACGAGATTTTCAAGGAGTTTAAGGAGCATTCGATATCTGAGTTTTTCAAGAAAAACAGGCAGATGCTGGGCTATTCCGGCAAGGTCAGATCGCTTACAACAATCGTTCACGAATATGTGACCAATTCTATCGATGCATGCGAGGAGGCAGGCATACTCCCTGATTTGTATGTTGAGATAAAGGAGGTCGGCGAGGACAGATATATGGTAAAGGTTTCAGATAATGGCCCAGGTATACCAAAAAAGCTTATTGGCAAAGCGCTCGCTTCGATATTGTCTGGAACTAAATTCCACCGCTATATGCAACAGAGAGGTCAGCAGGGAATAGGTGCTTCAGGTTGCACGCTCTTCTCACAAATAACTACTGGCAAGCCCATACATGTCGAATCGCGTACGTCGAAGGAGAGCTATGCATGCGACATATCAATAGACATAAAGACCAACAAGCCAATCGTTTCGAATCTTTCTGAAATAGGTCCTAGCACTTCTACTGGATTGACTGTAAGTGGAGAGTTTGGCTATTCAAAATTCGAGAACAGCGATCACGGCGTCATAGAATATCTGAAAAGAACGGTAATTGCGAATCCACACACTAGCATAAGGCTTAGAGTCAATGCGGAGCCAGAGATAATATTTCCAAGGTCAACAAATGTAGTTCCAGCGCACAACAAAGTTATAAAGCCGCACCCACTTGGGCTCGAAATAAACGATCTGTTGGACTATGCCCATGCATCTGATTCAAGGAAACTATCCTCATTTTTGACTGAGTCCTTCTCAAGGTTCTCGCAAGATAAAGTGAACGAACTCAAGCAGATTCTTCCGAATATAGATTTTTCCAAAGATCCAAAGACGCTTTCATGGGGCGAGGCCGAACAACTAATAAGTGCATTCAAGAAGGTGAAATGGATTTCGCCTGAGCTTGATTCCGTATCTACAATAGGTGCGGAACAGATCAAGGTATCAATAAAGAACATACTAAATCCTGATTTCATATCAGTGATAGAGCGAAGGCCAAAAGTATACAGAGGTGGCATCCCATTTGTTGTGGAGGCCGCAGTAGCGTACGGCGGCGGCGCCGGAAAGGCGGTCGAGGGTGGCTCCGCAGGTAACATAATGAGATTTGCAAATAGGGTGCCATTGCTTTTCGACAGTGCATCATGTGCAATAACAATCGCGGTGCGTGACATACAATGGAAGCGATACGGCATAGGAGATTTCGATTCTGAGCCCATAACAGTAATGGTTAACGTGTCGTCTGTTTACGTGCCATATTCAGGCGTAGGGAAAGAGGCTATAGCAGAGGAAGACGAGATAATCGATGAGATAAAACTTGCTGTAATGGATGCGGCACGCAACCTCCAAAGATACATCGGCGGGGTAAGAAGCAAATCTGAGCAGGAAACGAAATACAAGGCAATAATGAGATACGTGAATCAGCTTTCCATAGACCTAAGCGAGCTCACGGGAGAAGACAAAGAAAGCATACATAGAAAGCTGAAGCAGATCATAGAAAAACGCTATAAAAAACTTTTTGAGGATGCAAGCCAGAGCGAAATTCAGAGCGAAAGCTGATTAAGATTGTATGTGTCTATGAGCTTTACATATCCATTCGATATACTCATTCTGAGCAGTTCAGCTTGGTCGCCATATGACAAATAAAGCTTCTCTGTAAACTCGGTTTTCTTAAGCTCATCAGCAAACACTATAAAAGTCTTTACACTGCTGTCAACAATTATATCCTTAATCTGCGTGTTATCCACATATATTATTATTCTTGCCTGCACCCCGCCTTTGGTTATTACCATGTCTGCATTTTCGCTTTTGCCAAGCTCGGTAAACATTATACCATGCGTTATACAGTAATCCCTGAGCTTCCTGAATATTGCAAGGTAAGCTACGCTGTATCCTGAATCAGTGGTCCATTTTACTGGCGCATAGTATCCTATGTACGTCTGTAGATTTCCACTTGCTACAAGCTTGTTGAGTATGTTCATGGCGTTCTGCGTTGTTATCGATATTGGCATGTTATTATATCTAAGATTTGTGCTTATTCCCATCTTTACCTCATCTACGGTTAGTGGCATGTATCTCCAATGGTTGTAATAGTTTACTTTGTCAAATACGTTCAGTATCTCATCCCTGCCAACGGTCACCTCCTCTTTCTTCGTTGGTATGCTTTCAGCCACATCTATGTAATATTCATCGCGGTTTGGCGGCTTGACAATCAAGTTCAGCAGCACTATCGCAACAAGCACAACTATAACTTCTATGTATATTATAGGTATGTGAAATATTTTTTGTACATAATTTGTAGAATATGTGTAGTTTTCGCCGAACAGCGTGAATACGAATACATGCTTGCCATATCCCACAACCGTGCCTTTTGGAAGCGCGTATACTATGGTGCCGTTTGTCACCGTTCCAGTTTCCTTGTAGCCGCCATCAAGCATCACAGTATAAGTGGTATTAGTTATGCTGTAATTGTCGCTTTCGGCGGAAAATACGAATGTACCATTCTTGAAGTTCATTGATATGGGCTCCAATGATGTATTCCCTATTGTAAACACAGCGCTAGAGTAGTATCTGTTGTAGAAATTGCGCAATATGCCTATATATTGCCCGCTTTTTATGCTGAAACTATACTGCTTTATCACATTTATATCGGTCGACGTGTTAAAGAACCCTACAGGTATAGTCATGACATAATTCATTGTAGAAGTAAAAATATCAATATGTGGCGATACTGTTATAGGTTTTGTTGTATTCACATTCATCTCAACAGTTATTGGTATCATTTTAGTTTCGCTTATTATGCTCGGAAATCCAAGTGTTCCATTTTGTGAATAAGTTATGCTTATCAGCTTGTTTTCTTCAAGCGTTTGCGTAGAATTCCTAAGCAGCAAAGTAAGGAGCGTATAAGTATTATTAAGTTCTTTGTCATTCTGCGCATAACCTATGCTTGTATCAGTTTCTGCTACCCCTAAGCTTCCAGAAGTGCTGTTGTTCGCAAGTGGCACTATCTCTGTATAGTTTGCGAGCACGTTCAGCCAAAAATGTGAATTTATGACTCTGCTTATATCGGATGCTATTGCAGTTGCGTTCTTCCATCCTGCCTTCTGGTTGTTCGAAAACGCCACTATGGTACCGTTTTCAAAATTAACATAAGTAACTGAATTGTATTTGCTTGAAACAATGCTGCCATTTTTGTTATAAAATGCGAATGTGGCATTTGAGAAAAAGAGGTTCGTGACATTCTTTGTAAGCGTATATGGTGCGGGCAAAAGTCCTAGTGCGCTCAGGTTCAGCAACGATGCTTGGGGTGTCTTAAACACTATACCTGTAGGGCCGATGCTCTCAGAAAAGTTGCCTCCTATATATACTACTGTATTTCCTCTTTTGAGAAGCTCCGTAATGGTGACATTCTGCATTGTATACTGCGTATATGGAAGCAATGCTATTGGCATGAGCCCTGTTGGTATTATTATTATAGAGTTTGATACAGTGCCGAGGGCTGCAGCTGGTACGTAGAAAAAGTTATTGTTTATCAGATTGTACTGTTCCAGATCGTCGTATAGCTGGTCCTTGAGCGTTACTTCATTGTAGCATCTGTAACAATAGGCGCTAGCATTCAAAAGGTATATACTTGGCACAGGATTTCTAGCGTAGGTCCTCAAATCGACAGACATGTTTATGGCATTAGTTGCTGTATAATTAAACGCGGCATATGGCGATATGTTTCTTGCATTGTCATATGTGGCAAAACCCTCAGCATAAACATTAAAGCTCAATGACATGGGGCCCGGATGCGTAGGGGGCGTTATCTTAATTTTGATTATCGAAGAAAGCGAAACTCTGATAAGTACTAAAAAAATGGCAAGCACCACTATGATAATGACTGCTGCCAAAATAATCTTTTTTCTTTTTACCATACTAATCAATTGTTATAAACTTTCTTCATAAAGCTTTTTTGTAAAGATATTTGTCGACGAGTTTTTGCATAAGTCTTGATATGCTGTTTGTGTTTTCGTTGACCTTCTTGACTATTCTATAAACCTTGACATACTCGAATTTCTTGTTGACTGTTGCGTAATATATTGTCATTTTATCCCTTCAGTTCAAGATATCCAAGCGATACCATTTTATCAAGTATTTGCTCCACCCTTGGTATACTTACCTTGTACGCTTGCGAGAATTCATCAAGATCTATGGAACTGTTGTGCGTTTCTATCCAGCCCTGCACTATACTCATAAGCGCCTCGTCCGAATATATTTGTAGCTTGTCAAGCTCCGCTCTGAGTTTTTTGTTTTCCTCTGAAAGCTGCGTTGCCTGGAGCGTAAGATTGCGGTTTGCAACGCTCAGTTCGCTGTTGAGTCTCCTTTGCTCACGGTATTCCGCAAGCAAATAGTCGTACCTGTTGAATAGGACACTGTAGTCCTGCGAAAGGCCGTTTATGGCATCGTCTATTGCAGAGTCGACATACTGGAAAAACTTGACCTGGTCTATGAGAAACTGGCCCGCTATGATTGATAGTATGGATGCCATGTTTTTTATTATCGTAAGGCGCCTTATCCTTTCGCTCGTGTCTGGTGCTATCGAATAAGTGACCGTCATTCCAGAATCTCTTATGCTTACTATATAAAAAAGGAACGGCCTTTTGTGTATGTTGCGGCTTTCCACCCTGGCAATTATGAGCTCGTCCTTCTGCTGCTTGACTGAAAGAAATGGCAGCGTTGCCAGCTTGCTCGCTATATCCTCAAAGCTACCAGTAAGTTTGCCTGAGAATGCGATGGCTTCAACCTTTGGCTCTATCTCTTCATTTTTCGCTGCTTCCTCCGCTTCCAAAAAACCACTCGAGTGCTATTCCTTCTTATTCCAATTAATCTTTTTAACCATTATCTTTTATTAGCATGCTTTTCATTGACATCCACCTTCAGCTTCGGCATGTATGTCAAAAGCGAGAGTGCATACAGAAACAATATGAGTATTATGTCCATAAAGAGGGTTGTGGCGCTAGGTGCAAGCACCAGGCTCATGATAGCAAACACTATGCCTAAGCCTACATAAAGTGCTTGCCTTGATTCATACCTTTTCCTCATGCTTGCATATTTTGGATAGCAGTCCTTGCATACCACGAGCCTGTTGTTTTTTTCTGTTTTCGTAACATTAGTTTTGAACCATCTTATGGAAGATAGCACGTAGTCGTCTTTGATTTCTATGCCATCCTTTTCCTCGCCGCATATTATACAATAGCTTTTTGTTTTAGCCTTCACGCCAACCACTATGTAACATTAAGCTCAACTATCCTTCCGAACGTTTCCGAAATCTTCTCCTCGTCAAGCGTATTAAAAATGTTCGATATCGTTATGTCGTCTATGCCTATCCTTCTGAGTATGTTTGCTATATCCTCCTGCTTCAACCCTACCTTCTGCAGCATATTTGCAAATGTTATTGCGTTCACATGCCTGTGCGCTTTGTTCAAACTTGCTTCGAACTCCTCTATGCTCTTCTCGCTGACCTGTAGCATAACAAGCATCTTTCGCAGGTTTATCCTGTTTACTATGAATGTATTTCCCATCTAATCCCCTTTGCCCACTGTCTGTAAATCTGCCTTCTCTATTTCACGTACATGAAGCTTCTTGATATTATGCTGTCGCTGAAACCGATGCCTCTGAGGAAATTCGCGACCATCTCCCTGCTTAAGTGCAAATCGATCATTGCCTGCACCGCATACCTTATGTCTACCATCCTGCTTGCCTCGTCAAATTTCTTGAACAGCTCTTCTATTGTTGCAGGATCAACGCTGTTTTCTATGAGCTTGTTCCTTATGTCAAGCTTTTCGAAATAGTACTCCTTAGCCAACTTCTGGTCCGCAAGCTCCTCCTGCGTTAGTATCTCGGATATGTTTATTGTATAAACGTCGAGCGGTATCTCGCCTATAACCCTATCTATAAGGAAAACCTCAGGAAACTGCACCGAGGTCTGGAATGACATATCAATGGCAGCCTGCCCCACACCAAACTTGCTTATCTCCTTTCTCATGAAGTCAGAGAAATTGAGCGAACCCTGCAAATAGTCCATGAATTTCTCGAATTTTATCCTGAGCATTATGGTCGTGCCAACGTTGGAGAATATGGCCTCGTTTATGTCTGTCGGGTTTTGTGATGCGACGATGAGCCCGAACTGGTATTTTCTTCCCTCCCTCACTATCATGACAGCGTCGCTCCTCTCATCTCCCGCGATCTTCCAAGCCTCGTCAAGCACAACTATAGCCTTGAGCCCCTTGCTTGCGCTCCAGCCCTCGGTCCTCATCTTTTCCTTCAGGGTTTGAAGTATGAACAACGCAGCCATGGCCCTAAACGTCTCATCAGGCAAGCCCGAAAGATCCATGTCAACAAGCCCTGAGCTTGCCAGCTTGCCTAAATCAAGCGTGCTCTTCTTTGCGAAATAATCCTCCCCCTCCCTCGCGAACTGCCTCAGCCTGAATATTGCATTCTCAAGCTCGGCTGGGTATTCGTACGAGCCATCCTCAAGCTTCTCCGAAAGGAGCGATATTACATCCTTCAGCGTAGGGGGCTCCTTGTTTGGGTCAGGCGCCTGCGCTATGTTGAAACCTGCATTTACATAAGCCTGCTCTATTGCCTCCATCGTGAGCCTTCTCTGCTCTGGAAAGTCTGCTATATCCGTGAGTATCTCAAGCGACCTTATTATCTGCTTGGTCCTGTCTATGGGCTTCGTTCCTGTAAGATCCATTATGTTTAAGTAGTCCCCCTTTGCAAGCGAAATAACCATGCCGCCACTTTGCTTTACCCACGCCCTATACTCTCCAGCCCAGTCTATTATAATCGCGTTGGTGTTCCATATGTAGCTGGCCCTTGCCAGGAAGGTCTTCACAAAGAAGCTTTTGCCCGCTCCGGTTATTCCGACAACCGCTATATGCGGATTGGTTAGCGTGTTAAAAGTCCAAGCAAAAGGCGTGCTGAATATCTTGGTTATGCCTATGAAAATTGAGTTGGTAGGATCATTCGCGAGGAATTCGAACGGAGGCTCCGGCGGCCTGCTTAGAAAGTTCCTTTTTGCAAGCTCGTTGCTCATGACGCTTTGTATCCTTACCAATGTCATGATTACCAGTATATTGTTGAATTTTAATATTTAAAAGAATTCCCTCAATTTCATTGAGGGTTGTATAATACGCTTTTACTGCCTGTTTCACAACTTTTACGTAATTTGGTATAGCAAACTTGAATAGTAAATTGGACAAATACCATAATGATCTACTTTTGTGAGTGGAATAGTTTTTCGATTTGCATCATGTCCGGTATAAGGATATAACCGAATTTAAACAACAAGTAAAGTTCTCTGCCGCTGACCCTAACTATACTTACATCCATAGCGTTGAAAACGGTTTGCAGCTGATTTATCTGGGCGTTGAGCGCGTCCATTGCCGCCTTTTCGCTGACACCCACCGCTGTCGTCTCGATATACATTATGCTCTTTACTGGTCTCTCTCCGGCTGAAAGCCTGTCTATCCTTGCCTTCAGCACGTTTATTTTCCTTTGAAGATCATCAATGGTCATCTGGCTGGGGTTTCCGCTGCTTTCCTCCTTTGACATCTGGTATTCATAGAAGCCCCTCTTCCCTTCAAGTTCATCCCTGTATGTCTGTATGTCTTGCGCTGCAGTAATAATGTTGAATTTGAACGGGAAATGTATATTCATCACTATCCTTTCCCAGTTGTCAGGCGCAGCAGCGAGCTTCATATCCTCGCTTTCGTCAGCCTGTTCCTGCATAAACGCATAATTGTAAATATTTGCGGTAAGATAGCCGGTAGCATAATAAAGACCATTTATATTCTTCAGCACTGTATTTTGGCTTTTTGGTATTACGTAGTTCTTCGCAGGCACTATCGATATGCCGAATATGTAGGTGAATGCGGTGAAAATTATGAAATCTGCGAAATTCATAATAAGTATGGCAAGTATTGTAAGTATTGCAAATATCGCAACGACAAGCTCAAGAGGGCCAAATGTTCTTATGACAAACAACACGAACAGTGCAACCATCGAGGTTACCGCTATATACAATGTTGTTTCTTCATCCATTTTCAAGCCCCTCCTTTCTCAAGTGTCTTTTGCCTTATTTCCTCGTTTATAGTGGAAAACGGTATAAGTTGTTCGGGTTGCGTAAGCAGCAAAAGTTCTTCTCCTGTGGCAAGTGCCGTGGTTATGCCTAATATTGCTCCAGCTCCAGCAGCAATTTCCTCACCGCGCTGAACCGCAAGTGTAACCGCTTCCTCTTCGTTTCCACCGATGGCAGTAACCATAATATAATTTATTATTGATGTTGATTTTGCCCTGCCTACGCTGTCTTGCAGATTGCTCCACATTGTCACTTCCCCTCTTACCCTGTCAAGCTCCTTTGGATTTGCGTTCTTGTCATTTATCATCTGCTGGTATCTGTTTTCAGCCTCGTTTAGCTTGTCTCTGATGTTGTTTAGATACGTATCCCTGTTAACTATGTAGTATTGCGTGGTTATCTTTATTGGCGTCTTGCTTACAGAGACAAGTTTGCTGAAAAGCAGTGAGAAATCTCTCTTCTCATCATCGCTCATTTCCGTTGCGGATTTGTATATCGGCAGCTTTACAAATGTGCTGGCATATACATAGCTTCCTTCCCTTATCATTATTGCGTTGCCGTTAGGTGCCATCATGAACGTTTCCTCGTTGCTCAAAACAACTTTTCGCTTTTTCATTTTCAGGAGTGGGAAGAATAGGTACATATAGAAGCGCAGCGAGAATGCAACAATGTCCATCAGCAGCGCAATGAGTACTAGTACAAACTTTATTATGTAAGATATATCAAGGAATTGTATCACGAAGATCAGCGCAAAAGCTATTATCACAATGACAAAAAATACAAAGGTCTGGATCATTGCCAATTCAATCACTTCTCTTTAGTTTCATAACATTCAATATTTACCTGTTGCGCTATCATCTATTTAACTAAAAAAATATAAAATAGTGCAAGCTAAAGTAGTTTGAGCTTGCCGCTGCTGCGCACCATGCCTCCAATGAACTGCGCAATTGTAATTATTGAAAAATATGTTATGGCCATTATCACAACAGGGAAGAACATTATCGAAAGCCAGAAAAGACCCAGCGTGCTGTTTATGTTTTTGAGTTCGAGCACGGCTGGTGCCGTGGGTGATGCAGCATCGGTAGGATTGACATATCCGGTCGAAGTCGAAAGCCTGGCGGAATCGCTGCTCAACTCTGTAAGCAACGTCCTATTTGTGAAGTAATAAGCTACGGAAAACAGTATGGGCATGATAAAGTAAAAGCCTATGGCTATACCTATAAACAGGCCGCCTATGCCCCTTGTTGGAAAGATAGCTCTGAGCAGTATGCCTGGTATGAGAAACACAGGTATAGCGGCATACATCCCGAAAAGTATAAAATAGAATTCTATATGCAGCATGAGAAGCCCGTCGCTGAATAGGTCCATCACCGATCTGGCAGGCAAGAGGAACACGATGTCAATTATTGGCATCAGCACATTGCTTATCACTGCACTGAGCTTTGAAAAAGCGCTGATTTTCAATTGTATGCTTGAAACATAGGAGTAATACATGATGTTATTGTAAAGAACCCTTATTATGCTTTCAGTTGTAGTTATCGAGTTGTTTATGTAAACCAGAGAGGTATTGTATGGATCTATTGGTCCGGTGACAAACGAAGGTACAAGACCAAACATGACTGCAGCAATGAACAGGAAAAACACCGCTATAAGCGTGGTGGCAGTAGCCTCATAAAGTTCGCCTATTCCAAATTCCCTTATCCTCTGGTTTTTCACAAGTGTGCCTATCATGAATATAAGGGCGCCTATCATGAACGATACCATGATTGCCGCGGCAACCGCAGGCTCCCACGCTTTCCAGTTGTTGTACATTGCCTGGTTTATCTGGCTGCAGTACCAAGGTGCGACCTTGCTTATGTAAGGATATGCACTTTTGCAACTGCTCACGCTGCCTGGCGGCGGCGGTGGGGGTGGTGGAGGCGGAGGCGGCGGAATGCGTAGCAAAATCGAGCTGTTCAGCAGCGTACTTTTTCCTGGCACGCCATAAACATATTGTTGGGCGTGCACAGCACCACTTTCAAGCATTATAAATAGGAATGCAAAGGCAAGTAGCACAAAGTATTTTTTCATATCCATTATACCATCCCCACGAGCAGGCTCATGAAGTCCAACCTTTCACCGATCACGCTCGACATGTCAACAACAAAAGAATCTATTATAATAAAGTTTAAAAATGGTATGAACAGCGCGCCAAAAACTGCATAACCTACCATTTCGACGTACGGGGCCAAAAGGGTGAAAATTCCCTGTCCTATACCATTAGTGACTATTGCTAAAAGTGCGGAAGCCATGAGCGGTATGATGGTAAAAAACGTGTTGGAAATGCCTGACAGGAGCAGGTTGTACATGTTGTCAATCAAGCCATAGGTTATGCTTACCATCAGCGGGAATACGAATCCAAGGCCGAGACCCAGCGCTATCATGCTGCCGCCAAAGCTTTTACTCACCCCAAAGATCCTGGCTATGAGCCCTATTGCAAGCAGTATGCCAAACAGTATGAGCGAAGCGTCAAGCAGAATCAGCTGAATTTCATTTATCAAAATTAGGCTTGAAAGCATCATTGTTTCCAGAGGGAAATATGAAGCTAGCCCGTTGACTCCGAGCGCAAGTTCACCGTCAACTCCAAGATGTGATACGCCTGGCACAGGTTGTATGTCCATGCTGACAGTTGGTGGTAGTGCCTCAAAAGCCGTGTTGATCTCAAATACTGTATAGCTTGCATAGTTGAGTACATTGTTATTGAAAGAGTAGAGGTCGCAGTCTGCCAGCTGATAAAGGTTATCAGCGTTGAGGCAGTTAATCGGCGTGCTGTTAGGCAGCAGCCCAGCACCATTGTACGCACTTACAGGATTTATCGAACACATCATAGTAGAGAAAAGGCTGAATATTGCTATCAGGAAGAGCGAGAAAAGTGCATCATATATCTTGTTCCTTATCCATATCCTTAGGTCGCTTCTCCCTATCATCGGGCTTATTACATATACTATAGAGAGCACAAATATGACTGCGAGCACGCCTGCAGTTGCCACGCCAGTCCATGCTGTGAATCCACTCGAGAAGAAGCTCTGCAGGCTGCTTGTGCAGGAATTCTGCAAAAGCAAAGGAATTATAGGTAGTATTGGTATCATATTATCTTCCTCAAAATTCCTGAACCTCTTGTTGATGGTGCGCCGAGCAGTTTTCCAAAAGCCTCAACAGAATCGAACGCTATCATGAATGCAATTATTATTCCAACAACCTGTAGCATTGCGAATGAGATACTCGAGCCGTAGACGGCGAACAATATTGAAACATCGCCTACAGTAGTTCCGAGCACCGCAGCTACGACAGAAACAAATGTGTCTAATCCACTGCTGCCAGCGACTTCACTATATATTCTGCTGATGGCGCTATTGCTGCTAAACAAGCTTGAAAGATTTACAGTTGTAAAGGCATAAAGGATTGCAGGAAATATTATATAAAAGCCGATGAAAAGCGCTATCATCGACCCTCCAAGCGCTCTTGTCCACGGGAACGATCTGAAAAGTATGCCAGCGAACATGAAAAGCGGAAAGAGAAAGTATATGAATGACAAGAAGAAAATAACACCTACCTCAAGGGCACCAAGGCTTGCCGAAAACGATGTATAAACACCTAAGCTTGCGATTATAATACCAAGCCCAGAATATGGATGTAGAATAATCCCAAATCCATTCGGCATTAGCTCAAGTGAGACACTCTGAAAGCCACTCAGAATGAATGAAAATCCTTGCGCATACATCACATTCAATACCTGGTTTGTCACGTCGTTGACATAATTGTTGCAAATTGAAACGTAAATGCCGTTGAGGTTATTTGCAGTTGTTGCTGTTCCTACTGAACTTGGAATTGCGGCACTCGCCAGCTGTACCATTCCGAATACTATCCCATCAAGTCCTGCAATCCCAAGACTTATGAAAGCTATTATTGCTAAGTTTGCGAATGATTCTATATATTCTGTCTTAACGAATGTCACAAACTTATCGAACTTAAAAGCGACACCCAAAGCGTAAACAATACCTAAAACCATGAGTACCATTAGCACAATGAGCAATGATATGTCAAGAATACTTGTGTAAGTTGAAGTTACCCTAAGGTTACTTATCGCACTAGGCTCGCCAGTAGGCCCATTGGAACTATATAGATTACTGCAAAATGTGCCTCCTAAATATTGGGCATTCACAGTGCCTAAGACAAGCACAGCGACCATAGCAAGCAACAAAAGCTTCATATCAACCAACTCAATCCTGGCAGTGTGGTTTCGCCACCGAGCAACTGTGACAGCCCAAGCATTGCAGATATAAATATGATGAGGTTTAGCAACGGCATTATAAATCCTACCACGCTCATAACCCCATAGACGTTCATGAATGCGAATACGGTGTTTATTAGGTTAGTCTGTGTGCAATCGGTGAAGAGTGGAATAAACGTGCCTGATGGAAAGCCCCCGTAGATTATACCTTCAAGCGCAAGAGCACCTCCGTAGAAAGGTATGAGCAACGCCGCTGAATCCTTGAGCTCTTCCTCAAGCAGATTGCCATTAATAGGGTAGCACCCATAGTAATATGCGACGTATGACATGTTTGGGAACACGTAGAAGTTGAGGTCATTCGAAGTATATGTTATTGTGTTGCCAGTATGGTAGTTTGTCTCGTTTATGGTAAGCACAGGAAGCGAGTTCGCACCTATGGGCGACATGCTGGACAATCCCCCGGAAAGCGCTGAGTACTCCATTAAAATTACCAGCGGCAATATGAATAGCGCAGCTATTGCCGCGGCAATCATCAAGCCGCCGGCTCTCCTTGTGTACAATATAGATCGCATTATTATTCCAGCACCTAGTACGTAAGGCCATGCGTAAAGGAAAATGACAATTAGAAGGTCTTGCATGAATGCTAAGTAAAATACAAGGTCCGCCTGCACCTCAACAGGCACAGTCACATATTTTATGCTACCATATCCTGCAAGGGGCTTGTATTCAAGGTCAAAATTGACAACGCGTGGCTCAATGGGAACCAGTGCGCAGGTCCCTCCCGCTGCACCTTCGCATATGACAGTTTTAGATGTGAGGCTTCCCAAAAATCCCATCATGCCTTCGAATGTGTAAAGCCCGTTAAGGTTCACTACCGCCTCATTGGTCACGTTGGCGGATATTATGTATGTAGCGCCAAGTGCAAAATCCAAGTTGTCTGTGGTGCTTGCCTTTCCGTTGGAGTTCAAAGTGTTTTCGACCATTGGGCATATGGTATTTGAAGGGCTGTAGGTGTTTTGCTCATTCAAGAAGTCAAGCTTAGCGTTTGTGAGATAGTTGTTGCATATTGTTGTTATACTGTTGCCGACTGTCGACTGGGCCGTTGTCATAAGGTAGCTTATTATCCCGCCCGAGGAGGTAAGAAGCGTCACTATTATCACAGCAATAACCACGCTGCCTATGGTCTGGATAAGCTCTTGAAATCCTCTCTCCTTGAGTTTTGCATCTTTCAGCAGCGCGCCGGCAAAGTATATGCCGGCGTCGATCATTACACCTACAAGCGCGGCTACTGTAAGTATGCCAAGCCAACTGTTGAAAGTTGAATAATGTGTTATAATGTTGCTGCTTTGGGCATTGGCGTTGCCTGTGTAAATCAGCATGCTTGCTGCCAACAGCGCGACAAGCGCAAGCCTCAGTTCGCTTTTATTCTTCACCAGAATTCACCGCCTCTCATAAAGCTGAATGCAGCAGTCAGTCCTTTCGATAAGCTGGCTATGAATGCGATTGTTATTGCCATGTCCACCGCTATAAGTACCATGCCTTGGAACATGTATATTGCCACATCGGTTGCGACCCCAATCAATACGCTCGGAGCCGAAAGGAGGTCAGTGAATATGTTCAAGCCCGGTATGCCAGTGCCGGCCGAAAGCACGCTGCCAAAATAGTTTACTGGCAGCGAAACGCCTCCAAAAGTGTTTGATGTAATCGTGTTCTCAGTCAGGAATCCTACCGGTCTTATCACAAACTTGCTCGGCAAATAATTCGTATATGGGTTGCATGATGTGAAGCCACCAGAGCAGTAGGTCCATTGCATTATATAATTGTCGAGCACGAAGGTCATCGGATAGATGAAATAAAGCCCTATTGCTGCGGCAAGGAAAAGGTCAGAAGCTTCCCTAAGCCGCGGCCCCATGAAAGAAAAGCTTCTCATTATTATTGCTGCGGGCAGCACAATGACAAGCGCTGTTGCCTTTATGAATGGTATTGCGAGCCACTGAAGCAGCAGCATTGAAAAGGTCATGACGACAAAGCTTGATAATGTCACCATTGCATCCACATAGGAGCCGTAAACTTCTGTCATGTCCAGCGATGGCCCTATATTTATGCCAAGCTTGCTGAGACCAACGAACGATCTTGCAAGTTTACCAAAAATGCCTGCCGATCCCATTAGGGAGCTTGCGGCCCTGGTAATCGCGGATGTTGTAGCAGAAGCAGATGCACCAGAGATTGCATAGGCGACCTGCCCGTCTATGAAATATTGTGCTGTCATTGTGTATATATCGGTCAGTATGCCAGTTCCATTTACAAATAGAAGGTCTCCAACATAGCCAGTGGCGAAGGTGAATGGATCCGTTTGCGTTAGCGAGACTGTAATGTTGCAGAAAAACGAAGCAAGCACAACAAAAATTACTATTATTATCACGCTTATGCCAAGCTCCACATACTCGAATTTTATTACTGATTGCAGCTTGGTTTTTGTCACTGTTGGCAGGAAGTTCGAAAGTATGTAAAGCACTGCAGCAATTGCGATGCTTACCAATATCACTACACCATTTATACCTATCCAGTCGTTGGTGTTAGCTCCACCATAACTGCATGGATTAGCAGCAGCTTGCAACAAAATTGGCAACATAACGTCATCCTATCTTTATCTTACCACCTATCTGCAACCTCAGTGTGCCGCCAAGTGCTTTGGCGATTGTATCAGCAAGCGCATACACTATGATCACGTCAAATATGAACAGGAAGAACTGCAGCAACATCATTAGCGAAAACGCAGTGATAAAATTTAGGCCCGGATATATTGTTCCAAAACTTCCAAATGCCGCTCCAACAGCATCAAACGTTGTAACAATAGAAAGTACAAGGCTCATCCACCATGGGCCGTTGTTACTAATGTTAGTCTGTGCTGAATTCAGTTGTCCGATCGTATCCACAATTGGTTGGTTCAGCAGCACCAAGACGGCAGGATAAAGTATCGAGATTGCTATGCTCATTGCGATCAGCGTGCCTCCGATGCCGCGCAGAAACGGAAAAGCCCTAAGTACAATTCCTATAGGCAAGAGAACAAGCAGGCCAAGCAGTATTATATCATGCATTGTTATGTACTGCACGCTTATCACTATTGACATGGGTACAACGAGAAAATTAATGAAATCGTTCACGATCGACTGGTACTTCGCTACAGTTGGTCCTGATTCAAATATGCTATTTACGTACGGTTGGAACTCGGCGCCAAATGTAAATCCCACCCATGGTGTGGGCAACGGCAGGTAAAATCCGACAACAAGCCCCTTGAGAACCCCAAGTCCGTATGCGAATTGGGTGAGGTAATTTGCTTCTTGGCCTATGCCTGTGACGCCGCTGCCTCCGCAATACAAGCTGTACAGATAATTCGTTGCCGCATTGCCCAGCGCACCAACATACGAGCCGTAGCCGGTACCGCTCACAGAAATGCCTCCTATGGTCGTGGCAATGTTTCCTACTATTATGATGACCGCATATATTGACGCTATAAGCATTGCCGACTTGCCTATTTCCCAGTATTCATTCCTAAGCCACGAACCTATGCCAGTTGTCGGTACCAGTTTGCTTATGATGAATCCTATAGCAACCACGGCGATCGAAACGATAAGGGCAATTACTGCTATCCCTAGCACAGGGCTTATTGTTAGGCTGCTGTAGGCGCTTGTTACTTGACCCGAGCAATATGTTATGTTATTTGCGTAAATCTGCTGCGCGCTTGCTACATTAACTATGCTTAGCAGGGCGAAGGCTATAAGCGGAAGGTACAGGTACGGCCTATCCATACTCTCTATATTAGTATATCAAATCACTTTTAAATACATGCGTTATGAACAAGTGCAAAAAGGTACGAAAATGCGCCAGATTCAGTGCCTGAGTAGCGGGAACCTGTACATGTACGCCTCAGCCTGGAAAATGACAAAATAAGGCAGAACAAACAGCGTCGATATGACAAGCGAAACATAGCCAGACAGCGCGGTTCCGCCGAATACTACAGAAGCAAGATCCACGAGCGAGAGTATTACAACTAGCAGCACAATCCATTCTACAAAATATTGCGGCGCCTTGACCAACAGCTTGGTGCTGTCTACCAGCGCTCTCCAAATGCCTTTGTTGTCTATCGTTATGGCGCTAGGCGCGAAGAACAACGGAAGGAAAGCAAAGAAGCCGACTATAGGCGTGAGGATGCTGCTCATGTGCACATAGTAGCCGAGCAGGTTGACCAAAGCAATTATGAAAGTGTAAACCAAGAAGAGCACAAAAACCTTGCCAGTATAAACCTCTATGCGCGCAAGCATGGCACGCGTGTTTTTTGTCCTAGTCCTCCTTGCCTTCACTATGAGGTTTATCGCTACGTAGGCAAAGCTCAGAAAGAGCAGGGAAATAAATATTGAGATTACTATCACCGCTATGCTATACAAATTCAGGTTGATGAATATGCTGGCGCTCCTAAGAAAGATTCCACCGACGCTGACAAACGTCGGAAGTGATACAAAAACAGGTATAAGGAACGATATGACGAACGGTATGGAAAACAGCAGCACCAGTTTGATGTTGTCTGCATATGTTCTTGCGGAACCAACCACAACATTCTCCATATTTTACCACTTTAAGCCAGCTAGCTTTTGAAATTCAAAATAGATATGTGTTGCAATATTTATAATGTTATCTAAACATTGTTCAACATTCCAATTGTTTGCATTGTGCTACAATTATTAGTTTGCAGAAGACGCTATCCTGTAGTGGTCCATCAAATCAACGTAATCAGTCACTGGCCTGGAGAAATACACATGATTTTTGTCATATATCACTGCAGTGTAGGAAAATATGGGCCCGTTTCCCTTCCAACTTACCGGTATGGAGAAGTTGTAGCTGCCGCTTCCGTTCAGCATTATCATGTTTTTGTTGATGCATTCGCCACTTCTGCATTTTATCGGGCTGCTTATTAGGCTCTGATTTCCAAGCCCAAACAGATATTCGCTGTTGTTTTCAAGGCCAAGCAGAAACAGATATACTTTGCTTGGGGCATTGGTGTTGTAAATCAAAGTTCCCTTATACAAGGTATAATTGGCGCTGCTGTTCTGCTGAATTTGCTGGTTTACAATTTTCATGTTGAACGTTTTCTCGTACGCGGCATGCGACATTATCACAACGCTTATCATTGCCGCAGCAACTAGCAGCGCGAGTAAAAGCATAAGGTAAGACCAGCCCCGTCCATAAAATGATTTTTTCTTGGATTTTTCCTCCTTTACATAAAAGCCGAAAAACAGGAGCGAGATAAAAGTGGCATAGTACGAAATGAGGGAATGCTGCAGGAACATGAAAGGCACAAAGCTAAGAAGGCCAACAAGCTTTCTCTCGTTGAAATGGAACACGGCTATTGCCGCCAAGGCTATTGCAAGCAGGAACAGGGCCTGATAGCTCGATATTAGTATAGGAAAGTGCAGTGCAATCATGAATGCGAAAACTGACGAAGCGCCAGGCAGGAGCGTTCCAGTCATCGGGTCAAATACGCTAATGAAGAAGCTTGACGGATCGTACAATATAAAGTAGCTGTTTAAAATCAAGAATACGATTATGCTGCCGAGCAGGTTGCGCATGCCGAATCTCATGCCGTAACTCCTGAACGAATACACTATAAGCAGTACTACCGGTATCCAAAGCTCCTCCTGAAGCGCCAGCGCAAGTCCCAGAATGGCGAATGCATAAGGTTTGTCTATCTTTGCGTAGGCGGCAAATATGAGCACAAGCATGAGATATGTGTTAATTGAGGCAATGTGCGAAACGCCAACGCCTAGGAAGATAATAAGCCAGTACTGCGGCTTTGCAATCTTCTTCCTGTCAATCACAATTGCGACAACAAAGATAAGCAATGTGAGGTACGTGCCGGCCTCAAGGCCAAGAGCAAGCTGCATACTGTTAAGCGTAATGCTTTTGCCGTTTGAAAACAGGTAAAAAGGAAGCACTGCAAAAAGGTAAAGTGCAGGATATTGGAATCTGCCAAGTATCTCGTTGCTAGTGGTCATGCTGAAGCCAACTTTTGAAGCAAGGAGTTCAGAAGTAAAATTCATGCTGTACGGATCAAGGCCTCTTACAAAAGCGTTGACAGAAAGGTAGTTGATAAGCACCTCGTCGTTAATGCCAAGCTTGGAGTATATGAGCCCCAAAAAGTACGCGGTGGTTATTACAAACACAAGAACTACAACTGCCACATCAAATATCATCCTTGGCTTGAATTTCCGCCTCAGGTACACGTAAAAGAAAGCCATGAATATAAGAGGCATAAGGATAATAAAGTAGAAAAGGATATTCTCAAAAAGGCTTATCAGCTCAATCAGCTGCAGTCTGTTTGTATACCGATTGGCGAAGGATGCTATGAAGACTGCAACGGAAACAAAGGCGAAGGCGTTAAGAGCAAGCAGGCTGGTTTTTGTATGCCTCTTGATTACCACGTACAGGAACGTAAACGCAACATAGGAGACGGATTCGAGCAGCAGAAGGAGGTTCATGCCTGCAAATAACACCGAGTATATATCCATCTTGAGCATAAAAAATAGAAAAATTATAGATAGCAGAACGAACTCTGCCCATAAATATTTCTTAACTTTAATGTCGCTCATGTGTCTAATATTGCAACTAAAGGTTAAAAATCTTTTATGCAATCAAAGTCAAAATTGTTGCTGTACTAGAGAAAATAAAGGGAAAAGAAGAAGAAAAAGAAGCTTTAAAATAAAAGTATTCAGCAGCTTCCCAGAGATATGCCGCTGCCAAAGCCCGCTATCGTGGTGACCACGTAAGGAGCTATGATAATTATTATGAGCCCCACAATTCCACCAACGATCATACCCATTGCCCAGCCCTGCAGGTTTCCTCTTATCTGCCCTGCAGCAGGCAAGAAGTGCGCAGCAGCGTACAGCACGCCGCCAACTATGAACATCACCAGCGTGAACACGCCAACAACAAGCTTCACATCAGTTACTATGTTGCACAGCTGGCTCGAAACCGATATTATCGTACCGCTGGCTTGTACCATGCCTAAGAACATCGTTGTGACAAAAGCTAACAACAAAATCGTTCCTTTCATTTTTACACCATTATCCTTTTTTATATATACATACACCTTTAAATATCTTTCTTAGAAGCCGCGGCAAAAGGTTCAACGCTTTGGTGTTGTATAAGTATTGGCTTGCCAAGGTCTACCAAACTTCAAAGAATTGCGGTGCAGCACTCTTTGCCGCAACTTATACATATAAAAACATAAACACAAACAATAGTAAGTGCAAGCCTCGCAGCAGCTTTGTGCAAAAAATGTTGAATGCATCTTCCCATAAGATTGTGAGGCAGCACCAAATACGTTATCTGAGATAAAAAGCATACACGCAGGTGGCGGAATGGCAATTGACCGCAAGCGCATTGCAAACTCGCAATCCATACCGCGTGAAGATGTTGGACATTCGCAAAGCGCAACAACCCGTTCTGCGCTGAAGGACCCGGTATTCATCGCGTGCCTTGCCATAGGAATTGTAATCCTTTCATCATGGCTCTACCTTTCGTACATGAACTATGTCGAATATGTTTATCTACCCGCAGACATCGGCCTGTCTACATACTCTTTTTATTTCAACACGCACTTCGAGAGTCTGGCGTACGGTCTGCAGCTGCTTGTGATAGTATACAACCACATAGAGCCGCTGGAGCTTATCTTCGAGCCCATATTCTACGTATTTCCCAGCCCGCTAACCCTCATATTTCTGCAGGACTTCAGCTTCTTCCTCGCTGCGATAGTTGTGTACTTCATATCGCTTAGGATAAACCAGTCGCGCTTCGTAGCCGCAGCGCTGTTTTTCGCCTTCATGATAAACCCCGGCATAAGGGCAGCAGTGCTTTATCCGTACCATGGCGAGGCTTACTTGCCGCTGCTTGCACTTCTTGCATTCTACTTTTACACGGTGCGAAGGCCATATTTATTTGCGCTCTCTTATATTCTGCTCCTGACAACTGTTGAGACGGCGGCGGTTGTAGGTGCAATTTTCTTGGTATTTCTATTGCTCCTGGAGCGTAAGCGCCGCGGTGAAAAGTTCACCCTGCAAATAGCACTGCTAATGCTTGTCACAGCTTTGTATTACCTTTTCTGCAGCTATACAACCGCTTATCTTACCGCTGCATATGCCAGCGGCGCCTATCCTAATCTTCCCCCGTTCCTAAGGCTGATAAACTTCTACGGCTTCCAGTTCAAGAGTCTTGTCCTGCTTCCTTACCGGATAACGCAGATTAGTGCGTACAATCTGCTTAAGGGGCTTGCCGGCATAATCTTCCTCCTTTTTGGTTTCGGCACATACGTCTACCGTAAGCTAACATATGCACTCCTCATATTTTCGCCCTGGCTGTACGAGGTTTTCATACTAAACAACCCGTTTTTTGCGAGCTTTACCGGCCCCTACTATCTATATGTTATATACGGTTCAGTGCTGCTTGCAATACTTGCGATAGGAAAGGTCGAAAAGTCGAAGGAGCAGAGGCATGTCAGGCACATAATCACATTTTCTATAGCATTCTCCATCTCTACCTTCCTTTTCGTTTCTTCTGCGACGCTGCTGCCCTTCATATTTTCTTCCAGCCACATTTCCAACCCTCCAGTCAACCTGCAGAGGTGCTTCTCGAACATCACCAACTACAGCGTTATGCTCGAACCTGAGCTCGAGCCGCACCTCTACGAGTTCAGGCGCATGGAGATAATCCCGGCTTATACAATAGGCGGATTCAACGGCACCGTGACATCGCGGCTAGTTCAAGGTCTCTACTACTTCAAGCCGCAGTTCATCATCACGGGAAACACCTCCCTCGAAGACATGCTCTTTGGGCCTGCTGGATTCAATGTATCAGCCTACACAGGCAAGAACTACAGCATATATGCCAGATTTGACAACATGACTGTATATAAGCTTGATTCGCTGAACTTCAGCAAGCCGCTTGGCTGCTAGAACTGTCTTTTCTTGCGCTTTGGCATGTTGCATCTGAGCTTGGCTATTGCACCAAGGAAGTAAAGCACGTCGCGCGGCCTTACTGTTGTCCTGCTGCTCTCCTTCCACTTTACCGGCAGCTCGTACGGGTGAACGCCAACCGCTTGTGCTCTTACGATCAGCTCAGTGTCGAAGAACCAGTGGTTGTCGGCAACCTCGTTGGCAATGCCTTTTATGAATTTGCCGTCCCAGAACTTGAATCCGCACTGGTGGTCGCTTACCCTCGAGCCGAACGCTATGTATATCAAGGTGTTGTACACCCTGCTTGATATCAGTCTTGAAAAACTCCTTCTTGCATTCGCGCCTTCAGAATACCTGGAGCCGATGACGAACTTGTGCCCACTGCTGACAAGCTTGACAGCATTGCCAATGTACGAAGCCGGCGTAGAGAGGTCTATGTCCAAGTAGCCTATTATATCTCCCTTTGCAATTTTTATTGCATCCTTCAGCGCTGCACCCCTGCCTTTTCTGCGTGCCGCGATAATTGTCCTTACTCCCTTGAGCCTGCCCAACTTCTCCACAATGCGCTTCGTGCAATCCGTTGACCCATCCTCTGCTATTATGATCTCGAAGCTGCCAAGCTTTTGCGCTTGATTGTATATGCGCCTAAAATTGTGCTGCAAGTTGCTGCAATCATTATATACGGGCAGTATTATACTCACACGCATGCCATCAAGAATTTATTAATATTAACTAAAGTTTTGAAATTTTAAAGTATTTGTTTTTTGTAGAAGCTTATACCATTCTTTCGAAGGCTAGCCGCTGTAGAAAGAAGGGAGAAAGGTTCTCTGCTATATGGATTACATTAACGACTAAGAAAAGATTCATAATTTGCCAGGTCTCTAATCTTTAGCTTATCTTTAAGCTATTTAAGTAATAGCTAGAAATAACCTATAGCATTTAGCTTTCTGCCATTTTCTTTTAGCCATCTGGACCTTTCTTTATAATCTGGACATGCTTCTTTTACAATAGACCAGAATTTATCTGAATGGTTTGGCTCTTTAAGATGTGCCAATTCGTGCACAATAACATAATCTATTACTTCTAAAGGCGCCATAAGGGTGAGCATATTTATCCTTATTGACTTTTTTAAGGCATTGCAGCTTCCCCATCTACCAATAGCATAGCTTATCCTTACTTCTTTTATCTCAAAGCCAAAATGTTCATTGTTTATCTTTTTTACCCTTTCTTCTAGCTCTTTTAGCATGTGCCTTGACAAGCATCTCCTTATTAATCTTACTTTCTTTTTTTCAATCTCATCGCTTTCCTTTAATCTAATTAATATGCTATTTTCATATATTTTGCATGAGCTCCTTTTCACACCTTTTCCTATTTTAAGTAAATATTCTCTGCCCAATATGCTTATCTTTTGACCATCATAAAATTTTGGATATGTAAATATGCCCCAATAAGGATCTATTTCTAACCTTCTAGCAACTTTTTCTATCAATATTTTTGCAGTCTTTATTTTCTGAGGCCAAAAGTAGCTTTTTGGCATTTTTATTAAAATATTGTTTCCATCCTTGACAATCGCTTTTGCTATCCTTGAATTTACATAAACATAATTTATTGCATACTCTTTGCCGTTTATGCTTGCTTTTTCTGGAAGCATAATCTTTTATTTTTACAAAAAAGAATTAAATCTGTTTAAGAAAACCACTACCTATTTGTAAAATTTTGCTAAACAAAATCATTATGGTGGTGTATAGCCGTTCCACCAGTTGCTTGTGAAAGTAACACCGCTTGGCACGCCGTTGTTGCCGTTGCCGCTATAGTCGTTTGCATTGCCGTTCAGC
>JAGDYB010000017.1:0-6481 GCA_023270055.1 Microcaldota archaeon
ATGGAATATTTGATGACATACGGCTGGGCAATACTCATCATTGCTGTCGTGCTTGGCGCGCTGTACCAGCTTGGCATTTTCAACTCTTACACTTTCACGGCAAAGGCGCCACCTGGCGCATGTCAGGTTATGAGGCCTCATGGACCGTATACAACTTCATTCCTTTCGCTTGCGGGCGCATGCAACGGGGAAATACCAGAGTACGTTGGAACATTCAGCGGATCGAGCTATATGAAAAGCATAATGCCAATTAACCTTTCAAGCGGCGGATCGATTTTTGCGTGGATATATTATCAGGGCGGTTCAGGCAATCCAACCATAGTAGGCAGCTCCGGCAACACGCCTGTGGAGCTACTTATAAGCGGAAACGTGCTTGCGGCAAGAATTTACCAGGGTGGCACTGCAACCCTTATTACTTCGTCATCCGTTGTACCAATGAACAGGTGGGTATTTGTTGGCTTGACATTCAATGCAACAGGCATGGCGTTATATATTAACAAGACTGAAGTGTATACTAATAGCCTCGCGTATTCTGGACAAGCTTACACACCACAGCTGGGGTGGGATTCGAACTCGGGCACTGACTTTTATGCAGGCAAGATGTCAAATGTGCAGATATACAATGTTTCTCTGCAGAACAGCATGGTGTTGTCATTGTATCAAGAAGGCATAGGATATGTGCCCTCCAATCTGAAAAATCTCGTAGTATGGTGGCAGCTTGACGGCAATGCAAATGATTCAAGCGGCAATAACAATAATGGGCAGCCAAATGGGATAACATTCCAAGGATCGTGGTATAGAAATTATACTGCACCTTGAATGTTGCATTTGCAGACTATGCAGGTGCTACATGCCAATACACGGCAATTTATTAATGAAGGTAATACAGAAGGTTAGTGTACCAATTAGGTGTATACAGAAAGATTTCTTAAATTTTGTTGATAAATGATAATTATGGCGAGTGAAGAACCTGTAGGTAAAGTGACACATTACTACAGCAATATAGGTGTTGCAATCATCGCAGTATCCGCAGTAATAAGGAATGGTGACCATATCAGAATAAAAGGAAGTTCTACAGACATAACACAAGTTGTAAGAAGCATGCAAATACAGCATATAAACGTAGAGGAGGCAAACGAAGGAGACGAGATAGGGTTAAAGGTTGACGGAAAGGTAAGGAAGGGAGATATAGTTTACAAAATTCTCCAGTAATGTTATCCTGCCCCTGTAGCTCAGTGGTATTGCAAAACACTAAAGAGCGTCTGCATGGTAAGCAGAAGGTCGCGAGTTCAATCCTCGCCGGGGGCTATTATTTTTAGACCGTGATAGCATGCACGCCGAGGAGAACGGAGCCGGCAGACGTATCTAAATGATTACATTACACCTCTATTTTGCTTCCTACTTCTATGCCCATCGACTTGCTTGCACCGGCCTTCAATTCGATCACGTATCTTGCTGGCCTTGGAGATGTGTAAGTCTTGCACCTGAAAATGCTTGTGCAAGGAGCTGCATCGCGCACTATGTGTACAACGCTGCCTCCGGCGTCAAGCCAAAGTATATCTATGCTGAACCGCATGTTGTGCATCCATATGCCCGGGCGGGATTCGCGCTTGAAATCAAAGAGCATTCCATACACGCCCTGCTCGAGCCTCTCAAGGTGCATGAGGCCCAGCATGTGCTTTGCTGGAGTGTCGGACAGGTAAAGCTTGTAGTAATGATTTTTATACTTTATCCTTACAAAGCTATAATGTAAAATGCTCCTGAGCAGCAGCGTAATGCACATTTAATCATTTACAAAATGGCAACAACCTTTATATATAAGGGGAGAAGAATTATAAATAGGTGTAATTGATGGGGAATAGCGAAGAATTTGACATGGTCAGTGGTGATACTGGCGTTGTGCCGGACGGCGCAAACGCAGTGTTGAACCCGACACCTGGCGGCTATGCGAGGCTAGCTAGCTTGATAATAAAGAAGTCAAGAAATAACAATGAATACAAAAAGTATAGCGAGTTATCCAGCATGCTAATGCTTGACTACTACAAGAGGCTTGGGAGCATAGACGACGCAGAGCAAACCGTATATATGCTTGTCGAGAACGCGAAGGACATAAACGAGCTTGCAAACCATTATAAAGCGCTGCAGCTGGAGGAGAAGAACGGAAATGGGGACACTGCCGGAGAGCATGCAAGGGCAAGGATAATAAACACGCTTTTCAACGACTACAAGAAGAGGTTTGGGCCGAAAAACGCCGAAGCCTACTCTGTGCTTGTGCTTCAGGGATGGACCAGCAAGATAGAAACCACCAACGAGCTCGCGATACTCATGGACAACATATTGACCATAAGAGAGAAGATAGGGAACTCATGGGACTACGAGGTGCACGTAGTACCGCTGCTCATGGAGAAGGCATTTTCAGCGGAGACGCTTATAGACTACGCCAACGCTATGACAAACTTCGTAATAGGCCTTACGAGGAAGCTCAAAGACAACTACCTCGCCATAATGACGGCGGTGAAGGTGCTTGAGATTTCGGACAGCCCTAAGACGATAAAGCATTACATACGCGAAATGGTGCGCGACCTGAACAAGAGGCTTGACGCGCTCAATGGAGAGTTCGCCATGATGAACTCGAATCCGATGCTTTCGATAGTGAACTATGTAAGGAAGAAGGAGCTCGAGCAAAAGATAAAGGCGCTTGAACAGCAAGTTGACGAGCTCATGGAAGGCATAGATCCAAAGGAGTTCATGCTGGAGAACACAAAAAGATAACGCACCTAGAGCTAGCCTTTCCCTTCGATTTTTGTTTTCCTGTTTTTATTCATTGCTTTTCTGTTTTTCTACCCTATTCGGAACTACTTGGCAATCGCTTCGCTTTGCTCCCTCATAAACTGCGGAAGGTAGAACTTGCTTCCTGTGCCTTTTCCTGTAAGGCCGCTGCCCTTCCAGCCTACGAAGGTGTGGTATCCCACAATCGCTCCAGTGGTAGCACTTACTTCCCTGTTTACGTATAATACCCCGGCTTCTATCTCGTCTATGAACTTCTTTATCTCGCTCTTCTTGTTGCTGTAAAAGCCTGCGGTCAAACCGTATTCAACATCGTTTGCCTTGCTTATTGCCTCGTCAATGCTCTTGAACGTGGTGATTACAAGAAACGGCAGGAAAAGTTCCTCATGAAACAGCTTGTTTTCATGGTTCAGCTCGGCCAGCGTAGGCTCAACATATATTCCGTTTAAGCCCGTATTTACAGTCTTGCCCCCGTAAAGTATCTTGCCGGATCTGCTTGCCTCGTCCACTGCATACTTGTATTTCTCGAACGCCTTCGAACTTATCAGAGGACCCATGTATACCTCCTTCTTCAGCGGATCCCCTATCTTGTAGCTGCGCATCTTGTCAAGCAGCTTGCTTACGAATTCCTCCTTGACCGACTCATGCACGTATACTCTCGAGCATGCACTGCACTTCTGGCCCGCAAACCCGAATGCCGCGCTAGCTACGCCGCTGGCGGCTTTGTCCAAATCAGCATACTTTGAAACTATTGCGGGGTTTTTGCCGCCCATCTCTACGATAAACACTTTTTGCGAGCCCGCGGAATAGGTCTTTGCAAGCATAGCCAAACCAGTAGACCTTGAACCCGTGAAAACAATTCCGCTCACTTTCTTGCTGACGACAAGTTCATCACCAACTTCCGAGCCGGAGCCGGTAAGGTAGTTGAACACGCCATCTGGCATGCCCGCTTCCTTGAATATCTTATATATCAGGTATCCGGTGAGCATTGACATGTTGTCTGTTGATGAGGGCTTGAATACCACTGTGTTGCCGGTTATCAGCGCGCCGCTGCTCATCCCAACGGATATTGAGATAGGGAAGTTGAATGGCGCGATCACACCGAAAACGCCATATGGTTTCATTGCTATGCGGATTTCTTCCTCGTTGCCCGGAGCGCCCTGAAATCCCGCATTGACCTTTTTCTCTGTGCCGACAAGCTTCAGCTTTCTTATGTAGCCCTTGTTTTTCTCCATCTCCAGCGCGTAATATCTCAGGAAGTCTATCGCCTCGTCCACCTCGCCAACAGACTCGTAGCGCGTCTTTCCGTTCTCTATGCTCAGCGCTGCGCTCACTTTGAACTTGTCCCTTGCGAAAAGATCAGCCGCCTTTCTCATGATACTTACTCTTTCCTTGTAACTCCTCGAACTCCAATCCTTGAATGCTGCCGAAGCTGCATCTATAGCCTGCCTTGCGTTTTCTCTGGTTCCTTTCTGGAAATGCCCTATCAGCAGATTCCTGTCTATTGGAGAGTATTCGGTTATTTCCTCGCCAGAGTAAACCTCTTTTCCGCCTATGTACATTGGTATTCTTTTCCCGAGAAGCTCCTTTTTCACGTTTTCAACTGCCGCATCAAAAAGCGCGTCGAATTCTGCCTCCTTGCCGCTTTCCACGTAATTGCGGTATGTAAACTCGTTTTTGAACCTTTCCACACTCTCACCAAGAAAATAGTACAAGCAGATAATAAATAATATGCTACGAAAAATATTTATTAGTTGTATGAGACAAGTAAACGTATGGCGACCAGCGAAAGCGTAGCAGTGCAGAAAGAGATAGAGACCAATGGATTCAACATAGAACGAATAGTCAGAGAGATAACCTGGAAGGAGATAATAATAGACCTCGTGAGAAGGAATAGGCTAAACCCGTGGGAGATAAACATAGTCGAGCTCATAGACCAGTACATAGGCGAACTCAAGAACATGAAGGTTGTGGATCTCAAGCTGCCCGCAAACGTGCTCTTGGCTGCCGCGATACTGCTCAGGCTGAAGAGCGAGGTGCTCAAGCTTGAAGAGGAACAGCCAGAGGAGAGTCAGGGGGTGCCTGAGGAAAAGGCTGAGATTGTAATACCGGAGCTCAGACTGAGGCTTAGGGTGCCGCCAAAAAGAAAGATAACGCTTGACGAGCTGCTTGCGGCGCTCGACGAGGCGATGAAGATCAAGGAGTTCAAGGCAGCAGCTGTGCGCGAGGAGAAGATAAGCTTGCCACTGCACATAAACCTTGAGACGATTGAGAAGCTTACAAATGCGCTCTTCGAAGAGATAACTGGCATTGTTGATAGCTACAGTGCAACAACATTCAGCATACTCTCGCAGGGCAAGAGCAAAGAAGAGGCGCTTATGAATGTGTTCATACCACTTTTGTTCCTCGAACAAAGCAAGAAGATCGCATTAATGCAGGAAAAATTCTTTGAAGAGATAATAATAAGGCTTGTAAGCTGATCACATGCCTGACGAGAAACTTGACCCTAAAAAGATCATCGAGGCTGCGCTGTTCATGTCGCAGAACTACATAGGCATAGACGAGCTTGGCAAGGTCACCGGCATAGCGTCGCCCGGGCATATAGAAAAGATGCTTAACGAGCTGATGGAGCAGTACAGGAACGGGGATACTGCGCTCGAGATTGTTGAGATAGGAGGCAAGTATTCGTTCACGCTCAAGGAGCCATATCTGTCAAGGGTGAACAGCCTTGCACCGACGCCGGAGATAAGCAAGGGCGCGCTGAAGATACTCGCATACATAAGCAAGAACGAAAACGTGATGCAAAGCGAGCTTGTGAAGATATTCGGCGAGACCACTTACGAATACATAAGGGAGCTGAGAGAAAAGGAGTTCGTGGAGGCGAAAAAATACGGAAGAAGCAGAAAGATAGCGACGACGCTGAAGTTCAAGGAGTACTTTGGCGTTTGAATCACGATCACTTGTAGCTTGGATGGGTTTCTTCTATGCCCTCGAGCTTGTTCACGTAAAGCGCAGCCACGAAGAGAAACGAGGAAAGCCTGTTGGCATAGCTTATCACCTCCTTGCCTATGGGATACTCCACCGATGCATCGACTATGCTCCTCTCCGCCCTCCTTGCAATAGCCCTTGCCACATGCAAATGTGCTGCAGCCTCGCTGCCTCCTGGTATCACGAAAGCCTTCAGTTCCGGCAGTCTGTCGCCCATGATTTTTATGCCCTCTTCTAGCCTTTTCACCCTGCTAGCATCTACCTTCTGCGCAGAATGCACGCTGCTGTTAAACGTGCTGGCAAGCTCGGCACCAAGCATAAACAGATCGTTCTGTATTGCCTTAAGCTCGCCCCTTAGGAATTCATCGACAACGTAGAATGATGCCAATCCTATGTAGCTGTTCAGTTCGTCGATGTCGCCAATAGCGTATACCAGCTTGCTGCTTTTTGGTATGCTGCCGCTCCCTATTACCGTTGTGTTGCCGCTGTCCCCGTTGCCGGTAAAATATTTAGTTGCCATCAGAACACCATTTCACATATATCAATGCGGAAAATAAAGATAAAAATGTCTCGTTTGCTAGGTGAGCGCTATGCGCTGCGCTCGGCATGCGCGCTGGCAACCCGCTCGAGCATGTTTATTTCATCTTCCGAAAACGGCACGTCCTTCGACACCTTGACATCTGACAGAAGGAAGTGCAGCGCCTCC
>JAGDYB010000017.1:6491-72648 GCA_023270055.1 Microcaldota archaeon
ATTCTTACCAGCTTGTGCTTTATTCCCTTTGACAGCAGGCCTGGAACGTTGCTTTCCTTGACCTCATGCAGCGCCTCCGCTGCCCATTCGTCAAATATCCTGCTGTATTCCACAAGCGTTGACATTGCTTCCGCATCCCTCAGGAAGGCAAGCAGATTTTTCTTTTGCGAATCGCTTAGGGCGCCGCTTGAAAGCTGGCTTTCGTAGTACTTGACCATTTCGTCCTTGCGCTCAAGGAACTTTAGCAGCAGGAATTCGGCGTCATTCGAGTTCTGCGGATCTTCAAACCGCACAAACGAGCCCTGCACGCTTATTCTCCCCTGCTTTCTCGACCTCTCAAAGATGTCAAGGGCTTCTGCGTAAAGCATATTCTTGGCCCTAATCAAAAGATCGTTGCAAATGAGCCACGCATCGGTGCTGTGTGCCATTTCTTTCCACGCTCCTATTTATAAATATTGGTTTTATATTTTATATAAATTGTCATTGCAAGTAAGCAGCATACTGAAGGGCCTGTAGTCGAGTGGTAAGACGTCTCCTTCACACGGAGAAGATCCGGAGTCCGATTCTCCGCGGGCCCATTGAACACTAATCCATAAAGATGAGCTTTGGGGACAGCTTGAGATTGTTTCTCAGCCCCTGCACCGCCCGGACAACCCTACCCGCGTCTGCGTTTGCTTCTCTTCCAATCCACGGATCATACAGCTTTACCTTGCTATCGCCCCAAAGGGTGATTATCACGAAGTGCGGGTAGTGGTACGCGCCGCCAAGATAAAATCTGTCTATGTAGATTATTGGGTTTGTCCTGCCTGATACGTCAGCTATAAATCTCCTGTCTATTTTCCCGTTTTCCAGTTTCAGCTTGGATGGGCGTTTCAATCTGGCCAACTTGTTATAAAACAGCTTATTCTCTATCACCGCATGTATAGATACGCCGTATTTCTCCACAACATATTTTAGCTGGCCAAGCGAATAGTCCAAGCGGGTCATCTTCAGCCCTTCTGAAAGTATATTGATCTCTTCGCTATCTTTGACAGCTATTGACCTCTGGTCGAGAAGCGACATCAGGCATGTCGACAAGCATGTCTCAGCCGTATTTTGGATTCTGCTAAACAATTTTGTCATGCTGATCAGCTGAAGCAACACAAAAATTCCGGCAAAACCTGTGTTGCCTTGCGCCTGCGGTGCCTTCCGCGCTATTTCCTTCTCGCTTCTTTCAGCACCTTCAATCTTCTTTCTAAAGATTCAATGCCCCTGAAGATCAGCGATTGTTTGTTGGCATCATCAATTATTTTCCAGAACCACTCTTTTTCGCTACTGCCAGACACGAAACCACTGATATACAATGGAACTTCTAATATTTATTTGTTTCTTCATAACATACTTGTTATTGTAGCGGCTCTGACCCTTGCATGTTTTGCTTGCATGTCTGCCAAGTATAAATATGTTTTGGAATCAAATAATTAGTGTGATAAGATGGGTTTTGCTGAAAATATCAGGCGCGGATACAATTCTTTGTTGTCGCCTGGCAGTGCAACTAAGAAGCAAATGGATATAAAGGGCGCGCTATCGTTCTATTACATGCTAAGCATAATACCTTTCGTCCTGTTCGTTGCAATAGGCTCGCTTGTGCTCGCTGCTAACATGAATATGAACGTGCTACCGTTCTGGTCTAACTTCGGTTATCAGTTCGGCCTTACCACAACATCTTTCCTGTTCTTACTGCTCGGCGGCATCTTGTATTTCTGGGTCTTTGTGCCGATAGGCATATTTATTAACGCGCTGCTTTACCAGCTTGTAGGTAAGTTCTTCCTGAATATATGGCGCGGCACATATGACAAAACTTTCACTGCCGCGATGTTCGGCGTGCTTCCTTCCATGCTCTTTTACTGGCTGATGCCAATACCCATAATCAACATATTTTACCTTGCGGTGTTTGGTGTATGGAGCTTTGTAGTATTTGTCATTGCGCTTGCAAACCAGCAGAAGGTCGCAAGAATGTCGGCTTTTCTGGGCATGCTTGCGACTGTGACAATAGTCGTGTTCGCCACTATGATATTTATGATACTGCTTTTTGTTACGGCCGTGCCGCCACTGCCTGCTGGAGGTGTGCATCCGTATCCCATATGAATAATTTGGCCTGCTGCGACAATGCTTGGAAATAACCGAAATTGCTGGAAAGAGATATAAACTTTAGAACCGATATATGAGAGTATCGCTTTCCATCTTGGGTATGTTTATGGCTGCAACACTAACGCTTAAGCTTTATATCGCGCTTTTCCTAGTTTTTGCCATAGGATTTGGAGTTATAACCACAGTACTGTTCCTTCTTGGGGCAACATTCTACATAATACTTGTTTTTGCAGTCTTTTACTTCGCGCTGCAATGGTACATATCTCCCACAATCATCAGATTTTCTGCGCGCCTTAGATATATAAAAGACGACGAAATGCCGTGGCTTCACGAGATTGTTCAGGATCTTGCAAAAGAAGCGAAAGTCCCGGTGCCAAAAATAGCGATAAGCAAATCGCCAGTGCCAAATGCGTTTGTTTTCGGCAGGAGCAGGAAAGGCGCCACGCTTGCGATTAACCAGGGCCTTTTGGATACGCTCAACCATGATGAGGTCAAAGCGGTGATAGCGCACGAGATAGGCCATATAAAGCACAATGATTTTGCAGTGATGACATTCATCTCCTTCATACCTATGCTCGCAATGCTAATAGCAGAGAATGTGCTATTTTTCGGCATGTTTGGCAGAGGCAGGAACCAGAATGCGTATGCAATGCTTATAGGAATGGCTGCTTTCCTTATATACTTGGTAACCGAACTGCTTACGCTTGTAGTGTCAAGAACGCGCGAATCGCTTGCCGACGAATATTCCGCTTATACTACACAACAACCAGAACTTCTTGCAAGCGCACTTTACAAGATAACATATGCGCAGGCTGCAGCACCGCAGAGCAGCGCCAGTGCAGGCAGTACGGAAAGGGCGCTCTGCATATCCGACAGCTATTTTTCCGGCAAGGAGCTTATTGGCCTGGACAAGCACATCGCCGAGCTCAAATCAATTCTTCCAAACATAAGCGAATCGGAGATAAGGGCAGCGCTTGGCAAGAAGGAAAACGGGGCAAAAAACATAATGACCGCGCTGTTTTCCACACATCCACCGACGTACAAGAGAATATTGGACCTAGCGCACATTAAAAAAGAAATCTGCAAAACAGGTAAAGAATAAGAACAAAAAGAAAAATACAAACTCTAGTGCATTCTGTTCCTGCTGCAACTTGTTTTATCTATTATTTGTAGATTGAATGGTAGGTATTGCCACTGTCGTCAGTTATGGTTATGCACTCGCCCTCGCATTCTATCAAGCATGCTTGGCAAAGTATGCACGCGCTGCCATTTACTGCTACGGATATGCCGCCGCTTGTACCATCGTTGTCATTGGCGAAATGCCTGTGACCATCCTGTACATTTGACCATTTTGCCACAACACTCGGATCCGACTGGCCTTTCCACTGCTCATTGGCTGGAGCATGATCGCTGTTCACATCAGGCGCATCCCTATTTTTCATTTCAAACACTGCTACAGGGCATACATCTTTGCAATGCTGGCAACCTGTGCATTTTGGTTTGTCTACATATACGTCCATACAATCACATTGAATGATTTAACATCTTGATATTTGATGTTAATATTTAAATGCCTTTATCAAAACAATTTAGCTTTTACTCCTATTTTGTCCGACATAGGATATTACCTTATCAATTACGATCTTTAGCCACGGTGTGTATTTTTCAGGATTGCTCGAAATATCCCTTTTAAGCTCGCTTAGGCTTATCCATTTCCAGTCCATCGCCTCCTTTGGATCCGGATTAGGGGCTGAATCATAATTGCCGAAAATAACATGATCGTATTCCCATTCTGTAAGACCGTTGCCAACTGGAGCCTTGTATACGAATGAAAATTCTTCCTTCATGTTGCAATCGAATCCCATCTCTTCTTTCAGCCTCCTGTGCGCTGCGTCTATGGTTTTTTCGCCTGGAAATGGATGCGAGCAGCACGTATTGCTCCACAAGCCCGGAGTATGATACTTGGAGAGGGCACGCCGCTGCAGCATTGTTTCTCCTTTTGTGTTAAAGACGAATATAGATATTGCTCTGTGCAGTTTGCCGCCGTCCATGTGGGCTTTGAGCTTGTCTTCGGTGCCTATCTGCTTATCGTTGTCGTCAACCAAGATGACTCGCGTTGTGTCATTTTCCATAAGCTTATTTTCACCGTTTTCTTTTTATATCTTTTTCCCTTTTCGTCGAATACCTTTGCATCTCGCTAAGTATTCCGTAAATTTTTGCCTTTACTTTACTGTTCGCCTTGATGAGATCCATGCCGATCCCGCGCAGGCCATAAATCACGAATGAACCATTTCTGCACATGTGTATTATGGGCAGTGCGGCAAGGTCCTCCTCTCCGTAAACCCTTATTCCGACCCGCTTGCCGGAACGCAAAGCGCTGCGCAACGCGTTCCAAAGTTCGACGCTTATTTCGCCGCTTGCGTTTTTCACTTTTATGGGATTCGGGTAGTTTTTATTTATTATCCTGAGAACTTTTCTTTTGCGTTCTGTTGAATAATCGAACACTGCAATTTTTGGGATATAGCCGGCGCGCAGAAGATTTGCTGTCGTGACATCGCCGATTGAGTATATGGTGTCGCTTGCGCTGAGCTTGGCGGGCAGTTCCTGTGAATTTATTGTTATTCCATAGCTGCTCCTCAGCTTCTTTCTCATGCGCCTAGGAAGCACGAGCGCGCTTGATACTTTGATGCTTTTGTACGGCATTCTATCTCCGAATGCGTTTATTGTACGCTACAACAGCGAGCGGAGCCTTCTCGACAAGGCTCTCCGCAGCTCTTATTATCTTGATCCTTCTCCTGTAATTGCCAAGTTCTACGGGCACCTTTTTCCTGACCAGTTCTATTAACTGTTCGTTGTTCTTTGTTATACCGCCGCCAATTATAATCGCCTCTGGATCAAAAATATTTACCACGTTGGCAATGCCTATGGAAAGATAGTTTGCCATGGCGTTCACAACCGCTTTTACACGCTTATCTCCGGCGGACCATGCATCGAAAATCTCCTTGCCTGTCATTTTCAAGCCGGCAGCCGAAGCGCTTCTTTCTATTGCACTGCCTGAAGCTAGCGCTTCAAAACAGCCGTGTCTTCCACAACCGCACACGGGTCCATTGGCTTGCATTACCATGTGACCGAATTCCCCAGCCCAGCCATTGCGGCCAGAGTAAAGCCTGTCATCGATAAATATTGCCCCACCTATCCCAGTGCCTATGGTAAGGTAAACGAAATTGCTGTAATCCCTCCCGTAGCCGTATAGCTTTTCTGCGAGTGCCTGGGCGTTTGCATCGTTTTCCACAAAAACCCTCGAATCGAAATGCTCCTTCAGGGTATTGAGCAGATTATATCCTTTCCAGCCCGGCAGATTCGGCGCGTAGGCCACTATTCCTTTCTTGTTTATTGCTCCTGGAAACGTCATGCTCACGTAAGCAGTATCGTATTTTTTGGAGAATTTTTTATACAAACTTTTAAGCTGGTTTATGAGCACCTCCCTGCTGCTCCTGTCATTCGCCGTCTTTGTAGAGAGTTTTGAGAAGACATTTCCGGAAAGATCGCCCGCAAGCGCTATGGTTTTGCTCGCACCAAC
The DNA here is from genome assembly GCA_023270055.1 of Microcaldota archaeon. Taxonomy (GTDB): domain Archaea; phylum Micrarchaeota; class Micrarchaeia; order Micrarchaeales; family CABMGC01; genus JAGDYB01. The sequence continues at coordinate 12,202 of JAGDYB010000017.1, forward strand.
TTCAAAACCAAGCACATTCTCGTTTTCCACATCAGTATACAATAAGACAAATATTTATTGCTTTCAGTATGCACCGTTACTGTTGCTTTAGACCATAGCCGTTGTTACCCTGACCCCTTTTACCAGTATGCTTGGCATTACGTAGTATGCCCCGGAATCCCAGGATGTGGTCTGTATTGCATCGTTCGCCGCAAGCAGTGTGTTCTTTGCCATCCTAATTATGTTGTCGTTTATTCTTATGCCGACCATCGCGCTTATGCCTGTTTGCCTTATCGCAAACTTAGGCTCTCCATCCTCTATGTAAAGACTCATGTCCCTAGGTACTGTGGAGAAATCACCGGTGAGATAATTGCTGAACCGCGTATACCATGTGCTGCTCACCAGTATGCCTCTCTTCACTTCGGAGATAAGCTTGTCAAGGTCGCTGACGCGATTTCTGTGCTCGAAAACGAGTGTGTTTGGGCTAGGCTCCACAAGCCCTGCATTCCCAGTGCTTTTTGTCTTGTATTTTATCGCGGTGGAATAGTTGTGGAGATACGTCTTCAGAACCCCACCTTTTACAAGCACCGTTTTCTGCGAAGGGTAGCCTTCCGCGTCAAATGGTGATGAAGAAACGAGATTGCCGGAAAGGCCGTCGTCGTATATTGTAATTCCCCTGTTCGCAACAAAATTGCCTATCTTGCCAGAAAGGAAGCTGCCGGTTTCTATGCTGCCTGCACATGCCATCGCATTTATGTTGCTCAGCAAGCTGCCTCCGGCAGCAGGCATATAGATTATGTCGTAAGTACCATCGCTTATTTTGCCAGTCTTTTTAACGCCCGCAGCTGTTGAGGCAACCATTTTGCCGAGCTTAGCCATGTCGATGTCCATGTCCCTCGATACTTCCTCCTGCTGCAATGCAACGTTCTTTGTCATTGCTCTCAATGACATGCTTAGCCTGCTGCTTCTCGATTCGGCTTCGATGCTTTTGCTCGTTGCCAATTCATCCTTCGAATATCCTATCGTCAACGTGCCCGCGACACTTTGCGCACCTTCTGCAAGCGCTGAGTTTATTGCGGAATTGGCCATGTCCGCGATTTCGTCTATCGTATAGTTCTCTATTCTCCTGCTATACTTTTGCCGCGCGCCATACTTGAAAGGCCCTTCGGCCAATCCGTTATAATCTTTTTTCTCAGCCTGCATCGCGATAAGGCGCTTTGAATTTTCTATCTTGTTCCTTATGTACGCACTGTCGAAGCGATCCAGATTTGTAAAGAAAACCCTTTTCTTGCTCGACAAAAACATCATGCCGCTCTGCCCGCTTGTCTCAACGACAGAGTCAACCTTTGAATTTGCTATTTTGAGGTAGCAAACCGTATGATTCGACCTGGTAACCAGTGCCTCGTCGAATCCAGATGCAAGCGCCTCCTTTACTATCTCTTTTGGTATCATGCTACTCGCCAAACGAAAGCAATGCTGCAGCGCCGCCCATCGTCACTGGAACGCCTTGCTCTGGTTCGCCCTTGCCGCACGTCCCTAGGTAAAGCTTGAACTCATTGTCCACCAGCCTCACAGACTTCCAAAAATTGAATGTTGAAACTTCAAGCGAGAAGTTTTTCACTGGCTTCCCGATGCTACCTCTCTCTATAAGGTATGCTTCATTGCCTTGGTATTTGGCAAAGCTCCTGGTATCGTCTATATTCCATTCGGTAAAACTCTTTATGTATACGCCACTGCCTGCTTCTTCTATGAGATCTTCAAAATCCGCATTGCCAGGTTTGAGATATGTATTAGACATTCTTATTATCGGCTCTACGCTGTAATCGCTGCTTCTCGCTGAACCGTTGCTTTTCCTGCCAAGCATGCCCGCATATTCCCTGTTGAGCAGCAGCTCGTTCTGCATGCCGTCTTTCACAATCAACTTTGGCCCCGCCATGACACCCTCGTCATCATAGAGATAGAACCCGTAAGCCCCTTCTATCGTCGGATCGTCCACAATGTTGACAGCGCCGCTTCCTATTTGCATGCCAAGATTGCTGCCGTTCAAATAGCTGGTGCCAGCCTGCGCAGCCTCTCTGCCAAAAACCCTGTCCGCTTCGTTCGGATGCCCGATGCTCTCGTGCACGGCTATGCCCGATATTTCCGGGGATACCACGACATTCCTTATTTCGGCGAGCTTGCTTTTGCTCAGGCTCACGCCTTTGCTCATTACGTTCGCAAGATTTTTTACTTCCTGCTCTATCTCGCCACCAATTTTGTCAAGGTCAAATAACTCGTAACCGCCTACGCCACCATATTGCAAGAAGCGCTGCCTAGTTTCGGAGCCAGATTTCAATATGAGGCTGAAGAAAGAGCTGATGCTTGGAAGCGTTGCTCTTATTTTCGTTCCGTCGGAATTGGTGAAATAGGAATTGGAGATGCCATATCCAAGGTACATGCTCCTGTATCTTACAAGCTTGTTTTTTGCAAGCTGCCTGTCGTATTCGGCGAGATCCTCAGCTGGATTTTCGCTGTCAAAAGATTTCTTTTGCTTCGCCTTGTAATTTGCCCTGCGCACCTTCTCGCGTGACAGAACAATACTGTTTCCCTTAAATAGGCTTGCCCTCCTGAGCGACGCTTCTATTCCCTCCTTGCTAAGCACGTTCGTGGAAAAGGTGAAAAGCCTTCCCTTTTTTATGAGCCTTACACGCATGCCTGAGCTCTCGGTTGCAGCCGCACCGTTGAAAACGCCCTGCTCTATTGCTATTGAGCTGCTTTTTTCGTTTAGAAGATAGGCTTCGGCGTAGGAAGCACCGCTAGCCAAAGCCCTGTTTACGGCAAAATCAGCCAGATCCTCATCGGCTGCACTCATTTGGGTCAGCCAAACAGGCTAGCAAGTCCTCCTGCCGCTTCCTCTTCGCTCTTCTTGCTTTCTTCAGGCTTCTTTTCCTCAGCCTTGCTTGCAGTGCCGGCGGCCGCCTGCTGTGGAGCCACTTGCATGGTCTGTGCATTCTTTATTATGTCCTTTATGTTCACGCCTTTCAAAGACGCGACAATGGCCTTTATCCTGGCCTCGTCAGGCTCCATGCCCGCAGCTTTTACTATGTTCTTAAGGTTTTCTTCTGTTACCTCTTTTCCGGCAGCATCAAGCAAAAGCGCTGCATATATATATTCCATTCAGTTCACCTAAGCGTTAACATTTACCTTGCCATTCAGCGCGCCGGCCTGCGCCGACGCCTTAGCAAGCAGCAAGTCAGTTATGCCCGTGTCGTAAATCTCCGCGTCAAGCCCAAGCTTCACCGCCTCGGCATATGCCTTGCTTATGAACACATTTACATTGTACTTTGTCACGTATTCTATATCAACAGTAAGCGCATATGCTGCAGCGAATCCCGCGGCTATGTCGCTGGATGTCTTCTCGCTGTCAATTGAAAGTATGTCGCTTGTAAACATCAAATTATCGTAAAGAAATGCGGATACGCCAGCCCTTGCCTCGAACGGCGTTATTTCGAGCATCTTCAGCGCCTTGGCAACTGCCGTCGATATTTTAGTGCCTTTCTGCACGAGCTTCTTGCCCTTCGCTATTATTACCTTGCCCTTTTGTATTTGTACGTCAAGACCGGCAGCCTTCAGATCTGTGACTGCTGGGCCTGGCGCAATTGTTGTCTCGCCAGCATCTATGAATATATCCTGCGGCGCTATCTGGGAAGGCTTCGCGCCAAGCTTGAGCACCTTGCCGGTTATCTTTTTGTAAACGCTGAAAGGATCGTCATTGGTAAGCAGCAATGCAACGTCCCCGTCAACATAATTCTTAAGCTTTTCAGCCTTTCCGCTTTTCTCGAACGCCTTGAGCAGCAGGTTCTTCCTCGCGACAACTATCTTCGCGCCGGGCTTAAGCTGATTTCTTATGCTCTGCAGAAGCCTGTCGGGAACGCCATTGAGCGGCATTATGGCAACGCCCTTGTAGTTGCTTATCTCGTTCCCGAGCTCGTTTACAAATTTTATCTTTTCGGATTTCAGCATCATAGCATTACCCCATAATTTTTATTGCCTTGCTCATGGTGAGCTTCATGTATATGCTCTTGATGTTCGACCGCTCTATTTTTTTGCTTATGCTGTTTACAACTGTGTTTATGTTGTCGTATATTTCCTCCGGCTTCATGTCTTCGCTGCCTATGACGCAGTGCACGGTCGGCAGGTATTTGCCCCTGCTTTTTATTGTTATCTTTTTCTCTGCTTCGCCTGCGAGCCTGTCCAGCCTTGTATCGCCTAGCAGCGGCTTAGGCATCTTGTTTCTTGGGCCCAAAAACTGACCTAGATTTTTAGCTATTGCAGGCATTAGGCTTGGCTGGGCGACAAGATCGTAGTTCAGCAAGTCCTTAAGCCTTTCCTGATCCTTTGCCAGCGCTTCTATTTCAGCCCCATTTATAACCTTGAATCCGTACTTTTCCGCTTCGCTTATAATTTGCGGCTCCGCAGCAAACACCAGCAGTTTCTTGCTTTTTCCTGTGCCGTGCGGCAAAAGGATGTCAAGATTAAGCCTGTTGTCCTGCTTGTTGAAATCTATGTCCTTGAAGTTTATGGCAAGCTCTACCCTCTGCTTAAACTTGCGCTTGCCTTTCTCTTCTGCCAAGAATTTTGCAACATCTTCTACATTCAACATATAATCCCTCCTGCATATGCAGTAATGCGGGAAAACAAGTTACCTATTAATATGTTCATTAATATTTAAAAATCTTGGGGTAAATCCGCAATTTAAAGCTTGCCTAATTAAAACAAACAGAAAAATAAAAAAATGAAATCACGGCGGAGACACAAGATGGCCGTATATTCCGATTACGCCTATCAGCATCGCAAAGAATGCTGCTATTATAAGCAATGCAGCAAGCAGGTAGTATGCATTCTTATTTTTCTTTGCGTCGAGATACACCAGCGGGGACAATATTGCCGCGAGCGTGGAAAAGCCGTAAAGACCGAGAGCGGCAAGCAAATTGTTTCCGGTTTCGAGCTTCAGCGCGACCATTGCGTATGTCTCAACTGCAAGGTATATGCCAAGCAGGAAGCCGAAGAGAGAAAGCACCTTGATCTCGATGCCCTTGTAGAGCATGTACGAACCGGCAAGCATTATTATACCTAGGAACAGCATAGGGTCGCCAAACAGCATATTGTATGCGGCGAGCGCGCCAGGAAATGGCCACACAAAACTCATAAACAGGCCGCTAAAGAAGTCGAAAGCCCCTATTGCGAAGCCCGGAATCGCCAAGTTGGCAAAGGAACGCTTGCCACGAGCAACGCCCATAAGGTATAACGCGATTATTCCGGTGCTGGCTGCAACAGCTACCAGCATTATTGCCAGAGGGTCAACAAACGGCATTTTATCACCGCTTTTATAACTGAAAGTAGACTTAAATAAGTTGCGCCAAGATTGCACTTTTGCAGTTTATAGGCCAGGCTTGTCATTCTTTGTTTGGGGTGCGCCTTCGCTTCAGTTCTACAGCATCCAACACTCGAAGGAGCGCGCTTACGTTGCTTGCATCGTCTGTCGCACTATTAACCGGCGTCTCCATTATGAAGGTACCTATGTTGAAAACCTCGCTCGAAAGGAAGTTCACAAAGCCGTCGAAACCTATATAGCCCTTGCCTATGTGCCAATGCCTGTCCAGCTTGCTTCCCAGCGGATATTTTGAATCGTTGAGGTGCACCAGCTTCAGCCTTTCCTTGCCTATTTCCTTTTCAAACTCCGCCTCCAGCCTGGACAACTGCCTAGGTGATGAGAGGTCATAGCCGCTCGCGAACGCATGGCACGTATCAAAGCATACCCCAACACGGTCCGAACCTACTTCCCTTATCACTGCGCCTATCTCTTCAACGCTCGAGCCTATGCTGTTTGCATACCCAGACGAATTCTCAAGCAGTATGCTTGTACTCTTTTCAGTTTCGAGCGCATCGCATATTCCTTCAACAAGATTTTTCATTCCGGCACTTTTGCCACTGCCCAGATGCGAACCCATGTGTATTACCAGCCCATCTATGCCTAGCCGCGCGCATGCGCGCATGCTTTCCGCAAGCATTGTCGCGCTTTTTTCCCTTATCTCATCGCGCGGAGATGCAAGATTGCAAAGATACGGAATGTGGGCGAACGGCAGCAGGTCATGATTTTTAACGTGCTGCCTGAATCTTCCAGCGTCAACTGCATCTATTTCTTTCACGCTCCAAGACCTTGGAGAAGATGGAAATATCTGGAATGTGCCATAGCCTTTTGATGCTGCTTCGCTAGCTGCGTTCGCCACTGAACCTGCTATAGACAGATGAAAACCATATCTTACGCGCATTGTATCATTTGTGCAGTATGCAAAAAGTGCTGACAAACACAAGCGAAAGCATGCTGCATGTGTTGGCTTCCTGATAAAACACGTTAAACTATAACCGTTTCTTTTGGCAGAGGAACCTTCGCATTGTATTTGCCTTTTATCGCATCGTACAATTCGTTCGACTTGTTCTCTTCGCCGTGGACGATAAACACGTTCCGCAGAGACTTTATCTCTGTCATGAACCTCAGCAATTGATTCCTATCCGCATGCGCCGAGAAGTGGTAGCTCTTTATGCTCATGTTGACTTTTATCTTTCTTCCATCAAGCTCGATTTCCTTTGCCCCATCCTGAAGCTCCCTGCCTTTAGTGTCAAGCGCCTGGTAGCCCACAAGTATGAGCTTGTTGCGTTCTATGCTCGCAAGACGCTGAAGGTATTTTACAACAGGCCCGCCGGTTATCATGCCGCTTGTGGTGACTATTATGCTCGCCTCGTCTTCGCTCATTGCCTTGCTGCGCATCGCCTTCGATTCTATAGGCACGAAATTCTTGCTCTTGAACGGATCGTCCTCGCTCATCAGTATCCTTTTCTGAAGCTCGTCCCTGCAGTACATCACGTTGTGCCTATGTATCTTCATCGCCTTCTTTATCATGCCGTCCATGTAGAGCGGCACTGTAGGAAGCTTGCCAGATCTCAGATAATCGTCGAGTATAAGCAAAATCTCCTGCGCCCTGCCAACAGCGAAGCTCGGTATTATTACCTTTCCACCGTTTAGCAAGGTTTCTTTTATGTCTGCCACCATATTCGTGGTAACCTCCTTGAGAGGCGGAAATATGTCCTTCGCTCCGCCGTATGTGCTCTCTGTTATGAGCGTGTCGCTTGAAAGATCGCGCGTGTATGCGGGATCAAGCAGTTTCGTCTTCCTCATGTTGAAGTCCCCCGTGTAGAGGAGCTTCTTTGACCCGTCCTTTATCTCTATCATCGCGCTGCCAAGTATGTGGCCCGCGGGAAGGAGCTTTATCTCGAGATCCTTTATGCGAAACAGCTTGTGGTATTCGGCAAACTTGAAAAGCTTGCTCATCCTCGCCAAACCAGCCTTCGTCACGTTCTCTGGATTCGATATTTTCATGTAGTCGTTGATGAGCACGCTCGTAAGCTCGAACGTGGGTTTTGTGGAATACACGGCCCCGTTCCAGCCAGTAGAAGCTATGTGCGCGAGGTAACCGGAATGATCCAAATGTGCATGGGTCACTACTATTGCCTCTACGTCCTTCAGCTCGTCATCCCCTATAACTGGGTACTCTTCCTTCTCTCCGAGTTTTACCCCGGCATCAAGCAGTATTTTAGTGCCTGAACTACTCTCTACCATTATGCAGCTGCGCCCTACTTCGTGCGCAGCGCCAAAAAAAGTTAATCTCAACTTAACACCTTAATTTCTTTTCCTTAATTGTTGCTCACATCTTCCTCCCTTTCCTTGGCTTCCTTGCTGTTCTTAACCAGTGCGATGTCGCCAAGGCTTATGTTGTTTACCTGCTGTACCTTCCTGTTCCTTTCCCTAGGAGCCTGCCTTTGCCTTGAACCTCTCAGTTCCCTCAGGCTGTCGTACAGCTTGTCCAGTTTCTTGTTTTCTTCCTTTATCATATTTTCCTTCTCTTCTATGCTTTTTGTCAGTTCCTCAATGTCTTTTGCAAGAAGATCCGCCTTCCTTTCAGTCCTCCTTTCTTTTATCGCCTCGCTGAGCTCCTTGTCGATATCGCCGATTTTCTTGACGAGCGAACGTTCGCTGTCAAGAGTCAGCGCCTCCGTCGATATTTTGAACTCCAGCTTCTCCTTGAGCCTCTTCAGGTAGCCTATATTCTTCGGCTGCTCCTTTTTCATAGAAACAAGCTTGAGTATGGCCTCGTGCTCAGCCTTCTTGTATTCGAGCCTGTATCTTAGCCGCCTTATGTCATCTATCAGCTTCAGCCGCTCCTGCTTTTCCTTGTCTATATCGGCTTTTATCTTGTCCATCTTCTGACTGTTTGGATCCTTTGCGGATGAAGCATTTTCTGCAGTTTCGGGCTTGGCGGTTCCGGTTTCAGGGCTGGTACTTGGGCTTGCGCCTGCAGCACCAGCTGCCGCTTCGCCTTTAGAAATGACTTCGCCAGCCTCTTTCTTGACTTCGCTGTGCACGTGTGATTCTTCGTGCTTTTGATCAGTTATTTTTTCATTGCTGCTCAGTAAATCGCCTCAGATTCATGATAAGACAAGATTATAAATATCAATCAACCTTTCGGTCGTATTCTCTATCGAATATTTTTCGGCCGTTTTCAGTGCCTCTCTTTTATATGCCTCCGCATTATTTAAAACTTTTTCTATTTTTCTTGCACATTGGATATAATTGTTTGGAGCAAACTTTTCGCCGTTTTTCCCGTTAACTATCAGCTCAGACAGCGCCAAATGGTCAGCGCCCACCACAGGCTTGCCAACGGCCATGGCCTCAACTGCGACTATACCCTGCGTCTCGAATGTGGAAGGGATGCAGAATGCATCCGCAGCCGCGTACATGTTCGCCACTTCCTCCTGCTCCACAAATCCGGCAAAGATTACGTGCTTCTCTATGCCCAGACTCGACGACATGCGCTTGTATTCGTCGAGCATCGGGCCGGTGCCGGCAATGACAAACCTGATTTTCTCATCTTTTGAAAGCAGCACTTTGGCAGCCTTGAGAAGCGTGTCAACCTTCTTTTCCGCGCTGAGCCGGCCAAGATACAACACAACCTTTTCGCTGTCTTTTATACCGTAGCGCGCCCTTATTGCGCTTCCGTCAACCTTCTGGTTGAATATGCTGGTATCTATGCCGTTCGGAAGCATGTGCACATTCTTAATCCTCTTTGACCTAAGCAGCTTTTCTATGCTTTTTGATGGGGCGATTGTTGAATCGCACCTGTTGTATACGAAACGCATGTATGACCACATATATTTGTTCATTATGTTTTTTACGAAGCGATTCTTGGGATAATAGCTTGAGATTATTTCCTTATGGTTCAGCAGCGTGTGGAACGACCCAACCACAGGATAGTTCATCATCTTTGCGGTAATCAGGCCGCCAAGGCCGACCGTAAAAGGCGTTTGTATATGCACCAGGTCTACGCCGAGCTTCACCGCTTTCAAGGATGCCAAATAAGGAAAGACCGCAACACGATACTGCGGATAAGGCGCAAATTTTATTCCTTTCGTTACGAAAACGTTGTCCTTTTCATACTTCTTGCGATGGTCGCCATCACCTGCGGTAAAAATGTAAACAGTGTGCCCCTTCTTCTCAAGCCCTTTCTTGAAGTTGAGTATGGAAGTGACTACTCCGTCAACAGCAGGCAGGTAGTCGTCTGAGTAAAAAGCTATGTTAAGATGTTCCATAAAATCGTTGGTGCGTGCCCGCCCATTATAATTGTACCGCTTCGCCGCCCGCGGATTTTATCCTCTCTGCAGCGCGCTTTGTAAAGCGGTCTGCCTTTATTATAGCTGGCGCAGAAATTTTGCCATCGCCAAGCACCTTGTATCCAGCAAGATCTATGGTTGGCTTCGGCTCGTTTTTTTCTACTATTAAGGAGGATATTTTGCTTAGGTTTATTTCCTTAAGCTTTTTCTGGTTCGGCCTTGCAAAACCTTTCTCGGGCTGTGAACCATAGAGTATCATGTGTATGGACTTGTGCTTTCTCCCTGCATTGCCAACGCCGCCCCTTATGCCGGCGCCTCTCCTGTTCTTTTTGTTCCCAGCGCCCCATGTCCTCTGGCCGAGGAATTTTCTGCTTTTCTTATGCTTTCTGGCCATAATCCCACTCTAATGCATTTATGTCATGCGCCTTATAAGCTCGTTGATCGCGTTGCCCCTGTAGCCAACCGCACCTCCGGTGCTGTATGGCAGCCTGGTCTTCTCGTAGCCTTTTCTTGGCGGATGAAGCCTGAAAAACGGCTGAATTTCTATTTCTTTTAGGCTTTTCTTTCCGCTTATCAGGTCGTCCAGCAAGCCGTCATCAACCTTCTTGCCGTTCTTTTCTATAAGCCTGAGCAAAGTCTGCTTGTCAATCTCGCCAAAAGTAACAAAATCCCTGCATTTGTTTATCATGCCAACATAAGGTTTTGTAGCGTACACAATCGCAAGCATGTTCGGCTTCCTTAGATTAAGCCTTTCCATCGTTTCCTCTATTGGCTCCCTGACCTTTATTCTTCCTCTGACGCGCACAATCGCGATGAGCTTATTCTCAAAATTAATCTTTCCCATAAAAACACGCTGCCTGCGTAAATTTTTTCTGCTTCCATTCTGATTTGAATTTTATAAATTTATAAATCTACCAGTCTGCCCTAGGATTTCAATGATTATATGCCTTTCACATATAAAAATATTTCTTACCACCGGAAAATATCTGGCACAGGATTTATTGTTTATTTATTATTATCTATTGCTGTCTATATAATTACATAAGCAGAAAGTATAGAACTACTTTGAATGACAAATAATTTATATCTTCCTATTGTTGCGGCAACGTCCCTCACTTATTATAAGGGCAATTGACGAATATATAATAATATTTAAAGAGCAGCACAAAAACAAAGATAAAATAGTTTATGACACTGATGGCAAAGGAATGAAATGAATTTTCTTGATTCGACATGTTTTGCAATGCAAAAGCGAGTGAAGGCATGAAAAAATTGGTTTTTATAAAGTTGGGCGGGAGCAGCATAACCGATGTGGGCAAGGAGAATACTGCCAAGGAAAGCGAGATATACAGACTGCTCGATGAGATTTACTCAGCAAAAAAGGAGCTTGGGTTTGATGTTGTGATAGGCCACGGCAGCGGGTCGTTCGGGCACGTGCCGGCAAAAAAATACAAAGTAAACGAAGGGCTGGTGAATGATGAGAGCAGGAAGGGCGCGGTAATAACCAAGCAGGTCGCACAGCAACTTGACAGCATTCTGGTTGACATAGCGATCAGGCAAAACATACCTGTAATGCCCTTTGCACCATCGTCTTTCATGATGCTCAAAAACGGCGAGATATACAGTGTATATTCGGAACACATAGCCAAGGCGCTGGAACTTGGATTCATACCGGTGGTATATGGTGATGTTGTAATTGATGTGGAAAAGGGAGTGCAAATTGCATCCACAGAGACCGTCCTCCACGCGCTATCAAAGAGCATGAAGCCGGACATTGTGATAATGGATACCGATGTCAACGGGATATATGACAAGGACCCCGTTAAATATAAGGATGCGAAACTCATCAGGCACGTTGATTCAAGCAACATAATGCAGGTTATTGATGCTGCGGGCGGATCAAACAAAATTGATGTTACAGGAGGGATGAAGCACAAGCTTATTATCACGTACGAAATGATAAAGGAAACAAAAGGTGTTGGGTATATTGCCAATGCAAATGTGCCTGGAATCATAGGAAGGATACTAAACAATGACGAGAGGGTTGAATGTACAAAGATAGAAGCATGAATTTTATGAAACTGGGCGCGCAGGAGGAAAAGAGCACATTGGAAGAATTTAAGCTGCACCGTATGATATGGATAGTGCCGCTCTATGAAGAACCTGCCGCTGAAGCGAAGGGAAAAAATGCAAAAATACTTCTGCTTGAAAGAAAAGCTGAAGATGACCTTTATCCACGCGCACTCAATCTAGTGACAGGGCATATTCATGAAGGAGAAGAAGTGGCGCATGCGATCAGTAGGGAGTTGCAGGAAGAGGTTGGGGTGCCTATAAGCGATGCGGTTTACGGCGGCACATATCTGACCGTTGACAATACAAACGTGTTTATAGTGAACTGTTTTGTTGCGTGGCTCGAGAACACGGAGGTCAAGCTTACTGAACACAAGAATTATCATTTTGTCGATTTTGAATACTTCGCCCGCAATATCAAAAACTACGATCTTACACCGCCAGAAAAGATCACTTTGATGATGCATATAGAGGAAATACGCAGCGCAATGCGCAAACACTCTTCTTCGGAATAGGCGCATGCCAGGCGCAAAAATATAAATTTGGAAGTGCAATAAGACTACTATACAGTATTTTTGCGGTCAGAGCATGATAGATTCAATAACGCTCAAGAATTGGAAGACTCACAAGAATACTTCAATCTCCTTTTCAAAGGGCACAAACATACTTATAGGGCTTATGGGTGCGGGAAAAAGCTCGATGATGGATGCAATATCGTATGCGCTCTTCGGAACTTTCCCCAGTTTGAAAAGGAAGAAGATAAGCGTTGGCGATATAATAACCAACGTGCCCAAGCAGGAAAACGAGGCAAGTGTTGAACTGAATTTTGAAATCGACGGAAATAAATACACTGTCGTTAGGGAGATATATGCGAACTCGCCGCCAAAGGCGACGCTGAAAAAGAATGGCGCCTATTTGCAGTCGCAACCCGAAAGGGTCAATGAGGAGATAGAACGGCTCCTTAAGGTTGACTATGACGTCTTCTCAAGGGCAATCTATTCAGAGCAGAACCAGCTGGACTACTTTTTGGAGCTTGGACCTGCGGACAGGAAAAGGCAGATAGACGAACTCCTTGGACTGGACAAGTTCGCGACGGCATTTGATAATGCGACTTCACTCATAAACAAAATAAGGGATGAGGTAAAAGGCGAGGAAAGCTCGGTTTCGGCATGGGATCTGGAAAAGCTCAAGTCGAGCCTGAACGAGGCGAAAGAGGAGAAAAAAAGTTACGAGGCGAAGGTAGAAGAACTCGAAAGGAAGCTTGGCGCCGCGCAGGAGGAATATGAAAAGTACGAAAAGGAGTTCAAGGAGAAGAACGAACTGCTCAGAAAGAAAAACGAAATAATGAGCGAACTTAAGGGATTGGAGGGAAAGGCTGCGGCGCTCAAGAGGGAGCTTGAGGAAATAGAAAAGGAGAAGCTCCCGCAGGCAGAGGAGATAGAAAAAGAGCTGGGCAAGCTAAATACTGATATTGAAAACGCCAAAAAAAGCGAATCGGAAATAGAGAAGAAGGCAAATGAATACACAAGCTCATATGCAAAGGCGCAGGAAAGGGCAAAGCAGATGAAGGAGAAGGAAAATGAGAGGAAGGAAGCGATTGAAAAGATTGGCGGAAGAAGCTATGAGAGCACAAAAAAGCAGATTGACGAGGAAAATAAAATGCTTGAGGAACTGCAGGAGATAAATGCCTCATACGCATCGCAAAAGAAAGAAATAGGCGAATGGCTCAAAGAGCTGGAGAAGCCCATGACGAAATGCCCCGTATGTGAGAGAGACATGGACGAAGCCATGAGGGAAAGACTGCTTGAAGGCAAGAGGAGGGCGCTTGAGAGCCTGGACAAGGCCATAGAGAGATCGACCCGGGACATCGAAGAAAAGAAAAAAAGAATACGCGCACTTAATGATGAGGCAAACGAGCTCAAGATGAACGAGGAAAAACTGAACAGCACAAAGGATCTCAAGAAGGAGATAGATGCTGTAGTTGCCGAGCTTGCGGAGTATAAAAGCAAGATAGATGCGCTTGAAAAGGAAAAGGCTGATGCTAGAAGGAAGATTGACGAGCTTTCTGAATCGAAAAGCCGGCTCACAATGGCAAGGGAGAAAATCGGGCGCGCGGCGAAGTACAGAAGCGACATAGAACGCTACAGCGGCGACATCAGAAAGATGAAAGGGGAATATGAAAGCATAATCGTAGACGAGACCCAAATCGAGAAGCTCAGGAACCTTGCCATGGCTGCGAACTCGAACGTTGAAAAGATAAAGAAGGATATCGAATCAAACCAGAGCAGCTTAAAGAAGGCGGATGAAAGCATAAGGGGCTTTGAAGAACAAATAAATAAAATAGAAAAAGTATACGCGGACATAGAAAGAAAAAGGGGCATAGCGAACATGCTTTCGGAATTCAAGACGGCGCTGGAGGCGACGCAGCTTGTACTCAGGAGCAGGCTCATAGACGCGATCAACAATATAATGCAGCAGATATGGCCCGAACTTTACCCGTACGGCGACTATGTTAGCATAATGCTTGGCACTGAGAACAATTCGTATGAGCTCAAGGTAAGGCTTGCAGATGGAAGGTGGATAGACGTAGATGGAATTGCAAGCGGCGGCGAAAGGAGCATCGCATGCCTTGCCATGCGCGTTGCATTCGCACTGGTTCTCGTTCCGAACCTTAAATGGATAATACTTGACGAGCCGACGCACAATATAGACCAGAAAGGTATAAGCAAGTTCATAACCCTCTTCAACGACACGCTGCCAAAAATAGTGGACCAGATATTCATAATAACGCATGACGAGGCGCTGAAGCAGGCAGTAAATTCAAGAATCTATACGCTTACCAGGGACAAGGAAGCCGGAGGCGCCACAATAGTGGCGCAATAGGCCGCTGCTCATTCCACTGCGCTCATGACGTACTCAAGAAACTGCTCTTCTGGCAACGCCCCCTCAAAAGACACTTTGTCGTTTATGACAACCTTCGGCACTGCCATCACTTCATACTTCTGCGACATCTCCTGAAATTCCATCGCTTCAATCATGCTGCTCTTGATGTTTTTGTTTTCCATGGCGAACTGGTGTGCGGTCCTGACCGCCCTCGGACAGTACGGGCATGTCGGCGTCACAAACACCTTTATCTCGACCGGCTTGTCTATGCTCTTGACCTTCTCCCTTACCGCATCGCTGAGTCTTGTCTTGCCTTTTGATGCGTCGACTATATCCTCCAGCAGCGCCGCAAACTCGTGACCCGCAGGTATGCCAAAGTAATAAACATTGTAGCTCTTCTTGCCCCACACAACAAGCGCAGGCGTTTTGTCTATACCTAGAAAGTCCGCCTCCTTTTTGTGTTCCGCGAGCTTATACACGTACAGCGTGATATTAGGGTTGGTAGATGAGAGCTCGGTAAGCAGCTCCTCGGTATCCTTGCAGTACATGCACTTTTCCTTTTCGTCGACAAACAGCGTAAGGTTAACCTTATCCGCCAGGTTCTTCGCAAAAAGCTCCTTTATATATTTTTCGTCGTCTTTTGACAATATTGACACTAGACCACCATGTTTTTAAGGATAAAGATTTAATTATTACAGAGTTATATATCTGTCAATCAAGATATATAAAGATTGTGCTTAATAAAGCAAAAAGCACTATATGTTCTTGTAACTGAGGTTTTTGCACGTTTTACGTAAAGCACACTGTTTTGGAAGATGAAGGCAAGGATTTGGAGTACTACAAGGACAGGATATTTGATATTATATCAAAATATCTTAGGGAGGCGTCTGCTGGAGACAAGGAATACTATAAGCTGCTTGCAGAATACTCTGAACGGAGGGGCAGCTACAGCAGGCCGCTGCTTCTTGCGCTTGCGGCAAAAGAGTTCGGGGCGGATGAGGAGCAGGCCCTGTTGCTTGCCGCAGTTGTGCAACTTTCCGAAGACTGGATACTTGCACTGGACGACATGCATGACAATGCAGAAGTGAGACGCGGCGGCCCGACGCTGCACATGAAATACGGAAGAAACCTTGCCGAGCTCGCTGTTGTGGTCGAGAGCTCCGCGATGTGGCACATGATGCATGATCTTACCACGCAGTTTGGGAAGGAGAAAAGGGATGCGCTGCACAATGAGCTATACAACATTGGAGTGCATACTGGACATGGCCAATACATAGACCTTACCGCAAGTGGCAATGTGGATGTTATTACCTCCTCCGATGAGAGGAAATACTTCGAAATCATAAACAACAAGACGGTTTTGTACAGCGTTGTTGGGCCGCTGAGACTTGCGGCAATTCTTGCTGACAAAGACAAGGAGTTCATAGGAAAAATCGAAGAGGTTGGCGAGCCGCTTGGAATTGCGTTTCAACTTAACGATGACCTGCTCGACATGGAGCCGGAAGAGGTGACAAAGAAAAGCAGATACAGCGACATATATGAAAGCAAGCTTACCTTGCTTGTGATGCGCGCATACGGCCTTGCAAGCAGCGAAGAGAAAGCAAGGATAGTTGAGATATACAGAAAAAGGAGGAGCGAGAAGACAAAGGAGGATGTTGAATACATGCTCGCCTTATATGAAAAGTACAAGGTAAGGGAATATGTGAAAGACAAGATAAGCCAGCAGCTTGACTTGGCAAAGGAAAGGCTTGGCGGCATGCTGGGCGATATCGGACCGGCAGTGGACGTCGTACTTTCAAAGCTGAAGAGAAGTTGATGCGTGCTTGACAAACTAATAGAAAATAATAGTTGAGGCAATTCTTTTAAATATTAAATGCACTAGTCCTTTCGGTGTGGTGCGTTTGCTGCCTGCGCGCATGAAATCAGACGAACGCGAGGCGCGGATGCAGGCACAAAATAAAACAGTATGTCAGGTGTGCGAATGGACGAATTTGAAACATTGAAGCGCGAAATTGCTGTGGGCATATATGAGAACGGCATGCTGCTGACTTGGTACAGAGACCGGCCTTCTGGTTGGACACTGGTGAGCGGGGCGTGGAGTCCTTTCTATATAAATCTGAGGCCCATAACATCCTTTCCACAGCTTTATGAAAAAATCACTGATGCATTCTGCATGTTGCTGCAGGAGAACCACATCGATAGGGAAAAGTACAAAGCGGTTGGCATTGCAATGGGTGGCATATCCCTCGCAAATGGCGTGGCGCTGAAGTACAAGATTCCGTCTCTTTACACAAGAAAGCTGCCTGACGAGGTGAAGAGCGAGGAGGATATAAACAATTATATAGCGAGCCATGGGCAGCATGCTCTGGTCGAGGGCGTGATCAATGAGGGCGACAATATTATACTTTTTGATGATGTTGTCACTTCAATGGACAGCAAGGTGCTCGCCATAAACCAGATAAATTCAGAGACAAGGAAACGCGGGCTGAAGAATGTCAATGTGAAGGACGTGTACGTTGTGGTCGACAGAGGGAGAGGAGAGGAAAAGGCAAGGGAGATGGGGCTCAACCTCCGCTCGATAATAAAGTTTGACGCATTCGTGGATCTTCTGGGAGACAAGCTCTCGGGCGACGAAAGAGATGTGATAAAGGAATACCTGTCAAATCCGGGGAAATTCCAAGACAAGAATCTGCAGAAGGAATTGGAGGAGCTTGCCAAAAACAGGCTATAAAGCAAATTAAGGCTATATAATTAAGAAGATTATATTATATTATAAGCTGCTCACAGCCCGTCAAGCCCAAGCTCGTTTCCTAGCTTGTCTTTTTTGCCCATTATTGATGGACTTGACACTCCTGTAAATATAGCTATGACTTCTATTTTGTTCGCAAATGTTTCATCGAGCCTTGCGCCCCATGCAACGTTGGCATTTGGTGATACGAACTCTGTCAGCCGCTCGCCAATCTGGTTGGCATCGCCGAGCGTCATGTCGCTTCCGCCGGTTATATGCAGAAGCACGCCAGAAGCGTTCGTGTAATCTACATCAAGCAGCTTGTTTTTGAGTACGCTGTCCACGACCTCGTCGACCTTGGTTGGACCCTGGCCTGTGCCGACGCTTATCATCGAAAGGCCGCCACTACTCATTATAGTTCTTAGATCTGAAAAGTCCAGGTTTATGAAGCTGGGCTGCGTTATCGTCTCCGTTATGCCCCTTACCGCCTTGGCAGTTATTTCGTCTGCGAGCATAAACGCCTTCTCTATTGGAAGATTCGGATAAAGCGTGAAAAGCCTCTGGTTGTCTATCACAATTAGCGTGTCTACGCTTTTCCTGAGCTTTTCAAGCCCCTTTCTTGCCACCTCGAGCCTCACCTTTTCCAGCTCAAATGGTATTGTAACTATGCCAATCACTATGGCACCTATCTCCTTCGCAAGCGCCGCAACCACCGGGGCAGCGCCAGTTCCAGTGCCACCTCCCATGCCCGCGGTGAGGAACACGAGATTTGCGTCGTTTAGGCTCGAGCGAATCGCGTCGCGCGACAGATCGGCCGCCTTCTCTCCAATGTCTGGGAAACCGCCAGCTCCGAGGCCATGCGTTATCTGCTCGCCAAGCACTATGGCTTTTATTGCTGGGCTCAAGGTTTTGAGATGTTTCAGGTCGGTATTGTAAGCGATGAGATCCGCGCCGTGTATGTTAAGGTTGCTGAGCCTGTTGACAGTGTTGTTTCCGCCTCCGCCAACCCCGGCAACAACTATCTTGGGCTTGAACAGCTCCTCGCTACCCTGCTGGCTTAAATCGTACATTTTCAGCACTCCCTTTTTTGTGGCTTGTCCCGAGTAACATACTACCATAATAAAAATAAAATACTTTTGCTTAACGCAATGATCCTGGGTGCGGCGTTGCTGGAAGGCTGAGCACGCGCGCAGGAACCCTCGATTACCGCAAGCTTGCCAGAAAAATGCGTTGCGCTGGTTGATTTTGCAAAGAAGCATGATGCTGCTTGCGGAGCGGGGCTTGAGACCGATAGTTTTAGGGTAGCAAAATTTTAGCTAAAATATATAAATCTTTTTGTTTAAATAATGTTACGTGGCTGTACCCTGCGATTGGTAGCATTGCTAGTTTTAGGTGTATATTTGGTAGAAGATAAGGGAAAAACCCGCAAGATAACAAATGAACTAGTTCCAAAGTACGTAGTGCTCAGCGACGGGGACGGCGAAAAGGTGCTAAAGGAGCTTGGCATAAAAAGGGAACAGCTGCCAAAAATTCTCACGACCGACGCGATGATAGCAAACGACCCGGATGCGAAAGCGGGGAGAATAATAAGCATTGAAAGGGAAGATGTCAAGGGGATAAAGTATAAATATTATAGGCTCATAGTCGAGCCGCTTTAAGTGGTTTGATGGCAAACGAGATTATAGACTCATATGTCACATCTTATTCTCTGGTGCAGCATCAGATAGAGAGCTTCAACAAATTCATAGATCTCGGGCTGCAGAAGATAATAAACAAGCAGGGTATGATAACGCCTAACGTGGAGGGGTTCGCGCTCAAGCTCGGAAACGTCAGGGTCGGCAAGCCTTCAATGACAGAAGCTGACAGCTCGAGGCGCAACATACTGCCAAACGAGGCAAGACTCAGAAATCTGACTTACGCGGCGCCCATATTTGTGGAGCTGGTTCCAATCATAAGAGGCGTCGAAAAAGCGACATCGTATGGCGAAGTCCTAATCGGCGAGATACCCATAATGGTCAAGAGCAACAACTGCTACCTAAAAACCATGACAAAGAGCCAGCTTATAGAGAACGGAGAGGATGCTGAAGAGCTTGGGGGATACTTCATAATCAAGGGCACTGAGAGGGTTTTGATAGGACTTGAGGACACCGCGCCTAACAAAATAATAACAACGAACGAGAAAAACGGCGAGGAAGTGGTAAGCAAAGTCTTCTCCACCGCGCTGGGCTTCAGGGCAAGATGCGTGGTGAGAAGGGAACAGAAAGGAAATATAGACATAATATTCCCGACAATATCAAAGCCTTTGCCAGTTACTATTGTGCTCAGGGCTCTTGGGCTGCAGATCAAGGACATAATGGATGTTGCCTCGGAGATAGACGTTGTGAAAAATGATATGATGCTGAACCTTGAAACCAACAGCATCGAAAACATGATGCCGGCGGAAGCCATGATGGAGATAGGAAAGATGTCTGCGCCGGGGCAGGCCAAGGAATACCAGCAGAAAAGGGCCGAGACGCAGATCGACACGTACCTGCTCCCGCATCTGGGCGTAGACGAGACAAGCAGGAAGGACAAGGGTAGGTATATACTCGAAATGATAAAGAAGGCCTCGCTCGTCGCGAACAAATATGTGAAACAGGACGACAAGGACCACTACGCGAACAAGAGAATAAGGTTTGCCGGCGAGCTCATGGAGGAACTTTTCACTTACGCATTCAAGTTTTTCATAAAGGATGTCAAATACCAGATAGAGAGGACGAGCGCAAGGGGAAGGAAGATAAGCATACAGACTATAATAAACCCGGACACTCTTACCGACAAGATAATATACGCGATGGGCACGGGCACGTGGGTTGCAGGGCAGACAGGCATCTCGCAGGTGCTTGACAGGACGAACCTTCTTAGCACCTACGCACATTTGAGAAGGATAAAATCGCCGCTCGCAAAAAAGCACCCGCACTTCAAGGCAAGAGAGGTGCACGGCACGCAGTGGGGAAAGATATGCCCTTCGGAAACGCCTGAAGGGCAGGAGGTCGGGCTTACGAAATACCTTTCGATTATGGCCAAGGTCACGCTTGGCGCTGACGAGCAGCTGTCTGAGCAGAAGATAAAGGAGATTGGGGAAGTAAAGGAGTAGGTGTTTTACTTGGCGAAAATAAATAGCAAATGCTATGTTTATCTGAACGGCAAGGTTATAGGTCATGTCGAAGACGGCGAAAAGTTCGCCAATGAAGTAAGGAACGCGAGAAGGAACGGCCTCATTTCTGGTGAAATCAACGTCTTCTACAACAAGAAGCTGAACGAGGCGCACGTCAACACCGACGCGGGCAGGGTAAGGAAGCCGTACATAATAGTCGAAAACGGAAAATCGAAGCTTACGCCAGAGCTCGTGGAAAAGCTGAAGAGCAAGGAGATAGATTTCAACTACCTGATAAGAAGGGGCATTATAGAGTACCTTGACGCGGAGGAGGAGGAAAACAGCATGGTTGCGCTCAGGGAAGAGGACATAACAAGCGAAACAACGCACCTCGAACCCGATTTGTCAGCAATTTTCGGACTTACAGTAAGCACCGCACCTTACGTCGAGCACAACAGCGTCGCTAGGCACGCGATGCTTGCAAACTTTATAAAGCAGAGCGAGGGGCTTTACGCAACGAACTTCAACTTGAGATATGATTCAAGGGCATACGTGCTTTTTTACCCGCAGAAACCGATAGTATCGACGGCTTCGTACAGGGCTGGAAAGATAGAAACGCACCCGAGCGGGCAGAATTTTGTTGTTGCCCTTACCACATATTCCGGATATAACATGGCAGATGCAGTGGTGATCAACAAGGCTGCAGTGGACAGGGGCTTGGGAAGAAGCATGTTTTACAAGATATACGCAAGCGAGGAAAGAAGGTATCCTGGCGGGCAGACGGACGTCTTCAAGGTGCCGCCGCCTACTGCTGAGGGTTACCTTGGCGAGCATGCTTATTCGAAACTCAGTGACGACGGCATTGTGGAGCCTGAAACAAACGTGGAGGAAGGCGACGTGCTTATAGGCAAGGTTGCGCCACCAAGGTTCCTCGAGGAAAATGTTGGCGTATCCGGCCTTGAGGAAAAGGTCAGGGATGATTCCATAACGCTGAAGGCAGGAGAATACGGCGTTGTGGACAGCGTTATACTTACCGAAACAACGGGCGCAACGAAAGTTGTCAAGATAAGGATAAGAAGCCTTAGGATACCGGAAAGGGGCGACAAGTTCGCAAGCAGGCAGGGGCAAAAGGGCGTTGTTGCAAACATAGTGCCGCAGGAGGACATGCCTTTCAGCGAGTATGGAATGGTACCGGATCTTCTGCTCAACCCTCATTCGCTGCCTACAAGAGCGACGTTCGGACATTTGCTGGAGGAGCTTGCAGGCAAAGCGGGTTCGATTTCCGGAAAAATGATTGACGGCACGCCGTTCGCTGAAAGCGGGATAAAGCGCATGAGCGAAATAGGCGATATGCTCGAGAGCTACGGCTTCGACAGGAATGGAGAAGAGACATTTTACGATGGTATAACGGGAAAGCCGTTCTACGCGAAGATATTTAGCGGGGTTGTTTATTACAACAGGCTCTACCACATGGTCAGCAACAAGATACAAGTGAGAAGCAGGGGACCTGTGCAGATACTGACGCACCAGCCTACTGAAGGAAAGGCGAGGCAGGGCGGTCTCAGATTCGGGGAAATGGAAAGGGATGTGCTCGTTGGATATGGTGCGAGCTTGCTGCTGAAAGAAAGACTTCTCGACCAGAGCGACAAGACAACAGTGCTCGTGTGCAAGGACTGCGGAAGCATCGGATACTACGACTACACGAAGCATGTCGCAGTGTGCCCGATGTGCCACGGCAACAACCTTGTAGAAGTTGAAATGAGCTACGCTTTCAAACTCCTGCTCGACGAGATAAAGTCAATGCACATATTCCCGCAGATAAAACTGAGCGAATGAATTGGTGTTCATATGCAACCTGAGATAATAAATTATGTAAAATTTGGAGTTCTGTCCCCTGAGCAAATAAAGAGGCTCAGCGTTGCCAAGCTTACCGTGCCTGACACATATACAGAAGATGGCTATCCAATAGACGGCGGGCTGCTGGACCAGAGGCTCGGGGTTATAGACCCGGGACTCGTGTGCAAGACGTGCGGCGGCAGGGCTAAGATATGCCCAGGCCATTTCGGGCACATAGAGCTCGTCAGGCCCGTGGTGCATTCAGATTTTGCAAAAATCATATATCTCCTTTTGCAGGCAAAATGCCAAAGCTGCAACAGGATAATGCTCAATGAGGAGCAGACAGAGGAGGCGAAGGAGAAAATTCGGGTATTCGTAGAAGGCAACGATGAAGACAATCAGGAAAATTTCGAGGGCAACAGCCTACTCAAGAAGCTCAGGAACATAAAGAAGTGCCCGCATTGCGGAGCGCCGCAGCAGAAAGTCAAGTTTGAGGCTCCTACATACTTCTATATAGGCGACAAGAGGCTCAAGCCTGACGAAATCAGGGATATGCTTGCAAAGATAAGCGACGACGACCTTAGGCTGCTCAACATAGATCCGAAGAGCAGCAGGCCGGAATGGCTCATACTCACATCGCTTCTCGTGCCGCCGGTAAACGTTAGGCCATCAATAACGCTCGAATCGGGAGAAAGGAGCGAAGACGACCTTACGCACAAACTCGTTGATGTGATGAGGATAAACCAGAGGCTCGAGCAGAACATAAACGCTGGAGCGCCGCAGATCATAATAGACGACCTGTGGGAGCTTCTGCAGTACAATGTGACAACCTATTTCAACAACGAGACGCCAGGCATACCTCCAGCAAGGCACAGAAGCGGAAGAGCATTGAAGACGCTCGCGCAGAGGCTGAAGGGCAAGGAGGGAAGGTTCAGGTACAACCTTAGCGGAAAGAGGGTCAATTATTCGGCAAGAACGGTAATATCTGTAGACCCGTACCTTGATATAGATGAAGTAGGCCTCCCATTCGAAATTGCAAGCAAGCTGACGCTGCCGTTCTATGTCACAAAATGGAATTTTGACAAGGCAAAGGAGCTTCTGGCAAGGAAGGAGTATCCGACAGTGGTGAACGTAATAACAAAGGACAAAAAAAGAAGAAGGATCGTTGACACCAACAGGGAGGAGGTACTTAAGGAGCTGCAGGTTGGCGACATACTTGAAAGACAGGTTACCGATGGCGATATAGTGCTCTTCAACAGGCAGCCTTCGCTGCACCGCATTTCTATTATGGCACACAGGGTAAAGGTGCTGCCTGGAAAAACGATGAGACTCAACTACTGCGCCACGTTCCCTTACAATGCAGATTTCGATGGAGACGAGATGAACTTGCACGTGCCACAAACGCTAGAAGCGCTTGCGGAGGCAAAGTATCTTATGCAGGTGAAAGATCAGGTATTCTCGCCAAGAGACGGCGGCGCAATAATATCAAACAGCGAAGACGGCATAACAGGGGCTTTCCTTCTCACCGATGACAACACAAAACTTACTAAGGAGGAGGCGATAAATCTGCTTGCAAACGTTGGCGTGTACGAGTTGCCGCACCCAGACAAGAATGGCCTCTACAGCGGAAAGGACGTATTTTCTATGCTGCTTCCGAAGGATTTCGACTTCGAATACAAGAAAGGCAACAACACCGTAAAGATAAAGAATGGAAAGATTGTAGAAGGGACAATGACAAAGGACGTGTATGGGCAGAAGGGCAAGATGATAGAGAAGCTTTACGTCACCTACGGCCCTGATTTCCTTAGAGAATTTATAACAAAATCAGCAAGGATGACATATGCATACCTCACGATGTGGGGTATAACCATAGGCGTAAAGGATTACATGCTAAGCCAAAAGCTTGCCGAGGAGAAGGAGAAGATATTGAGCGACGCGTTCAGCAAGACAAACAAGTATATAGAAGAGTACAAGGCTGGCACTTTGAAGAACATGGTCGGGTACACCAGAAAGCAGTCACTTGAGAATTATATTATAGCTGAGCTTGACAGGGCAAGAGAGCAGGCTGGGCAGGAAGTGGTTAAGAACTCAGATCCAAAAAGCCATTCTATAGTGATGGTAAGGGCTGGGGCCAGAGGAACAATAATGAATTTGGTACAAATGACCGCGTTCCTCGGGCAGCAGGCAACGCTGAAGGGCGGGAGAATAAAGAGGGGCTATGCTTCAAACAGGGTATTGCCAACCATAAAACCCAACGACATGACACCTACAGCAAAGGGATTCATAGTGTCCAGCTACTATTCCGGACTTTCGCCTGAAGAGCTGTTCATGCACGCGATCGGATCAAGAATATCGCTTGTGTACAAGGCAATGCTTACCGCGAGGAGCGGCTACCTGCAGAGAAGGCTTATAAACGCGCTGCAGGATTACTACGTGAACAAGGACGAAAGCGTAAGGGATATACACGGCAACATAATAGAGACGCTTTATGGAGGCGACGGCGTAGACCCAATCAAGGTGAGGTTTACCGACTACCTGGAAAAGAAGGAGCTGCAGGCAGCGCACGGAGAGCCTGTCGGTGTCGTGGCAGCGCAGTCAATAGGCGAGCCTAGCACCCAGATGGTCCTGCGTTCATTCCATTTTGCAGGTATAACCTCGACAATTGCGACTTCGGGGCTGCCCAGGATGGTGGAACTGCTCGATGCGAAAAAGAAGCCTTCGGCACCGCTGACATATGTATACTTTGACAAATCGATAAACAAGAACTTTGACAAGGTAGAAAAAATAGCCAATTCGATAAACGAGGTAAAGGTAAGCGATGTGGCAAGGAGGATAACCGACAACTTTTCAAAAGGCATAGTAATAGTAAGGCTTGACACGCAGGTGCTCGAGGCAAACGGGATGAAGCCGGGATTTGTCTCAGAGAAGATAGCAAAGCAGCTCAAGCTCGATGCAAAGGTCGTAAATGGAAGGAGTATAGTCATAAAGACGCATACCAAAAACCACAAGGCGATAAGGAATATACTGCTTCAGGTGAAGTCGCTCACGATAAACGGACTGCATGGCGTGGGCAAGGTGTTCATACAAAACGACAGCACAACCGGCGAGTTCTATTTGATAACAACAGACAGCAACCTGCAGGAACTGCTTAATGTTGAAGGTGTTGATGCAAACCGCATATACACAAATGACATTTTCGAGATATACCGCGTGTTTGGCATAGAAGCGGCGAGGAACGCGCTTGCAAGGGAGCTGAAAAAGATTCTTGCGGAGCAAGGATTCACGGTAAACGACAGGCACTTGCTTGTTGTGGCAGACGCCATGACCGCGGACGGCACGCTGCGCAACGTAGGCAGGCACGGGCTCAGCGGAAGCAAGGGATCCGTATTCGCAAGGGCCGCATACGAGGAAACGGTGAAGCACATAACAAACGCTGCCGCGTTTGGAGAAATAGACCAAATGAAGGGAGTCACAGAGAACATACTGGTTGGCAAGCAGATACAGCTTGGCACCGGCATTGTGAAGCTTGCGATAAAGAAGGAGGATCTGGCAAAAATAACCGACAAGGCAAAGCCGGAAAAATAAGAAAAGTGCATTGATATTGTTTGAAGTATTTGTTTGGTGAAATAAATGATGCAGGAAAGACCTTTCGACCTTTTGAACAAGGGAATAGGGCAGCAGGTTTTGATCAGGCTGAAGAACAACCTGAACATACGCGGAAAGATGACCTCCTTTGACATACACATGAATATAGTTCTGGAGGGTGCGGAAGAGCTTGACGAGGGAAATGTCAAGGCAAAGCTCGGCACCATCTTGCTCAGAGGGGGCAATATACTGTTTATATCGCCGGTATGATTTGGCTTTGGGCTCCTGGCGCAATGGTAGCGCGCCTGCATGGCATGCAGGAGGTTGCGGGTTCGAATTTGGCTTCACATATGCCACGAGAATCCCGCGGAGTCCATTTTTGAATGTCTTCCGAAGCCGAGCCGCTCGATTTAGCTGATTGACGAATGGGCTTGGCTGATTTAAATATCTGCCAAAAGTTCATACATCTGATTTTTATGCCTGAAAGTATGGAAGCAATGAAAGATGAACATGAGCTTGTAAAAAGGGCCATACAGTTAGAAAAACAGCTGATGCCATCGCCGTTTTTAAGGCTGTTAAGAAAGAATGAAGTAGACTTTTCCAAGGTAAAGAAGGAGTTGATTGACATAATGAACACAATAATGCTAGACAAAGACGCAGCCCTTGAATATGTAGAGAAACATGATCCAACTAGGATAAAGGATCTGTACGGCGTGGATTACGACAGGCTCATTGATATCTATTTCAAGATGGACCGCATTGTCATGAGGTCACCGCTCAACTTGAGCACTCCTGAAATGATTCCTTATTATTCGGCGATACTAGTATACAATGATAAAAACAAGCAGCTGGCCAAAGAGATAGTAAACATGATTGTCGACAAAGCAAAGGATATGCCTGAACCTGAAAGAAGGCATGAAAACCATGGTTTCAAACGCCCGCCAGTGGTATACCCAGAATACCCGAATGTCTCAAGCAAACACGTAAAGAGCTACTGAACAAGAAGAAAACTTTTCCTATTTTGATTTTTCAAGAGTTTTTTTATAGTTTGCCTGCTTTTACATTTAGGGGTTTTTATGCGCATCCTTAAGAATCTTGGAAAAACCGATAGAGAAATACACGACATGATAAAAAAGGAACTCAAAAGACAGAGAGAAAGCCTTGAGCTCATACCTTCCGAAAACTTCGCGAGCATGGCGGTGATGGAGGCTGTCGGTTCGGTGCTGACCAACAAATACTCCGAAGGCTATCCTGGAAGAAGGTACTACGGCGGCAACGAATTTGTTGACAAAATAGAAAGCATTGCGATAGAGCGAGCGAAGGCTCTTTTCGGAGTTCCGTATGCAAACGTGCAACCCTATTCAGGCTCGCCAGCGAATTTCGCGATATATGCTGCTACATGCAAGCCTGGAGATGTGGTAATGGGGATGAATCTTACGGACGGCGGACATCTCACGCACGGATGGAAGACGAGCGTTACTGGGCAATATTTCAAAAGCGTGCCCTACCATGTGAAAAGCGATGGCTACATTGACATAGATGAAGCGCGAAAGCTGGCAAGCGAAAACAAGCCCAGGCTGATATGGATTGGCGCTACAGCATATACAAGGGCGCTGCCATTCAAGGAGTTTGCCGAGATAGCCGATGCTGAAGGCGCTTATCTTGCCGCTGACATATCGCACGTCTCAGGGCTTGTGATAGCAGGAGTGCATGAAAGCCCTGCCAAGTATGCAGACATTATAATGACGACTACCCACAAAACACTTAGGGGTCCGAGGGGCGCAATAATCATGGTCACGGACAAGGGCCTGCAGAAGGATCCTGAGCTTGCAAGCAAGATAGAAAAAACTGTTTTTCCTGGATTGCAGGGCGGTCCACACGATCATACAACTGCGGGAATTGCCGTGGCACTGCTCGAAGCCTCGACGCCGGAATTCAAGACCTATGGACGGCAGATAGTCACGAATGCGAAAGCTCTTGCGGAAGAATTGAAAGCAAGGGGGCTAAAGCTCGTTACAAATGGCACAGACAACCATATGATCCTGGTTGACCTTACACCGATTGGCAAGGGAATGGGCCTGTTTGTACAAGAAGCGCTGGACAAGGCTGGGATAACGGTGAACAAAAACACGATTCCAAACGAGCCGTTTTCCCCATTCTACCCGAGCGGGATACGGCTTGGCACGCCAGCAGTTACCACAAGGGGCATGAAAGAGCAGGAAATGAAGGTTATAGGAGGCTACATTGCAGATGTCATTGAAGAGATAAAATCCTACAGTATGCCTGAAGAAAAGGAGGAAAGACAAGAGTATATAGCGAAGTTCAAAAAAGAGATAGGCAAAAACAGGAAAATAAAAGAGATAAAAAAGAATGTGGTTGATCTGTGCAAGAGATTTCCGCTTTACGAAGGTGTGAAGATATAAGCTTGAGGCAAGTGTTCAACCGAGTATTGCCTTCTTTTTCTGGGCTATTCTTATTTCGGCGTTGAGCCTGCCCAGCCTTGAGTCAGACATGTCTATAAATTTCATGTGCTTTGTGACCGAGGGATGCACCTTGTTCACCTCGTTATAAACTAGCTGAACCATCTTTCTATAGTCCGGATGCCCACTCGGAGTGGTTCTTAGCTCGCAGAAATGGTAAAGTTGCCTTGCATTGAACCTGTAATACCAGTGGAGGTTATACCCGAACGTGACAACATATTGCGCCTGATACGGCAACTTTTCGCTTAGTTTGTTGTATAGATCCTTTACTTCGGCCATTTTGCTCTTGTAGTCGTCTGCTATCCCTATGTCTTCATACTCGCTGCGCATT
Source organism: Microcaldota archaeon (assembly GCA_023270055.1). GTDB lineage: Archaea > Micrarchaeota > Micrarchaeia > Micrarchaeales > CABMGC01 > JAGDYB01. The sequence continues at coordinate 40,935 of JAGDYB010000017.1, forward strand.
TCATAGCCCAAGCTTGTCGAGAATCTTTGCCTTTCCTGTGTTCCTATTCTGTGCCTCTGAAGGTCGCGGTATATGCCAACCCTTCCAGTAAAATCGAACATATAATCGACATTTTCAAACGCCCTCCCCGGCTTGTTGCGCCTGTTCTCCCTCATACCAACATATGCCGCGATCAGCGCGTCCCTCTTTTCCTGCCCCATTTCCTCCGCGCGCTTGTATGCCTCATTAAAAGACATGCCATCAGCGTACCTGTACACAAGCGCACTTGCAATCTTTTTGCTTGCCTCTCCGTTAGGATCCTGCGCCCCTTTGCCGGTATAATCGACAAGTTCGGCGCGGGCGCCGCCTTTTCCGGCGGGGGAGCCAGCTTCGATATAGCTAGGCATAATTCTCTCACGGTTTGAGAGAAGCTCCTGATAGTATTTGTCGTGGCTTTCGAGAACCCTGTATATCAGCGACGGCGCAAGTTTGTTCAATTCATTGTACAGGTTCTTGGCTATCCACTTGCTTTCTGCAAGTTGTGACGCAAAAAGCTTGTTCAGTATGTTTTCGTACGCCCTTGCATTTGCATTTATTCCAACGTGCGTGAGCGTAGCCATCGGGAGATAATCCCTCATGAAATCAAGAGCATTGGCCTTTATCGCATTGTCGTATGCTTTTTGCATGTCTGCATCGGTTATGCCCGTTTCCTCTTCTATCTTTTTGCTGAGCTCGCTTATTCTTATCTGGTTTTCGCCTATCCGAAAATACTGCGCATCGATTGGGTTCCTGTCTTTTATGTATTTGATCATTTCCGGGGTGCCTTTTACGTACGAATCAAAAAGTCCCGTCATAAGTTCAACATACTTGTCGCCAAGGTTGGATTGCATTATATCCGGATCCCTGTAAAACATATAGCTTCCGTTCGGCAGCTTTTTGTCGAAGAATACGTATCGTGTCGATTTTTCTATGAAAGATGCACCTATCCTTGAGTCTTCAAGCTCCTTTACTGCCAGATTCGATATATATTCGCACGAAACGGGTAGGCCGCCAGACATTTCTTGTATTGAGTCGTCGCCATAATCAGCAAGCCATGAGAGAAAGAATTCGCGGCCGCGAAATTTGTTTGGCAGAAATTCTTTCAGGTAAAGCCTTCTGCCTGTGTAAACTGTCCTGCTGTACCTCGAGAGCAATGCGCCTGACTGTTCTGTTGTAAGTGCTTCGGATATCTTCCAAGCATATATGTTTTTGTCTGTGTTTGTGACAACTTTGTCGAGTTCGGCGAGCTCCGCGTCTGAGAACTCTTCAACCGAAAAACCTGCATCCCCGTCCCAAAAACTCAGCGTAATGCTCCCCATCGAATCAGCCCGTCTCCTTTACCTTATAATATTGCCACAAGGTATTTTATTGCTTGCGAAGCGCGCGCTGCAACAATATTGAGAATCCGCTGCAGAAGTGATGGTTGCTGTTAAACGCGGGATTGGGATAGGATTTTATGCCTATTTATCTATATAATATTGATGCAAATATCCGAAGATGAAATAACAAAAAGATACGCAAAGATCTATTTAGAGATACTCATGCGATACAGGGAGTATATTGAGGAAAGCGAGAGCCTGTACATTGCGGAGCTTTCAAAACTCGTAACGCCAGAAAAGGAAAGTATAGTGAACATCGCAAACGACATCAAAGGCAAATTTCCGTCTTACAGCATGACCGAAAATTTCTACGAGGCGGCAAATTACGCATTCGAATATATAAACGAAAATATTCTTACTGTGGTAATGCCAATCCAGTTCTGGCTTTATCCCGAAGAAACTGTTTCGTGCGGCGCTGGCGACGTCTTTGACAAGGCCACGCTGCTGTGCAGCATTTTCATAGCGCTTGGAAATCCTTCTGCGATGGTGCTTACAAAAGAGCAGCCCACAGGAAAGCTGGTAAGAGTATATTGCGAATACAACAACAAGCTAATAGTGGCTGACGTGGAGAAAGGGATAACAGTGATGGAAAGCTACGACAAGTTTCTGGAGAGCATTGGGCTAGGAGGCGACAGGCAGAATGTGAGTGCCTACGAATTTAACGACAAAAGGTACAGGACTATCGTTTAGACGCCTTTCTCTTCGCTCTTTTCAACTTGTTTACCTTCACGCGCCTGTATGCCTTTCCAACTTTCCTTTTTTTCTTGCTTACGGTTTTTTGCATTCAATCAACCTTCAATCAACCTTTATATTATGTATTTTGCCCTCAATGCTTCCTTTTTTAATGTTTATCTCGAGCACGCCGTTGTTGTACTTTGCGGTTGCGCTGTCTGGCTCCACTGCTGCTGGCAATTTCACGACCTTTGCGTAATCCCTTCCTGTTTCGCTGTTTTTTGCATATATGCTAATCGATGTGCGCGAAGCGCTGATTTTAATGTCTTCCTTGCTGACCCCCGGGAGCTCCGCTATTACCGTTATCTCCCCATCCTTGTTTATTACATCGACCAACGGCTCCCTTTCTTCAGTGATTTTTGTGCCGTTGGGCAGACTTTTCACATTTCCGAAAGGCTCCACCATCGGCACGCCGTCCTTGGATATCTTTACATTGACACCGTATATCATTGGCGTGTCCTTTGAAAGCTTGTCCAAATTGTTGTACAGCTCCTTAAGCAGCGAGTTGAACATGCTGGAAAAATTCGGGTCCTGGATAAAGAAATTGTCCAGATAGTTAAAAGGATCATCGTACGGCTTTTTTCTTTTTGCCATATAAACACCCCCGGCACATTTTAATTTGCCGGTTATATTTTTGCAATTATATTATTTATGCAAAAGATATATATGATTGTCGATGCCGCATTTGATTTATTTGATTTTTTGATGATTTGCGAATTTAGATCCAGCTACTTATGCCTTTCTGACCCTGTTTACCTCTCAGTTCAACGAGCTTGTCTATGTATTTGCCTATCCTTTCTTCGGTAAAGTCGTGCTCGTCACACATGAACTTTGTTAGCGCTTCCTTATCGACCTTGCTCTCGCGCTGAATTCTTTCAAGCTCTTCGCCGCTTATGTCAGCCACTTCCGGATTCTCGAATATCTGCTCTACTTCTGTCGCATCAACATCGATCCATCTGCCGTATTTCTCCCTCACGTATTTCTCTATCTCCTCGATGCTGTTATACTTCTTTACTATCTTGAGTGCGTTCATCGGACCTATTCCTTCTATGCCTTCGTCGAAATCTGTGCCGACTAGAATCCCGAGCCAAATGAGCTGCTTTCTGGTTATGCCGAACTCATCGAGCAACCTTTTGCTAAATATTCTCTCAAGGCCTATGTCAACATATATGTTTTTCTTGGGCAGCTTGCGCTTGCCCGTTATTGTCAAATTTCTTATTGCAACATCGGTGCCAAACAGGAACAGGTCGTAGTCTTGGCTGGCTGCGGCATATACTAGACCCTGCTTCACCATGTTCGCTGCCTGCGCCTCGCCTTCGCTCGGCGCTTGTATGTAGGGTATGCCCATGAGCCTGAGTACCTCCTTTGAGGTAGCGATAATCTCCTTGCTTATCCTGCTGCTTGCCATTGCGTACGTGCGCGCCTCCTCGAGCAAGCCTTTCTCCTTCGCCCTTTGCCACTCCTCATATGCATTTTCCCTCCTGCTCATGCGGGCCTCAAGGGTTTTGGATTTGAGTTGCGGCGGAGTTCCGTCGAATATATATATGGGGCGTATGCCATGCTCCATCAAATTTATGCTGCGGTAAAACAAGCCGGACAAATGGCTGGTGACCATGTTCTTCGAATCGGTAAGCGGGGTGCCGTCTGGCTGCCTTATTATGGATATGAACTGGTATATGGTGTTGTATGCATCTATCGCTATGCTTTTCCCACTCAACTCGTCAAAAGATATGGTTTCCTTTACCTTTGCAACAAGCTTTCCTATATCTACAGCCATAAAACTACTTCTTTCGCTTTTCGAACGCAGCGTCTCCCAGCGTAATCTCCTTCTGCTGCTTGTACGCGCCTTGGCGTGAAGTACTGCTAGGCTCAACATTTTGTTCGGTTATTTTTATACCCAGCTCCTTTTCGAGCTTCTTGGTAAGCTTTATTGTCGGCAGCGTCTTCTGCTCTTCCACTCTGAGCAAGGTGCTTTCCTTTTCGCTTATTCTCTCCGCAAGCACCTTCAGCGGCAATTTCAGCGCTTCCCTTGCATTTCTTATTATGCTGCCATAGTTATCGACAAGGTTTCCACCTTCCTCTTCAAGATTGTTACCTTGCATGGATGCAGGAGCCCTCGGCACCGCACCTTTAGTGCGAGCTGCTGATGAATGGCTCGATTCCGCAGGTATCGTCTCGACGAGCTTCTTTCCCTTGGCGCATGAGGAGCAGAGATGCATTACCGCACCTTCCACCTCGCACACGTACACATCTCCGTTTATGACCTTCCCGCATATATCGCAGGTCTCCATTGTCACACCTAAATATGCCGTCCTATTTTATATTTGTTGTGTAAAATATATAAAGATACGAACCAGTTGATGTTCATGCAAAGGGGCAAACATTTTTCACACACTAGGACAATTAATTTGGTTGTTGTTTTGGCGACGGTATTCAGCATATACCTTCTTTGGATATCAAACATAAACGTAATAGCGAAATGGGTTGCAGCACTAATCGCGCTCTCGGTCTCTAGCGAGGCAATAATGTATCTAAACCAGTTCAAGGGGTATTTCATATTTTACATGCTCGCAACGAGGAAAATGTTCCTAAAGTTCATAGACAACATTTCTAAAAAGCACAAGAAGTTTTGGCTTTTTTTTGCTGAATGGGGCCTCGCCGTGGGCTTCGGTGCACTTGCGTATTATATGTTCAAGAAGAGAATAGGTAAAAAGACCATTGCCACATCGCTACTAACCATTTTCGTGCTCATATACGTAATGTTGCCGTATTCAGCACTGGCGCTGAACCTGATAAACATACCGAACATGAATACGCAGCTTGCCGCGCAGGCGTCTTCTTCGACCCCTGCAACCGAAATGCTCACCACGGTTATATACATGGCGGCAAGCATTATTGGCGGGCTTGCCACGCTTATTTATATCTTAATAGTGTACGGCGCCGCTCACGTGCTCTATACGCTTGCAATGTTCGCACATAGCGTACAGGTTGGTGCACCGAACACGAAAATTCTTTCCACGCAAATCGCCTATGTGTATCCTGTAATACCAGGCATTGACATGCCATTGATTGCGGGTATAATCGCGCTCGTAATAGTATTGGTGGTACACGAGTTCTCGCACGGCATACTGGCCAGGATAGCCAAGATAAGGCTCAAGTCCATAGGTCTTCTTATGTTCGGTCTCATACCTGTCGGCGCGTTTGTGGAGCCTGATGAAAAGGAGGTAATGAAAAAGAACAGCATGGTACAGGATAGGATACTTGCCGCAGGCATATCCGCAAACATACTTGTCACCATAATACTGTTTGTTGTACTCATCCCGCTCCTTTTCGTGCTGCCTTCGTTTATGTCAACAAGAGTCGTGGTGACCGGAACCGTGGCTGGGGCACCTGCACACGTGGTGCCGCTCAACGCACAGATCATAACGTGGAACAACTACAAGGTAGACAACATATCTGACGCAGAGAAGGCGGCTGCAACGGACAAGCCTGGAGGCGTTGTCACGCTTGGAACTAGCGCAGGAAATTTCACACTGATAGCAAACAGCACAGGCAAGATAGGAATTTATGTAGAGCAAATATCAACGCCGGTACAGGGTAGCTTTTCCAGCGGGGCCATCAATTTCGCGTACGAGGTAGTCGTGCTAGCATTCATACTCAACCTGCTTGTTGCAATGGTAAATCTTTTGCCCATTCCGGGATTCGACGGCTGGAGAATCTACGAGCTGGAGATAAAAAACAAGAAGCTTGTTACCGCGGCAACTGCACTTATACTGATTTCGCTGATGATAAGCGTGCTGCCCATATTCTGGCAATATTGATACTGATGCACAGCTTTCAAGCTACCATGGGACTTTTTTTAGATTGAGCACATATGCGCCGGCATTGGTAAGCTTGTGCAATATGCCGGTAAGAATCACAAGGAATAACAGCCCGTATACATTCGGCATGTTGCCGGCGGGATATGCGAAGGCGAGCGCGAAAACAAAAAACAGGTACTGGTCCATCAACACCATGCTGCTGCCAGATTCCATTCCAAGCCTTCTCTTGACAAAGCTGCCGGTCAGATCACCGAGGTGTGTGCCAAAGCTTTCAAGAACGCCGACTACGAGCATGTATGAAAAGCCGGGCACAATGCTTTCTAGCGTGCCGGTTGCTATGCCGAGCATTATGCCGATCGCAAGCCCGCGTATCGTTTTGTTTGGCCCGAATATGTAGCTTTTGCCAATTTTTTTCCCGAAATCCAAGGGCTTTCCGCCGCCGAAGATTACCGGTGCGCCGTTGGCTATGTATGCGGGAAGTATGTAAAACAGCGGATACAGTATGAAATCGAAAAGAGCGTTCATTGTATTACTTCAGCCTGCCTTCGGCTATTCTGTCCTTTCCGCCGCCGGTGAAATTTCCGTCAAGCTTTTCCTTTGCGAAATCTATTGCCGCTATTCCAGAATCTTCGCCGGCAATGCACACGAATTCCTTGTTGCTGTTTGTCAAAAGTACAACTGCGGTGCTGTCGTCTTCCACCACTTGCGTAGCAACCTTTCTCATCAGCCCCCTGTCAGCATTGCCAAGATCAAGCACAATGCGCCCCTTTCCTTTAAGGTTCTTGGCTATGAGCCCAGCAACCAGGTCGTTGTATTCGCCTAGCTTTTTGTACATTGCCCTGTACGAGTCCATGTTTGAAAGCACGGCTTTGTAGCTGCCGAGCTTCTCTGCATTTAGCGCCTTCGCTATGTTCGAAAGCTCGTTATCGACCTTGTCGAAATAATCAAGCGCCGCTGCGCCAGCCACGAATTCTATGCGGTCTATGCCATCATGCGCCCTGTACGTGTTTATGATCTTCACCATGCCAAGCATCTGCTCCCTGCCCGCAAGATGCAAGCCGCCACATGCTTCTGCATCTATAAGCTCGCCTTTTGATGTCGATATTGTGACTATCCTGAGCTTTTTCGACGGAACGCCATGACCCTGGTATATGGTAAAACCGTATTTCGCCTCTGCATCGCCGCGCTCCATCTCCTTTACATCCACTTTTATGCCTTCCGCTATGTAGCCGTTCGCGCAGCGCTCTATCGCTTCTATCTGCTCCTCGGTAAGCTTGTCGTAATGCGTTATGTCAAGCCTTGCCTTGTCGTAGTCTTTAGTAGTGCCCTCCTGCCACACATGCTTGCCTAATACCTTCCTTGCACACGCGTTTACCAGATGGGTCGCGGTATGATGCACCATGAGCCTGCGGCGACGCTCCACGTCAACCACCGCTTCTACATCGCCTCCCGGCTTCAGCTCCCCATCGACATCTTTTGACATAACGTGCACAATAATTCCACCAACTTTCTGCACGTCGACTACCTTTATGCCGTTTATGGTGCCGTGGTCAGCCAGCTGGCCGCCTCCTTCAGGATAGAATGGTGTTTTGTCGAGCACAACATGCCTCTTTTTTGCGAAGAGCACTTTCGCCGACGCTTTTTCGGCATAATCGTAATAAAGCGGCTTTGTTGCAGGAAGTTCAGGCAGCTCTACGTCAATCTTCTTTGCCTTTTCCTTCTTTGCGAAATCGCCTTCTAGTATGCCGCTGTATACATTCTCTGGCAACTCTATGCGTATACCCTTCTTGGCGGCGGCATTTGATATGAATTCCGGCGTTATGCCGTAGCTTTCGTAAAGCACCTTCAGCTCGTTCCTGTCTATGCTCTTCTTGCTCTTGAGCAGCTGCTCTACCGTTTTGGACGCCAGCTCCTTGCTTTTCGCAAAGCGCTCCTTTTCGATGTCGAGCACCTTGTCGAATATGTCAAGATTCTGGTACAGCTCGCTATAAAGGTTTTTCAGCTCCGCTGCCTCTAAGCGCGCAACCTCCTTCAAATCTATGTCAAACTTGTATTTGTCTATGAATTCAAGGGCGCGCCTTAGTATAATTCTCAGGTTGTAGCCGCCGCCCACGTTTGAAGGCAGGGCGCCGTCTGCTATGGCAAAGAGAAGGGTTCTCGTATGATCCAGTATGGCGTAGAATGCCTGCATTGGCTTCACCTCCTTCTCGTATGTCTCGCTTGTTATGCCTGCCTGCTTTAGCAACGCCGCCTCCCTTTCCCTTTCGTTCTTGATCTCGGTGACGTCGAGTTCAGCGGAGACAGAAGCAAACCTCTTGAAGGACTCGCTTTCGAAATTGAGCCCAACCCTGCCCTTGAGCTTTTCTATCGTGTTGCTGAAAGTTGAATAGTACGCATTGTCAAAGCCGGAATAGAACCAAAGGAGCCTTTCGAACCCCCAGCCAACATCGACAACCTTGCCTGGAAGCTCTTTGACCATGCCGTTTGAATATTCGTACTGCGTGAATACGCTGTTGACCAGTTCGAGTCCGTTCGAGAAACTTTCGAGGCACGGGCCAAATTCGGAGAAGTCGCCCATTGCCCATGCATCTTCATGATACACCAGGTCCTCGTCTTTCACGCCAAGCACTTTCGTGAGAAACTCGTAATTGAGTTCTATGGTCTTGTCCCTCCAGTACCCCTCGTCGGGCCAATTGAATGCGTGCTGTCCAGCCATCATGAAGCCGGTGAAATGCCGGCCTGTGACGCCGACGTTCTCTATGTCGGTGAACCTTAAGCATATCTGCGGCACAATCAGCGGGTTTTCGCTATACTCGAATTCCATCTTTCCGTTTTCTATCCTCTGAAAATCCTGTATGCTTGCTATCGTGAAGTAGAGGTCCTGCCTCCACCTGCTCACCACTGGATACCTCTTTATCACCTTGTGCCCGTTCTTCCTGAAAAAGCTGTCGAACTTTTCCCAGAACTCCTCGTACGTCGTCCTTATTGGCTTTTCCTTGAAAAAGGAATAGGGCTCGTGGTCGCCGCAAACGTCCCTATCGCTTATGCTCCAGAAATACCTGCCGCATATTTTGCATTTTCTTCTTTTGAACCCCTTCTCATCGAAAAGCTTCGTTGAGTAGTACTTCTCGTAGTGCTTGCTAAACTCCTCCCTGAGATACTCCTTGTTGGGCTTGAAATCTTCCATCATCCGGACCACCACACCTTGCACTGCTTGCCAAAAAACCTGCATCGTTGGCATTTCCATTTTTCGCTCTCCGGAACAGGCTGCGACTCGCGCTCGCCGTTCCAGAAGCCCATTGCATGCCTTATTATCCCGTCGAGCTCGCCCTTGTCGTAGGTTATTCGCACCCGCTCCGTTTCAGAGTTTGAAGACCGGTCTATATAGTCTATTTCTAGGGTATTGCTTACCGGAGGCAATGCACTCAACTGCTCAAACAACATCTTGTAAATGCCTTCCAAGTCAAGTTCGACCCCTATGCCAAGCTTTGATACCTCTTCCTTGAACTCGCTCGACATGCTCATGTTTTTTAAGCCGTATATATTATAAAAATTTTTGTATGTATAGCGCTGCGACCTTATATCATCGAGCATCATCTTATAAAGCATGACTTGTATCTTGTGCAGCGACAGCGTCGCGCTGTTGATCTTGCCGCCAGTTTTGGTTTTCGTCTCGGAAACAACGGTCTCTGCATTTTCAATTCTCAGCTCATCGATTTGCCCCGTAAGCCTGTAGCCGTTTATGGAGCCGAATATCATTATTTCCCTTGCAACCTTTTTGCTAGGAAGGTTGGCAAGAGCACTATAGCCTTCGTAGCCAACCTTGTACAAAAAATCTGCGTAGTTTACCGGCTGGGCCTCGAGCTTCACGTACAACGGCTTGTGCAATTCCTCGTGTATTTCGTTTCCCTTTTTCATTGTATCCGTCTGGGTTTTGCCGTAGATGTAGTTGAGCTCCGTCTGTCTTTCGCACCAGTATTGGGACGCAATGTCTGTAACGGATATGCCACTTTTTCCAAGCCTTGCCAGTACGCTGCTGCCGCTCATTCAAATTCCTCGTGCATTGTATTTGTTATCACGCTTGATACAAACGCGGCAGGCATGTTGACACCAGATATTTAATAACCAGTTTCACATTATGTGCTGCTTGACACGGTGGCGCACAATTATGGCACGACGTGCATGCACAATCTTTTACTTTTCAGACCGCCTATCTATCTTCATCGCATACGCTCGGCGATTACCTCTTTCATCACATACTATTTTATTTGTTATAAAAGTTAATAGACTTATGCACTTGCAATTAGACGACATAGATTTGTTTATATTCGATTGGGATGGAACGCTCAGCACCTCAACCTTTATAGTTAGGCTCAGCCATTACTTCAAGAGCAGGTACAGGCTGGATTCCTTGGAAAGGTACTTGGCCGAGCACGCGGAGGATGAGGGGATGATCCCGAACGTGGAATTGAGGAACATGGATGCCGCAGAAAGAAAGAACAGTTTTTATTCGCGCTTTTATGAATTGTATGCCCTTATATACAAGCCAAGGCTCAAAAGGAACGCTGTTGATGTGCTAAAGTTCCTAAAAGCACACAAAAAGAAGGTGGCTATATTCTCGGACGGAAAAACCGACAGGCTATTCAAGGAGATACGCGATCTTGGCATTTCGAAGTATATAGACATCGTACTTGCAGCTGATTACATAAAAAAGTACAAGCCAGACCCAACAGGAATAAAGCTCATAGAAAGGCAGCTAGGTGCTAGCAAAGAACGCAGCCTATACATAGGTGATATGGCCGTAGATGCCGCCGCCGCAAAGCTTGCCGGCACAAAGGTATGCAGCATATGCGACGGCATAGACCCATGCGAAAAGCTTAAAAAGATGAACCCGGATTACATCATGCGCAACCTCGAAGAATTTTACAAGGAACTGGCGATTAGACGAAGCTGAACTGCAATGCTTATATATCACCTTGCCCATATGTTATTTTGGGTGGGGGATGGAATGAGGGAGAGTAGAGCACAGGCTAGCTTCGAGTACATAATAACGTACGTGATGTTATTCCTTATACTCGTGCTTGTCGTGTATATACTCCTCAGATACGCTTCGCTTTCCTCTACAGTCATGCCTTACAAGTGTGTGTTCGACTACGGAATAAACTGCGTCGCCGTGCTTGTCGCTTCGAACAGCACAAGCACAGTTGTTGCGCTGCTCGGCACAAACATGCTTGAGTATGAGCTTGCCGCGCCGGAACTCAACGCGACGATTGGAGGAAAAGCGTATTCCACAAATTGCATACCAAACGGGATCAAACCGGGCCAGCTTGTAATGTGCATACTCAAGCTGCCAAAGCAATTGCCGGTTGGAAGTTATACGCAAGGCAGCCTAATTTTCAGCGCGGAAAATTGCGGCATGCACTTCGGAGCCTGCAAATCTGGGATCATGCAAAAGTTCGACGGCAACTATTCAACAAACACAAAGCTCATGCTTCAGCCAAAAATAGGGCTTGTTTTGAGCAAGTCGGCAAACGTAACAAACATGAACAACACCATAAAGGTTGATATTGCCCTTGATGTCCTCGGTTATATGTTCACGGTGCAGAATCCGATAATAACGTCAAGCAACCCGTACATAAGCATAATTTACAATTCCACGCAACCAGGCGTTGCGTATATATCGTCAAACGGCACGATAGGAAATACTTCGATAACTTTCTCGTATGCAGGATTTACAGCAAACACCTCTGTCAAGTTTGTGCCTGCTGGAGAGGACCTGTTCGTTACGAACTTCGCATCTGGAAACGTAACTTTGGTGAATACCTCTTCTGGCAACATATCCAATTTTGCAGATATAAATATGCCGTCAAGCGACGCCATTACGAATGCAGGGCAACTTTACGTTGCCGATGCTTTTGACAACAGGATTTATGTACTGAATACAACTTCTGCAACAACCGTCGCCGACATTGGTGTTGGAACGCTGCCCATGTCAGTCGCAACCGACAATGCAAACGGACGCGCCTATGTTGCAAATGCGGGTTCGGGAAACGTTACGGTAATTGATACGCAAACAAAAGGCATAATAGGTAACATCAAGGTCGGATATTATCCTGACTATGTTGCTGTGAGCGGCAACGGAAACACGGTTTTCGTGCTTAACCTGCTTTCCGGCAGCATATCTGTCATAAACGCATCTACAGACCAAGTAACGAGCACCATACAGCTTGAACACATACCTTTCTCGCTAGCATCAAACTATAACGGAAGCGAGATATTTGTTACAGAGCCTGCGGTGCATGAGGTCGCACTAATCGCAGTTAAAACAGGCAAGGCGCTGGCCAACTTCACAGTAGGCAGCTTGCCTGCTGAGGTAGCATACGGCGGAAGCAATATTTACGTAACAGACATAAGCAACAGCAAAGTGTATATTGTGAATTCGACGTCAGGAAGCGTGGAAGCGTCGGCGAATACGGGCCTGCTGCCACTCTTCATAACGCTCTACGGAAAGAATGTGTATGTGGCGGATGCCGGTACGAACAACGTTGATGTGCTCAATACCACTTCCGATGCAGTGAGCGGCGTGTTCAATACGGGCCTGTTTCCGTCTAGCATAGCGGTAATGCAGAGCTAGATAGGCAAAAGGGAACGCTGCGCTTCCAGTGGGGAGCAGCTTCCGAACCCACAAAACGATAGATTTATAAATGAGTAGATATATTATATACCCGACGTAGTAAGCGTAAATCGCTGATTCTACAGAGGAAAATAACTATGGACAGACGTGAAGGTCCGGGAAGAGGACACGGAGAAGGAAGACCGATGAGGTCCAACTATTTCCTACCGAAACCGGTAAAAGTCGGAGATGTGATAGAAGCAACAATAGAAGCAACTGCATCTAGAGGAGACGGCATAGCCAAGAAAGACGGCTTTGTAATCTTCGTAAAGGGTGCAAAACAGGGAGAAACCATAAAGGTAAGGATAACAGAAGTAAGAGCTAGATTCGCACTAGGCGAGAAGGTTGAGGGAGATGCATCAGCGTCGCCGCAGCCTGAAGAGCCGAGCGATTCAAGCGATGAAACTGAAGAGCAGTAAAGAGACAGTTTTTGTTTATTTTATTTATTATTTAGCTTACCTTATTCTTTTCCAGCCTTTCGGCTTCAGAGCAAATATTCGGAAAAAATATTAAGCAAAAGCGCTGGGAGCGGGAATCGAACCCGCGGAGGCCATTTCTAGCCAAACAGCTTAGCAGGCTGCCGCCCTACCACTAGGCGATCCCAGCATGCAGCAGCGGCAGGCACAGCACTATACACGCCTGCAAGGTTTACCTGCCATCCGCTCTGTCCTGTATCTTCAGAGCATAGTTTTTTGTACGCCAATGGCTATGTACTTAGGGTTGCTCCTTCCGGCCTGGCCCGGTTCATATATAAAACTACCACCGAAGGCAGAACTTCAACGCTTCAGACAGGGCCTTGCAGATATGCATAGCACCATGCCTACATGTGGCCCGCCCAAGGGGATTTGCGGTATGGGAAACCCCTAGCTTCCCGCCTTGCTGCTGCGCTAATATTGGCATATCCAAATATTAATAACCTTTTCATGCAACGTTTATAACCTTTTGGCAACAATATAGTTCGCGACCATAACAGCAACAGGGCGATGCTTGAATGATGCTTGACGAGAAGGACGAGATCGCACTGAAGATTCTTAAGGGCATGCATGTAATAGCGGTAGTAGGGTGCTCCAGGAACGAAGGAAAGCCAAGCCACGACGTGCCGAAATACTTGCAGGACGCGGGCTACAGGATAATTCCGGTAAATCCGAATGCTGATTACATACTTGGCGAAAAAGCGTATGCCAAGCTTACCGACATACCGTTTCCGGTCGATGTTGTCGATGTTTTCAGGCCGGCGAATGAGGCTATGCAGATAGCAAAGGACGCGGTGCTGATAGGGGCAAAGGCCTTCTGGCTGCAGGAGGGCATATTCAACGACGAAGCGGAAGCGTACGCGAAAGAGCATGGACTTCTTGTGATCTCAAACAGGTGCATGATGAAGGAGCACTACAAGCTCATATTGGGCAAGTACTGATTGCTTTTTGCACCGCTAAAAAGCGATTTTACAAACAAGGGCAATCATCACCTTTAGCATAATGGCTTATATATTTTTATATTCATTATAACCCTATCAATACGATGCAAAGGCACTATAGTTATCGGCTTTGCGGGCTAAGTGAAATATTGGTGATTTGATAAACTATGATGAACTGCTGGACAGGGCGTTCGCAAAACTCCCATCGCTCAGCGCTGAACATTCCGATTTTCAGATACCTGCTGTAGATTCAATAGTCCAGGGTAGCAACACCATAATAAGAAATTTTTCTCAAATAGCGGAGAAGGCGAGGAGGAACATGGACGATATAGCAAAATACCTTACTAAGGAGTTTGCCGTGCATTCCACGATACAGGACCAGAGGCTGATAATAAACGCCAAGCTGAATGCTGACGTGCTCAACGCAGCCATAAAGAGATATTTTGAAACTTACGTAATATGCAAGGAGTGCCACAAGCCGGACACCGTTGTTGTATCAACTTCCAGGGGCTTTATAACGCTCGTGTGCGAGGCTTGCGGAGCAAGGTATACGGTAAAGAACTATTAGTGATAGAATGTATGAAAAAAGCGCAGCGCCGTCGTATACGCCAATGCCAAGGAACGGCGAGGTAGTCGGTAAAGTGGTAAAGGCGCAGGGTGCCGCGAATTTTGTTGTTATGTGTTCTGATGAGAAGGAAAGGCTTTGTTCCATACCCGGAAGGTTCAAAAGAAGGTTCTGGGTCAAGGAGGGGGATGCTGTTCTGGTAAAGCCTTGGGTTGTGCAGAGCGACAAAAGGGGGGACATAATCTGGAGGTACAGCATGATGGACCGGGCAAAGCTTAGGAACATGGGCTATGCCTTTTTGTGATCGGTCTCTTGTTTATGATTAAGCCTGTGGTTGTGCAGTGACGAAATTGTAAAGGTCGTCGCTTTTTACTGACATCCCGTAGTTCTTGTTGAAGAATGAGGAGATGTTGTCAAGATCCCTTTTCAGGAAAAATTCTGATCGCGGATGGTGCAGCACCGCCTGCCCAAAATCTATCATGTATGGCACGCCGTCCTTAACAAGTATGTTGTACTCGCTGAGGTCGCAGTGCACAACACCGACACTGTATAGTTTTTTGACATCTGCTACTATCGTTTTTAAAACCTCTTCCGGATTTTGAAGCTTTTCGAATTTAAGCTGCTTGGCGTAGGTGTCGTTGCCTATGAATTCCATTGCAAGCACGTTGCCATTGAAAGCGTATGGTTTTGGAGCATGCACTCCCGCTTCTTGCGCCAGCTTCAAATTCCCGTACTCCTTCTTGCACCACTGGTTCACGATCCAGTAAATGTTTTTCTTAAGGGCAGGAAACCTCTCGTCGCCGGCCATGTAGTCGGACCTGTTGAAGAAATTCGTGGTTTCAACCCTGAAGACCTTGAGCACAACGAAATCGCCATCTACGCTTGGACCGCTATCGGCAACATACACGTCCGCTTCCTTGCCCTTAGCTATCAGGAAGTCAAGCTTTGAAATCACGCCCTTAGTCATCAGCTTGGACAACCTCATTATTGTCCTGTCGTCAATCGTGCCTTCCGCCACCTTGAGCTGTTCCTTCAGCGTTTCCACTTCCCTTGAAGGCCTCTTGCGCTTGCTCAGCATTCTTACCATGCACACACACCTGTAACACGAACGCGGCACCCAGACCGCAAAACACTGATTATGTTGCCGATATTGTTTATATTTATTGCTGCATATATATCTTTATGCTGCTCCAACCCAAGATAATTGCTGACAACAGAGAACGCAACATGCAGATAATAGACAGGCTTTCGGAGCTTGGAACCCAGCTCACGTTTGCACAACTCCCTGTTGGGGACTATGTGCTTTCCGACAGGATATGCATTGAGAGGAAAAGCGTTAACGACTTGGAAAATTCGATAATGAATTCAAGGCTTTTTGAGCAACTGGGCAGGCTTAAGAAAAGCTTTCAGAAACCAATGCTTCTTGTTGAAGGCGATAGCTCCGAATTCAGGCTTAGCAGCAGCGTGATACTTGGAACTGCGGTTGCGGTGTATACCGACTACGACATACCGATATTGTGGTCCGAGGGAGGTGAGGAGTCAGCGGATATTTTATATTATATTGCCAGGAGGGAGCAGCAGCAGAAAGAGAGAGAGCCCAGGGCGGTCGGAGTCAAGAAGGCGTACACGTTGCGCCAGTGGCAATTGTTGATACTTGAATCTGTGCCTGGCGTCGGGCCGAAATTGGCGGCCAGGCTGCTATCGGAATTCAAGAGTATAAGGAATGTGGTGAATGCGAACATTGAAATGCTCCAGAAAACGGACAAGATAGGCAAAAAGAAGGCTGAAACGATATATAAGGTGCTAAACGAGGATTATGATGGCGAGGATAAGATTATTTAAAAAGTTGCTCAGCGGCGGCGAGGAAAGGATAATAGGCGAAAGCACTAGGATACTGAGGATAGGCATCGAGGCTACAGACATACTTAAATCCGGCGCAAGCATGGGCACCAAGCTTGAAAAGGTGAGAAACCTTGAAAAGCTCTCAGACAACGTCGTCTTTGGCCTTTCTAAGGAAATAACCTCGGGTGGCGTCGCGCCGAACTTGATAGACAACTTGCTAGAGCTGATAAACACTGAGGACAACATAATAGATTCGCTTTACAACCTCACAAGAGAGCTCTCGCGGTACGAGATAAGGGAAAAAGGCATAAATGCGCAGATCCAGGCGGAGCTAGGCAGTTTCATAGACCTTGCGGGGCAAGCGCTGCAGATACTTATAAAGATGGAAACCAGCGACGACCTTTACAGGATGGGCAGGTACAGGGCGGAAATAGAGAAAGTCGAGGAAAGCGGGGATGAAATAAAGGACAGCATGTTCGACTTCGCGTATCACAGGCACAACATAAATTTCAAGACGTTTTACCACATTTTTCAGATTGCACACATGAGCGATGACGTTTTGGACAATTGCGAAGACGCATCAGACAGCTTCTTGACCATAATGTCTTCAATAATTTCGTGATTTTTTGCTAGGCATAATAGTTTCGGCGCTTGCATTCGTCCTGATAATGCTTGTGTCCGGAAACAACCTGCCTGCGTGCACCGGCTCTATAATAGCAAGCAACATAGTGACAAAGAAATGGGGAGTATTGCTCGCGATAATGGGCTATCTTTCGGGTTTGTTTGCCGAGGGTAGTTTACTTGGCAGAGGAGTTTATTCTCTAATGCCGTTCAGATCCAACGAACTCGTCATAATAGCGCTTTCCGTAGCCATAGTCATATTTTTGATAGCGCATAAGATGCGCGTGCCGCAATCCCTGTCGATTACGTTTGCGTTTTCGATACTTGGGATAACGCTCGCGCTGGGAAGGCGGCCCGACATGCTTTTTACATCTGAAATGCTGCTCTTTTGGGTTGCTGCGTTCTTGTTTGCTATACCGTTCTCGATTTTTGTGATGAACACGTTGAAGAAAAGAGTAAACAGGAGAAGGATTTGGAGCAGCATGCACAAAATAAAAATTGCGCTAGTGGTAGCTTCCTTCTTTGCAGCCTTTACGCTGGGGGCCAACACAATAGGCTTTGTATACTACACGCTGCCGCATTCTATTTACAACGACGCGGCCGTGATCCTGGCTATCATTGCCGGGAGCATATTATTCAGTGGCGGAGAATTGAGAAGGATAGGGAATGAAATAATACCAATAAGATATATAAATTCATTTACTACGCAATTTGTCTCCGTAGTGCTCGTTGAATGCGCAACGCTTTTCGGTATACCAGTCTCAAACACTCAAATGTTCACCGCAAGCGTATACGGTGCGGGCATTGGATACAAAAACAGGATCATAAGGGAAAAGCCGGCAATAGCAATTGCAGGGACATGGATAGGGACCGCTCTTGTGGGATTTTTTGCCTCATACCTGCTTGTTTACCTATTCGCTTAACGCGCTGCCTACAACTTCCGCTGCAGTTGATAGATCGAGACGCAGCCTTAGTTTGCGCCACTTCACCTTGTTTTTCTTTGCGAAGTAGAGCGAGAGTTTTTTGCTGCTGGAGAAAAGTATGAACCGCTTGCTGGACTTTATGCCTGCAGACGCTATCGCCTCGCTTATGTTTTTGCTGCCCGAAACAAGAAGGATGAGCTCGTTCCTGACAGAGTCACTCTTCGCAATTCCGTCTCTTACCCTCATCTGTGCTATCACGTACGCGGGCAAAAGCTTTCGGAGTATTTCCCTTTTGTAATCGAAAAGTTGGATAAAATCCGCCGTATTGCTGGCGCCTTTCATGCTGCCAATTAGCTCTTCGACACTCTCGCCAGAGCTGCAAAGCATGCAGAAATACCCAGGCTCTGCGACACTTTTTGTTGACATGCGGCATACACCCCTTGCAAAGGGATAAAATACTTGCTTAACAAAAGAATATTGGCTTAATATCTTTTATTCTTTGCCCGCAGCATGCGCATTATCGTGCTTTTGCGGCGGGCAGATTTCAAGGAAAAATATATTAAGTTAATTTTAAATTATAATTAGGGATATTTAAGGCAACGACAAGACCGATAAGATAGATATAATAGCGAAAATGTGATTCAATGAGCCAATTTGGAGTACAAATTCATAAGAAAACGGACAGGAAATTGTCTGGAAACGGCAAGCTGAAACTTAAGAGCAGGGACAAAAAAAGGCATGAAGTTGGGGGTTACTTTTCGGCCACAAGACTGGGAAAAGAGAATGCCACAGTGGACAGAAGAGTAAGAGGAGGGGCCGTAAGAAAGAGGCTCAAGTACGCGCTGTATGCAAACCTGATAACAAAGGACGGCTTCAAGAAAGTCAAGATAAACGCCATTCTGGAATCACCTGACAACAGGAACTTTGCAAGGCTTAACATAATGACAAAGGGCACAGTCATAGATACTGAGGCTGGAAAGGCAAAGATAATAAACAGGCCAGGACGTGAAGGAAACGTAGTGGCAAAATTGTTGGCTTGATAGCATGCCGGCACGCGTGTATTACTGCGATGCGTCGCAGTATGAGAAGCTCAAGAAGCTTTTGGAATACGACCCATACTTGGACAACAAGCTCACTGCCGAAGATCTGGAGAAGATAAAAAATGATGAGATGGCAAACGTGATATTTGCAAGGCAGGACTATGTTATAAAGGACGGTGCTGCGCTGGATCTCGACAGGGAAAAATATTATCTTTACCTTAATGCAAACGAGGAATTCCTGGAGAAGGCGGAGAAAAAGCTCAAGGCGGAGATCGAGGGCATTTCAAGAGCTGGTGCGGAAGAGGAGAAGAAGATAATAGATAGCATAACCGAGGAAAGGAAAAAGGGTGAGGAAGGATTCGGGCTCATATTTGGATGATATTATGCATTTGCTGAGTATGGACGACCTTTCCAAGGACCAGATAAGCAGGATTTTTGAGATTGCCGATGATTTGAAATCCGGAACGGCCACGATTGCGCTTAAAACAGGAGCAATACTGGCGATGTTTTTTGAAAAACCTTCAACGAGAACTAGGGTATCCTTTGAGGCCGCGATAACACAGCTCGGCGGACACGGTATATATATAGACTCCAGGACGACCCAGCATTCAAGGGGTGAAAGCTGGTCAGACACGGGCAAAATGCTCAGCTCTTATGTTGACTTTATAGCAGCCAGGCTTTACAACCATTCAGATATTGTGGAACTTGCAAACAACTCCACTGTTCCCGTGATAAACGCGCTGACCGATTTGGAGCATCCAACGCAGGCGCTGACAGACCTCTACACGATATACGAAGTTAAAAACAGGCTGAAAGGGCTCAAGATAGCGTTCATAGGCGATATAGCTGCAAACACGGCGAATTCGCTTATGCTTGCCGGCGTAAAAATGAACATGAGCATATCGCTTGTAGGGCCAAAAGGTTACATGCCGAACGAGAGGTATTTCACCAAGGCTAGGGAGTACGGAATGGTTGACGTATACAACGACATAAAGGAGGGCGTTGCCGATGCTGATGTCCTCTACACCGACACATTCGTGAGCATGGGACAAGAGAACGATACGGAAAAGCGCCTAAAGCTCTTTGCGCCATACCAGCTCAATAGCAAGGTGCTCGGTTACGCGAAAAGCGATGCTGTGGTAATGCACTGCCTTCCAGCGCACAGAGGAGAAGAGATAACTGCCGATGTGATTGATGGACCGAGAAGCATAGTATTCAGGCAGGCAAAAAACAAGCTACTTATAGCAAAGGCGGTGCTGCTCTATTTATCGGAGAATGTATAAGGCTAGCCCCAAACATCCGCTTTTATTTTGTCATTGCTGAACCCGAGTGATACTGCGATATCCTTCATCGCTTTGGTAAACTGAAGGGGACCGCATATATAGCACGTCCTTTCGCTAATATCGCTTACATACTTCTTTATCATGTCGGCTGAGATATGCCCGCGCTCTCCGTCCCATGGCAGTTCGCTCTCCCTTGTAACGGTAACAACTACCTTGAGCTTCATTTTAGACTGCAGCTCGTAGAGCCTGTTCTTCGCTATTATGTCGTTCGGGTATCTGACGCTGTAAACAAGCACGATGTCTATGTCAAGATTGTTTTCGAAAGAATGCTCTATCATTGACAGAAATGGCGCAACGCCAGTGCCACCTGCAATGAACAGCACCTTTTTGTCGGATTTGTAATCGAACTTGAACTGGCCGTACGGACCTGATATGAAGTATGTGTCGCCAACCTTGGCGTTGTCAAGCTTTGAGGTAAACCTGCCGTGAACCATGCTTATGGCAAAAGCCAGCGTGTCGTGCCCAGGGGGAGACGCTATTGAATATGCCCTGCTCGTCTCCTGACCCGTCTGCGGATCCTTGTAACCGAGCATTACGAACATGCCGGGCTCGAAATCAAGCTTGTAGCCATCGACCGCCTTGAACTTGAATATTGTAACATCTGCCGTTTCCTTGATTATTTCCGTTATTTGATACGGCTTTTTTAATATCATACTATCATCTTACGTAGTCATGGCGAAATAAATATAAGAACAGAAGGGTATTTTAAGAAGTTTGCCTTTGCAGTTCACTTCTCGGCCAACGCTTCCATTGTTTTCTCGAATTTCTCAACACTTTTTACTATTTCCTTTATCTTAGGATCTATGTTGTAACCCAGGCCGTAGCCAGATTCTGTCCTTATATGTACCGGCTGCAGGACATTAAGCTCTATAGAAAGGGAACGCAATGTGAGAATTAGGGTCTTTCTTGTGAATTTTTTGCCTAACACAGCATAAAGCTCTTTTACGGTGCGGGGCGACTTTTCTATAAGCAGTTTTATTACAGCATAATTTGGCCTGCTGAGCAGCTTGCGAACAAGCCATATGTTATCTCTATTCTTCTCTTTAACCAGCATAATTTATTATTGTAAATTAATATTTATAAAGATAACTGTTTTAGTGCAAAGGTATAAACTTCAGATGATTTGCTGATTCTTGCTTGGGATGCGAATTGGTTAAATATATACTTAACATACATATTTTTATACTTTAGTATACATATATTTATACAAGTAAATGATTTAATGGTTTTGCGCTTTTGGCACAAGAAGGAAAACGATGCCGGGCAACACGCTAGAAGCCCGCTAAGCTTCAAGATAGAGGATATTGCTTATGATGCAAAGCTGGAACAGGTGGATTTGCCAGTGCCAAGGGATATAGTCGGAATGAAAAACGCAAAATTTTACCGTGTTGGGGGCGAATCGGCAAAAATTGGAAGTTATGAGAACGATCTTTTGGAAAAGGTAAAGGCAAACGTCATCGATATATTGGCCAAAGGAGATATGATAGACCGCACAAAGTACGATGTGGCCTTCAACGAGTCGGTTAAGCAAATGGCGCAGTTACCTACAGAAAGAGCAAAATATCTTGCATATTTGATTGCGAACGACACGGTCGGGTATGGGCCGTTGAGCATGCTGCTTGACGATAGCACTAATATAGAAGAAATAGAGATAAATGCACCTGCTGCGCCAATCTTGGTATATCATTATAAATATGGAAGATGTAAGACCAACCTGGCTTTTGCCGGGGAAGCCGAATTTGTGCATGCGCTAAACAAATTGATATACGACGCTGATAAGGAGCTCAACGAAAACACGCCAATAATAGACACGCAAATAGCAAACCTGAGGATACACGCGCAGATAAAACCTTATGCAATAAACAACGCGAGCGCAAGCATAAGAATTGGCGGCGAGCATGAGATAAACTTGGCTTATTTGCTGAACAGCAAAACTACAAACTCCATGGTTCTTGCATATCTGTGGCTTGCAATAGAAACGGGCATGAATATTGTAATAACAGGTGCGCCGGCAAGCGGAAAGACTAGCTTAATGAACTCGCTTTTCAGCTTCGTTCCGAGATACCAAAAAATAGTCACGGTTGAGGAAGAGGTGAACGAAGTGAAGTTTTACCGAAATGCATTGAATATGCTGCCTCTTCATGGCGAAAAAAATGGAACTGTTTCGGTGGAAGACCAGGTCATAAATGCACTCAGGATGAGGCCAGACAGGATTGCCGTTGGCGAGATAAGAGGAAGGGAGGCAGGAGAGATTTTCTCCGGGGCCAATTTGGGTATACCGTTTATGACCACGATGCACAGCGATGAGGGAGCCATATCACTGCTGAAACGTCTCATAGTCAAGCCCATGGAAGTCGATCCATATGCAATAAGCATGCTTGATGTTTCTGTGCACATGCAGCAGACAAACATTTCAGAACGAAAAATAGTTGGAGTATACGAATACAGGTGGTTGAGCCGGGCGGAGACTGCGGAAGGCAAGATTGCTGTCGGCAACGATTCGGTAGAAATTGCAAATATTGTGGAAAATGCAGCACTTGACAGAAGCGCGCTATCAGAATCCAAGGTGATAAATGCGCTTTCGAGGCGCGAGGGCATATCAAAGGCGAAGGTTATGAACGAAATCAAGCGCAGAGCCGAGTACCTTGAAAAAATCTGCCAAGCCGGCACAACAACGCTGGATCTGGTCAACGCAATAGACGCGTATTATGTGGGATAAAAATGCATGAAAGAACAGGTATAACTCAGCTTTTCAAACGCCGCAAAAGGAGTATGGCAAGCATATCCATTGTGGCAATAATCATGCTAGGTGTGACTGCATTCGTAAGTGTGGCTTCGGGCTTTGTTTCACAGTATCTGCCTGCCCTGATTTCTCTCGCTGCAGTTGCGCTGATTACAGCCTATTTGGCATATAGGCTTAGGCGCATTCAAATTGAAAAGAAAAGATTTGACCAGATAATAGAATTTCTTTATAATCTTTATTATCTCAGGCAAAAGCATACGCTGGCGAGCAACATGTATATGCTTGCAAGCGGAATAGGAAACGTTGCGGATAGGCAAAAGCTCAATGAAATGGCAAACGGAATTAGGCTTGGCGGCGACTTTGCAGATTTGATATATTTGCAATTTGAACCCCTACTTAATGAGTTTGGACTAAGCAGACCTCCGTCATGCCATTACCCCAATGACCAGTACCAAGAGATAAGGGAGTTGCTGGATAGCTACGAATCGAACGAACACCCAACGTTGGAAGCGTCAATGCAAAGATACTCAACTGTCAACATGTTTATCTCGACAATACTTCCCATATTCATCATGTTCATATTTATCGGTTCCTCGATCATATCGCAGAGTGGCATAAATAAGGTTGAATTCTCGCTCATAATGCTCACTTTCGTCCCGGCATTTTACGCGGTTGGTAATGCAATATTTATTAGGCGATATATTGTTGAGGCTTCATAATACGCCAGCGGCAGCCTATGCGGCCATTTTGGCAATATTTGCATATTGCGCATTGGAGGCACCGCTATATGCGCTTCTTTTGCCGTATGCCTCTGGTATAACTCTTTATGCTAACAGATGGTATAGGGAAAAGAACGCAGCGAATGATGAAAAAATAAACATGCTTGAAATGATACTGGAAAGCTATTCTAAAACTGGCAAAACTTTCAAGGCGTTCCTAAGCACAGCATCAAAATATAATGTGAATAGGAATTTCAGGATTGCGTTGAACAAATACTGGCTTGATCCATATTATAGCGTGGAATCGCACATTGGCGACGAGTTTTCCAGCATATTCGGCACGCTGGAGCTAGGCATAAGAGACCATGTTGACATATCCAAAAACTTGCACATGCTTGTGGAAAGGGCAAGAAGCAGCAACAAAGCAAGGAGCAAGATAACTTCTAAAACAAACGGCATGCATACGCTAACGGCCATAGGCCTGACTTTCTTCTTTCCAATGTTCAGCGGGATAAGCAGCACTATAGTAAGAGGAATATACTCAATCTCTAGCACCGCAGACAGCATGAGCAGTTACCTGTTGCACGTAACAATAGTCTATGTTGCGGTAATGTTGTTCGTTTACATGCTTTTCTCGCACATGGAAAATTTTTGGGAAAAGGCATTTCCAAAATTCGCGGTTTTGCTAATGACTGCGATTACCATACAGACCGCGGTGTCGCAGTACCTTTATGCTGTAATATAATCGAAAATGGGTGAAAAAGATGTGGGGAATAAGCACGCCCCTGTTTTCTGGGGCAAAGGGGATTTTGGCAGTGGCGAAATCGAAGCGCGCGCAGGGCTCTCTGGAATACATAATGATGCTTGCTGCAGCAAGCATTGTAATAGCGATAGCGCTGGCGATGATAGTAAAACTGAAGGGAGCTGCGGTGACAAGCGTTTCGGTGAACGGCACAAACGAGAGCATAGCGCACGCAATTTCGGGTGAGCTCGGAAGCCTGATCCACAATACGAGCGTGGTGTAAGATTGAAAGCACAGATGTCGCTGGAGGTAATGCTCTACGCCTCCCTCGCAGGCATATCGCTGCTCGCAGCAGTAGCATATGCAGCAGCAATGAGCAACAGGAATGCAGGGCAGTTGAACAGTTATATGGCCAGAATCATGGTTGATAAAATCAACATTTTCCTGCTTGAGGGAGGCACTGGGAGCATGCAGGCATATATTCCTGAAGGCATGTGCAACGCAACATTCGATGATAATACAGGAATAATCAGCAGCGCGCTTGGAAATTACAAAATTTACGGCAATGTCAACATGCCAAACGGAATTTTCTGCCCCGATGGAACGTATGCGAGTTTTTATGCGGTGTATAAAGAGGGAAAGATGCTAATCGAGAGGGATTATAATGCTTCTGCAGGTAAGCATTGAGGTATTCATTGATATTTCAATAGCAATGGCCATATCGCTAATAAGCATTGCGCTGCTCGCCAAAGCTTTTCTGCACGCAGGAGGTGTCGCTGATCTTGAGGCAAAATCAAACTGCGCAATGTACAGCATGTTGCTGTCTCAGGAAAGGGCATGCAACGTATGCATGTTCCAAAACATAGGTGGGCTCATATGCAACAGTACAAGGCAGTAATATTTTCATTGGACACGCTGCTTTCAATTCCAATAGCAATTTTATCAGTTTTGCTTTTGATTGAGAGTTACAGCTATCAGGCAGGTAGCATCGCAGCAATATACAATTCGGATTACAGTATACTCCGCGCACAGGCAATATCGCAGGAGATAATCTATGGGGCCGAAGGCAATTTCAGCAACGCATTTTTGGACAAGCTCGGCGGGATCGCAAAGGTATACCCAGTAAATGATGCATTTAGCATGAGCTGCGGAATCTCATATCTTTGCAGAATTGTAACAATTAATGGGAGTGCATATTTGATGGTGTTTTCATATGAGAATGCAAGCGTCGCTTGAATTTTTGCTAATACTTAGTGGTGTAAGTGCAATGGCATTGTTCACAATAGCATATTATTCACATTCAGTTGCAGCGGAAAATCTTTCTATGGAGCTGCTACAAACGAAAAGCTACAATTCTGCAGTTGCCTATGCTGGTAACGTCTCCATATACGCCTTCACACTGCCAAATGTTACCTACGGCAAGGAGTACCAAATAAGCATAGTTGGATATGGTTGTAACAACGGCACCGCCATTGTTGAGGCATCGTCAAATTCTTCCGCCTTCGGCGCAAATACTGTCAAATTGTATATAGACGGCGTCGGCACGGGCGCAATATGGTACGAGCCGGTATCTTATGGATACAACAGGATAATGCTCAGTTATAGCTGGAAATGTGGGAATTATACAGGCACTGGACAAGAAAATCTGCTTTCTTTTGTTACTGGTAAAGATACCATACCAGGAAACTACACAATGGGATACGAGCCGAACGTGTACATAGGCAATAGAACTGAAAGAATATCGTATGCATTGACTGGCGCAAGCAAAGTCAATGAGCTGGACGTGTTTAACCATTGTACCTATGCCAGTATTTTCGGCCCCACGCCAGTATCATTTCAGTGCGGTACGACGGACACTTGGGAATATTCGATATTTTCCGGTGCATGCTATATGACTGGCTATTATACAAGAACATATTGTGTAAACCCGCAAGCAACAAATTACACGATTTTTGCGGTGGATGCGTCACGCTATAACTTTACATACAAGTTTAATCTGAGCGTGAGCTATATGGGAATTGAAGCACATGCTTTGATTTCAAGCAACACCTTGTACGCTCCGCTAGTCTCAAACAAAAAAATAGTTGGAAAAGCAAGCGTTGAAAATGTGAGCGGCATAGGGCCGCTAGAAAACCAGTTTTTCCTTGCTGGAAGCAACAAAAACGGGCTGATAAATGACAGCGTATACAACAATTATTCGCAGGCAAAGAACAA
Organism: Microcaldota archaeon; assembly: GCA_023270055.1. Classification (GTDB taxonomy): domain Archaea; phylum Micrarchaeota; class Micrarchaeia; order Micrarchaeales; family CABMGC01; genus JAGDYB01. The sequence goes on from JAGDYB010000017.1 coordinate 67,724, forward strand.
TCTAAATGGCATGCTTTCGTATTATAACGGGTCTGTAGTTGATTCATCTGTTTTTTCTTCAATACAGGAAAGTATTAGCGCATTCGAGAAAGCGCTCGGTGCCCTCATTTCCGCGCCGGTCTCGAACAGCTCGTGCCAGATATACTCACAAAACTTCCTTTGCAAACCGCTTTACCCGCTATCCTATGATATTAATGTTGAATTTTACAACATTTCGGCAAATACGACTGCATATTACATGGGGTCTGTCATACATATCACATAATCCTGAGGCATTCTAAATTGGGGCGTGTTTAATGAAGGCTCAATTCGCAGTCTTTGAATCGATTATTGCGCTAGTTATAACCTTGTCGTCAACGATTACGGTGGCGTACGCAATAAGCGCATATGAAGACAGCATACTGAATGCTAAAGAGACCGTGCTCTCTAATTTGGCTGTATATGACTTTGCCGCGCAGCTAAGAAGCTGGGAAAACATGCAAAGATGCTTCAACAAGACATACCATATGGAGAACAGCACGTGCATTAACTATTATGTAAAACTTTTTGATCGGGCATATTCCGACAATTTAGTTGTGTTATTCAATGGCACATTTTACGGCAAAGGAGAAAATGTCAGAGAACTGAGCTGCATTTATATAGGGCAGCCAACTCCAGCATGCATCGGCGTGGGGGATTAGATGGCATATTTTGGTATACTTATAGCATTAGCTGCAATCATGAGCCTGATCTATCTAGATTCCATATATTTACTTCTGAACAACGCTTATGGCCTCGTGAACGCGGCAGCGTATGACGCTTTGATTGCAAAGACGGACCAATTACAACTAGTCGGATGCAGCACTATGCAATATGGACACATGGCGGACAATGGTGTTTACATTTCAGGAGTAGACAATTTTTCTTATGTAGTGCTGAACTGTACCTGAGATTGTGTGCGGCAAGCGCGCATCAAACGGGATTTTGCCTTGAATAGCAATTTATAATAGTTTTGTTGACAATAGTAATGTAAGGATTGATATGGCCTTAGTGGTGTAACGGCTGCACGGAGGGCTGTGGACCCTCAAGACCGGGTCCGACTCCCGGCTTAGGCCCTTGTAGGCTTAAACAGTGTATTATCAATGTGCTATAAATGTCAAGAGGCTAGCTAAAGTTTTACTGCGCTGCAGACTTTTTGCTTTTGACAATACACTTTTTACCTCTCAAATACATATTGACTTTTATATTTTCGTTGATAATATACGATTCGATGATTATTGTAACGAATGATGATGGCATATACAGCAGGGGCATAAAGACTCTTTATGGCGCAGCAATCGATGTCTTTGGAGAGCACAATGTTACGGTCGTTGCACCGTCGGGCCCGAGGAGCGCAAGTGGAATGAGCTTGACGTTTCATAAGCCGCTACGCATAGAAAGAGTTGTCATGCCAGGCATAAAGGGTTTTTCGGTGTCCGGCACACCTGCGGACTGCGTATTCAGCGCGATGAACCACATCCTAAAAGGCAAGAAAATCGACCTTGTTCTTTCTGGCGTCAACAATGGATCGAATGCCAGCCTTCAGTCGGTTGAATCGAGTGGCACAGTATCTGCAGTAAAATTCGGTGCTGTGTATGGTATAAAGGGTATAGCGTTTTCGCTCGCTACGGAAATGGGGCTCCAGAAAAGCACATTTAAAAATACAAGAATGCAAATAGCAAAAATCCTGCAGCACACCAAAAAACACGGATTCCCAAAAGATATAGATATGCTTAACGTAAACATTCCTACCAGTGTAAACGCAAGCACAAGAACCGTTGTATGCGATCTAGAAGATACACTATTCAAGAATTTTGTAACAGAAAGGCTTGATCCGAACAAGAAAAACTACTACTGGCTTGGTGGCAAGCTTAAGAAAAACTTCAAAAAGGGCAGCGACTGCTACGAACTGTTCACAAACAAGTCAATAACTGTCAGCCCGATGGAGCTTGCAAGCATAAATGCAAGCCTTAAGAAAGAAATCGCCTCTGTGCTTGATGCTAGCGTGGCTTAACCCTTATGCTCTTTGAAAGATACATTGAAGCTAGAAGAAATACAAAGCGAAGAATCTGATCATTTTCTTTATGAATATTCTCCATGAGCTGGAATTTTTCTTAACGTCCTTTATCATGCGCTTATACCTAGCTTTTTCTTCCGCTGTGAGTTTGCCCTCCTTCACTATTTCCTGCTTTTTGCCATCGACTATCTGCGTTTCAGTCTTGCTTATTATTTCCTTTCTGATCATCGCATACCACTCGTCCAGGGTATTGCCATGCACCTTGATCATTCTCAGAAAATCGCTCATCTTTATTTTCCTGCGCTTGCCCGTTCTGTCTTCCTCTGCCGCTGGTATTAGCGCTGCTTTGTCGCTTATTTCCATTATATCTGCGTTTGAGAATCCAGTTGTTGCCCTTGCCAGCCTTCCAAAATTAATACGACCTATTGGCATTTTTCTCGTATGGTAGATAAACGCCTGTTTCCTCGATTTGTAGTCTGGAGGTGGTATGTATATGGCCTCTCCAAATCTTCCGCTCCTCTTTAGCGCTGGGTCCATGTCCCATGGCTGGTTTGTCGCACCTATCACGAATATACCTTCTGGATTTTTTTCCACGCCGTCCATTTCCTGCAGGAATTGGTTGACTGCCATTCGCATATACTGACCGCTCTCTCCGGCGCCCTCTCTTTTTGTTCCGAGCGCATCTACTTCGTCGAAAAATATAATGCAAGGGGTATTCTTTCGCGCCTGCTCGAATATAGCGTGCATGTTCTTTTCCGTGTTGCCTGCATACATGTCGACTATTTCGTTTATTCTTGCAATTAGCACGTTGGAATTTGTCTCGCCGCCTATAGCGTTCACGAAGTAGGTCTTGCCGCATCCTGGCGGCCCGTAAAATAGCACGCCAAGCCCTAGCTTTTTCCCGTATGCCTTGAGGAGTTCCGGCTTTTTGATTGCGAGTATTATATTTTCATATATGAGCTTCTTCTCCTTTTCCATCCCGACTACGTCCTTGAAGGTTATTTGCGACTTGTGCCATTTTGTCTGCTTTATTTGGCCCTCCTGTATAACCGTCTCGCTTACTCCCGCTTGCGCTTCCGTTTTCTCCTGCTGCGGAGCCGAAGCGATTTCCATTTTAGTCTTCAACTGCGAAAGCCTTGCCTTAGCCTCGCTGTAATTCGGATTTAATGAAAGGGCTTTTTCATACCATTCCTTCGCGCCTGCAAAGTCCTGCTGGTACTCGTTCACAAGACCCATTATGTAAGGCGCGTCGTAGCTGTCCGGTTCCAGCTTCATGACCATTTCTGCGTCCCTTATCGCTTCGCTGTATTTGTTCTCTATAGCGTATGCGAGCGCCCTGTTAAAGTAAGCGCTTGAATAGTTTGGATCTATCTTTATTGCCTGCGTGTACTGCTCTATCGCTTCATCAAATTTATTCTCCTCGAAAAGCTCGCCTGCCTTGGTGTAAAGCTCCTTGGCTAGCGGATTCTTCGTATCACCCTTCTTTGGTGGTTGGTCATCGCTCACTTTATCACTCTGTGCATAGCAGGCTATATTGCCATATAATATATTCAGTCATTGTTTTTAATATTATCTAAGAATTTGTTAAGCTCCCTGTCAACCCTGGAAATATATACGTTTTCGCGCGGCAGATTGCGAAATATGCAACCGTCAAACTTGCTGGCGAGCTCCCTAATCCTGGCATTCATGACTTTCAGATTGTCATCTTTTGTCCTGTAAATTCTGTTGAGCTGCCGCACGAGAAGCTCGCTGTCAGAGTAGGCAAATATCACGTTCTTATACCCCATGCTCGATTCTATTTCCTGCAATGCCAGCAGCATTGCATTATATTCGGCAAAATTGTTGGTCTTTATGCCGTTGTACACCACCTTCGAATTTACCAGCCTGTGGTTGGCATCGTATACTGCGAAGCCCGAGGCGCTTATGCCTGGGTTGCCTCGAGAAGCGCCATCGGTATAAACATAGAGTTTCATGATATCAGTTTTGCTTTGCAAGCGTTTCGAGCTTTAAAACTTTTAATCCTAAAAGATATATATCTTTATGCTGATAGTAAATCATGAAATTTCAGAGCGCTATGGAGTATCTTATGACATACGGCTGGGCGCTGCTTATAATGGCAGTGGTGCTTGCGGCGCTTTTCGCCATGGGAATATTCAATCCTAGCAATTTTGCAGGCCAGGAATGCATACTTCCTGCTGGATTCAGCTGCCTGAACTACTACCTGTACCAAAACGGCACTGCGCAGATAAACCTGCAGCAGGCGACGCAATCTCCGATAAATGTAACCGCTATTGGATGCGCACAGAACACAAGCGCAATTGTTATGCAGGCTCCATACAATCCGCCTTCAAACCAGATTTATATGCCAATAGGTGCTAACTACACTTTTATGGTAAAGTGCTACAATTCTGCGGGCAGCCTTTATACTGAATCGCCAGGCACTTTGTTTACAGGCTCGCTGGTTATAAATTACACCGAAACTCTGACTGGTTTTCCCCACACGATCTATGGCACCATCGCGGTAAAAGTATCGTGAACTGAAGGGACCCAAATCAAGTAAATGCTCAAAATAGCAGAATTTTTAAATATTGTAGAATTATTAATCTATGTGGTAGGATGAGAATGTTGAACAATAAGGGCATGAAGGTTGTGGTACTATCAAGTAGTGGAAATGGATGCCCGAGGATGAAGATAACAAAGAACGCCGTTCAGATAAGGGACGACTATAACGGAAAGGTAAGGTTGAATGAAAGAATACTTAACAGGATAGTTGTGTAATGGTGATGAAATGAGAATGTTGAACAATAAGGGCATGAAGGTTGTGGTACTATCAAATAGTGGAAATGGATGCCCGAGGATGAAGATAACAAAGAACGCCGTTCAGATAAGG
>JAGDYB010000017.1:72748-96344 GCA_023270055.1 Microcaldota archaeon
GACGACTATAACGGAAAGGTAAAGGCTGGCGCAGGTATGCTGATAAGACTAACTGTGTGACAGCTTGCTTTCTATGTCTTTTATGTACCTTTTTTGGGTTTCATAACTTTCCAGATGGAAAGGCCACTTTCCTTTTATGAGATCAGTAAGTATTGCTTTTTCAGCCTTAAAATGCTCCGGCGCCCAGAGTGAATAAAGCATGTCAGGGCCGTGCTTCTGCGCTTCTTCGCTGTCCTTGAAATTGCATATGTAGAATGAACCATAGTGTCCTATGCCGTCGGTAATCAGCGAATAGTCGTTTGAGACTTCGTGCAAGTCCTCGCTTACAATAAGCTTTAGGTACTGAAGAAGAAGCTTATCGTGCTCCCTACTAGGCATGTGAGACATGCCGTACGCCATATAAAGCTTTTTTTCTGGATTTTGCACCAGCATTGTGAACTTCTTTATTATGCCTTCTTTTTTCATTTTTCTTATTGTGTACAGCACCTTAGTCTGAGTCGATTTGGTCTTTTTTACAAGCTCCGTAAGCTTTATTCTTGAGTTCTCGTTTAGCAGCGCGAGCACTTTTTTCTCGAGAGGATTTAGCGATGTGCTTTCCATTATAAGCTCGCTTGATATCGGGAAGAAGCCCAGATGGATTTGGTCTACAAGGTAAAATTTTACCACAGGCGAATATTCGAACAGGTCCGTTTCGAGCTTGAATCTCCATTTGTCGAAATCCACAATTTCCAAGCCGACAACATACAAGATCAAATCAAAATCTCCGCTTCCTATGTAGGCATCTTGTACGTATATGTCTCCCCTTAGCCTCTCCTTCAAGCTGCTCAGATCAGGCATCCTTTCGAATTTTATCATTAGCATCATGCCGTTGGTGAAACCAAGCTTTCTTTCGTCAAGCTGCAAGGTATAGGATATGTTGTACTTTTCCTCCATCTTCTGCAGTGCCGCCGCAACAGTATGATACGAAACTCCAAATTCCCTACCCATCGCTTGCAGCGACGCCCTCGAGTTTTCATAAAGTTTCATCAATATGGCGTAAGGCAGCTCATTCTTGACGTATTCTTGCAAATCCTTGCGTGCAGGCATTGCAACACTTCTATTTTTTGTAAAATTTGTACAATATATTGAATATAATACTGCAATTATATATAAAATTTATCCAATAGATATATATAGTATAATAGATATATTCATTTACAGTGATCCAATGAAAGAAGAAGACCTTTCTTCTTGCAAAGACCACAAATTGGATCACTTTGTTTTGGTGCGCGCGCCTTACTTATTCAAGTTTCTAACCATCCTCCCTCCGAGGCCGCGCACTTATGCTTATCCTTTTCTGTATATCAATAACAAACGCACTGGCTGAAACGCTAAATGATTGGTGATGTGGTGGGGAATAGAAAAAATAGCATCGTTCTCAGAAAGCCTGCTAGGGAAAGCTTTCTGCTGATAAAGCCCAACAGCATGAACAACGCCGACGAGGTTGCAAGGGAAATAGCAGCTTACGAAGGAGTGAACAAGGTGTTTATGACAAGCGGCGAATACGGGTTCATAGCCGAGGTGAAAGGCAACTGCTCTGAAAACCAGCAAATAGAAAATGTGGTAAAACGGCTGTCGAAGGGGGCGCAAACGCATTACAGCGATGGTCATTTTGTTTACAAGTCAAGAGCATATGCATTGCAGAAGTGATCGAATGGCAGACGATACATCAGGCAGCAAGATAAGGATCCAGGCGCCAAGGCACATAAGGCTGGATGACGACGTTGAGGTTGTAAAAGACAGCAACAATTCCTGGCATCTTGTCCTGAAAGGCAGCAATAAAGCATAATTGTTGCGTTTCTGGGGCATTGGCAAGGGATCAAAATATCTTCTTTAGGTCGCCGATGGTCCCGAAGTCGAGCGTTTCGCCTTCGCCAATGCAGAAGGCGCGCATGCTGTCTACATCGAGCATGCGCTCGAATACCGGGGCAACGTCCTTGACCTCTGACATGTTGACCTCAACACCTTCAGAATAGTAGTTCATCGCAGGAAGTATGACTATTTTCCTTTTGTCCTTGAGCGCACCATAAAGGAAGCATTTGAGCTTCTCCTTCACGCCGAGCTTGTCGTACAATGCTATTGCCGGGTGCAAGTGGCCCATGAAAAGAAAATCGTCTGTGTTTTTGCCCGGCAATTCTTCTCCGTGAAAGAAGCTGTAGCCGCCTATCCGCGCCTCCTGCCTGTAGACTTCTATCTTGAAAGGCGCTTTCAGCCTGTCAACAAAATTGTCATGGTTGCCCTTTATCAAAATAAGCCTTTCTATGTTTAGTTTCTCGCGCGCGAAGTTGACCAGCTCGTGGAGTTCGTTGAATTCCTCCACATGAACCTTCGAGAACTCGTTCTTTATGTCTCCATCTACTATTATAGTGCTGGCTCTAGTTTCTCTTACCGCTTTTTCAAGAGATGCTTTTATCTTTCGCAAATTTGCTTTTGGAAGAAAAATTCCCCTGTCTGCCATAACGCCCTCGTAACCGAGGTGGAGGTCGGCGCATACCACTGCCGAAAGCGACTTTATATGCGCCACAGGCAGGCCGTCAAGCAGCTCCACATCCTTTTCAAGCCGCATAAGCTCACGCCTTTATTCTCTTTATCACTTCATCGTGCAGTTCCTTTAGGTGCTTCCTCCTATCTTTCATCATGATTATATCAGCTTCGCCGAAGGTTATCATGTTGTGGGAAAATGGCGATGGTACAGGCAGCTCTATTATCTTGTATTTTATCTCCCCTGCGCCTATCATCTTTATGATTGCTTTTGCTCTAGGAAGATCCATCACATCTTCAAGGATTTCCCTGTATGTCTCTTTTATTACTGGAAAATTCGGGCTTATCTCCTCCGCGGCCTCAAGTATGCGTTGTGAATTTATCTGCTGCTTGTTAACGCTTATCTTTTTGCCTTTGTAGTTTCGCAGTACCATGAAGCTGCGCACCGCACAGTGCCTGAATCTTCTTTTCATCAGTTCTGTCCTTCTTATGTTACGCTTTAGCAGCGAAGTCACGTCAGTAGAATTCAACTTTTGAAGTATGCTTTCTATTTCTGCCTTTCCCAGCTCTGACTTGTCGTCAGTGACTACTACAAAACCATTATCGCTTATCATGACTCCGACGTCTATATCATACTCTTCATTCACCAGTATTGCAAAAATCCTTGAAAGTGCGTCGTTCACGCGCCTTCCGTACAGAGTGTGAAACACAACGAGGTTCTTGATGCCGCTTTTGTCGCGCATCTTCGTCCTTTCTATCAGCACGAACCTGTCGTTTGGCACGTATTTTGCGAACAGCATTTGCTCAAGGAAGTAGTTGTATATCGAATTCCTCGCATTTTCATCCATGGGCATGCTGTCAAGCATCTCGCGGGCACGCTTCCCCGGCCGCAGCATGCCCTTTTTCAGCAGCCCTAAAGTGGTGCGCCCGATTCTCATGCTGCCAATATCGCTTCGTATTGCCTCTGAAAAGTTCTTCCTGAACTCGCCTATGGATATTGCGAGCTCGTAGCTCAACGGGAGCTGTTCAGAAAACCACGGAGGTATTGTTGGGGTGTTGCTTTCGGCCCTTGTCACGATGCACCTGCTTCCAGAGGACCTTATGAACATGTATAGCTTGCCCCCTAGTACGAATATGTCCCTCGGTTTCAGCCTTGACAGGAACTCCTCCTCTATGCCGCCGATCCATTTGCCGTCCGTGGTGTATACGTCGATACCTACCTCGTCCGGTATAGTACCCAAGTTGAGATAGTATATTAGCCTGGTGAATCTGCCCCTGCGCCCGAACTCGCGCGTCTCTTCGTCATACCATATTTTGCCGTATACCCTCCTGCTCTCAAGCCCAACGTAGCCTCCGGCGAGATACTCGACAACGGATATGAAATCGCTGTACTGCAGCGTGTGGTACGGATATGCCTTTTTCACAACGCCGAATGCCTCGTCTATCTTCCACTTCTTCACCAGCGACATGCCAACTATGTGCTGCGCCAGCACGTCAAGCGGATTTTTAGGCATGGTAAAAGAGTCCAGCTTGCGCTTCTTTGCGTCGTCAAGCATCACTGAGCATTCAACCAAATCGTCCCTGTTCACTACTATTATCTCGCCTTTTGCGGTGTCGTTGAACTTGTGGCCGCTCCTTCCTATCCTTTGTATGGCTTTTGTTATGCTTTTCGGGGAGCCGAGCTGCACCACGTTGTCAATAAAACCTATGTCTATGCCGAGCTCCAAGCTTGTAGAGGATACAACGCACTTGAACCCGCCCTTTTTCAGCGTCTCTTCCACCCCGAGCCTTATCTCCCTAGAAAGCGAGCCGTGGTGCGCCGCTATCTCGCTTTCCTTGTACTTGAACTTTTTCATGAGGTTGAACACCACGCGTTCTGTGCCGCTTCTCGTATTCGTGAAAATGAGCGTAGTCTTGTTGCTCTTTATTATCCTGTTGATTATCCCGTATGTGGATTTTTCAATCTTGTCGTCAGGCGTATTTATTATGTTCTTGACTGGGCATATGGTCTCGAAAGAAAGCTTCTTGTCCCAGGTTGCGTCAACGACAATACAGTCCCTTTCGTTTGCCTCGTCGGAATAGCCGACAAGAAACTTTGCTGCCTCGTCAAGCGGAGAGAGCGTTGCGCCAAGGCCGATGCGCACGAAATCATGACCGACAAAGTTGGCAAGCCTTTCAAGCGAAAGGGAAAGATGTATGCCGCGCTTGTTGTTGGCAAGCTCGTGGAGCTCGTCGACAACGACATATTTTATGTCTTTAAGCTTCTCCACGAATTTTGACGCGTTGAGCAGTATGGCAAGGCTTTCCGGCGTAGTAACTAGTATGTGGGGCGGCTTTGCAAGCTGCTTCTGCCTTTCCGATGTTGGGGTGTCTCCGGTCCTTATGCCTATGTTTATTCTCTGCACGCTGTCTCCAATGGCGCCGTATATGTCGTTGAGCGGCTCGCTAAGGTTTCTGTAGATGTCGTTGTTCAGCGCGCGCAACGGTGATATGTATAGGCAATATACCTTGTCCTCGAGCTTGTTTGCCTCTGCCATGTCGAACAGCTCGCTTAGCACGCCCATGAATGCTGAAAATGTCTTTCCGCTCCCTGTTGGTGCTGTTATGAGCATGCTCTTGCCCTCCCTTATGAGCTTAAATGAGAAATACTGGGGCGGCGTAAGCGATTTGTACTTCGAAACAAACCAGTCTCTTATTATATGGTTTAGGCTACCTATGCTTTCTTCTTTTGTAAATGGCTGCGTGTATTTGGTTATCATAAAATCATGAAAGCGAAGCCTACAGGATCAGCTAGCATTATATTGACTGAAAGAATTTAAGAAATGTGAACTTTTAAGTTTGTAAGGCAGTAAACATGCTGCAAAAGCAAAAACATATTAGTTTTTGCGAATATAATTGTATCATGTACGAGATACTGGCAATGGTAGGCATACTTCTGATATTCGCCGGAATCGTGTCTATATTTTCATATGTCTTTTTCAACGCCTATCCAAAAAATGCGCAGAAGAACGCAAATGTCAGCGCCGCTGGACTCATAATGATCGGGCCCATACCAATAGCGTTTGGCACTTCGCCGTCAATGGTGGTTGTTGCCGAGATCCTCGGAATTGTAATATTAATAATAATGGTTATATTTTTCTTTCTGGCAAGAAGATAATGGTGGTAATGTGCATGAAGCGGTAATAAGGCCTCCAGCAATTAAGGAGGGAAGCAGAATACGGATAGTGGCGCCTTCTTCTCCGTTGACTACATCCGCAATGAAAAGCAACCTATCCAAAGCAGTTGATTTCCTAAAAAGGCAGGGATTCAAAGTGGATCTTTCATCTAGCGTAACGCATACCTCAACAACAAAATATTATACTGCAGGAGACCATGCAAGAGCCGACGAACTCGAAAACGCATTCAAGAGCGACGACGTGGACATGATCATCGCACTGAGAGGCGGCGCTGGATCTATAGACCTTTTGAACATGATAGACTACGATGTAATAAAGGATCATCCGAAAATATTTGTTGGGTACAGCGATCTCACTCTTCTGGAGCTTGCAATGTTCGAAAAAACAGGCTTGGTTACCTTCCAAGGGCCGATGCTGCAGGATTTGCTTGAAGAAGACCAGACCGTGCTCGCATACAACTGGTCTACGCTGCTAAGCATAATAAAGAACGGGGAGGAACTGGCACTTAGAAATCCGCCGCTGAGCATTTTGTCAAGGACCATAATAGACGGCAAGGCGCGTGGAAGACTTGTTGGCGGAAACCTTTCGATGGTGGCGCTAATAGCGGGCACCGAATACATGCCGGACGCAACAAAAAAAATCTTGTTTCTGGAGGATGTCAATGTAGAGCCGTGGGTTGTAGACAACCTTCTGACATCGCTGGTGCTCAGGGGTGTGCTACAGAAGACCAACGGCATATTCTTCGGGGAATTTGCGCATTACGGCATGGAGGACATATTGGAAAGCAGGAACGCCACGTCTTTCCTTCTCGAAAATTTCTCAATAGACGACTATGTCGGCTCTGCCATACAAAACATAATATTCGACATATTGGCAAAAAAACTCGAAAAGGTGCCTTCATTTGTGGAATTTACATGCTGCCACGGGAAGTATATAACATCGCTGCCAATCGGCATAAATGTGGAACTCAATTCAGTTGAACAGACAGTAACTATGCTTGAGAGCGCGGTGGAAGTAAAGTAGGTTTTGTGTATTGCGCTGATACGCCAATAGTATGGTGATAGAAAATGGGTGTAAAACAGGCAACGAAGCACGATGACGAGAAGGCTGTGCTGTACATAAAATATGATATAGACGCTGCGGTAGCTGAAAAGATAAAAAAGGCTAGCGCCGACGCAAAGCAGGTAATATTCAGCTTGGATCCTGATAAGAAAAACATAATACTGGTTTTCAAAATGGGAGATGAAAGCAAGAATCTCACCATAATTGCACCGATAGATAAAAACACGGAAATGGTGGAGGAGATAGTGAAAAATAAGGAAAAGTATTCGGTAATAATTGACACGATCAATGCGAAAGAGCAAGATGAGTACAAGGATAGCCTCGAAATTATAGTTGTTGACAAAAGCCAACTGAATGCATATGCGAGCGTGCGCAGGAAGAATGATGACTATCTTGACATGTACGGATGATTAGTAGTATGAGGAGAGTTCATTATAACTCAGCTTAGCGCCGTGGAAGCGCATTGCAAGCTCCTTGCCGAGCCTGCCGTTCAAGACCATTGGTATTGAAAGATCAGCCGCCGCGCGCCTTATCTCGTAGTCTATATCCCTGATATCGTTATCGGTTATAAGCAGATCAATTTCTTTGCGACCTAGCAGCTCGATTATTGAGTTTTTATCCAAAGGTTCTGCGCCTTTTACTTCTGCGCCTTCAAGCGTTACAATCCTATTGTACTTGGAAAGAATGCGTGGTATATAGTTAAGGTATTCCTGGTTTGTTTTTCCATATACCAAGACTGCCTTTTCCGGTATGCGGTTCGGCGATGCGCCAAGCCAGCTTTTTATGAGCGCGGCACCCATGCTCATGTCCATCGATGCGCTCTCCCCCGTGCTTCTCATTTCTGGGCCAAGGTAAGGATATGCGCCGCGCAGGCTTCCCCATGCGAACTGCGGCGTTTTGACCATGTAGGCGTTGTGCTTGGGCTCGTAGAAGCCGTTCCATCCATATTTCTCGAAAATCCCTTTGACTCCGTATTCTATCAGGTTCGTGCCGACAGACTTGCTCGAGAAGGGCATGGACCGGCTCGCCCTGAGATTCAGCTCTATTATGTATGGCTCGTTCCTGCTTATGATAAACTGTATGTTAAAGACCCCTTTTATGCTGAGCTCGCTGGCAATGCTCACTGCTGCGGCTTTCATCTTTTCATACGCGCTCTTGCCTCCAAAGAACGGAGTTACTACAGTGGCATCACCGCTGTGCACGCCAGCCTCTTCGATGTGCTGCGCTCCGACACCAAGCACGTTAGACCCATCGCTTGCACAATCGAGCTCCGCTTCCGTGCCGCTTATTATTTTTGATATGACTAAGGGGTACTTGGACAGCTTGTAGTTTTCTATGAATTGCATCAGACTCTTGAAGTTGCGTATTATGCGCATTGACGAGCCTCCTATAACATAGCTCGGCCTTACAAGTACCGGGAAGCCGTTTTCTGATATGAACCTCTTTATTTCTTTCATTGATGTTGCTGCCACCCACGCTGGCTGCTTCAACCCGAGCTTTTCCACCAGCCTAGAAAACTTGTTCCTATCTTCTGCCACATCAACGCTGCCGCCGCTTGTGCCAAAGAGATTCAGACCCGCAAATTCAAGCGTCTTCGAAAGGTTGTTTCCTATCTGACCAGCTGCAAACGTCGCTATGCTGCTGAAGCGCTCCTTCCTGTATATTTTTTCTATCGTCTCCGCGGTGAGCTCTTCAAAATAGAGCTTGCCTACCTGATCCCAATCGGTAGAAACAGTCTCCGGATTGTAGTTTATCAGTGCCACCTCGTCGAAATATTTTTTTGCGGCATTGTGAAGGTTAAAGGAGCTCCAGTCAAACTCAACTGAAACGCCTATCCTGAATACGCCGGCGCCGACGATAAGCAGCTTATTGCCACTGTTGCCAATTTCTATGTCATCGTCAGAGCCGTTATATGTAGTGTAGAGATAGCTTGTCGCCGCCTTGTACTCGCCGGCAAGCGTGTCTATCTGCTTTATCGATGGTGTCGCGCTGTGCTTTGCATGCAGCTGCTCGTCCGAAAACCCAAGCTTTTTGAGCACATCTATGCCCTCGTTCCAGCGATTTTCGTACCTTTCAACAATGCCACGTATCTTTTCAAGGAAAAACCTGTCTACCAGCGTGGCGTTGTAAACTTCGTCAACGCTCATGCCTTCCTTGAAGGCCTTTGCCGCGTAAAGGAACCAGTACGGCTTTCTGCCCTTGAGTGCTGCAATGATATCATCCCTCGACATGCGAGAATTGTAGATTTTGCCCCCCACAATGCCCGGCTCCCCTATGTCTAGCATTCTCACCGCTTTTTGCAGCGCTTCTTCTATGTTGCGCCCTATTCCCATCACTTCCCCTATGCTTTTCATCTCGGTGCCAATGCTCTCCTTTGCGTTGTCGAACTTTGCCAAGTCCCACCGCGGTATCTTAACTGTTATGTAGTCCAAGCTTGGTTCGAAGCACGCTGTTGTCGCCCCCGAAACTCTGTTTTTTATATCGTAGAGCCTGTAGCCCAGCGCAAGCTTTGCGCTTACGTATGCAAGCGGATAGCCCGTAGCCTTGCTGGCAAGGGCGCTGGATCTTGACATTCTAGGATTCGTTTCTATGACGTAATATCTGTAGCTTTTTGGATCCAGGGCAAACTGCACGTTGCATTCGCCGACAAGCCCTATCGCCTTGGCCACTTCTATTGCCGTGCTTCTCATTTTCTGGTATTCGTAATTGTCAAGCGTCTGGGCCGGGGTAACAACCGTTGATTCGCCAGTGTGCACGCCCATAGGATCCATGTTCTCTATGCACGCGGTGACGGCGGAATTGCCAAACCTGTCCATTACCACCTCGTATTCTATTTCCTTCCAGCCGCTAAGATACCTCTCCAGCAGTATCTCCTCAGTCTTGCTGCTTGAAAACGCAATGCCGAGCTCGCGCTCCAGCTCCGCTTTGCTCCACACCACCGCAGAGCCCCTTCCGCCAAGGTTGTAGCTCACCCTGACCATGAGAGGATAGCCTATTAAGTCAGCGTAGTAAAGCGCTTCTTCCCTGTTTTTTGCCGCGCCGCTCGGCGGCGTCTCTATCCCGCACTTTTCCATTGTCTCCTTGAATTTTTCCCTGCTCAGCGCGCGCTCCACGCCTTCTATGCTGGTCCCAAGCACCCTTATTCCATATCTGTTCAATATCCCGCTCCTGTACAAATCTATGCCCGCATTCAATGCCGTCTGCCCACCGAAACCTATCATTATGCCGTCAGGTCTTTCCTTCTCTATGACCTTTTTTATGAAAGGTGTTGAAACTGGCAAGAGGTATACCTTGTCAGCCATGTCATAGCTCGTTTGCACTGTTGCGACGTTAGGATTTATCAGTATGCTCTCTATACCCTCTTCCCTCAGCGCCTTGAGCGCCTGGCTGCCGCTGTAGTCGAATTCCGCAGCCTCGGCAATCTTTATCGGCCCAGAACCGAGCACAACGACTTTTTTTATTTTTTTATCTGGCATTGTTGATCATCTTTTGGAAATAACTGAAAATGAAGCCAGCATCGTTGGTGCCCGGCCTCGCTTCCGGATGGAATTGCGTTGTCATAATATTGCGACCCTTAAAAATAAGCCCCTCTACAACATTGTCGTCGGGACTCAGGAACCACACTTTGCTTCCGTGCGGTATGCCTGAAGGGTATACTGCATAGCCATGATTGTGTGTTGTTATGTACGACCTTCTCGTATTCATGTCTATTACCGCCTTGTTTATCGCCCTGTGCCCGAATTTCATCTTTTCCACGGAGCCGCCAAATGCCAATGTTGCTATCTGGTGCCCAAGGCATATGCCAAATATGGGTATTTTGTATTCGGCAACCTCGGTGAAGCTTTTTATCACGTCCTTGAGGATTGCGGGATTCCCCGGTCCGTTGCTGTACACTACGCCGGCGGGCTCGTATGAGAGTATCTTGTCTGCAGGGTAGTTATATGGCACCCTGGCAAGGCTGTAGCCCAGCTTGTAAAGTTCAGCAAGTATTCCGTGCTTGACACCCATGTCGACAACAACGACTAACTGTCTGCCGTTTTTGTATTCTATTGGCTTCCTTGGCGATACCTGCGCTATGAAATTTTTCTTTTCGTAGTCTGCAAGGTACTTCTTGTAATTTTTTATCGGCGCGCCAACTGAAAGAACGCCACCAAGCACGCCGTTGTCCCTTATCTTCTTTGTCAGCATCCTTGTATCGATTCCGTATATGCCGGGAATGCCTTCACTTTCAAGCCAAGTGTCAAGATTCATGAAGCTATTCCATTTGTAGCCTTCGGTGAGCTCGCTTATTACAAGGCCTTCCACCTTTATGCTTTCCGATTCGAAATCTGCCAGTATGCCGTTTTTGTAAACTTTCTCAGGCACGCCGTAATTGCCCACAAGCGGGTGCGTTACAACAAGCAACTGGCCTTTGTATGAAGGATCCGTCAGACTTTCTGGATAGCCATTCATCGAAGTGGTAAATATAGCCTCGCCGGCGCCGATTTTTTGGGCGCCAAAACCTATTCCCTCTAAAATCGTATCGTCTTCGAGATACAGGTATGCCTTTTCTTTCCTCATAAAAACAGTATCTGAACTTTAATTTTGATGTATAAGGAATATAAACCTTCTTGATTCCATGGCTTTGTTGATTGGGGTAAAATCGGCAAACCCAAGTATGTGAAAAGCTATTTAGATTATGAACTTGACAAATATAATAGCTTGGTGGCTCTATGAACAAGTGGATTGCTGTTCTTGTTGTCCTGATTTTGATAGTGGGTATATACATATTAATACCGCGACATGCTGCTACACCTACGGCACCTTCTACGGCTTTGCTTTCGTTCCAGCTTACTGACCCGCCGGAAGTGCCAAACGGCACGCAAGCGCTCGTGATAGACTACGCGTCAATAAGCGCACATGTGCTGTATAGCAATGGTACCGCGGCATGGGTATCTGCTTCTGGAAACGGAAGCGTAAATCTAATGTCAATAGTAAACTTGAGCCAGATAATAGCGCGCACGAATGTGCCTGTGAATTCCACTGTAGACATGGTGCGCTTCAACGTCACATCTGCGCACATAATTATAGGCAACACAACATACAATGTCACGCTGCCAAACAACCAAGTCACGGCTCATGTGCTTGGCGCTAACAAAATAAATGGCACTGCAAGCATACTTGTGGATCTTTCTCCGGTAATAGCGACAATATATACAAATAACTCCACCATATTTGTGATGGTTCCTTCGGTGCGCGCGGTTGTTGTTTCTGGCAGTAGCGCAGCGCAAGCATCAAGTGCTGCGATAGGTGCGAAGATAAGCATAAACGCCACCGCAAAAGCGGAGCTTGAGAGGACTAAAGCCAACATAAGTATAACCTCCGCCACGCTCAGTGTAAATGGCAACACAACTTCGCTTTCCGTAACTGTGAAGAACAATGAAAACAGCAGCGTGGAGATAAGGCATATAATGCTTTTCGGGAACGAGAGCGTCACAATAATGGCAGATTCCGCTATACCAGTAAATGTCACCGAGATAGAGGATGCAATAGGCAGCAACGAACTCGAGCATTCGATCAACGAGCAGGCCCCTTACGGTGCTGACGGTTTCGGAGCTGGCGACTTCGGATTCGGAGTTGGCGGCGGAATGGGCTACAACCTGTCCAATGTGATTAGCAATATAAGTGCGAAAGAGGCGGGTAACATCAGCATGAACATGTCGCAGATAAGCGCTATGCTCAACAGCACCGCTGTCGCAAAGATTGTAAACGAATCGAAGGGTTTGAATGCAAGCGAGGTAAGCAAGATAATGAACATGTCGCACCGCTACCTGAACATAAGTGTTGACATGAAGAGGCTGGGCTTCTTGAAAAATATCTCGGAACGCATGCAGGAAGTCAGAAACATAATAGGAAACATGTCCAACAGCAGCAAGATCATGTTCAAGGTCGGCATACAGGCACAGCATATGAGGGTGCTCATGTTTATGCCAGTAAACAACAGCACCACACTGGCGCTGCCATTCGCAGACCACGAGCTTGAGAATGAAGGTTATACGCTTGGGGCTGGCGCAACTGCCACATTCACATTCAGCGGAAATATAAGCTACGCAAACGGGCACATGACAATATCGCCAATCGCTGGTAATGTATACAGGATAGTGGTGCAGGGAGAAGACGGAGCGCGCGCAACAACGAACGTGACCGCATCATGAATTAGCCTGAGCAGCCTAAGCAAGTTAAGCGGGTTTATTACTTACTCTTTGCCGCCTGCAGCGGTGTATTTTCTTTTTTATATCTTTGTCTGCCATTTATAAGTAGTTTGCCAGGGTGGCAGAATCTGGTAATGCGCCGGTCTTGAGCTTGCAAAGCTTCAAGAGCTGATTAGTGATGCGAAAAGTAAACCGGCGCCCTTCGGGGCTTTAGGGTTCAAATCCCTACCCTGGCGCCATATTGCACCTCAAAACTCATGCGCATGTATTAAAAATTTAACACTGCAAAATTGATGGTGCAATGAAGCTCATCTCTTTGAACTTGTGGGATGGAAGGGTATACGACAAGCTCTTCAAGTTTCTTAGGGCCCAAATGAAGGATACAGACATATTCTGCTTCCAGGAGGTTTTGGATTCTGATACTGCAATTAATGAAGAGGCTGCTATTACAAAGCACTTATATCACGGCACGGAGCTAAAAGAGGTTCAGGACTTATATTCAAAGCTAGTGAGTACGTTGACAGGGTTCCAAGGGTTTTTATCAAGGAGCTACAGCGACGGCTCGGAGAGGCTTGCGACGTTTGTAAGGAAAGGAATCACAGCTGATGTGGGTATCGCACAAGTGCACAAACGAATTAGCGTCCTGTATGAAGGAAAGTATTTCGGAGTTGAAAGCATCATGCAGCATGCCAAGATATCTTATGAGGGAAAAGAGTATTTCATAGCAAACGTACATGGGCTCTGGCAGGGCGGAGGTAAATTGGACACGCCAGAAAGGATAGAGCAATCAAGAAATATTTTAAAGGTAATGTCACGCTTTGGCGAGCGGCGGATATTATGTGGCGATCTCAATCTTGACATATCCACTGAAAGCGTACGCATGCTAGAATATGATATGAGAAATTTAGTCAAGGAGTTCAAAGTAAAATCAACTCGCAGCAAATTGGCAGGCCAAAGAAAGGGCAGGTTTGCGGACTATATATTCACCTCGCCTGCCATAAAGATAAACAAGTTTAAGGTAATGAAAAATGTAGTGTCAGACCACCTGCCTTTGTATATAGATTTTGAATAGCTTTAAAGAGATTTGACAAAACGTCGCTTGCACAAATATCTGGCTGATCCATCAGCATCGGGCATGGCGGGATTTGAACCCGCAACCACTCGGTCCGAAGCCGAGCGCGCTGTCCAAGTTGCGCCACATGCCCATTCCCGGCGCGATGCGTCAGTTCTCACTCTTTTCTATAGGCTCTATTCCGTCAACAAAAAGTTCTTTTAGTGTGTTGAAGCTCTGCCGCACCTCTTCTCTCAGTTCCTTGTCTACCGCGTAGTAAAGCCAGAGCGAAAACTTCTGCTCCTCCACATTCAGATTTGCGACCTCTTCTATATCGAACTCGTTTATCTCTTTCCAACCGCTTTCAAATGCGTCCTTTGCTTCTTCTGATATTTTTTCCTTGTCGAACTCCTCGCCGTCGTGCATGAAACGGTACGTGCGCCAGGAATGGTTTGATGAGAGCGCTGCAACCACTTTTGCAGTTTGTATCTTGCTTAAATCCTCTTTGTCTAATTCCTCCTTTTTAACAACCTTCTTCAAATCGGACAAAAATATTTCGTATTTGTTTATTATGGATTTGTTAGACATGATATTATTTTGTCAATTAATCTATTTAAACACAACGTTTAGCGTGGTTTCCCTTTTTTAGCACATATTTTTAAATTCTTCACAGCATAATAGAAATCAGGCGACGGTGATCTTATGGGTCTTAACCTTTTTGGCAAGAAAAATGTGAGTGATACTGTTACGAAAGCGGCACCATACTCTATCTCTACAGAATTTTTCCCGTATAGGATATATGCCAACAAGCGCGGCAACGCCAGGCTGAGAGTAAAAATAAAGAATATTACAAACGAGCCAGTGCTTTCTTCCGTTGTTGTCGAGCTCCCAAAGCAGCTGAGCTTTGACTCAACAGGCATAGAGAAAAGCAAGGAACTTAGGGTAGGCAATATAGCTCCTAATGAGGAAAAGGAGGTCTATTTTGACATAAACTCTGACACATCGACAGACAAGGGCGAATACACAGTCATGCTAACTGCATTCGTCCATTATAGGGATTACGGGCATGTGCTCAATGCCGAAAGGAAGAGCATATCCCTCGAAGCGGTCTAGACAGCGGCTTTCGGCTCTGGCTTTGCCTCTGCGGCAGTTTCCTCCTCTTCGCCTTTGGCGTTCAGTTTGTCCATTATTTCGCCCACCGACTTTGCTATTGCACTGCCTTTTGGAGTGAGGCGGATATTCTTTATTCTTCCGTGCCTTTCAGAAAATATTATGCCTTTCTCTTCGCAGGCGCTTATGAATCTGCTCGTATGCACATAGGTTGCATTTGCCACTTTAGATAGGTTTGTCAGGTGCCACTCGTGGGAGTTATCAGTAAGCGCCAGCAGCAACTTGACTTGCTTGCCTTTGAAAAGAAGCTGCTCCATGGAAACATCCAAATATTTAATTATATTCCCTTATTATACTATAAATATAAAATGTTTGCCCGTTTATATTATAGTGGTATAGGCGAGGTATTCGCTTATCCAACGTTGTTTATGCTTAGGCATTTGCTGGAACAAGGGTGAAAAAATGGTAAAATATGTAATTGCGGAGCAACTCGTAGGAAAGGAAGTGGTAACAAGCGATGGTTTTGACGTAGGGAAGTTTGTTGATGCGGACCTTGACGAGGTCACCGGCAAGCTTTCAAATATTTACGTTGAGCCGAACTTGGACAGCGACTTTGCAAACAAGCTTGATGTAAAGTCAGGGGTTGTCAAGCTTCCTTCCGTCGCGCTTGTCGCCGTGAACGACTACATTGTAGTTGATAGGAAGTCAATAGTGTAGCTGCGCGGTGATGCAAATAATAATAGCTGGCTGCGACGAGGCCGGCAGAGGCGCAGTGCTTGGCCCGCTTGTTGTTGGCTTCGCGAGCATAAGCAAAAGCAAGGAGAAGCAGCTTTCAAGCATAGGCGTAAGAGACTCCAAGCTGCTGACGAGGCGCAAGCGGGAATTCCTGTATGATGAGATATCCTCAATTGCTGAGGAAGTGAAGGCGTACCAGATAAAACCTGAGGAAATAAACAAGGCCATGCGCGCAAATATATCTTTGAACGAGCTTGAGGCGATATATTTCGCAAGAATGGTTGACGAAGCGGAGAACGTGGAAAAGGTTTTTGTTGACTCGCCAGATGTAATACAGGAGAAGTTTGGCATCAGAATAAGCCTTCTTTCAAAAAAGCCGATGAAGGTTGACGGGGTAAAATCTACAGTAAAAAAAGGGGGTATAAAAATAGTCTCGGAGCACAAGGCAGATGTCAAATACCCGATTGTTTCAGCGGCGAGCATAATAGCCAAGGTTGTCAGGGACAGGGAGATGGACAAGCTCTCGGATTTGCTCGGAATTGATCTTGGTTCTGGCTACCCTTCTGACAGGACAACAATAGACGCGATACGCGCAAATCTCACCAATGCAAAGCTTGCTGAGCATATAAGAGAAAAGTGGAAGACGCTTAGTGTTATAAGGCAAATGCGCATGACCGAATTTTTCAAGTGAAGTGAAAATGTAAGATTTAAAAAGCGTCATTTATTTTTTTTATATTAAACGTTTTCCTCATCCTAGCTTCAATTTAAATAGGTTCGTACTAAATATTGTTGTTGTGAATAATTTTTATACTATATATGGTGTTTAGCACATGCGGTGCCCATACTGCTTTTCTGAAGACGTTGCTGTGGTAGATTCACGTTATGTAGAAGCTACCAACAGCATAAGGCGCAGAAGGATGTGCAACGCATGCAAGCGAAGATTCACCACATATGAGACGATAGTCAAGATGGGCATAACAGTAATAAAGCATGACAACACTCGGGAACCGTTCAACAAGGACAAGATCATAGTTGGCATGGAGAAAGCATGCGAGAAGCGCCCAGTAAGCCATGAGCAAATAGAGGCAATTGCGGACAAGATAGAGAGAAAGATAATTGCAAGCGGTGTCGCCGAGGTAAAAAGTTCCAGGATAGGAGAGATGGTCATAAGGGAGTTATTAAAGATAGACCCTGTAGCGTATATCAGATTTGCCAGCGTGTACAACAATTTTAATTCGCCATCAGAATTCAGAAAAATAGCGATGTTGGTGCAGAAGGGCAGGCGCGACAGAACCCTGCCAGGTTAATTGTATCATGCTTGAGTGGAAGTGGTAAAATGGATGGTAAGGAGGTTGGATTGCCTAAGGAAACGATTGATTTCTTCGATGGAGACGAGCTGCGAGCGAGGATATTTTACGAAAAGTATACTGCAAGGGATGAAACTGGAACGCCATTGGAAAAAACTCCGATAGAGATGTGGCACAGGGTTGCTGGTGCCATAGCCAGCGCTGAGGAAAGCGAGGATAAGCGCAAGGAATGGGAAGAGAAATTTTACTGGCTGCTTGAAAACTTCAGGTTTGTGCCTGGCGGAAGAATATTGTTCGGCGCAGGGCAGAAGGGAAGGAAAGTTACGCTTATAAATTGCTATGTGATACCCCTCAAAGAGGATACTATAGAAAGCATATTTGATTGGTGCAAGGAATCTGCGAGAACCTACAGCTATGGCGGAGGCGTCGGAACAGATATAAGCGTATTGAGGCCAAAAGGAAGCCCAGTGCACAATGCCGCGCTTGAATCCACAGGATCCGTGTCGTTCATGGAAATAATGAGCGAAACAACAGGTGTGATAGGGCAGGCGGGGCGCAGAGGGGCGCTGATGATAACAATAAGGGTAGACCATCCAGACATTTACGATTTTATAAAAGTCAAAAGGAATATGCAAAGCGTCAGGCACGCAAACATAAGCGTGAGGGTAACCGATGAATTCATGCGTGCTGTTGAAGAAGACGGGGAGATTACGCTTTGGTTTGAAAGCGACGTGATAAAAAGAATTGAAAAAAAGGTAAAGGCAAGGGAGCTGTGGAATGAGATAATACAATCGGCAAGGGATTGGGCTGAGCCTGGAGTTATATTTTGGGACACGATGAAAAGGGGTTCGCCGACTGAGTACAACGGCATGAACATAATAACCACTAACCCGTGTTCGGAACAGCCACTCCAGCCCTACGGTGCATGCGATCTGGGTCATGTAAACCTTGTTTCTTTTGTGAACAATCCTTTCGAAAGCAATGCATCCATAGATTGGGCGAACCTGGAGAAGGCGATAAGATACAGCGTGAGGTTTCTGGACAATGTGCTAACATACAATGCGGACAAACACCCGTTGCCGGCGCAGAAGGAGGCCAGCTTGAGCTCAAGAAGAATAGGTCTTGGTGTAACCGGATTTGCGGACATGCTAGCGATGCTTGGCATAAAGTATGACTCAGAAGAGGCGCTGAAATTCACCGACGAACTGTTCGAAAAGATAAAAAGCATAGCCTACGACGAGAGCATAGAGTTAGCAAAGGAAAAATCACCATTCCCTCTATTTGACGTTAAGAAACATATGACCATGCCATTCGTGCAGACACTAAATACTGACATAAAAAGGAAGATAGAGAAGTACGGGCTCAGAAACGCAGCGGTGCTCACCATAGCACCAGTTGGCAGCGGTTCGGTGTTGCTTGGAGTTTCAAGTGCAATCGAACCGATCTTTGCGTTCAGCTATATCAGGCGTTCTGAATCCCTTTCCAAGGAGGAATTCAAGGTCTATCATCCGCTTGTTGAAAAATATATGAAAAAGTTCGGCATAAGCGATGAAAAGGATCTGCCTGAGTATTTCGTTGAGGCACACAAGATAAATCCGGAATTCAGGGTAAGGATGCAGGGGATAATACAGAAGCATATAGACAGCGCAATCTCGTCCACGGTAAACCTTCCGGAGAGCGCAACAACTGAAGAAATAGGCAATATATATATGCTTGCATGGAAGGTTGGGTGCAAGGGTATAACGGTCTACAGGGAGGGCTCCAGGGAAGGCATACTTATAACTGAAAACAAGGAGAAAAAGGAGAAAAGCGATGAGGTAAAATTCTCATGGGAAAGGCCAAAGGAGCTTGTGGGTGAAACTATAGTCTACAGACTTAGCAACGGCAACATATATATAACTGCTAACAAGGACGAGGGCGGGTACATAAAGGAGGTTTTTGTGAATCTAGGCAAGTCAGGAAGTGACGAGAAAACCTACAGCGAAGCCATAGGCAGGCTTATAAGCCTCTACCTACAGCATGGCGGCGATGTGCACTACGTCATAAAGAGTTTGAAGGGAATACAAGGAAGAAGCGTCGTATGGGACCATGGCATAAAGCTGTTGAGCGTGCCTGACGCTATAGCCAAGGCGCTGCAGACTATTTCATCAAAGAGCCAACAGGCTGTGCTAGCTCCGGTCCTGACACAAGATGCAAGGCAGAACGAAGAGCCTGCAGAAGCTGAGGAAAATGATGCAGCAAATGCCGCAGACAAGAAAGCAAATGATGAAGACGAAGAGATAGGCATATCGGATTGCCCACAATGTGGCGAGCACACGCTCGTAAACGAAAACGGTTGCGTCTACTGCACAAACTGCGGCTACAGCAAATGCTGAAGGGCAAGAGGCGAGGGCTCGCTCCTAGCCTTCGCTATTCTGTGGTAACGGTGCATGAGTCCCTTTCCACTATCATGCTTTTCTCGGTTTGCGCCACAATGCCCTTGCTTCTTTCAACAAGAACAGGATATGCGTCAATCATGCCTTTCGAAGCCATTTCGTTAAGCGCACTTTTTACCTTGAATTCAGAACCGAATTCCTCAGTGAGCCATCTCATAGCAAATGGGTATGTGCTGTAGTTTTTGCTTATGAAGTCCATTATCTTTCTGTGTTCTGCATCTCTAAGTTGCCCTTCGCGGACCATGCTGAATATCTGCACATAATCGCCCTCTATAACGTAGCCTTCCCCCTCAGTGGCGAAGGTCTCAATAGCTATGAAATCTCCCTCTTCCAGTTCGGTATCGTCGTCATTGTCAAAATTAGGTATAAAAGGCTCGGCATGCAGCTCGCCTTTCGCTATGCCGTGACCGCCGAGGTTTTTTATCGGGTTTATTCCGTACTTCGCATATGTGCTGTTTATTTCCTTTCCTATCTCGCTGACCTTTCTTCCCGCTTTGACTATGCTTATTGCGTTCTCCAGCGCTTTCTCGCTTGCCTCGACTAGCTTGCCATGCTCGCCGGATAGATCCACGGTGATCGCAAGATCAGAAAGGTAGTCTGCGCTGCGCCCGCCTATGTCGAGCTTCACAACATCGCCATCAGAAAAAACGCGCGGATCGTTAAATGATGGGGTGTAATGTGCCGCATTATCGTTGGCAGATATGTTGACAGGAAATGAGCATGTTAGGTTTTTTTCCTTGAGCTGGGCCTCGACCTCTTTTGCGATGTCAACAAGCCGCACGCCTGGCTTTATGTGCGAACCTACCTCTTTTAGCACAGTGTAGCTTTGCTTCCCTACTTCAATCAGCTTTTCAAAATCGCTGCTTTCGTATTTTTCGTAAACCATCAAATCACTAGCATTATCACATGAGCTTTTTCTGCGTGCCGTTGCTCTTGAGCTCCTCGGCATTATATCCGAGCTCCTTCAGTATCCTCATCGTTGCTGGAAGAAGCTGGTGGTTTATGTAGTAATCCGGATCGTAGCTGTCGGCCATCTCAAGCAGTTCGGCCTTTTCCGATATGCTGCTGCCGTTCTTGGTTATCACGTAGCCTATGGCGCTACCCTCGAGCTCGTCGGCGCGCTTTATCCCCTTTGCTATTGCCTTCTTTGCAGCGCCAAGCTCTGGAGACTTGACATCGTAACCGCTTATGCCTTTGCGAAGCTGCGTGTGTATTACCAAATCCTTGAGATCGACGTTGCCGCTCCTGAGCCTAGCTATGGTGCTTCTCACTATCTCTATTGCCTTCTCCTTGCTTCCCTCCTTCAATATGGCCTCTAGCACCGCCATCTGCGTGTCCCTAGCTATCTTAGCCCAGTCCCGCCTCACAAGCTCGAATCCCCTTATCTTTATCCTTCCAGATTCTGAAATTAGGGCGTATTTCTTCTTTGCACCTCCTCCGCCCTCGCCTTTCTTGCCTACGAACACACCGCGCGTGTAGAAATCCTCCAGCTCGAGCTCCATCGATTCAGGCAAGCCAGAATTTATTCTCTTCAGAAGCGCGAGCGTATCCTCCTTGCTCTTGTCGCCCATGAGCAGAAATACGCTGTCCGTATCCCCGTAAAGCACCTTGAAGCCGCTTTTCTCCGCTTCCTCCATAGTTTTCGATATGAACAGCCTTCCGTATGCGGTCACGCTAGAGGCGCACTCCCTGGAATACCATCTTGACCTTGCATAGCCTAGATAGCCATAGAAGGAGTTTGCAAGTATCTTTAGTGCTGTCGATCTCGCGCCCAGCTCCTTGTTGTCCGGATCCTGTTTGTACTGCTTTTTAACCTCCTTTCTCTCGTCAAGAAGCTTCTTTAGTACTATAGGCATTATGCCAGGCCTGTCTTTTCTGAACTTTATGCCATTAGGTGCAACAAAAGCGTCGTTGCAGTCATCACATATGGTTGAAGGGTCTATATTGTGTGATATTATAATCGAAGGATAAAGCCCTCTGAAGTCGAACACAACAAGTTTGTCGTATATGCCTGCTTCAGGCTCCTTCACGTACGCACCCACTATCGGGTTCTCGAGCCTTGCCTTGGTTTCGCTTTCTGTGGGCTTGTTCGGAATTATCTGGCCATAGGCGCTGGCGTATGACATTAGTATGTGCTCTACCAGCTGTCCGGTTGTTGAAATTGCGGCCTCGCCAAGTGTAGTGCCTGAAACCTTCGCTACTTCTATTTCAAGCGGAAGGAAGAAATTATACAGCTCGTCAAGGCTCAGCGAATCGTCAAGCGAATACTCTGAAAGCTCCTCAAGCTCACTGCCGCCGTTGTCCCACATCTTCCATATGTCCGGCTTTTCGACAAGAAGCTTTTTCTTTCCGGTGATTGTCTGATACACCTCAAGTAACTTGAAGCTGTTCACTTTTATGAGCTTTTCCGATGCACCAACCACGGAAACAAACTTTGCAACATTGTACACATCCAGATTTATGCGGCCGGGTATTCGCACCGCCTCAATCAGGCCGTGGTGCTCCTTCTTAGCTGGTTCGCCGTTTCTTCCGATCCCAAACTCGACTCTGAGTTTGCCGGCCCTTTCCATCATATATGGTATGTCAAATACCGACGAATTGTAGCCAACTATTAAATCTGGATTAATGTCCTTTATTACATTTACAAACGTCTTTATGAGCTCACGCTCATTTTCGACAACCGAAACGAAATCCTTTTCGATTTTCTTTGTAGTAAGCACCCCATGCTTTACGCCATCAGTATAGCTTATCATTATTATCGGGTCGCGTTCCGGGCGTGGCATGCCTGTGGGATTGTATGTTTCTATATCGAATGATATGTGGTTTAGGCTATATTCTGGAGCAGCGCTGGCCCTTTCTAGCTTGTCTATGAGCAATCTCCCATTCTCTTCGTGCACGCTTGCGGATACGCCTTCCAGAGGGGATATTCCCTTGTCTATAATGTACCTCTTCCAGAATACCACATCATCTTCATACGGCGTCCCGAACTCGGAAAAAGCATCGCTGAATTTAGGTATGTTGCGCGGACTGTCTGCGTATATCTTGAAAACTTCCCTCTCGCTACTACCAACGATGAGCCGCTTTCTCTCAATTCCCCTAGCTTTTACAACGCCGCTATCAACTGGAACTTCCACCCTCGTCAGCATTTCCTCGCTTACCTTTTCATTGCTAGGAAGCAGATAGAAATATGGAAAAAAAGAGTAATCGTAGAGAGTATATGCTTTGCCGCCCTGCTTTAGGGTTACTCGTATGACACCCCTTTCATTTTCGACTAGATAATCTACATCTAGTATTATTCCGGCTAGCTCTAAGCTCCCCATCCGTATCATTTATCAGAACTTTAACATTATTTGCTAGGCGCTGGAGTTTCCTGAAGTCTCGCCCTTGAAAGAGGTAGCGGCGCAACAAGACCTATAGAATATGCTGCAAGAGTTCCCCTTGCCCCACATTCGAAATTTAGCAAGTTGACAACGTTTTCGGCGAAAGGTATTGGCAGAGTCTTCTTAGCCTTCCACACCTGCTCAATTTCGTCTATGTCCTTCTTTTCTTCCTTGGATATTACCTTTCCAGTTATCTTTATCTCGCCGGCTTGCTTCGGGCTCGCGGGATTCCCGCTCTCATATTGAGTTGAAAATGTAAAAGTGACATTAACATTGCCCTGCTCAACTTTTACATCGTCGAAATTTATGTTGAACTTCATGTTGCTTATGGGCTCGAAGTTGTACCTGTTCGCTTCTACTTTATCCACTCTTATGTCGGTTATCATACTAACACCAATATAGAGATTATATGATACTTTAACCTTTTATATCTTTTGCAGAAGCGTCTATTGACAAACGACTCCGAGCCAAACTTCGAATAATTTTTATGTGTTACTTGTTTATATGGATTGATTAGATGATTGCGGTTCCGTGTGCAAAGAGCGCTGCAAAAAAGGCGCAAAGTGCAATGGAATACCTTATGACATACGGCTGGGCGATACTGATTATCGCTGTGGTGCTCGGCGCGC
>JAGDYB010000010.1 GCA_023270055.1 Microcaldota archaeon
CCGCACTGCATGAATGCTATGTCTGCCCTTGGGCTCGCGCCCATGACTACGTGTATGTCGCTTCGCGTAGCCGATACGATGTTTGCTATGAATTCAGCGACCTCATCTGGCATGACAATCTTTTTAGCCTCATCCTGAAGCGCTAGTATATCCTCTATGTTTACTATCTTCTTTACTTCCGTCTTTTCCTCGCGCTCTTTTATCCTTAGCATCTGTTCCTCTTCCTGCACGCTCGGGTAGGTAACGTCTATTTTCATTATGAATCTGTCCGCAAGCACCTTTGGAAGAGGTTCAGTACCCTCTATCTTCAGCGGGTTCTGCGTCGCGTACGCGGTGAAAGGTCTTGGCAGCCTTATATCGCTCCCGCCTATTGTCACCTGCCTTTCCTCGAGCGTCTCGAGCAGCGCGCTCATTGTCTTTGGCGGCGCCCTGTTAAGCTCGTCAACGAGCAGCAGGTTTGTGAAAACCGGGCCCTTCTTGAGCTCTATTGAGTTGTTTTCGCCGACGTAAGTGTAGCCGATTATATCTTTCGGCTCAAGGTCAGGCGTGCCCTGTATTCTCTTAAAGTCAGCGTTTATTATCGAGGCAAGCGTCTTGGTGAGCGTTGTTTTTGCCACTCCCGGCACGCCCTCGAGCAGCGCGTGACCGTTGGCTACTATGGCGAGAAAAAGGAGTTCCATTACATCTTCTTTGCCTGCAATGTGCTTCTTCATCTCCTCCATTACGTTCTTGAAAATCTCGTTTGCATCCACGCAAGCACCCAAGCGCAGTTAATATATTTGAAGCAAGTATTATATTCATAATTGGCTTTTTAGATATATCCTTTTCCCGTGCTGCAGCATTTTATGCTAAGCGCGCGCAGCATAATCCACACGGCGCAGTTCAAAGGAAAGGTTTTAATAAATACGTTGTCAAATACCATAGGTTAGCATGATAGGCAAGGAGGTAGAAAAGAGCAGCGTAGTCGCTGTGCCAGAGGTACTGGAGATAATGGAAGAAAGGCAGAAGGATGGTGCGCTAGCCTACGAACAACAGCTTGCATACGATCATGCAAAAAGCGCCCTTTCTGCGAAGCTCAGCAAAGAGAAGCTGAAGGCATTCAAGGAGGAGCTGAAAGAGGCCGGGCTTGACGAAAGGATGGCGGTGAAGGTCATAGACATAATGCCTATCAACGAGGATCAGCTCAAGAACGTGCTGCTGATGTTCAAAAAGGAGGTCAATGATGCAATGCTTAAGAAGGTAATGCAGGCAGTAGAGAAGTACCGGGCAAAATAGTGTTTAAATGCACATGCGGTTGTATATATGGAGGAACAGCAAAGAAGCGAAGAACTTGAAGAATACGCGGTCGTGCTCGACTATTTGTCTACTGGCAAGTCTTTTTCTGTGAAAAGCGAGCCCGTCGTTCAGCTCGTTGGCGAGAACAAGTTCACACTGCTTGAAGCGGTGCCAAAGGAGGGTGCGGCAATAAAGATAGGCGATCTCGTATACATAGGCAAGAACGAGAGGGACAAGATATCGCTGATAAAGTCAAGAATAAACTACGACACGCTAACGGAGGTTGCGAAAAAGGAGCTTCCTGGCGCAATAACATTCATAATAAAGAAAAACGAGAAGCGGTTTGTGGACGTTTTCAACGTTGCTGGGCCAATAAACATAAGGGAACATTCGCTTGAGCTTCTGCCCGGCATAGGCAAGAAACACCTGAAAGCTATAATAACAGCCCGCCAGCAGAAGAAGTTCGAGAGCTTTGCGGACATAACGGCACGGGTGCCGTTGCTTCAGGACCCTGTAAAACTCCTAACCGAGCGCGTGCTTGTAGAGCTTAAGGGAGAAAGCAGGTTCTACCTTTTCTGCAGGCCGTACATAAAAAGAACATACTGACTTGCGCTAGATCTTGTTTTGTGCTGTTTAACGGGCAATTTGCTGGGTTTGTGCGGCAGAGCCTTTAGGCTTTATCGAGGTGTCTCTGCGGTACGACAAGCCTCCTTTTCGTGCTTTTCGAGACGTCAATGCTTACGACATATGCTGAGCCTCTCTTCTCCACAACTGTGCCCACCTTTCCCCTGTATCTAGGATGTGGTATGTCTCTAAAGTTGCCCTTGGGCACGATCCTCACCTTGTCGCCAACTTCAAAGTTCTTTATGAGCTTTGTAACGCCAAGCTTTGAAGGCTTGTGGTGCCTAGCGAGATGTCTTGTCCTGCCTGAAAAAAGCCCTTTTGATCTCTCAGTCATAAAAATCACGCAGCTATAGAAAGCAATTTGATATAAAATTATAAATACCCTTCTATCCATTATTCTATATATAATTGTGGTTTGATGTCAAAGAAAAAAATGCTGCGGCCCGAGTTCAGGGTTGAAAACATTGTTGCAAGCGCCGATCTGGGCGCCGATCTTGACCTTTATGCGATCGCAAAAGCATCCGCTGACGTCGACTACGAGCCCGAGCAGTTCCCAGGTGCAATATGCAAGATACACGATCCCAAGGCTGCGCTGCTGCTTTTCAAGAACGGCAAGATCATATGCACTGGTGCTAAGACGGAGGCGGACATACGCAAGGCTATAAACCAGGTAATAAAGATAGTCAAGAACTACGTGCTTGCGAGCTAATGTCTCTTCAGCCTACTTTCTTGTGCGCGCCGCGGCAAGCTTGTATAGAGCATATAATGCTATGGCAAACACAGCAATGAGCGCCAGCGTGTAAGCTATGTTACCTGCGGCGACATAAACACCAACCTGGTATCCAAAAGCTATGAGCACAACATCCCATATAAGCGTGCCAAGCATCGAATAAGCTATAAACTTACCCTTTGGCATAAGCGCAAATCCTGCAGGGAAGCTTATAAGGCCACGCACCACAGGCATCATCCTTGAGACGAACACTGTAAAATCCCCATTCCTGGCGAACCATTCTTCAAAGGATTTGATCCACGACTCCTTTATGTGGAAGGTGCGCGCATGCCTGTAAACGAAGTCCTTGCCGAGGTAATAAGCAATATAATAGTCTATCATTATGCCGACAAGGTTGCCGAGCAACGCCGCGCCGAGCGCCAGCGCAAAATTAAGCTGGCCTGATTTGACGAAGAAACCTATTGCCGGAAGAACAACCTCGCTTGGTATCGGCAGTGATGCGTTCTCTAGAGTCATGAGTGCAAATATACCTAAATAGCCGTATGCTGTTATGAACTGCATAATGGTAGAATAAGTGAGCTTGAATATGCCGAGGGCGCCAATTGCAAGTGCGAAAGCTGGAATTTGCATATATTTCTTTTCTCTGCAACCTATTTAATTTTTGCGAGCAAGAAACACAAACTGGTCCGCAACCTGTGCCACGGTGCAAGCTAAGCGCAACCCTGCAACGTAATAAAACAGGTATACATAACATAAAACTAGCAAATAGATATTAATTTAACTTTTACACTTGATATATCTTATATGATACGATGCGAGAAAACAGGTATAGAAATAAGTCACATACTCGCAAGGGCAAGATACCTACAAAAGATAGTCAAAGCAAATCTGCGCAGTCTGCCTTAGAGTATCTGCTAACGTATAGCTGGGCGATAATACTCATCGCAATAGTGGTTTCGGTAATCTACCTTTTCATTTTTATTCCAAGCACAATAACTCCGTACTCATGCACATTTACATCAGGCGCTTACTGTGAAGACATGCTTTTCGGCTCTTCGTCAACGGCATCGAAGATTGCTCTTTTCCTTACAAATACGCAATCCTACACCGTAATTAATCCATCGGTCGCGGTCA
>JAGDYB010000014.1 GCA_023270055.1 Microcaldota archaeon
AGCATGCGAGCCTGTCACGCTTGCGACTCGGGTTCGAATCCCGACCGAGGCGCTTTCTTCTACCGTCTGAAATAAAGCTCAAAACTCCTGGAAAGTGAAAGCAATAAATAAATATATTATGTTATAGTGGTGTGGCAAGCAAAAGAATCCTTGGCTTCGAGGTCGGCGCAAGCAAGATGATAGCACTTGTAGGGGACCTATCTGGTAACGTATTCTCAAAGATTGTCACAGCTACAAAAAACGAAAGAACCGACAAAAAGGTGCTGCTCAACCAGCTTGAAGACCTGCATAAAAAATTCTCTAGGAAATACGAATTTGGCTATGTAAGCGCGACTTTCCCAGGCGCAATAAACAGGAAAGGGATCGTTGCATACGCCCCTAACTTGCCAGGCTGGAAAGGATATAATCTGCTCAATGCGCTTAGGGAAAGGTTCGATTCTAAAGTATTTATTGAAAACGACGCAAATGCGCAGGCGATTGCAGAAAAACTCTACGGGTACGGCAGAAACTACAGCAATTTTGTCTATTTGACTATTGGTACTGGAATCGGTGGCGCGATATTCATCGACAACAAGCTTTATGCAGGGCATAAAGGCTGGGCCGGCGAATTCGGCCATATGGTAATAGACAAAGGGCCCGAATGCGGCTGCGGCAGACACGGCTGCCTCGAGGCATTGGCCTCCGGCAGCGCAATCGAAAGGATGGCGGCAGAGGCCAATATGAAAATGAGCGGCAAAGAAGTATTCGAAGCGTGGTCTGCGGGAGACAAGGCTGCCAGGGCAATTGTAAGAAAGGCAGCAGACTATCTCACCATAGGCATTGCAAACATCATCAACATATTCGACCCAGAGGCCATAATCATCGGCGGAGTATAACAAGAAACAACGAACGCCTCATAGAATACATAAGGAGAAAAGTGCCTGCAGAGCTTGGCAACTATAAAAGGAGAGTAAGGATAATACGCGCTTCTGAAAGCCTCATCGAAAAAGCCCCGCTCGCTGTCGCCGCGTACAATCTCCGCATTAATTAGCGACAGTCAATGCAGTTTCTACTCTCTGAATGCTAATAAAAGTTCGCTACTGTTTTTGCCAAGGCGTTATCCCAGTATTGAACCATTCCGCTGCTTTTAGTCTTCATTTTGCTACCGCAGTAAAACAAAATAAAAAAAGATAAACAAAGAAAGCGGGAGGGTTTTTATAACTTTTCTGGCGATATGTTTACGTGGGGATCGCATAGGGGAACAACCAGTTTCTACAGATAAAAGCGATAAGAAACTGCATCCTTATAGAATTCTTGTTCTTTCCGATGTTTTCAGTGGCACTCCTGCATTCAGCAGCGATAATTTCATAGGCCTTGCGGAATATTTCAAACAAGGCGGCGAGCAGAAGCCCGACATGGTAGTTTGGTTCGGCGGCACTTCTGGTCTTCTATCATGGATACCAATATACGAGCACGAAGACCAGATGGAGCTTATACAAAAAGGCATAAATTTCATGCCAAGCATTGCAGCTGTTGTAAAGCCCCATTTCGAAAGGCTTTTCAACGTGATTGGAGACAAAGCCGAGATATTTGCTGTGCCAGGTATAGCAGATTACGAGAACATAAAAGCAATCAAGACTGATTTGGATAGCGCATACCGCCACAAGCACGAATGGCTTCAAAGTGAATTCGCAAAAAGAAACTTAAGCATGAAAACCACAAAGGATGCAATAAAAGAAGCCGAGCATTCCAGGGACGTTTTGAAAAAGTACCTTGAAAAGCACCCTAACGACCAAAGGGCCCTTAAGGAATACAAAAACGCCGAACGCACAATAAAGCTTAACAAGGCGGAATACGCCGATCTAAAGGAGCACGCGGAGATGCTCAAAGTCCTTATGGAGGAATACATGCGCGGGCTCAACAAGGACAAACTGGAATCTACAATAAAGACGCTTACAAAATTGCGCAAGGAAGAAAATGCCAAGCTGGAAAAGCTTGACAATTCTAACGGAGGCAGTGCGGAGTACTACCACGTCCTATCAAATATAAAAGCAATATCAAACCTGCTCAGAGCCGCCAAGAAGAGACTTATAGAGCTTGGAAACCTGGAACTGTCGTCATCCCCAAGCGGGCCTGAATCAATCATAGAATTTTTCACACACAACGTCAGGATGAAGCCAGAAACAGCCAAAATAACGAAGCAGCTTGCAAAGATAGACTACTTCTCATTCGTAAAGGATGTAGACAGAAACCACAACATAAACGTAGTCGAAAACGATATCACTGTAATACCTAAGAAACTTAACGGCTTCGAATTCAACATAGTGCTAAAAGGTGTACCTAACCTGGGCGTGTCAACAAAAACCTATTCAGTAAATAGCAACACCAAAGTTGTAGAGAACTTTTACAACAGCATAGAATCAGTGGGTGACAGAGAAGTGCTTAAGAAACCGCTTACGTTGCTGATGAGTGGCGGGCATATCTTCACATCTTTTTCGGTAGAACCTACTTTCGACCTAGACAGCAGCCACTTGCTAGTGTCGCTTGCAAAGGGACCTTTTGCCGACAGGGAGTCGCTAGGAGGAATGCTTAGAAAAATGGTAGTAACAAGGACAACGAAAGAAATAGAAAAACTGCCTCTGGATTCAAGTGCAAGCATAATAGACATATATCCAAATGGCGAATTCTCGCACACTTTGCTGACAAGCAACCTGCTTAAGATAAAGCGCATAGAGTCGGACAAGGAGGAACTGCCTATCGCAAATAAGCTGATAGAGGAAAAAGTGAAGAAAAAAGCAGAAAATGGAAAAGCTTCATCTAACGAAGAAAAGGCCATAGAAGAGAACATTGCAAATGCCGAGAAAATAGTAAAAGACGAAAAGCTTGACATGCTCAGGATGCAGCAGCGCAGGCCTTCCGAGTTGAAAGACTACGAGGCGAAATCTCTTTCCGTAAAGCAGATCCTAGGATTGATCTCGCATGCAAGCGAGAAGATACCGACGGACATAACTAAGATCGGAGCAGTGGCTTACAGCGATGTACACTGGGGAGGGTGGGCGCAAGTAGACCTTCTTGACACGGCGGTCAAGCTTGGCAAAAAGTACTTCCATAACCTTGATGACAGCAAGATCCCAATATTGCTTTTGAATGGCGATATGATAGAAGGCAACCTTGCAAATTTCAAAAACCAACCTGCCAAAAGGACGCTCCCGAATACTCCAGAAGAATATAAAGCATACTTGGAGAAGCGCGGCCTGAGCCAGGAAGAAATATACAAAGAGCTATACAAAATGCACCAGAATGTCAGCATAATAGAAACAATAAGCGCACAAGCAGAAACTCTTGTTGAGAGAATGCTTCCGGTTATAGATGAAGTAATAAGCAAAAACGGATATATAATAATAGTCAGTGGCAATCATTTCAACAACACAGTCAGAGGCCACGAGTGGGACGAAGCGACAGAATTAGAAGGCAGAATAAAGTCCTACCTAAAAGGCAAGGGCGTAGGAGAAGATAGAGTAATAGTGGTCACAGGGGAGGAATACGGCATAGGCAACATACCTATAGGCGATACCGAAAACACAATAAGGGTACAGCACAAGCTTGCTAGAGCACTCGAAAAGAAGCCAAAAGCAATATCACTAAAAAGAGTACCCACTGCCGCTGTATTCGAAAGCCATTACCACGAGGCGAGGGAAACTGCCAGCGGAGACCTGCAGACCTTCGAGACTGTGAGCATGCAGTATGAGGACGAAAACACGTATGTTTCTGAATTCCCACAGGCGATAAGCAACGCCACGAGAGGGTTCATAATAGTAGAGGCAGAGTTCAAGGACAACAAGACCATAAAGAGCACATACACGCCAATACTAAGGGCAAACCTAGAGAGGAACGGCGAACTTGAACGCTCGCTTTACGAAGATTTCAGGAAGGAGACATTTACTATAAAGGCTCCGCAGCAAAAAGAGAAAGTAAAATAGAATGCAGCAAAACAATCTTCTAATTGTCAGTGCAGAAAATATTAGGCTAATACTGCCTGCAAATATTATGGGCAAATTGGCAATCAAGGGCCCTTGTAGTATAACTTGGATAGAACGCGGGCTTCCGGAGCCTGTGATCCGGGTTCAAATCCCGGCAAGGGCGCCTTCTCGCGGAGACGACAAAAGCGGGTCCGCCTAACATTAATAATTACTACCCTATTATTGTTCCGAACCTGCCTGCAAATGCCTGCGGCGCCTTGTCCAGCGAAGTAATTATTGCCCTTTTGCCTCCGTTCCTGACAAATTCGATTGCCGCCTCAACCTTCGGCTTCATGCTGCCTTCCTCGAATTGGCCCTGCTCCAGATACCGCTGCATTTCTTCCAAACCGGCTTCTTTTATCGCTTTTTGCCCAGCTTTTTCGTAGTTTAGATAAACGTAGGGGACGTTGGTGAGAATCATCAACACGCTTGCGCCTATGCTTGTAGCAAGAAGCGAGGACGACAGGTCCTTGTCTATTACCGCGTCCACTCCCACAAGCTTTTTGCCTTTTCTTATTACCGGTATGCCTCCGCCGCCAGCTGCAATCGGAATGGTGTCTTCCGAAATTGAGGATTCTATCGCTTTTATGTCTATTATTTCCTTAGGTATTGGCGATGGAACAACGCGCCTCCATCCGTTGTCCGTCTTTTTCATCGCCCAGCCTTTCTTCCCGAGCGCGACCGCTTCGCTTGCTGTATACGACCTTCCAACAGGCTTCGTAGGATTCTTGAACGCCGGATCTGATGCATCAACAGCAACTCTCGTAAGCAGCGCAATGATTTCTTTTTTGATCCTAAGCTTCTGGCTCACGTCATTGTAGGCATTGGCAAGTATTTCCGCTATGGAACCTTGCGACATTGCCACGCACTGGTGCACCGGAGCTTCTATCCTCGACAGCTCATGGCTGAGTATTATGTCCCCCACCTGCTGCCCGTTTCCATGAGTTATCACTACCATATTGTTCTTTAGAATGCTCGCGAGGCTTGCAAAGGTGCTGCGCGCGCGGAGGTACTGAGCTTCGTACGTACGCTTGCCTCCTTCTTCCAAGAGTGCATTGCCTCCAAGGGCTATTACTATTTTTTCCATAAAAAGAACAACACAGCATGCACTTATAAATGCTAG
The DNA here is from genome assembly GCA_023270055.1 of Microcaldota archaeon. GTDB lineage: Archaea > Micrarchaeota > Micrarchaeia > Micrarchaeales > CABMGC01 > JAGDYB01. Next base: position 5,122 of record JAGDYB010000014.1, read on the forward strand.
CTTCTTGAGCCCTGTTTGCACAAATTGCGCTGATTAACCTCCCGTGGCTTTGCTGTATCCGTGCTTGTATGCTGCGTGCACTATGAAAAACGCTATGAGCAGAGCTATTGCTACTATTGCCAGCGCGCTACCCGAACCCTGCCTGTTTCTTCTAAGCAGCTGGGTGGATTCCTGGAAGCCGGAGGCATAGCTTGCGATATCCCACACCTCTGCAAACGTATTCCATATCGCGATCAGTATGCTTCCCAAGCTCTTCTTTTTTGCCGCAATCACTATGGATTGAACCGTAACTACCAAGCCGAATCCTATTATCAGAATGCCGAACACGAGGAAATCCAGGCTTATCGCAAACGCCACCACGGAGTATGTGACATAGCCTGCGTAGTAGGCTACGAAGCTCAGCACCACCACGAGCACGTATGCCATGCCAACAAACCCGAGCCCGAGCCCGGAATATGCGGAAAGCCTGGTCAGGGAGCTAAAACTTGTGCCGCTTTTCCTTATGAGCCCTATCGCGTATCCGCTGGAATAGGCATTCCATATAGATATTGCAAAGTCTATTGCGAGTACCAAAAGCAGAAGCAACAACATATTACCACCCTACAAGCCTGAAAGGGACATTAGTATCGAAGGCAAAACGCCGAAAAATATGGAGAACAGTATGAGCAGTATTCCGGCGTATATGACTGATCTGCCGATTGCATAATAGGGCTCGCGCACGCTCCTCACCTTGAAGAACACCTTTTCCATTGTCCAGAACAGGTATGCTGCAACGATTATTATCGCAAATATGGGTATGAGGCCGTTTATGCCGAATGCGGCGAACGATCCGAAGAAGATAAGCAGGTCTGCGACGAATCCTGTGGTCAGCGGCGTGCCTATGGTTATGAGGACACCTATGAGGAACATATACGTGATCTGCGGTACGTTCTTGACAAGGCCAGTAAGCCTGTTTATTTCTGCGGTGCCATATATCTTTTCTATGCCACCTATCAGCAGGAAGAGTATTGAGATTGCTATTCCGTGACTTAGCATGCCGTACAGCGCGCCTGAGATTCCAAGCGTGTTTGCAGCGGCTATGCCAATTGCTATTATGCCCACGTCAGCCATGCTTGTGTAGGCAATGAGCCTCTTTATGTGCGTCTGCCGCAGTGCGACGAAAGCGGCGTATATTGCGGAAAATCCGGCGAAAGCGGCAAGGTATACGGCGTAGTGCCTCATTACTGGAAGGAGCAAAACAGTCAAAATCAGGCCGTAGCCTCCGAACTTTGAAAGCGCGCCCGCGAGCACCATTGCCGTGGGCGTTGAGGATTCAGAATATGCGTCCGGAAGCCAGCTGTGGAGCGGGAATATTGGGAATTTTATCATGAAGCCGATAAGGAACAACACCATTATGCCAAGCTGCGTCGTGGCGGCAATGCCTGCGGACTTGCTTATTATGCTAAGTATGTTGAAAGTGCCAGTAGCAGAATAGAGCAGCATTATGCCTATCAGTATTAGCAAGCTCGACATTATGGAGTAGAGAATGAATTTTATTGATGCGTATTTTCTATCGTAGCCGCCGAAGATGAATATGAGAAGGAAGACCATTACCTCGCTCATCTCCCAGAATATGTAAAACAGCAGCAGGTTTGAGGAGAGGAATACGCCAAGAGCGCCGCCCTCGACGAAAAGGAATATGGTGTTGTAAAGCCTGCCGTTTTCCCTTCCGACGAAGTAGTTGCCCACTATCGATGCGGCGAGAAAAACAATGGCGAGCATAACCAGAAGAATTACCGTGTATTCGGTGAGCTGCAGGCTGAAGCCTGCGTTGAGGCCTGGTATGTACTTCACGGAGAACGACAGCGACGACAAACCGGAGAGATGAATCTGGTAAAGCAGGAATATCACGAATATAAAAAGTATCGATGACGCTATGAGCGAAACCGCATATGAATGCTTGTCCCCGGCAGCATAGGCTACTAGGGCGGAAATAAATGGTATGAGCAGCAGGATAGGGAGATAAAATAGCATATTATCAAGCTTTCATATCATTATATTGCGCGACAGCTTTTTATTTATTGCATTTGCATGCCTCAATCCGTTCTGCGCCTTTTTGCGGTTTTACTTGCTGCCACGATTAAAGATGGTTAAAATTTAAATTTAATCCTTTCTATTTAAATTGTGACAGGAGATGAATGTAACAAGGGGCTCCGTGAGGATGATTGACATAATGAGCAAGCCGGTAGTAACCGCCAGCGAGAACGAGAACATAATGCAGGTTGCAAAAAAGATGAACAACAAGCGGGTAAGCTCGATCGTGGTGGTCAATCAGTCAAACGAGCCGATAGGCATTGTAACCGAAGGGGACATAATCAGGAGGCTGCTTACCAAGAAAAAGCACCTGTTCTTTGTCAAGGTGAGGCACGTTATGTCAAAGCCTGTCGTTTCTGTTGGAATAAACAAAACACTCGAGGAAGCTGCAGGCATAATGGCGTCTAGGAGGATAAAGAGGCTTTGCGTAGTGGACGACAATAACAAGCTCATTGGAATTGTAAGCGAGGGGGACATAGTGAGGAATGCGGGCTATGTCATAGACGTGCTCAAGGAAATGATAAATTCCGGCTACACAGAAACAGGATATGTTGAAAGGTAGCCTACGCGACTTCTATGCTAGAATCTGGATAACCCATAGAGAGCAGTATCTTTTTTATCACGGCTTTGTTGTGCGCGCCCTGCAGCTCTATCACGCCGTTCTTGTCCGTGCCTCCGCACGCGAGCGTCTGCTTGAGCTCCTTGGTCGTTTTCTCGAGCTCATCGCCAGTAAGGCCCTCTATTACCGTCATGTACTTCTTGAATTTCTTCTTCTCAGTGTATATCCTGATTTTCTTGTTTGTTTCCCTGTCCAGCACGTCGCATACGCACAGTTCCTTGGGCAGGCCGCATTTGGGGCATATTTCAGACATTAGAGTTTTACACCTCGCTCGTTGAGTATAGTAAGAATTTGCGCAATAGTGCGTTTTATCTCCCTGATCTTGACCTTTTTGCTGGCTACGCCTGTGGCGGTTATGTTTCTCTTCTCCACTGCAGCATCCAGCCTGAGCTCTTGGAGCTTTACCTTCAAGGAGTCATTCGAAAGCGCTCTTAAATCTTTTGTGTGCATTGCACTCACTTTTTCTCAGTCAACATATAAATATCTTACTGGAGGTTTTGTTTATGTTGCGGGCTTGGCGTTCCGTTCTGCATATGCAAAATCAAGTTGCAGCGGCGACGCTCTTCGGTATTTCAACCTTCTTAGTCTCCCTGTCCGGAAACTTTGTGCCTGGTTTGACTATTCTTACCGTGACCCCTATTGCCCCGTACTTTGGGTATGCAGCAACTGAAGCCTCGTCAACGAGCTTTGTCACGTTGCCCGCCTTTGGTATATAGCCAAGCCTCACTTTCATCGATCTCGCACGCGCGCCTTTTGCTGCGAGCTTTCCTGACGCGATTATCTCTGCGCCAAGCGCTCCTGCACTCATTATGTCTTTCAAAGAGGAATACAGTATTCTCCTTGGATTTAAGCCGCGCTCGAGCATGTTTGTTATGTTCTTGGCGACAAGCCTTGGTTCGAGATTCTGGTTTTCTACCTCTACGACGTTTATTTGCGGATTTTCGACGCGGAACCTGTTCCTTATGTCTTCTGTAAGCTTGTTTATCGTGTCGCCGCCCCTGCCTATCACCCTGCCAGGATTTGTGACATGCACCGTGATCCTTGTCATAACTGGAGTTTTCTGTATCTCAACGCGTGAGAAGCCTGCTCTGCTCAGCACCGATTGCAAGTACGTTGATATCCTAAGCTTTATTATCGAATCGCTGATGAAACTCTCTTCTATCGCCAATTAACCACTACTTTTGTTTTTATTAGCATTGTTTGCCTCATTTTTCTTCTGCGCCTCTGCCTTTTCGGCTACTTCTTTCTTCGGCTCTTTCGCCGCGTTTTTCTGCGCGGGCACCTTACCGGCGCGCTGGGCGCTTTCAGCGCGCTGTGTTGCATTTCTTTTTTTAATATAATATTTCATTCTTTCTGTGAGTTCCGGCTCGTCGCCTTCTGCCAGCGCTATTTCTACCATCGCGTATTCTAGGTCGCTGTGCATTGCGGATGAACGACCATACATGCCCCTCCCCCAGAAAAGCGAGCCTTTTGAAGGATATCTTCTTTCTATTCTGCCCTTTGTGGCGCTAGCGTGTATTATGAACATCGATTCTGGTGACACATGGTTCTTGTTCTTGGCGTTTGCCATGGCATTTTGCAGAACCGCTATAGCCTCCTTTGCCGCCTTGACAGGATATGCGCCCTTGCGCCCGCCAAGTTCGTGCCTGGCGCCCATGTGCTTGTTGAACCTCTTGTACGGCACCGCCCTGTTCATAAGTACTATGTCCTGCAGCACTTCGAGCGCCCTGCCTGCCTCTAGGTATCTTATTGCATTGCACACGGCGTTGAGATCCTTATAGCTGGCGTTAACCTCCTTGTAAGCCTTGGAAAAGTCTCCATTTATGTTCAAAGAATAACCCATCCGATCACTTCACTGAAAGGAACTTGCTTCCTCTTGTTGCCTTTATGCCTGGTGCCGAGTGCAGGACGCGCTTTGTGGTGAACGAATATTCGCCCAGAACATGGCCAAGCATCTCCGGTTTTATCTCTATCTCCTTGAATTCCTTCCCGTTGAATACGGCAAAGCGCAAGCCTATCCATGAAGGCAGTATGACTGCTTCCCGAACGTGCGTCCTTATTGGCTTTGTTGCGCCTTTGGCCTTTGCCTTTTCCACCTTGCTCAGAAGCTCCTTGTATCTTATGCCGCGCCTAAGTATGCTTCTTCTCTGCCTCGAATTGAGCAGTTTTGCGAACTCCTGTGTACTCATGCCTTGGAGTTCCTCCACCGTTTTGCCTTTAAATGTAAATACCCTAGCCATGATCAACCCCTTTTCTTTCTGCCTACGCGCCTTGCCGCAATGTGCCCAACCTTTGCGCCCGGTGGCGCATTTCTAGACACCATGCTCGACGAGCCTTTGTGGTGCTGCTTGCCGCCGAATGGATGGTCAACAGCATTAGACTTCACGCCCCTGTTTACAGGCCACTTCGCATTTATGGCATGCTTTATGTAGTAGTTCTTTCCAGCCTTCATTATCGGCATTATCCCTTTTCCTCCTCCGGCCACGACGCCAATCTGCGCCCTGCAGTTATTGCTTATGTCGATGGTTTGTTTTGAAGGAAGCCTTATCGTTGAGTATGTATCAGAATGGCTGACAAGCATGGAATAGCTGCCAGCGGATCTTGCTATCTTGCCGCCGTCGCCTTCAGTGAGCTCCACGTTGTATATATACGCGCCTTCGGGGATCTTGCTGACATAGGTTATGCATCCCGTGTCTATGTCCGCATCGGGCCCGTTCTGTATCTTCTTGCCGATTAGCATGCCCTCAGGTGCTATGAGCATAGATTCTGTGCCGTCTTCATATCTTATCTTCATCAGCGGAGCCGTGTGCCCTGGATCGTCAACAAACTCTATTACCTCGCCAACTATCTTGCCTGATTTTATCTCGCGACCCAAGGCTACGTCTGCCTTGAACGTGTTTGGCGGCTTAGTATAGGCGTTGCTGCCTTTTCCGCGCCTTTGCATTTTTAATCTCTTTCCCAATGTTACACCTTTTGTTTTATACTGCTGCACATCGCATGATGACAATTATTTTGCATGCTATACTATCTTAAGCTTTATTGCTATATCGCTCGCCTTGACCTGCGGCGCCAGTTTGATTGTCGCCTTCTTCTTGTTCTTTGAAGTTATGGCGGTCCTTACGTAGGCGACCTTTGCGTTGAACGTTGACTCGAACTCCTTTTTTATCTGCTGTTTTGTGGCGCGCATGTCAACAATGTATGTTATTATGTTGTCTTTCTCTATCATGCTTATTGCTTTTTCAGTTGCTATTGGATACATCAATGCTTGCATAAAAATCACAATTTGGCTTTTTCGACTGCGCCTTCAACCGCTTCAATTGCGCCCTTGCTCCATACTGTAATGCGCGGTATGGCGCCCGGAGCCAAAAGGCTCACTTTGAGCTTGTCTACTTGGCATACGTCCACGCCTGGTATGTTCCTTCCTGCCTTCCCCAGCGCGCTGTCATCTTTGACAACGAACAATATGCTTTTCCTGAAAATCCTTTTCCTTGACCTGCGGCTGTTGCTTCTCAGCCTCGGCTTTTCGGACTTTTCCAAATCTGCCTTCAGATTCATTTTCTCTATGAATTTGACCAGATCCTTTGTCTTCTTGATTGATTCGATCTTGTCATCGATCACTATGGGCAACTTCTTTGCTTCAGGCAAAGTGCTGCGCGCCTTGACCAGGCTGACTACAGAAGTTCCGCCGATCGCAGACTGCATCGCTTTTCTGTATTCCTTTGCGTTTATCCTTTCCACTATCTTCTTTTCTACCATGTGCGGATGCGCACGCTTGCCTTTCCTGCTCGAAGGTATTCTTCGCACTTCGCCCATTGCGCCGCCGCCGAGCTTCTGCCTTGGCCTTATCGCTATGCCCATATGCCTACCCGTCCTGTATGTTGCCATCCTTCCTATATATGCTGCTGTTGTTTGCATGCCTGCAAGTACAAAATGGCCCTGCGGCTGATATGAAAGCGATTGCTCGCTGAGTATTGCCCGCTGCACCAGATCCTTTCTGTACTCTGAGCTGAATATGCTGGGCAGTTGAATCTTGCCCTCTTCGCTTCCATCAACATTATACAATTCTATCTCAGCCATTTAATTCACTGTTTTGATGCTGTGGAGATGTACACAAGCTGTGGCGTGACCACCTGCGCTTTGCTTCTTAGCGCCTTCCTAAGCCTTACCAGACGTTTTGCTGGGCCCGGTATGCTTCCGTCAAGCATTATGAAGTCGCTTTTCACAAGCCCGTAATTTGGATAACCGCCCGCAACGTTGACGCTTGCCGCTTCGGATGCCTGCCCTATCTTTAGTATGCGCTTGTTAATCTCGGTCCTGTAGTTGTAACCCATGTGCCCAGCCTGCGGCACCGTGTACTGTACTTTTGGAGGGTGCCAAGGGCCAAGCGTGCCGACGTGTCTTGTCTTGTTTGTGGCCTTCCTTACAAGCCTTGCGACACCATACCTCTTTATTACACCAGCCCATCCTTTTCCTTTTGATATTGAAATAGCATCGACATATTCTCCTGGCTTGAATATGTCAGCGGCCTTTATCTCCTTTCCTGCATACTTTTTGACGAATTCAAGCTTCTCGATCGCATCCTTGCCGCCTATCGCAACTTCAAACCTTATCCTTCTCTTGTTGCCTATGTGCAAAGAGGATATGTCAGCAAGCATGAGAGCCCTCACGCTGTCATTAGGCTGCGGCTTCACGTTGTCCATGCTTTCCACAACGCTGCCTTTGCCCTTTATCCTGAGCTTTGCAACCATGTCCTTGATATAAAACTCCTTGTATGGCATCTTGTAATTGAAATCCCCGCGCGAATACAAACGCACGCCGTAAAGGTACACTTTCGGGATCTCTATTAATGTCACCGGCCTTGAAATCTCGGTGCCTTTTGATGGAGACTCCGAATCATCTATAAGCGTAACGTGAGTCATGCCTATTTTTATCCCGGCGAAACCCAGGAAAGATGGCTCCTTAGCGCTGGGCCAGCTTCTTACTCTTGGCAGTAATCTCTTCGCCCGTCTATGGGGCCAATATTCCATCGAACCTCTTCTCATGGTCAACACTTTTCGTTAGGAGATATGAAAAGTATAATTATTGTCTTTGTGCACATTTATATTTTTATCGTTATAGTGGAAGTTTTCAATCGCCGAGTCGGCGTTCGATATTATCGTCAGCTGCTTGAGCACGCTGCTGAGCGAAGCAACCAATGCGGTAGGATCGCTTGCCTTTACGCTTACTTTCAGCCCTGTGCCCGTAGCCTTAACTTCTATCGAGCTTCGCTTGTATTTAATACCCTTGTCGATGAGCCTGTTGTAAAGCCTCGCGCTGCTTCCGATATTTAGCTCAAGGCTTCCTGTGAAATTGCGCTTTTCCAAGATCATCAGCTTATTACGAATTTATCGCCATATTGTATGGAAGGCTCTGAGTAGCCTGCTGTGCCTTCCTCATTAATTTCTGCTTCTTCGACTTCAGCACGTGTCATGCCGCTTGCATCCTTTATCGATTCTACGAAGTGCATCACATTTGCATTGTCGCCTTCGGCATACACTTCGACGGTGCCGTCCTGCATGTTCATCGCGTATCCTTTTATTCCGTATTTGCTTGCTATCTTTGCGACATATGCCCGGTAGCCGACACCCTGCACTCTGCCCTTTACTATGATTTTGGCCTTCATGCGACTTACCTGTTGGCCCTTACGCTCGGCATGCTGTTCTCATGCATTTTGCTTCTTACCAGACCCCTGTGCTTTCTGCCTGCTGACGTAAGCCCGCGGAATACCCTCTTGTTCTGAGATATCACCTGCTGGAACGTCTTGTCGGCCATAATAACAGGGTTACTTTTATCAAGAAGAATTACCTCGAAAAACTTGTATGTGCCGTCCTCGCCAACATAATATGAGTTCAGCACTTCACAATTTGAAAACTTTGATGCGGCGCGCTCCTCAGCTATGGACTGCAGCGACTTTCCCCTTGTGAAAAATCTCCCGTATTTGGAAGGTTTTCTTCCACCGTGAGGCTTTGAAACCTTCCTGAGACCTTTCTTTACCCTCACCCTCGCAACGACCACGCCCTGCTTGTCCTTGTAACCAAGCGTGCGCGCCCTAGCTATGTTCGACGGCTTGTCTATACGGAGTATGCTGCTTTCTCTGCGCCACTCTGTTAGCTTGCTCTTCAGCACTTGATCCCTGTTTTTGTATTCGCTTTGGAAGGTTTTTTCCATATAATTGTAAGATCCCATTTCTATCACTTTCGTCGTGCAGACTTGCTGTGCAGACGATGAGGTATATTATAACCTTTATCTTTTTATGTTTTTATATATTTCTGATTATGCCTGCTACCTATATTTGCAGCTAATGCATGCGTGCGTGTCGAAAGGCCGTGTGAAAATCGCACTTGCCAACAAGTTGATGGTGAAGATGCTTGAGTTTGAAGGTTTGTCAATTGCACTTTCTCGCAGCGTATACGAACCGGCAGAAGACTCTTTTCTTACTGCAAAAATGATCAATAAGGTCTTGGAGGAATCGCACGAATCGCTAACCATCCTTGACATGGGCTGCGGCAGCGGCATACTGGGCTTGGTTGCGGCGAAGAACAAAAAGGTGAAGGCGTGCACTTTTGCCGATGTAAATAAGCATGCAATCGAATTGGCCAGGAAAAACTTCAAGGCAAACAGCAACGCAATTAATGCCGAATGCAACTTTATTGTTAGCAATTTGTTTGAGAATATCGTGGGCACATTCGATATAATCATATTCAATACACCATACCTGCCGAGCATAATGTCTTCGGAGCGGCCCTTCCAGATTTCAAAGGCATGGAACGGAGGCAAAGGAGGGATAGAAGTTGCCGAGAGATTTATAAGAGAATCCGAAGATCATCTCGCCGATGGCGGATCTATCGTTATGACTACAAGTTCTTTCGCCGATTTGGAAACGCTCAAGAAGGCAGTAGGCGATGCTGGCATGCGCATAATCGAAGAAATGAAGGAGCACTACTTCTTTGAGGATATTATTGCATACCACATTCGCTTTGAGCAAGCGCACTGAAGCTAGCGCTTATTCCGAAACATCAAGTATTTCGGCGTACCCCTTGAGATACAGGTAGACCGCCACGTACATCGGCACGCGGACCTCTTTGTCTTCGAACGGACCGAAGGTCATTCCGTTCATTGTAAGCTCTGGCGATTTTGCCACTTTTATTTTTGCTTCTCCCTTCTTGAATGCTATGCATTCGCGCATTGGATCGAAACGCTCGAGGTCCCGTATAGAGCCTATTTTCTTTGATATCAAACCAGTATCGCCATGTATGCTGTTTGGGAGGCGTATCAAGTGTGTGGCGTCGCTAGTAACGTTCTTGTCTATCTTGTCGCTTTGCATTATCGACTGGTTGTTTATTATCTTTGACCAGAACTCCTCCTTCTTTTTTATGTACACCATGTCCCAGTTGCCATTGTTTATTCCGAGCTCAACTAGAGCCTTCTTTCTGTACAGCCTTGTTGCTGTAGCCGAATCCATTCCAAGCTTCATCAAAGAATCCTTGCCTGCATGAAGCGCATCGATAAAGCTTCTGGCTATGCGCCCGCCCCAGCCTATGTCACTCGGCTTCGGGCCTTTGAGCTGCTTGCCCTTCTTTCCGGCAGTCGGGAAAAATGATTCGAAATCTATACCTATGGCTCTTATATAGCTGCTTATTTCGTTCCTTGCGTAGTTGTCTAAGGTAAGCACCTTATCAGAAACCACATGCACGTGATAGCCCCTGTTTCCGCTGAAGTTTATGCTTATCTCCTTTTCGTCGAAGCCGAAATCAGGTATAAGAAAATCCTCTATGAGCCTTGTTGTCTCCCTTTTGACCTCATGCAGGCAGTTCTGGCAAACCCATTGCTTTCCGTGAACCTTTTGGCACGACAGGTCCATGTCCGTGGCATCGAGATCAAAAACAAGCTCTGCGGCTTCGATCTTCTTGTTTTCCATCGGCCTGGCACCTGGATATTTGTAGTACGCAGAAGAAAATGATACGTATGGAGGCGCATTTGCCACGAGATACCTCCTCAGCTGATCCTCGTTCTCGAATGCAATGTGTCTTATCGATATCTTTCTTCCGAACTCGCCGAAGCCGAACTCCCTTTCCGAAATATGTGTGGGCGCTATGTCCGCTGCGCTGGAATAGTACTGCCTGATCAATTCTGTTAACATCTGTCTTGCATCCAGAATATCAACCACTGTAATATATTTTTAAAGATATTTAAGCCTTAAGAGATAAGGGATATGTGAGACGATGGAAGAGATAAAACAGGTCATTGTAGTAAGGACAGACATTGATATGGGTAGGGGCAAGCTTGCTGCGCAAGTGGCGCACGCCTCGCTCATGAGCTACTTCGAGGCAAACAAGGCAAACAAAGAGATTGCAGATTCGTGGCTGAGAACAGGGGAAAAGAAGATAGTGCTCAAGGTGGACAACGAAGATTCGCTTGTTAAGCTGTACAACGCTTTCGTGTACAAGAAGGTGCCGTGCGCACTGGTAAGCGATGCTGGGCTCACCGAATTGCCGCCGGGAACCAAGACGGCGCTTGGCATAGGACCCTGGACTGCCAGCGAGATAGACCAATTCACCCGGGCCCTCAAACTTTTATGAGCGTTATTTCACGTAAGTGAGCCATTCCTTGAATTCTTCATCCTCGCCGTGCACGACCTGGGAGTACTTAGACCATAAAAGTTTTGTTATTGGTCCTGTTTTGCCATCGCCTATTATTCTAGAATCTATGCTTGTTATTGGGGTTATTTCTGCGGCGGTGCCTGCGAAGAATGCCTCGTCGCAGGTGTAAAGTTCCTCCTTATGGATATTTCTCGCTTCAAACTCTATCCCGAGGTTCTCTGCCAATTTTATAAGCGTATCTCTTGTTATGCCCAGCAATATGTCCGAATCGCGAGACGGTGTTATGAGCTTGCCGTCCTCTACTATAAATATGTTCTCGCCAGGCCCTTCGGCTACATAGCCTCCTGTTGATGTGAGTATTGCCTCGTCAGCTCCCGCGGCTTTGGCCTCGAGCGACGCTATCAGCGAGTTCAAGTAATTGCCGCTGGCCTTTGCCTCTATAGGCAGCATTGACGAATTTATCCTGTGCCATGAGGATATTTTGCATTTCACTCCCTTGTCCCTATTCGAGAAATAGCTGCCAAAAGGCACCGCGGCGATTATCACGCTGCCCTTCTTGCCTGTGGCATCTAAGCCTATGCGCGAATCGTTGTAAAACCCGAATGGTCTTATATAGCATTCCTCAAGCTTGTTTTTCTTTACCGTAGAGACTATCGCCTCGGACAGTTCGTTGGCGCTGAAGCCCAGCGGAAACATATATATCTTTGCCGTATTTATAAAACGCTTGATGTGGTCCTCAAGCCGGAATATTGCACTGCCGCCCTTCGTTGCATACGCCCTTATGCCCTCAAAAATTCCGCTGCCGTACTGAAGCGAATGGGTCAACACGTGCACGTGCGCCTTTTCAAAATCTACGAAATTGCCATCGAACCATATATACTGCTTGCTCTGCAAAAAACCACCGTTTCTAATTCCGAATTTATTATTATATATTTATCCAATAATAATTGATATTTGGCTTGCAAGCATTGCTGGCACAAGTTTGAATGATGATGACATGATACGAATATTAGGTATTGCAGGAAGCATTAGAAGAGATTCATACAACAAGGCACTGCTCAATGAAGCTGCTATGTTGCTTCCGACAAATGCGGAGATGAAAATATTTGACATTGGCAAACTGCCTTTATTCAACCAAGATCTGGAAGCAGATCTGCCAGATGTTGTGAAGGAGTTCAAGAATGAGGTAGAGAAATGTGATGCTCTTTTGATAGCCACCCCAGAGTATAACAGGTCGGTGCCTGGCGTGTTGAAAAATGCCATAGATTGGGCATCAAGGCCCCCAGGCCAGAATTCGTTTGATGGGAAGCCTGTCGCGACTATGGGCGCTAGTACTGGCAGTCTTGGAACTGCAGTTGTGCAGTATCATCTCAGGGAGATATTTGCCTTCCTTAACATGCACCCAGTCGAGAAACCAAGCGTTTTTGTCGCAAATGCGGACAAAAAAATCAAGAATGGCAGGGTCATTGACGAAGAAACACGCAAAAGAATAGGGGAGCTTATTGAAAATTTGGTCAAGTGGGCCATAAAGATAGGCGTGAGCGATGCAAAATAGAGGTCAACAAATTAGGAAAATGGTTATCAGAAAGCTTCTTGGACTTCTTGTCAAGAGCGAGTTCGAAAGGGAGGTTCTGCTCAAAACACTCGACATAAATAGAGGCAAGACCATAACTTACAAAGAGCTTGCACAGGCAATAGGAAAACCAAGGGCATACAGAGCTGTCGGCAACGCGCTGCACAACAATCCGCTGCCTTTTGTCATACCTTGCCACAGGGTAGTGCGCAGAGGAAGCGTTGGTGGGTACAAGTTCGGCGGGCACGTGAAGAGGCTTGCGCTTGGAGTAGAGAATGCGCTGCCGCACAAATAGAATATTATTATTTTATGCAACATATATCATTGATCTGATGGACGAATATGATCTTGTTGTGGTTGGCGGGGGGCCAGCGGGGGTTGGCACTGCACTATCCGCAGCCGAATTGGAATTGAAAACAGCCATAATTGAAAAAACCAATATGCTTGGTGGCAACTGGACAAACGGATATGTACTCTCGATACTTGGGGTTTACACTTATTCGGGCAAAACAAAAATAGTAGGGGGCACAGTAGACAAAATTATAGCTGAACTTGTAAGGAACGGTGGCTCCAGAGGCAAGGTTGGCAATTTCATACCATTCAGGCCTGACGAGATGAAGCTCACGCTGGAGGAAATGATAAGCAAGCTAAACATTGATATTTATTTCAGCTCGTTGGTAACTTCGGCTGATTTGGACGAAGGCAAAATAAAATCGATTACGATATCGGGAAAGAAGGGCAAGGAGGTTGTAAAAGGAAAAGTATTCGTTGATTCCAGTGGCGACGCAGATCTTGCCTTCATCGCTACGAACGCGACGATGTCAGGCAAAGAGGAAAACGGAGAACATCAGCAAGCGACGATACCTTTCAGGATTGCGAATGTGAACGAAGAGGGCATTGCCGCTTATTCGAAGACGCATCCTGAAGAGATTTCACTGGTTATGGACGAGAAAGGAGGAGTGTCAAGGATAAGAATAACCAGCCTTCTAGTTGAAAAAGCGAAGGATGATGGCTCGCTTTATTTGCCATTCGGCAACTCACTTTTTCTATTCAATACAAGCAAAAAAGGAGAATATGTATGCAACGCAACGCACTCGAATGTCGTAGACTATACAGAAGGCAAGCAATTGGCACTATCAATAGACGACGCGAGACGCCAGATAAAATCGGTGATGGATTTTCTCGTGAAAAAAGTACCGGGATTTGAAAACGCATATTTACTGGATTCTGCCCCATCAATAGGTATGAGGGAAACAAGGCGAGCCGTTGGCGAATATGTGCTAAGGAAAGAGGATGTCATTGGCAATGCAAAATTTGACGACAAAATAGTGAGGTGTGGCCACCCTATAGAAATTCATGACCAGCAGAAAGGGACCTATTACCAGTATCTCGGCGGTGGAAACGACTCGTGGTATGAAATACCTTACAGGGCTATCGTAGTAAAAGGGGTGCGTAATCTATTTGCAATAGGGCGATGCCTGAGCGCTGAATTCGAGGCACAGGCAAGCGCAAGAGTCACAGGCACATCCATAGGCATGGGCCAGGCTGCAGCTACCGCGGCGTATATAATGATAAAAAAGGGCATAAGCGCTGCAAAAGACATTGACATCAAAGAACTGCAAAAGGCCCTTGTGGAAAAAGGCGCAATTTTATGAGGTGTTAATACGCAGGCAAAGAATTTTGTTGGTAACAGGACGGGCTTATATTGCATAATAGGCATGCCGGCGCATCATTCGCTGTCTCCTGCAATACAGAATGCCGCATTTTTGAAGCATGGCATAGACGCGGTATTTTTGGCCTTTGACGTCCCAAAAGAAAGACTTGGAGGTGCGATGCTGGGCATGCGGGCATACGGAATAAAAGGTATGACTCTCACCAGCCCGCACAAGGAGAATGTCATAAAATATGTTGATGTTGTTGACAGGCAAGCGCTTGAACTCGGGGCGGTCAATACGGTAGTGAATAGGGGAGGTAAATTTTACGGTTATAATACCGATTCGCCAGGCTTTGTCAAAGCGCTTAAAAAATATGGGATAAAGAAAAACGCCATTTATACAGTTATTGGTGCTGGCGGCGCTGCCAGGGCGCTTGTATTTGGCATCGCTAGGGAAGGTGTGAAGAATATAAACATAGTAAACAGGACCGTCGAGCACGCGGAAAAACTGAAAAAGGATATGGAGCAGCGTTTCAGCGGACTTAACTTGTCTGTATGCAAGCTAGGCTCAAATGATATGGAAAAGGTAGTGCGATCTTCGAAATACCTGATAAATGCTACCAACATAACCTTGGAAAACAGAACTGCGACGCCGGTGCCGAGAAACCTGCTTAACAAAGGCATGATAGTTTTCGACGCCAACTATGCGCCATTGGACAACAGGCTTCTAAGCGACGCGAAGAGCAAGCATTGCCTTACCATAAACGGGCTTGAGCTATTGGTAAATCAAGGTATCGTGGCATTTGAGCTTTTTACTGGGCGGCGCTTTGATTATGCTGAAACCTACAGGACAATGATGAGCGCTGCTATGAAAGCTTATAAAGAATCAGAAAAAGAAAAGAAAAAATAAACTTTTACCTCTTCCTGCGTGGCTTGCCTTCTGCAACCTCAGCTTTCTTGGCTTTTAGCAATGGAGCAAGTATAACTGCAATAATCTCTATTACCAGCACCACCGCTACACCAGTTCCTATTGTTGCCATGCTCCCGAACTCGGTGCCAAGGTAGACAGGTATTATTGCGACACCAAGATTTGACAATACGCTGTACATTGAAGTTGCGAATCCGGCCTGCGCCGGATCAGAGACATAGTTCGTTGTCGAGGTAAGTGCCATTGACCAGAATGCGTTGCCGAAAAAGCCGAACAGGAAGAAGCCTGCCGCTATCAACAATATGTCGGTAGTGTACGCGAGCCCTAGTGCCATAACCGCAATGGAAATGAACGCCAGTACGGCTGTTGTTATTATACCTGCCCTGAACAGGTTGTATTTCTCGAAGAGCGGCGGTAGTATTATTGCGCCGAACGCTGAGCCCAGGAATGCTAGACCGCCAAGAAGCCCACCATATGCAAGTGCTGAACCGACAGGTATGTTATGCAGCAAAAGCACTGTGGAGGCTATACCGCCGAACATTACAGACATTGACGCTATCGCCAGGCCTATATACCAGTTCTTTATCATCCCTAGCTTGAAAGAGCCCTTAAGCGACTTGCCCTTGTAATAAGTAGGGTAGTTGCGTATGCCAAAGCCTATCCAAATTGCGGCAATCAATGCAAGAAGCACTGTGAACCACATAGTACCTGATATGCCTACCGCACTGTATATGCCGGGGCCTAAGAATGCACCGAACGCCATGCCAAGGAACAGCACGCCTACGCTTATGCCTATTACCGTATGCGCACGGTGTTTGAACATCGATTCTGATATGCTGCCGACAGGCGCCATGGCAAGCGGATAGCCTATTGCTGCAAAAACACCCATTATGAGAAACGTGAGATAGTTTGGCGCCAGTGCCCTGCCTATCAAACCAAGCACGGTTATTATGGCTGCGGAATATAGCGCGGCCTTTACCGTAAACTTAGCTGATATCCAGCCGGCAAGCAAACCCAATATCACCATAGTGTAGCCGTATGATGACACTATGAGCAGTATCGAGCCCAAGCCTACGCTAAATAGCTTCATTAATTCCGGCACAAGCGGTGCCAATATGAACCAGCTAAATCCGATGATCAAAAGAAGAAACCAATACGGAAATAGCTCGGACCATTTACCCTCAACCCCCTCTTTGGCTTTCATTCAACCACGATACTAAATACACAGCAAAGTTTTAAATATAGATACAGAGTAGAGGGGCATTGCTCTTAAATAGGAGTTTTTGGACGTTGCGCAGCCTTTCAGTTGCCAGGACTTACGTGGGGGATGTCGGTTATTCCTACCTTTTGAATGGGCTATGGCCGGGGCTACAGCATGGCAGTGTTAACTGCGCCGGGCGCTACCTCAATCCTCTTCGCGAGCATCGACCTCAAGGCTATGGCCCCGCCCTTCGTCAGTGAAAGTGGCCTGCTCTGCTCACCTTTTTCTGGAAAGTCCACCAGCCCCTCGCGCTTCATCTTCTTCAGCAGGTACCATATCCCGCTCTTAGACAGCGAATACTTCTCGCTTATGTATTCTACGAACTGCGTAGCGGTAACTTCATCGTACCCGAGCTCCAGAAGTATCAGACGCTGCTTTTCCTGCACCTGCATGTCGGGCCTGCCGCCAAGCGCTTCGCCTGTATCGAAACGCTTGAATTTGGTATAATCTACCCTATATAAGTATTCTGCGCGCATAAAAGACACCACAAAAGAGTTGAAGGATTTGCCAATTATGCGGCAGAATCTGAAAACAAGATATTCCTGCAGTGTGTATTATAGCCTGTGCTCTTGACAAGGCGTATGGGCCACATCATAGATACACACTGCTGTTTCATCACAAAGACCGATGAATATAAAGTAGAAAGTATGATATTTAAATCTTTTCTACGAAACGTGCTTGCAACGTATATGCTGCAACAGAACATTGCAGGAAGCAATGCCTTTGTTATTTAAACTTTGTTTTGCATTTTATAGTATTTGTGGTTGTTACATGCCCGCAGAGCTGATAAGGATATTACTGCTTGTATTGATAAGTCTAATTTACGCATTATACGATATATTCAACAAGAGAAATGTGCCGGATCTTTTTGTGTATGCTTCGCTCGCGGTAGGACTGCTGTCAACAATAGCGTACTGGAGCTATCTTTCGCTCTACAGTATAGGCATAGCTGTTGTGATAGGAGCGATAGGATATATCTTCTACAAAGGGGGGCAGCTTGGCGCCGGGGACGGATTCGAGCTCGTTACAATTTCACTTTTGCTTCCAATACAGCCAACACCGTTCTTGGCCAGCATAGCGCAGTTTGGCATGCCGTTTATTCTTTCCGTTCTGGTTGCCACGGGATTTGCGGCGATAGTGATAGTGCCTATATACTACCTTCTAATTGACGGCAAAAACAGGCGGAAGATAGAAAAGGTAGACGCAAAAAGCATGGTAAAAGGTATTATTATTCTTACCGTGTACCTAGTTCTCCTTGCAATGATATATCTCGTAAGATATCAGATAAGCCTGATTGCAATAGTGCTTATCTTAATCCTTGCCGTTTCTTCAATGTTTATGGCATTGTATGCTAACGAAATAAATTACCGCATGATAAGTTTTGTATACCCTAAGGAGCTTGAAAGAGGGGATATGATTGCCGTAAGCATTATGAAAAAGAGTGATCTTGCATATTTCACGCAAGCATACGAAAAATTTGGAAGGGTGGCTGACGACCAGCTAATCGCAAAGGTCAAAGACTTAAACAGAAAGTTGCCGGTATATAAAAAGGCAGTGCCGTTTGCTGCATTCATATTCATCGGTGTTGTGGTAAGCCTGCTTTTTGGCGACATATTCCTGTTTATATTTTAAGCTGAAATGCGAAATCTTTTATATTGTGTTTGTTATAGATAATTGGAGGGTGTTGCATTGGTAAGGCATGCTAGGCCATATATAAGAAGATATTGGGCATTCATGAACAGGAGGGCAATCGGCATGTCGATGGCCATTTTCGGCATACTGCTAAGCATAGGCGTGATATTCACCCTTGTTTTGGACCAGTTCTTCATACAGAATGCTGTAGGGCTGCTTGTTCTGTGGCTCGTGCTCTTTATTATGATAATACTCGTTGCGCTGGCAAGCATAATAAAAACCCATGTAGAAGTGGCAAAGCTCATGAACAAGGAAGAGTATGATGTACACTCGAAGAACATTGCGATATTTTTGCTGGCGATGGGATTTGGCTCGCTGGCTTTTGTGCTTCCGATGCTTATCATAAGCAGCGAAGCGGCGCTGGTAGTGCTCTTCAGCACTGGTGGTATATTGTTCCTTCTTTATGTGCTGCTGGCGCTTGTTTTCGGGCACAAATATCATGAAATAGGATTTGCGTCCGTGTTTATATGGGCGGTATTCATAGCTGGCGTATTCATGCTAACAAAGCCATACATATACAATAATCCGCCGCTCTTCGAGACGCTTGCATTCCTCATCTCGACAGTTGCCATAGTCGTAGTGTTTTCAATAACCGGATTGGTGATGGTGCACAACGCATCAAATGAATTTCTGAAGGAGCTCGAGCGCAAAAAGTATAAGTAAGAGCTTGTTGAGTGGATGAATTACCAAAACGGACTAATCGTTTTGAAAGTGGGCGGCTCGGCAATAGCGGATAAAAACACAGGCAAATCGTATTTAGATGTCATTGCCGCAAATGTTGCTAGCGATATACCAAAAGATGCCAGAATGGTCATTGTATGCGGTGCGAGCTATGTAGGCCATTCGCTTGCGATAAAATACAGGCTCAGCAAGCTTGAGAGTAATCAGCATGAATGGGCGCTGCTTCGTTATGAAGTTGGTTCCATAACAAACAGGATCATCGAAAAAATGATAGATGCTGGCCATGCGCCAATAGAGCTTTCTGTCCCAACGCTTTTTAATACAAAAAAGCAGCAAATAGTAAGATTCAACTTTGAATACGTTTCTGGGTATCTTAACAATGGATTTATACCCGTAATGCACAGCGATGCGCCGCTTGACGAGGAAAATGGCATATCAATACTCTCTGGCGATGCCATCGCGACAGAGATTGCAAGGACTTTTGGTGCTGCGCTGCTTATTTACGGGACAGACGTCGACGGGATACTTGACAAGGAGCGCAAGCCAATACCAAAAATTGACAAAAAGCACTTGGAGAATATTGAATTTTGGAAAATCAAAAACGACGTGAGCGGAGGGATAAGAAACAAGATTGAAGAAGCCAAAAAGCTCGAGGGCACAAAAGTAAGGATCATAAATCTGAGAAAAGCTGGAATGCTCAGAGCCGCAATAGAAAACAAAGATGTTGGCACGCTGATAGAGTAATAGCGTAGTGGTGATTTTGTGAATCTAATAGTATACAATTCTGCAATCGCAATTGTCGAAATAATTTACACATTCTTCATTATAGGAGTAACGAACGTGGCGGTAAAACGCAAAAGGATGTCGCAGGATATGTCAAGAAAGATAGTGCACCTGTGGGCCGGCGGCCTGCTGTTCTTCTGGTTCTTCTATGCAGCTCCATATGCGAGGTATTTCTTCATAATAACTCCGCTTATCTGGATGGTAATGCTTGTGTTGACTGCACTCACAAAAGGGCCTGATGACCCAAACGTGAGAAGCATGACAAGGAACAGCGACCCCAAAGAGCTTTTATATGGCCCTCTTTTCTTTGTTATAATGCTAATTCTGTTCACATTCGTTTCGTTCAAAACCATTGCGGGCGTCACGGCAATTGCAGCGATGGGATTTGGCGACGGAGTAGCGCCAATAGTAGGAAAATACTCCAAAACGAAGTACATGAAAGGTAGAAAAAGTATAGGCGGCAGCGTTTCCGTGTTTTTGGCCACGGTATTAGGGGTTTTTGTCATCCTTGCATTATTCAATGGGACAATCAGTTTCACTCTTAACACAACAGGCGTTCTTCTATTGCTTGCAGCGGCGCTCATAGCGACGATAGTTGAAGCAGTAACCCCATCAAACTATGACAATATAACTGTGCCTGTGGTTGTCTGGATGTTCCTTTTGCTTGCGGCATGAGATATATTATGGAAAAATCAGCTAGAATTAGGTTTTTGGTGAGGCGATCAGTGATGCCCTTTCCATGTGATCTATCAAAATGCGCTTCCCGCTCTTGCTCAGTTCTATTACAGCACAATCCCCCAGCTCCTTGAATTCTCCGGCCTTGAGCAGTTCGCGCACTATGCACATTATTGGCCCGCCGTGGGTTACTATCGCAATTGCAGAATGCGAATCCCTTGAAATTATCGTGTTGAATGCGTGCAGTATGCGTGTTTTGAAATGTTCGTAGCTCTCAGATCCGCTAACCTTGTGTTTGTAGCCTTTTTCAAGCTCTTTTACCTCGCCAGGATACTTTGACTTTGCCTCTGCTTTTATCATGCCAGTCAATATTCCGTAATTATTTCTTTCCCTTAGATCCTCGATAATCTGCGGCTTTACGTGCAGTGCCTTTGCAAGTATTCGCGCGGTGTGCAATGCCCTAAGTCTTGGGCTTGTATAAAGCTCCTGTATCCCTTTATCCTTAAGCTCTTTTGCAAGCTTTTCTGCCTCTCTGACGCCTTTATGGGAAAGGTCGTCATCATAATCTCCGCCATATCTGTCTTCAACGTCACCTGTTGTTTCGCCATGACGAATAAGATATATTTTCATTAAATTGCCCAATTTGGTTTGATACGGATTTGCGCTATATGATGTTATAAAATATAGGATTTAAACATTTTCTGCGTGGCCAGGGTTTTGTTTTCTTTTCGTTTGACTTCAAAAGATTGTCCATTATCTGCAAGCTGCTTTTTTGAAATTAGGTGAGCATAATTCCTTTAAGCTTTTTTTGTTTTTCGCTCTTGCCTTCTGCCTGATTTTTGTGAAGCAGTGTTATGCCCATAAAGCTTCTCGTTTTTGGCATGTATTTCGTCTTTACAAATTCGTTAAAAATTATTAAATATAGGTAAATTGTAATGTATATGGTGTTTTTATGTGGTTGTTAGGTAAGCGGCAGGCTACAGAACAACAGCATACAGATTTTAGAGAGTATGTAAGTGTCGAAAGTGGGGACTCGCATGCTAAAGAGGTATTGAATCACGTGGCTGTCGCCTTCGCAGTGTTTTATGCGCTGGAAGCTAGTTTTGACAAAAAATTTCGTGAAACTGATATGGCTTTGCTTAAAAAAGTTACGGAGATCTTGGATTCATTGACGGTACCACGTGAAAAACGCTGGGAAAATACGGCTGGGGGCAGGGATGCAAGAAGCGTGGCTTTGGGCGAGATACAAAAGGCGCTAGACATTGTCAATCAGGCGGGCATAACACCTGAACTCGCGGATTCAAAGAGGATGCTTAGCACAATAAAGGATGAAATTACGAAAACTGAAGGAAAAGAGATCAGAGAAGCGAAGGTATATTTTATTTATACGCTCCTGAAGATAGAAGCCAGGGATCTCATAAAAATAGCAGCTGACAAGTTAGTCATTGGTGGAAATAAAAAATCTGAAAGCATCAACACTGCGCCACACTGACAAAGCAGATGGGGACCGGGCATGGCGCCTGCAAATATGGGTGTTTGGATCACAATACCTTAGGATGGCAGAATTGCATGCGTTTGCGAAATGCAGTAGTACTTAATTTAAGTAGAAAACTAGTAAAGTTGAAAAAGTGTGGTGCACTGATGCTCAAAACGCGTTGAATTACACAAAGGAGGATTTGAGAAATTTGGCTTTGGATTAAATAAGAAAAGCATTAGATGCTGTCAGCGATAAAGGTAAGGCCAAACCAGGATTTGAAAGAAGCAAAGAGATGATAGATACCATACTAGAAGAGTTTACAAAAATTGCTACAAAATCTATTGATTACGAAGATGCCCTTTTCATATATATACTTCTGCTAGAGGAAGCAAAGGAGCTTGGAGAAATGGCCGAAGACAAGCATGTTTTAGTTGGAAATGCAAGATTTAAAAGTGCTAGTACTACACTTCACTGATAGAATAGACCAAGCATGGCATGCTGATTATAACTCAAATGCAGCACATTGCATAAAAGGTTGCAAATAGTAGTGTATATGGAATCTCACTGCCATCTTGAAAAAGACGAATTACCACTTATTAAGAGTGCACAACAGTGACAGAGGGTAAATTTTCGCAACCCCACTATGCTTCGTCACCAGCGCGAAAAGCCCGATTATTATCTGTGGCTGCTCATGGCCTTTTTCTTGCTGCAAACTGTTCTACTGCAAGTTCATCTGCCTTCTCTGCGAGCAATGCGCCTCTGTGCGAATCATGTACACCATAGAGTATAAATAGCGCACCAACTACACCCATAATCATGGATGCAGTTTGCGCTTGTGCATTGTTAGATATTATTCCAGAGACCATGTCTGAACCTGCTGTCCAACTAAGAAATGCGCCAAAAGAGGTATATATCCCAGCAGAAATATTATATATTCTTGAAAGATGCTTAAATGTATCTATTTTTTGATTGCCATACTCCTTTGTTTTTGCATCCATTTAATTCACCATATGATATATTTGCGCCTTTCCCTCTATTTAAATATTATTGCCATTTTGTTAAGTTAATTTTTTATTTGATTTGTAAAGTGAGGTAGTATACTAGAATAGATATACACCATTGTGTATATGTATTTTTAGCACAAAATGGATTTTCGATTTGATGACCAGACGAAACTTAAGATAGTCAGCTCTTGATATACATACACAAAATTAGTAGAAACGGTAAAATTAAATAAAGATAGACTGCATAGTATAGTGTGAATAACTAATGGTGATCAAAAATGGTAAATGAAAAAGTAATAAATAATACAAATCAATTCATCCCAGAAGACTTTATAATATCGGCCCTTCTTTCTTTGAACTCACATTTAGACTGGCATATCTTATTTGATCTTTCAGAACACGAGAAAACTTTTATTGAGTTGGTGAAAGACCTTGGCATAGAAGATAAAAAATTAGAGTATCATATTGAGAAACTTTTGAAAAATGGAATTATAACACATTATTATAGAAACGAATTTTTAAATCCCGATTACTCGTTCTATGCATTAAGCAATTTAGGAAGAAGGATTATAGAAAACATAAATAGAACATTCAGCTTTTCTGACAAACAGGTCGAACTGAAAAAGGAAACCAGGGCCTGATTGTGGCATCTGCTCATCTGTAAATAGTTCAGGCCTGCATTAATTAACTCCCTGTTTTGTGAAAGTCATTCTTTTCAATCAAACGCGTTTCAGTATTGTTAAATTGCCAATTCAAAATTCAATGTGTAATTTGATCAATATCTGAAGGAAACTTGGAAATTTTCAAAAAGTTGATGGAAAAGCAATAAGGTAAGAGTATATTTTATCATTAAAAATAATTGTGATTATGACTGAAAGAAATTAGAGTATCGTTTACATCTTTTTAATCTTTTCCTTAGACTAATCTAAATTTTTAAATGCTCCCGCCGGGATTTACGACGAAAACATAATTCACCAACACTATGCAAAGCAACATAAGACAATACAAACTTCACGGCGGCGTGTAGCCCTGCCACCAGTTGCTCACAAACATAACATTGCTTGGCACGCC
>JAGDYB010000018.1 GCA_023270055.1 Microcaldota archaeon
TCCTTTGAAGGATACGCACGATATTTATATGCTGTTCTCATGACGACCATATTTAGTGCACTATAAAAGTTTATATATTTTCGGTTCGTTTTCATCCCACGATTGAAATCGCGGGTTTTCCCGCTCACTTTTATAAAAACCATTACAGAAAATTTTGGTAACAAACATTTTTTATTGATTTGGTGCGACTATAAAGAATATGTCGGCTGGTATTGCAAGCTTTGTAATAACACTGCTTGAAGACATATCCGCATCTTGGGCAAGGATGCTTCTGGCACTCGTTGCCTCAATACTGTTCAGCATAGTGGTAGGCATACTTGCAGCCACAAGCAAGAGGTTAGAGAAGATAATACTGCCGACATTGGACGTGCTGCAGACTATACCGATACTTGGATTTTTTCCAGTTGTCATCTTCGTCATAGTTTCTGCATTACCAGGATTTGCCGGAATAAACCTTGCGGTAATTTTTCTCATATTTACCAGCATGGCATGGAACATATCCTTCGGTGTCTATGAGGCGGTAAAGTCCATACCTGAGGAGATAAAGGAGCTCGGCGCGCTCTACCACTTCTCGTTTCTTAGGAAAGTCAGGAGGCTTTACATTCCCGCATCAATGGAAAGAATAGCATACCAGTCTTCAATCTCGTGGTCAATAGGGCTTTTCTATCTTGTGACAAGTGAAATATTCTCAACAGGCAACCAGAACTTCGCAGTGAAATACGGCATAGGTGTCGAAATAGCAAAGATAGCAAGCAGCGGAGTGATAGCACTACACTACGTGCTGACCATAGTATTCCTAATAGCGGCAGTTGTGCTAACTAGGTACCTGATCCTCAATCCATTCTCAATATATGCAGAAAAATTCTCTTTCAAAGGCGACGTCTCGCAGCTCAGGAAATCCAGAGTGCTCCAGTTCTACAGGCTAGTATATGGAAAAATATGCAGCCTGCTGCCGAAATACAAGTTTAATATGGACCTGCAGCTGCGCAGGAGGGAGCATGTGGAAAAGCGAGGCGAAAAGCAAAAGCCGAAGCTACGCAACCTTGACCTTGCCGTACTTGCTTTGTCAATTGCCCTTTTCGCCGGATTCGTGCTTTTATATGGTGCGGAAGGCAGCGAATTGGTGGTTCTTGCTTCTCTCGCGGTCTCGTTCATAAGGGTCTGGTTTACTTACATCATTGCCGCCGCGATCGCCGTGCCGCTTAGCATAGGCATAGGGCTTTCGAAGAGGGCGTTCGAGCCTTCAATGGAACTCTTACAAATACTGTCGTCTCTTCCGGCACCCATACTGCTGCCGCTGCTCGTGGTGATGCTGCGTGGCACGCCGTTCTTCAGCGAGGAGGTCGCAATCACGGTAATATTCATTGCAATGATATGGTATCTTATGTACAGCATAATATCCGGCATACGGGGCATACCAAAGTCAATGCTTGAAATGGCAAGAATCAGCGGCATGAAGCTCAAGGACAGGCTTAGAAAAATATATATACCGGCAATGCTGCCCGCATTCGTGACCGGATCGATAACAGCAATAGGCGGGGCATGGAACTCGCTCATAGTGGCAGAGTATTTTTCTGTGCAGTCGAACGGCAGCACCACGATATTGAGCAGCGTTAGCATAGGAATAGGCAAGCTTATAGACGAAGCTGTCGCTGCCGGCAACTTGGAGCTCATGGTGCTTGCTATAGTATCAATGACAATAATGGTGATAACAATTAACAGGCTGTTCTGGCAAAGGTTATATAACAAATTCACTAAAAAATATATGGTAAGTGTGTAGCATGAATGAGATTTTGAGCGTTGAACATATATCCATGTCCTTCAATGTTGAGGGCACAATGTTCAATGTCATAGACAATGTGAATTTCAAGGCTTACGAGAATGAGTTCCTATCGATCATAGGCCCTTCAGGCTGTGGCAAATCCACGCTGATACGCATAATTTCTGGCCTGCTTGAACCCGCTTCAGGCAGAGTACTATACAGAGGTTCTGAGATCAGGTATCCACCGCTTGGCATGTCGCTCGTTTTTCAAGACTTCGCGTTGCTGCCCTGGTTGACCGCCCTGGAAAACGTGAAGATAGGATTGTCAAAGTACAGGATGAATGACGAGGAGAAGACAGAGAAAAGCAAAAAGGCGCTGGCACAGGTCGGCCTCAACGGATTCGAAGATGTATACCCGGCTGAATTGAGCGGCGGAATGAAGCAGCGCGTGGGCATAGCCCGCGCAATTGTATCGGATCCGGAGATACTGCTGATGGACGAACCATTCAGCTCGCTTGATTCGCTGACTGCGGAACAACTGAGAGGAGAGGTACACAACATACTGAAGGATGCAAATATACCTGTAAAGCTTGTCATCATGGTAAGTCACAATGTCGAAGAAGTGGTTGAACTCTCAGACAGAATAATCATACTTTCCAAGCCGCCATCGCATGTGATTGACGATATAACGGTGAAGATGAAGTATCCGAGAGACAGAAAATCCGAAACGTTTGACGCATATGAAAACAGAATCTACAAGTCAATATACAAAAATATATAGGCGCAGCTTTGAAAAAGAAAATTCATGACACTGCGTATTGCATTTTTGCATTTTTCTGCCTGCCGCTTATTGGCGCATGCTCCAAAGATTGGTTTCGTTGTCATAGTTGAGCAGCCTGGTGCCAAGCGCCCATTGTATAAGCATGAGCTGAAGAAGCTTGGCGTCCGTTTCAGGATAAGAGGAAAGGGTTATTTTTCTGCTGCTAAGCTCGTCGTCAAGCATGCTTATGGTAAATGGGCCTTTTTTTGCCAATGACAACGCTGTCTTGAACGGCTCGAACTTGAGCAGGTTCATGCGCACTTTCTCCCTTGCCTTCTTGTCCCTTTTATAGTAGGCTCTGCCGAGCTTGGTAATTCGTATCTTTTCCCCATCAACTTCAACAACACCAAGAAAATGGCCGGCGTTTATCTGCGGCATAAGCGTATCAAGGTTGGCCTTAGTAATATCGACCAAACTTGCAATGCTCATCTCCCCGTCATTTGAATTCAAAAGTCTAAGTATACCTAGAACCCTGCTGATTTTTGCATCTACGGGAAAGATTATCATCCAACTCCATTTTAATATTGAAAAGCAAAATTAATAAAATTATTGAATAATCAAGCGTGATCAGCGTGAAATTTGAAAAAAGTAGAGGTATTTATATTTTGCGCTTTAAAATAAACTAGTTTAAAATTAAACTAAATTTTATGGACACAAAAAGGAAACAGGAGAAATTTGTTGATAGCGAACTGAAGAAAGGGTTGACACGCCTAGTAATATTGATATATATAAGGAAACGCGGCGAGTATCCATACAAGATATTGAAGGACTTTAGCAAAAGCAAGCACATGTTTATGAGTTGGGTTACCAAAAATGACATCTACAACGCGGTCGAGGCGCTGAAGAGGAAAAAGCTCATAAAAGCAATAAATGTAAGGAGCAGGCGGGGACATAGGTTGCAGAAAAAGTATGTGCTTACAGACAAGGGCATTGGTGTTTTGAATGAGGCGAAGCGCATAAAGAAGGAATTCATTTTGGAACTGAGGCACTTTCTTGACGGGGTTTTCGAATGAGTGAATATGCAATTGAGGTCTACGACCTTGTAAAGAAATTTAACGATCTTACCGCAGTAGACGGCATAACACTCAAGATAAGCAAGGGCGAGATATTCGGTCTTCTCGGCCCAAACGGCGCTGGCAAAAGCACAACCATTAATATATTGCTACATTTGCTTGAACCTACAAGCGGCAAGGCACTGGTTGGTGGTTATGATATAGTGAAGCACAGCAGGGAGGTAAAGAAACTAATAGGGCTGGTGCCGCAGGAAACTGTCGTTGAGCCTGAGCTCACTGCAGAGGCAAACTTAAGGCTTTTCGGAAGATTGTATGAGCTGCCGGAAGATGAGATAGAAAGGAAGATAAGCGAGCTTCTAAAGCTTGCTGAGCTGAGCGAATTCAGGTACAAGCTCGCGGGCACATTCTCCGGAGGCATGCAAAGGAGGCTGGCGGTCGTTAAGGCGCTTATACATGACCCAAGCATATTGATACTTGACGAGCCAACAGTAGGGCTTGATGTACAAAACAGGACGGCATTGTGGAATCTGCTCAAAAAAATCAACCGCGAAAGGGGCGTGACCATACTTCTTACCACACAGTATCTGGAAGAGGCAGATATGCTGTGCAACAGGATAGCAATAATAGACCACGGCAAGATAAAGGCGCTTGGCACGCCTGCTCAGCTTAAGCAGAGTATAAGCAAAGGATTCATAATAGAGATATTTGCGGAACAGAAGTACACAAAGGATATAATTGCACTCATAAAACGCAAGTTCAGGCTTGAGTCTTCGGTATCAGGAGACAGGATAACGGTTAATGTTTCTGAGGATCCGGTTGATTTCCTTGGCAAGGTTTCGAGCGAGCTTGAAAAGGAAAAATTGCCAATAGTAAGCATCTCAATGCACATGCCAACGCTTGACGACGTATTCCTCAAGATTACAGGATCTTCGATAAGGGACACAGCAAACAACGAAGTTGTGTCTCCAACCATGAGGCTCAGGGGTAGATGAAGTGGGAATATTGCATGACACTTACGCGCTCTATATAAGGGAAATGCTCATATTCAAGAAGAATATAAGGACGAGCATAGGAAGGTCGCTGATATTCCCACTAGTGCTTATCCTTCTGCTTGGAAACCTTGGCAGCACGATAAGAAACCTTCCAGCAGCTGTCGTAAACTACGACAATGGCGTAGCATCAATAAATTTCATGAACGCACTGGAAAGCAGCGGCGAAATCAGCATAACTAGCATAACCAACCAACACACAGCACTACAAATGCTTGCGAATGGCGATGTCGCATTTGTGCTCGTAATACCTCCGGGTTTTTCAGCCGCCTCGGCGAGCAAGCCTAACCTGGTAGTATACATAGATTCCTCATCGCCCATCGCATCGGCTTCAGCCATTGCTGCACTTGAACAGACTGCGCAGTCTTTCGGGGCAAAGCTAGCAACGCAAAACATTGCAAGTAGAACTGGCAACTCGCAAGCGCAACCCCCAAGCGCGGCAAGCGGCGCACTTCAGGCAAACAACGCGCCTTCATTTTCCATGTACACCAACTATACTTATGGTGCTTCAGAAAGCTACAAGGATTTTCTCATTGCCGGCATAGTAATAATGGTCACGGCCTTTGGCTCAATGTGGAGCGGCGGAATATCCCTGCTTACCGACAGACAGTTCGGCAACCTAAAGACGTTCCTTGTGACTCCGATAAACAGAATGTCAATACTTTTCAGCAAGATGGCGTCTGGCATAACACAATCGATGATTTCTGGATTCATTGCACTTGGCGTAGGGATACTTGACGGTGGTATTGTCGCAGGAGGTGCAATGGGCTGGATCTGGATAATAGTGTTCATGTTTCTCAGTGCCTTCGGTTTCAGCGGCATAGCAACAATACTTGGCGCAAGAATAAACAAGATCGAGGTATTCTCGCTCATAGGCATGGCGATAACGATGCCTATGTGGTTCCTGTCCGGTGCCTTCCTTCCCACGTCAACATTGCCGAATTTCATGCAACCGTTCAGCATTTATAATCCGATGACATACGCGGTGGATGCGGTCAGAGATGTCATGCTTAAGGGATTCATATCGGCAGCAAACCTTCTTTTCTATTCAACAATATTGATAGTGTTCGGGGCCGTAATGGCTGTACTAAGTTATATTGCGTTTAAGCAGACAATGGGATAACATAGGTGAGTATGTGAAAACAATAGTTTATGTGCTGTTTGCATTTCTGCTAGCTACGGCAGCTGCAAACGCCCAGGGAATATCAACCCTCTCGATAGCGAATCTCAACGTGAATCCAACGCCGCTGGTTGCAGGAGATCATGCAAGCATAACGCTCCAGCTGTACAATTCTTACCAGGCCGAACTAAGTGATGTCAATCTGAGACTTGAAGGATCGTATCCGCTGCTCAATTTCTCCCCGGCGCAGACATATATAATAAGTAACATAGGCGGCGACGGGTTATACGGCGGCGAAAACACATATTTCACCTTCAATTTTTCAGTACCTGCTGACACGCCGAGCGGCGTGTATACGCTGGACCTCGTCGCAACGTACCAGACAACCACCACCACTACCAGCGGCGGCGCGTCATACACACAAACGCAGGTAGGAGAATCAGAAATGCCAATAACGGTTTATGTGCATGGCGTTCCAAACGTTACTGCTTCAATAGTGGAAAGCACTCCTGTGTTGCCTGGAGAACAGTCCAGCGGAGAGATAGAATTGCAAAACATAGGTGGCGGGGCAGCTAAAAATATAACAGTGCACATATACAATACAAGCGGAATAGGAATTGTGGGGTCGTCAACATTCAACATAGGGAAACTGCCAAGCACGGCAACAGCGACGCTCCCGTTTGTCTTTCAAGCAAACCAGCACATAGCTAACGGAACTTATGTGTTCCCGTTGCAGATAAGTTATGAATCAAACCTTAACAACACTTACAAGAAGACGCTTGACGGCAGCATAAATGTTGTTGTGAATCAGCCGCAGATAGTTGTTTCGCCGGTTGGCGCGATCCCGCAAACGCTGATGAGCGGATACAATCAGTCGCTTGAATTTGCTATAGAAAACAATGGCTATGGTCCGGCCAAAAATATAAGCGTGAGCTTCTATTCAGGCAACGGCATAAGCATGCTCGGCTCTGTGCACAGCTTTTTCATAGGCACACTGCCGCAAAGCGGCACTGCAACGGAAAGCGTATTCATAGCGGCAAATAACACCTACTCGAACGAGACCGGATTTGTAAGGGCTGAAGTTACTTACTACTCTGCTAACATGGGCAAGGTATATACTGCAAACTTCACGGTACCGGTTTACCTGCAGCCTTCTGCACAGTTCGAGATAGTAAACGAAAGTTCTGATATAGTTCCTGGAGCAACAGACGTCCCGATAACCTATTTCATAAAGAACACAGGCAACATAGTAGCGGACAATGTGCAAGTGTCGATGCAAAGCATATACCCTATAACCCCGATAGACAGCGACGCTTACTTGGCATCGATAGCACCTGGGAAAACGGAGAGCGTGACGTTTCTCGTCAGCGCTGATTCCAACGGAGTGCCGGGAAGCTATCCAGTAATAGTATATGAAACGTGGAAGCAGCCAAACGGCGCACCAAACCAGGAGTATTCTGGATCAAACAATTACATGATAACGATCAACAGCGGGTCAGGAACAAGCGCAAGCGCCCAATACACATATGAAGCTGTAATAGTAATCGCGGTTGTTGCAATATTTGCATTTGGATTCAGGGTTCGCAGGAGCAGAAAGACAAAGAGGCAGCATGGCTGAAAAGCGCAGAATTGGAGGGAAGACTGCCGCGCAGCCATGCATGTCTTGCCTGCCGGATGGTTGGTTGTTAGATGGTTATCTTAAGGTAGACCCTCACAAAGGCACCAACCAGCATGGTGGCAATCGCGGCGCCTATTGATATTGCCAGCATTTCGGCTATTCTTTTCTTTGCGTTGGAATTGCCAAGCGTCGCTATTATAAATGATACAATTGAAAGCACCACTGAACACAGAAGAACCGCGACAATTATGCCTACAAAACCTGAAAGATGAAACAGGAACGGCGATACAGGAACAAGCGCACCTACAAAATAGAATATACCAGTATAGAATGCTGACTTTGATGGAGAGACCTCGCCTGCGGAGCCGCCTGTGCCTTCTTCTACTATGTTTTGGGACTTCGCCGACAAGTAAGCGCCTGCTGTCATCGAAAGCGTGCCTGAAAGCGCAACTATTATACCACTTATTGAAACAATGGTCGGCGTGGTTGCAAGAATCGCAAGACCGGCGACTGCTGCAAGCACTTCAACTATGCCGTCGTTGAGACCAAACACAATCGAACTTACATGATGAAGGGAACTGCTGAATTGCTCAACTTTTTCAAGCAGCATGCGCTCGTGCTCGCTCTCGTCTTTTATTACATCGTCTGCTATTGCAAGCCATTTTTTGCTGAGCGCTGTTCTGTGCACCACGCTTCTGTACTCCGCAAGACCAACGGCCTCGTTTCTTTCAAGCAGCTTTACCGTGAAGGCTATGCCAAAAAATTTCCTTATTAGCACGAAAAATATGACGCGAAGCCACAGCAACGACGGTTCTTTTGGCTCGGAGCCCTGTTCTTCTGCGAGCTTGCGCCAAGCGCGCTTATGACCTTCTTCAACCCTCGCAAGCCTAACCAGTATCGCGCGGATATCCCTGTTTTTCTCGCGCCTTGCGAGTGCTGCATATACAACATTGTCGGATACCTCGCCCTTGTAGAATCTCATGGCAAAATCAAGCGCAGACAGCTCACGCATAAAAATCCTTTTTACATAAATAATATATGCTAAATTTATTAAACCCAGCTAAGGAATATTCAGGAAGCTCCTCATACAAGTATGTGGAAAAGCTGATAGACGGCGGAAAAAGGGTGCTCATTGTATCGCCTTACATTGACGAGTATTATGCAAGATACTTGATAAGCAGAGGCATGTCAAGGAGGATTTACGTAATCGCTTCCTCGGTGAGCGAAAATGTCGAGAAGATGCTTTCTGGCGGCCGTCGCTGGCTGAATCCGGTATATGCATTCCTTACGGTTGCAATCCTCGTAACGCTTCTTCTCTATTTTGATGTGCAATATCTGTATGTGCTGCTGCTTGCAGTTGCCGCCATTGCGCTTACTGGAGCGATTGCCACATTGATGCACGAAAAAAGAAGCAATATCCGGTTCAAGAGGCCAAGCTCGTTCGTGCACGCAAAGTTGTACATAAGCGAGAAAATGGCTATAGAAGGCTCGGCAAACCTGACATACAAGGGCCTTCACAGCAATGTCGAATATATAAAGATTGTTTATGAAAGGAGGGAGATAGACGAGTTAGAGAAACGCTTTTGGAGCATGTGGAACAGCCTGTAGAGGCAACTTGATTACTCATGTTTTTCCTTCCTGCGCCACGAGGCTTCGAGCGTCGGCGCTTCTATCTTATGCAGCTTGTGGGCAAGAAACGCGCGCAAAGTCTTGTCAACGGAATCAGATCTGACGCGCCATATGTTTATCCTGTGCCTCAGCAAAACCCCAAACGTCATCTCGCCGATGCCGCGAACCAATATGTCAGTGAAGCCCGTTTCGGCGATGCGCTCAGCAGTCTCCACTCCGCGGAACTCCTTTGCCTTGATCTCGTTTTCCTGTATCTCCAGACTCTCAAGCACATTGTGCTTTATGATTGCGGTTGCGAAATAATCTGCAGTTGATATGTTTTTGTTTATTATGTACCTTGCGCCCGAACCGCCAACAAGCTTCAAAGGTATAAACACTTTGAAGTTTTCCCTTGCGGTCGGTTCTATGTGTATCGTGACGCCTTCGAGTTGGGGCACGCTGTTGCGTAATTCGCGCTCTATGTCATCTGCAACCCTGTGAGACTCTTCTATGGTCAATTCAGGCTCCATGCGCAAAACTATCTCGGCAAACATCACAGGACCCGCCCACCGGACTTTCAGAGAAGAAACTTTCGTACCCTTTGCCTTCTTTTCTATCATGGCGGACATCTCACCGGCAAGTCTCTTATCCTTCGGCAGATCCAGAACGCCAAATATGCTGTTTTTTAATATGTCAAGCGATATCACCACAAGCGTTATCAATGCAATGGCCAACGTTGCATAGTATGCTAGTGTGCTGCTGAATAGCGCCGACAGATATAAGCCAAACGCAACTGCGAATCCCTCAAGGGAATCGCCAATGGAATGAACAGCGTCGGACCTTAGTGATGGAGAATTTATCCTGCTGCTAACCTTCAGCTTTATGTAGCCTGCAGCGGCAAGTGGCACTATCGACAGCACTTCCACTATCGCTGAATAGAACAGAAAAACCGGGGGCTGCGAAAATATGCTGCCTGCAATTTCAACCGCCACCATGATTACAAGTATGCTTATCAGGAGAGAGGAAAGGTCTTCTATCTTATACAGGCCGTAAGGGTATTTCTTAGCGAACTTCGACCGCACGAGATATACTACCACAATAACTACAGCACTTATCAGGATGTCTACCAGCATGTGCAATGATTCGACAAGCAGTACGCTGTTTCCGAAAAGTATGTAGCCGCCGAGTCTTATCAGAAATGTGAATATCGAAGCGACAAGCGAAATATATATGAATAGCCTGACCTCGTGCAGCGAACTTTCGTGATCCATTCTTTCAAATCACCATATATTTTTTACCTTCCCGGAAGCAAATATCCTAGGGACGTTTTCCCGGACAAGAAGCACGCTGTCGCCAATTTCCATGCTCAGCGGCTTACTGGCTTCAAGTATTATCGAACCGCTGCCTATCTCGGCGACGCGGGAAATTACATATGAAAATCCCACGGCAACGCCATAGTTCTTGTCTACGTCGATTTCTTCGTTGGCATACTTGCTCTGGTTTAGCTCTATCTCAAACTTTGATGTTTTCGCTATCTTCTTGCTGCAAAGCAAATCCCCCTTTTCTATGTCATCGCTTTCTAGGTTCTTGAGCGCAAGGCCAACGCGCGACATGTATCCTGCCTCTGGCATGTCCACATCCTGCTTTTGTATTGACCTTACCTCTGCAACCGCCCCTGATGAGTGGTAGAGCTTGTCGTGCGTCTTCACTACTCCTTTTGTCACTATGCCCAAAACCACACTTCCAACACCCTTCACGTTGAAAGCTTTGTCTATGTCTATGCGAACATAATCGTTGTTCGGATCTCGCTTATACGCCAGTATGCTTTCCATAAGATTTGCCTTAGAAACGATCTTGTAGCCTATGTTGGCGCCGCCGATGATGCCACTTATGTCATTGTCGTCAGTAAAAAGGACTGGCTTTCCAAGGAGGGAACATGCAATTAATACTTCGCCGAAGATCTTGTCAATCTTTTTTGTGCTTATTACCACTTGCTCTGCGACCAGCAATACTTCTGCAAGTGCGTAAAACTTGTCTGTTATTGATGAGGGCATTATTGCGGTGATTATGTCTTCTCCAACCTTCCTGTTGTAGAAAGTTATGCTGTTGGTTGACCCTCTCTTGCCTATGAATTCTGCGAGATCCGGATCAAACGGCACCGCTATTACATGGTCCATCTTGCATCGCCAGATATTAGATACGCGGTGCTTGCGCATGCGCACAGACCGCACATATCCGCACTATTCATGTTTACGCTTATGCTTATATTTGTTTATTTATTACTAAACATAATATAGATTTATCTATCAGTCTATAAGTGCGTGGTTATGGTCAAGAGAATGGTACAAAGAAGGAAGCGTGTTAGGAAAGTGCAAAAAGGTGCTTACAAGAAATTTGATATAAGCCCTAAAATTGCAGCTGTAGCCATACTTCTTATTGTCGTTTACGGCATAGCCTATTCGGCAAGATTCCTTGGCGGCCCGTCCTTCTTCGCCGACGACTCGGTATATGTAAATGAGGCGTTTCAAGCAGCGCAGGGCAAGTTTTCGGAAGGCCCGTTCATATTCAGCCTCAGGCTTATGATGATTTACCCCATGGCATTTTTCTTCGTGCTGTTCGGAGTAGGGATGGCGAGCTCGGTATTATGGGATATTTTCGCGTTCCTGGCAACTGCAGTAATAGTGTTCCTTCTTGGCAAGGAGTTATACAGCAGCTATGCAGGCATTATTGCATCGCTGTTGCTCATGTTCTTCCCGTTGGTAGTACGCTTGTCTTCTACCGTAAGCGATGACATCGTAATGATGTTCATCTCGTCCTTCGCCTTTCTGGCGCTGCTTTATGGACAGAAAGGAAGATCTAAATGGTGGTATTTTCTTTCCGGTGCGCTCTTTCTTGCTTCGCCGCTGGTAACGCCGGAGGGGCTGGTGGCTATAATAGTGGTCGCTGTTTACCTTATAGTTGAAATTGCAAGGCGCAGCAAGTGGATAAACAGAAGGGCGCTTTACCTAGTTTACGGCTTTGTTTTTGCAGGGCTTCTGCTAATGCTTGCCAATTATTTCCTGGCGCAGGGCCACAACCCGCTTGTGACGCTTACCGTGACGATAAACTTTTATCATCAGGTTGGTGGACAAAACACAATACCGTCTACGAACAACAATATGAATTTCTACATACAAAATATGTTCTCCTACAATGTAGTCAATGCGATTGCGGGCGATCTCAGGGCAGGAGGCGCAAGCCTGCTTGGCCTGTGGAAACAAGTATATACGGTAAACTACAGCAGAACTGGATTCTATTTTTATGCGATGGTAATAGCCGCAATTTACTTGTTGATAAGACGGGAGAAAGGCTTGTACTACCCGCTTGTGTGGCTTCTTATCGGGTTTCTGTACCTCGAGTTTGGATTCATGGGCCTTTCGTTCAAGCATCCGTGTGAAAACTACTCATACAACATATTGGGATTGGTGTGCTACCTGCCAGCCTACAGGCTTGGCAGATTCCTGCTGTTTCTTGCAGTGCCAACAGTGCTTATACTTGGCATAGGTCTCGCAAAGATGCTTGAGCAGAAAAACAGATACAAAACATATGGATACGCCGCCCTATCGGTCCTGTTTATCCTGTTTATAATCGCCACTTCGGTACCGATAAACATGCTATGGTATAACATACTGTATGCAGAACGCTATGACCAGCTTGCCATCGCCAATTATCTCAACACCCTGCCAAGCAGCACCAAGATATATCTTTCAT
Organism: Microcaldota archaeon; assembly: GCA_023270055.1. GTDB lineage: Archaea > Micrarchaeota > Micrarchaeia > Micrarchaeales > CABMGC01 > JAGDYB01. Next base: position 12,741 of record JAGDYB010000018.1, read on the forward strand.
CCTCATTCCCCGAAGTGCCAATATATATGGGTTACAAAAACGAGAGCAGGTTCATGGTATACGATATGATTAAGGACTGCCATGACATTCCAAACGGATCCTACGTGGTTATACCAAAATACCAAAATTTCAACCTGAACTATACGCCAAACCCGCGGAGATACTGCGGCGGATGGAAGCTGGTGCTGTATCCAACAGTCAATGTAAGCGAGCCTGCATATATATCTTCGGCTGCAAGGCCATTCGAGGCAAAACTGTATTATGTTGCGGACAACGCCATGCCGGGCGCGATGACGAACGTGACAGAAACAGCAAATACCACCGAATTGGTTAACAGCACGTCATTCAATTTCATCAACCTCACCGGGGTGGGTATAATGGAAAACGGCAGCATGCGCAGCTTTGTAACGATAAACAAGGTGAACAATGTCAGCATAAATATCAATAGGACTGCGGCCACGCCAAACGAATATATACAAGTTAATGTTATTTTCAATGGCAATTTTCTGTGGAGCAATCTTGGGGGGAATGCCACGAAATATTACCTTAGCACAAACCCCGTAAGGGTGATAAACGTGCATTATTTCGGTGTCGAACTAAAAAACCAGACAGGCGAACTGCTGACTCAAAACAACGGGCAATTCAACAATTATTTGGAAATCGTTGGAGAGCCGCACCAGTATCTCTATGGCAACCCGAACGATACGCTGCTGGTTAGATGGATAGTGGAGCCGTCAAGTCATGCGGTAGGCAAAACGCTAAAGCTATGCGGAGGCTACTTTGCAGCCTTCCCTAACTTTACCAGTGCAAACGTGGGCGGATGGGGCGGACTATTTGACTTTCTTTCGTATTCGCAGAAAACGGTTGAAAACAGCACAGCAATAAACATACTGTCTAACTGCACCGAGCTAAACGTGACATGAATGGTTCTTGCATTCTTCCAAAATATGGTGTGAATACGATTGGCGTCATTGGTTTTTCACGTATATTAGTTAGCTTTTTAAGCTTTTACATTCATATTTATAACTGAGTTATTAAATATCAAAGGTGGATTTTGTGGCTACTGTTTATGAAACCGCGCAGAAGGAGATAATACCTGCAGTTAGGCTGTACATTGCAAAAACGCTGAACGAGCAGTACAAGATGAAACAGGAAAACATAGCAGGTATTTTGGGTGTTGCACAGGCTGCGGTCAGCAAATATCTGGCGGGAAAATATTCCGAAAAGATAAAGAAGACCGAGAACATGCTAAGCAAAGACATACTTAATAGGTACCTCCCGAAGATAGCCGAAGGAAAAAGGGAATATGTAAACGTGTGCATCTGCGAGATGTGCCAGCTTCTAAACTCGTTCAAATGTTCGCTCAACAGCACGGCTTAGAATTTCAGTATGTTTGAAAACGTGGAAGGCCATGGGCATCGAAAAGGTAATTAACGAGCAGGAGAAAGAATATGCGTCAAAATACGGCTTCAATGACAAAATAAAGTATGAGGAGGCAATAAAGGGGCTTTCTGAGGATACTGTAAAGAGAATTTCCAAGCTCAAGGGCGAGCCTGATTGGATGCTCCAAAAAAGACTTGATGCGCTCAGGATATTCCAGGGCAAGCCAATGCCAAAGTGGGGCCCGAATCTTGATGAGATAGCATTTGAAGACATTTATTATTATCTGGATCCGTTAAAGGGCAAGGCGGAAAAATGGGATGACCTTCCAGAGGATATAAGGAGGACGCTGGAGAAGCTCAACGTGCCAAAGAATGAGCAGAAAATGTTTCTTGGAACAGAAGCGCAATACGACTCCAAGGTCGTGTACAACAGCATAAACAAGCAGCTTGAAGAAAAGGGGGTAATATTTATTTCCACGGATGAAGCAGTAAAGAAATATCCGGATCTTGTCAAAAAATACTTTGGAACCGTAATACCAGCCTCGGACAACAAATTCGCTGCGCTGAATACTGCAGTGTGGAGTGGCGGTTCTTTTGTATACGTACCGAAGGGAGTAAAGCTTCAAATGCCGCTGGAAGCATATTTTAGGATAAACGCTGAAAAAGCTGGGCAATTCGAGCGCACGCTGATAATCGCAGAAGAAGGAAGCGAAGTGACATACATGGAAGGGTGCACTGCACCCATATACTCAAGCGCTTCCCTTCATTCCGCGGTAGTGGAGATTATTGCACACAAGAATGCAAAGGTGACCTATATAACCATTCAGAACTGGTCTAAAAACGTATATAATCTTGTCACTCAGCGTGCCCATGCATACGAAGGCGCCTATGTAAGGTGGATAGACGGAAACATTGGAAGCAAGGTAAACATGAAATACCCAAGCGTATTTCTTAGGGAAAAGGGCGCAAAAGGCGAAATAATATCCGTTGCGGTCGCAGGAAACAACCAGGTTCAGGATTCCGGGGGAAAGGTATATCATCTTGCGCCGGATACATCTTCCAAAATAGTCTCGAAGAGCATATCGTCAGGAAACGGCACGAGCGTTTTCAGAGGGCTGGTGCATGTGGCAAAGGCCGCAATGAGATCGCAATCTGCGGTAAGGTGCGACGCGTTGATACTTGATGACAATGCAAAGGCGGACACATACCCGTATATGGAGATCCTTGCGGACGATGCTACAACAGTGCATGAGGCTACGGTGGGGAAGATAGGCGAGGACCAGCTCTTTTACCTGATGTCTAGGGGCCTTAGCGAGGAGGAAGCGACAACTCTGATAGTTATGGGATTCTTGCAGGAGTTTACCGAAGCATTGCCTGCCGTATATTCCCTAGAGCTGAGGAGGTTGATATCGCTCGACATGTCTAAGGCAGTAGGTTAAGCGGCGGTAATTGCATGAACAACAAAAATGAAAAAATTATAGTGATCAGGGATTTGCCATACGAAGCTAACGAATTATACAGGAGGCATTCCTTCGATCCGAAAATAGAACGATTTATAGACAGCTTCAAGCCCGTTGAAAAAAGGAATGCGCAAATGGAAGCGAAAATAAATGAGTATGTTGAGAAGTTCAAATCTCTTACAGGGATAAGCCCAAATTTAGTGGTATGGAGTGACGGATATTACTGTGATGGTAGCAAAACAGTAAAGGTGGAATATAAGAGGGGCTATGAAGAAGCGGCGCATGCTACGCTGCAGCATGAAGACAAAACCAGCGCTTTCTTAGATATATTTTCAAGTGAGACGATAGAAATAGAGATAACTGGAAATGAAAATTTCGCCGTGCTTGTGATTGAAAATGGACAGCCATTTATAGCGAATTTTCACATAAAAATAGGGGAGGGTGCTTCGGCAAACATATTGGAATGGTTTGGCTCCCTGCCAGGAAACGGTTCTCTTGTGGCGCTGTCAAATTCAGTTGATTTGGCGGCAGAGGCCAAGTGCAATTTAGTTGTGTTCCATAATGAGGGAGACAGCACTACAGTAATAGGCAAAAACAACTTTCTGGCAATGAAAAACGCATTGCTCAAAACATCTTCCATATATACCGGCGGGGAAATGATTAAATTGACAAACACATTTACTGGCATTGGGGAGGGCGCTGAATGCGAGGCTGTGGAGATAGCATTCACATCCAATGAGCAAAGGTTTGATATACTTTCAAACATTGCCGCTGTTGGCAGAAGAACAAAAGCGGTTCTGGAAAGCAAGGCAATAGCGATGGATAATAGCAAATGCATATTAAAGGGCTTTGCATACGTAGATAAGAACGCATTCGATTCAATGTCATATGTATACCAAAGAGGGATCATATTGAACAGCGGGGCAAATATAGATTCGCTGCCCGAGATGAAAATAGAAAACCGTAACGTAAAGGCTTCGCATTCTTCCGCAACTGCGCCTATAGACAAAAATAAATTGTTTTATATGGAATCAAGAGGAATAGGAGAAGCAGATGCCACAAAACTATTGATAGATGGCTTCCTTGCGGAAAGCATAGCAAAATTAGGTGATATATCATACAAGAAACTTGCACTTGGATTGATAGAAAATAAGTTTTTGCATGGTGCGGACGGTGAAGTTGCGTCTACAACAAAGGACTTATGGCTGAACGAAGGCCAGGGTGATGCGAGGGCCATAGAAGAAGGTCTTGATAAATTATACAAATATAAGAGATAGGAGATAGCAGGCGAGTTTATGATACTGAATATAAAAGATTTGCATGTAAGCGCCAACGGCGCAGAAATAATAAAGGGAATCTCGCTTGAGGTAAGAGAGAACGAATTCCATGTGCTCATGGGGCCAAACGGTACAGGAAAGACAACGCTTGCTGAGGTTATAATGGGTTCGCCAAAGTTCAAAGTCACTGGTGGGGACATATTGGTTGATGGCAAGAGCATACTAGGGCTTTCGCCTGAAGCAAGGGCGAAGCTTGGACTTTTTCTACAGTTTCAAAATCCCGTGGAAATCGAAGGGGTAGGATTTGTCAATTTTATGTACGCGGCAAAAAAGGCGCTGCAAAACGGCCAGATTGATGTAGGAGGCTTCATGAAAGAGATTACTGCGATATCGCAGGAATTGCAAATAGACAAGGGTATAGTTGGCAGATCGCTTAATCAGGGCTTCTCTGGCGGAGAAAAAAAGAAGAGTGAGATATTGCAGCTCGCAGCTCTGAAACCAAAGATAGCAATACTTGACGAGCCTGATTCTGGCCTGGATGTTGACGCGATTGGCACCATCGCAAAGGTAATAAACAGGATTTCTGCTGAAAACAAAATGGGCCTGCTTGTGATAACCCATTACAGCAGGATACTTTTGCACATGAAACCGCAATTTGTACATATAATGATAAATGGAAAAATAGTAAAAGAGGGCGGGTCTGAGCTCATAAAATTTGTGGACGAGAAAGGTTATGACCCGTTCTTGAAAAATGGCAGCATGTGAACTGGTGGCCACATGAAAATAGATGTTGAACAGATAAGAAAAGATTTTCCGATACTGAAGAAAAAGATGAATGGCAAGCCCTTAGACTATCTTGATAGCGCTGCAACCGCGCAGAAACCCAGGCAGGTAATAAATGCGGTAACAAGATATTACAAGACATACAATGCAAATATACACAGAGGAATCTACGCGATCTCTGAAAGGGCTACCGAAGAGTATCAGGAATCCAAGGAGATGCTTGCAAAATTCATAAACGGCGGCGATTACAAAAACATAGTTTATGTAAGGAACACCACAGAAGCGATAAACCTTGTTGCACTGACTTGGGGCGAGCAGAACATAAAAGAGGGTGACCACATACTTATAAGCAAGATGGAACACCATAGCAACATCGTGCCATGGCAACTTCTCGCCAGAAAAAAGAAAGCCATACTTGATTATATTGAATTGAAGGATGAAAAATTCATCGATATGGATGACTACAAGGAAAAGCTCAAAAACAACCCAAAAATTGTGTCGATCACCCACGTATCTAACGTTCTAGGCACGATAAATGACATAAGGTATATTACAAGGCTTGCAAAGGAAAACGGAGCAGTGGTGCTTGTAGATGGCGCACAGTCTACGCCACACATGCCCGTCAATGTGGGTGAAATAGGTTGCGACTTCTTCGCACTTTCAGGACACAAGATGCTGGCGCCCGCTGGCATAGGCGCATTATATGGCAGAACGGAGCTGCTAGACGGGATGGAGCCACTTTTTGGAGGCGGAGACATGATAAGAGCAGTATATCTCCAGCACTCGGTGTGGAATGACCTACCTTGGAAGTTTGAGGCCGGAACGCAGAACATAGAGGCGGCGATCGGGTTAAAGGCTGCAATAAAATACCTGAATAAAATCGGGATGAACAACGTGCGCGAGCATGAAAAGGAAATTACCGAATACGCGTTGAAGCGGCTAAAGGAGATTGGATATGTGGACGTTTTCGGACCGAATCTTGACGACGGAATGGAAAAGAAGAGCGGGGTAATAGCGTTCAACGTAAAGGGGATACATGCCCATGACGTAGCTGCAGTATTCGATAGCGAGGGCATAGCAATAAGGAGCGGGCACCATTGCGCCATGCCTTTGGTTACCGGATTGCTGCAGGAGGGTGCAGTGCCTCGCATGAGTTTTTACATATACAATAACGAGCAGGACGTTGACAGGGCGATTGATGCAATAGAAAAAGCGCACAGGATGTTTAGCAGATCCTAGGCTTGGCCTGCTGCCTTCAGCTTCTCCTCTATCAGTTCCTTCAGCACGAGCGCATCATTGTGCTCCGTGTCGCGCGCCGCATATATGAGCGTCACGTCGGTGCTTTTCACCATTAGCAGAAGATCGCCGAACGCCTTGTTGCCTTCAAGCTCCTTCCTGTATTTCGCCTTGAACTGCTCCCATTTTGACGGATCGTGCGAGAACCATTTCCTGAGCTCGTTGCTTGGAGCTACGTCCTTCATCCACAGGTCTATGTTCGCAGTACCCTTCTTAACGCCCCTAGGCCAGAGCCTGTCAATAAGAATACGCTTGCCATCGGTTATCTCAGGTTTGTCGTATATTCTCTTTATGCCCAGCAGCATTCGACCACATACTTAATTCATATTAAACGCTTAAAAAGATTTCTGATTTTTTAAGTTGAGACTGGGCATTTTTCTCGGCGGTTTAAACAAGAGGAAAGGGATAAATAGCAATAGAGACAAAAAAATACTTAGGCAAGACGAGTGTGAGCATGAAAGTAGAAGACCTCAGGGGCAAGGTGCCGGAAGAATTCATAGAATCCGCAATAAAGCGTGGCATCACAGAACTTACCCCTCCGCAGGAGGCGGCATTCAAGGCTGGCGTGCTTGACGGCAAAAACGTACTAGTGGCTTCGCCAACCGCCAGCGGAAAGACATTGATAGCAGAGATGGCGATGGTTAAAACGGTACTTTGGAACTTCAAAAAGGCGATTTATGTTGCACCGATGCGCGCGCTTGTCAGCGAAAAGTATGAAGAATTCAAAAGTTCATATCCCTATCTGAAAATAGCGATGTCCATAGGCGATCTTGACTCGTTAGACCCTTGGCTTTCGAAATATGACATAGTGTTCGTCTCGACAGAAAAGCTTGACAGTCTTATAAGGCACGGAATCAACTGGCTTGATTCTGTCGGCTGCATGTTGTTCGATGAAATACACATGCTTGACGATCCCAGCAGGGGCCCGACCTTAGAGATACTGATGACAAAGCTCAAGAGGATGGTGAAGGGTGCGCAAATGATCGCACTAAGCGCCACGATAGGGAACCCTGACGAAATTGCCGAATGGCTTGACGCCAAGAAGGTGGTGAGCGACTACAGGCCGATAAAGCTTAGAAAAGGCGTCGTGTTCAAAGGCAACGTGCACTACTTAGAAGGAAAGGAAAAATTGATGGGAGACAGCGGGAATGACGAAATTGCAGTTGTGGAAGACGTGTTGAACCGGAAGAAGCAGCTTCTCATGTTTTATTCCACAAAAAGAAATGCAGAGGCTGCTGCCGAAAAGCTGAAGGGTGTGGTTGACGACAGCCTAAGCGGCGAAGAACGCGAAAAACTGAAGGAGGTGAGCAAGTCCATACTCGGCGCGCTGAGCAAGCCCACTTCGCAATGCGAAAAGCTGGCAAATTGCGTAATGCAGGGAGTTGCATTCCACCATAGCGGGCTCGTGAATGCGCAGAGGAAGGCTGTGGAAGACGCATTCAGAAGCAATCTCATAAAGGTTGTGTGCTCGACTACCACGCTGGGGTTTGGCGTCAATCTTCCAGCGCACACGGTGGTGGTGCGGGACACAAACAGGTATGATGAAGGCTATGGGGTAAAGAAACTCAGCAACAATGAGGTGACGCAGCTTTTCGGGAGGGCAGGAAGGCCTAAATATGACAGCGAGGGAAGGGCGCTGCTGCTCGCCAAATCGGAGGATGAAATACTTGAGATGTACAGCAGATACATAGATGGGAGGCTCGAGCCGATAAACTCCAACCTCGGCATACTGAGCGTGCTGAGAAGCCATATACTCGCATTCATAGCGTCTGATTTCCTGAGGAACAAGGATGCAATTGTAAATTTCTTCGCCGATACGTTCTATGGCTACCAGTATTCAGACATAAGCGGGATAGAGGATATAATAGAGCAGATACTCAAAGAGTTGTCACGGTGGGGTTTTGTAGTAGATGAGGGCAGGACGCTGAAGGCAACAAGAATCGGAAAGCGCGTAAGCGAACTTTACATAGATCCGTTGTCTGCAGAATGGATTATTGAATCGCTGCGCAAGGCGAGGGATAGCATAGGCAACCTCTTCGTAATAACGAATACGGTGGAGATGAGGCCATATGTGAAGGTAACTAAGAAGGCCGACGAGCTTTTTTACGAATACGCCAACCTGCTTGAGGACAATGAGGCGGAGAAAAAATTCGAATACGATTTTTACGGCTACTACGACCCACTCAAGCCTTTCAGTACTGCATTGATGCTCAACGACTGGATAAGCGAGAAAAGCGAATATGAGATAACAAACACATACTCGACAACTCCTGGCGCATTGTACGCGAAGATAACAAACGCGGACTGGCTTCTTTATGCTGCGGCAGAACTCTCGAAGATAATTGGCGCCAACCATATACCCTTTGTAATGCTCAGGGCACGGGTGAGATATGGAATCAGAGAGGAGCTGCTTGACCTCATTCAGCTTGAGCAGGTGGGAAGGGTAAGGGCGAGGCTATTGTACAACAACGGAATAAAAAGAGTAAGTGATTTGAGAAGGAAGGAATCGTGGCCAATGGTTGAGCACTTGCTCGGAAAGGAAATTGCAAGGAAGATAGAAGAGCAGGTGTCATCAGAGCTGCAATAGCCAGCGCAATTAGACCACGTGCCTTGCTGCCTGCTTCTGTTGAATGATCATGGGTGCGCGTATTGCATCGCGCAGAAGACTCTTCACCTTTAGATCTATTTCTTTTATCACTTCTTCATGGCCTTCTGATACATTATACGGCATTATCCATATTTCCCCGCCGTTTTCTCCGAATTCCTCGCTGCGATATTTTTTGTACTTCTGCATCCTCGCCACTTGCTCTGTCATTTTGTCGAATATGAGAACCAGGTAATTCTCTCTTGCACATTCTGACGAAAGGAACAGCATGTAACGGTCTACATATTTTACGTCTATATACCTTGATGTGTGAGTCTCAAAAGAAACGCGCCGCAGATCTTTGCCCACCTTTATCCACATGTCGGTTACGAAATCCGGCTTCATGTAATAGTTTCCTGCGCCCGCTGGTATAGTAAAAGTCATCGATTCATGCTCGAAGTTCACGCCGTTTGAAAGCAGTATTTCGGCGAACATACCTTCGAATTTGCTGTCGAGGATTTTTCCGCCAACAACAACCTTCTCGATGGTTTTTCCTCCACTTAAGACTTCGACAGTCTCCATGTCCCCAATTAAGTTTCTGCAGCATTTATTTTAAAAATTATCTTTTGCTGCAAGCACAGAAATATATAGAGAGGTTATATTATACTCTATAGACGCATAAGGAAAGTATTTTAAAAATATCCGAACAATAAACTATTAGAATCGCTAATGGCGACCGGTGAGACCTATGGGATTGTTTGATAAATTAGGGCAGGCATTTGGAGTGTCAAAGGAAATTAGTATAGAGGACTACATGAATTCGGAGGAGATGGAAAACGTGGACATAATGAATGAGCCAGCCGACATGTATGTGAAGCCAGTGTCAATTGTCGGCGAAGAGGACTTGAGCCTCATAGAAGACGAGCTCAACAAGAAGAACATCATACTAATGAACATGGATGAAATAAACAAGAGGCCCAACACGAGGAACAGCATGGTATCGCAGCTCAAGGATTATGTCAACAAGATAAATGGAGACATAGCAATGATAGACGAGACAAGGATACTCGTTACGCCTGCCAAGGTGAAGATAATAAAGAAGAAGAGAGGGCAGAGCAAATAATCCGGGCGCCTTTTTTATTTTTCCTGTTTTTTGCTTATTCTGTTTCTTTTCAGCGCAAGCCTTGCTTCGCTAGAGCATGCATTCTAGCTACTGCTTGATTGCCGTTATCAGCGCCCTGACTTCGCTCCTAGTCGGGTTGTACTGCCTTACCATGCGCTCGAATGTGAGGCTGACCCTTTTGCGCTTTCTCACATGCTTTCCGTCAAGCAGCTTGTTGAAAAACATGAAAAGAGCCCTCATGTCATCGTCGCTTGCGCGGCTCGATAGCATGCTCCCGTATTGCATCTTGTATGAAGAGTTGGTAAACAGGTAAAGTATTATTGCCAGCGCATGGGTTGTATTCAGGATTGGATATGCTGCATCTGTTGGTATGTATGCCACTATGTCGCATTTTTCCAGCTCTTCTTTCGTGAGCCCGATGTCATCTCGCCCAATCACAATGCCAATCTTTTTCCCCTTAGCACTGCTTAAGGCCTTGCGCACCGCGTCTTCAGCAAGCATTACGTTGCGAAATTCCATCCTTCCCTTTTTCCAGTTACCGGTAGTGCCAACGATTATGCGGCAGTCACTGATTGCGCTGTCGAAGCTTTTTGCTATCTTCGGCTTGTCCACGATGCTCCTTGCATGCTTCGCATACCTTATCGCCGTCTCTCCGTCAATCTTCGCTCTGGGATTCACAAAACATATGCTGTCTATTCCGAAATTCTTTGCAACTCTCGCTGCATACCCAACGTTTATCTGGTACTTCGGTTCAACGAATATCAGCTTGAATTGCGCCTGCATAGCTTGCATGTTTACACCAACACTAATACCTGCGCTTCATACCATGTATAACAGCACAGGAAGGAGATTGACAAGCATGTGCGCGAGCAGCGATGGATAGAGCGATTTTGTCCTCTTGAATATGTATCCCGCTATTGCCGCAAAGATAAATGCTGCTATTACCTCGATGCCGTACGTTGAATTGTATCCATAGTGAAGTATTGCAAAAATGAAGGCGCTTAGCCATATTCCGATTCTGGGAACCATAAAGCCCCTGAACAGGATCTCCTCATCTAGAGGCGCTACCACGACCGCAAAAACGCCAAACCACAGCGGCGCGCCGCTGAGCAGGGTGCTTACGCCTGTGTTTATGCTTATGTGCATAGCCGAGCTTATCAGCGATACCAATATTTCTATCAGGAATACTATCAGAAACAGCATCAGGCCGATAGCAAGCATTCTGGAAGAAAAATGCTTTTTGCTCAAGCCCAACTGGTCAACTATGTCGCCAAGGCTGTGACCTTTGAACAAAAGGTATGCAAAAACTGAAGTTGGGAAAAGCAGCGAGAATGTGGCTGATGAAAGGTATAGCGACATCGGATTAGAAAAAGGTATGGTAAATGAGTAGATGAAAAGCACAAGCACAAGATAAAATAAAAAGTAGAATACTGCCTTTGCCTTGCCGCTACTTGCTTGCTGCTTTTTATTTCTTCTTGTCCGGTTTTGCAACATTATCACTTCCCTTGCTCGCTTTCCATTCAGTGTAACCGCACTTGCCGCAGGTAAACCTGTCAGCATGCTCTGCCATCCTTGAGCCGCATTTTGGGCACATGTGCCCCGGCTTGTATGGTTTGAACTTTTTCTCCTTCTTCTGTTCGCCAGCCATCATATCACTAGTTGTCAAGTATAAACAAATCGCGCGCTAAGGCCTTGCCTACTGCCCTTCAGGAGCCTTGCCCGCATTTTCGGCGCCGCCCGCTGCTTCGCCAGCACCGCCTTCCTGCTGTTTTCCTGCGCCAGCGGACTTGTTGAACCTCTCAATTATGTGCTTGTCCAGCTGGACCATTGCGTCCTTGTCCTTGTAAGAATGCAGAAGCACCTCGCTTGATGTGGAGCCATAGAGCTGCGAAATTTTCACCACTACCGTAGTTTCCGGATTGAGCCCGAATTTCTTGCATGCTTCGGTAAGAACCTCCTTCTTTGAAGGGGTCTTGCCTTCGTACACTGCCACGAAATGCAACTCCCTCCTGTCAAGCAGCTTGTTTTCAATATCTTTTTTTACCTTGAATTCCATTACGCACCACCCACGATTCTTGTTATGCTGCGCTGCCCCATAGCCTCCATTACTTCTACCTCCGACCCCGGCTTCAGCGTGCCCTTGATGTCTTCAGGGGCTGGAAGCTCGTAAGTCTCATACGTCTCGAGGTCCATGAGCTGCACGGTATCTCCTGTTATGGAAACCACCTGTGCACGCTTTTTCAATATCACCGGAGCTTCAACTTCAGAGCTTGTAGGCTTGAGCAGCGTTCGCTTCTTCCCATCGAACACGCCTATTGCTGTTATCCTAGCCTTTGCAGCGCCGTGCTTGCCTGGAGAGGAAGTCTCTATGTCAACAACCTTGCACGGGAAACCGTCTATCATTATGAACTTCCCGGGCTTTATATCCTTTATTGAGATTATTGTCAAATCTTCTGCCACAAAAACACCAAATATAAATTAGACTTAATAATATTGGCAAGAAAAGGTTTTATACCTTCTCATAACGCTCGAAATTGAAAATAAAAAAATTAAAATTGCAGATGGTGCTGAGAGCGGAGCATATCAGTATATGCTTTCCAGACCCTCAAGCCTTAACGCTTCAGCGGAGCTTGTCTTCTGCTTTACACCAAACTTTGCCTTCACGCCCGTGACTATGCTCATTACCCTTATCTGGTCGCCGAGCTCGGGCAGCAGCCTTGCTCCGAAGATCACGTTCGCGTCAGGTGCGACATCCGCCGTCACTTCTTCGCCTATGCGAGTTGCATCAGATATTGTAAGGCTTGTGCCACCAGACACATGAACCAGTGCACCCTTTGCACCCTCATAGTCAACGGTGAGCAGCGGATGCGTGCGCGCCGCCTTTACGGCCTGCGCTACCTTGTCTTCTCCGGTTCCAGTGCCGATGCTTATCACTGCGGTTCCGGTACCTTCAACTATCGTCCTCAGGTCTGCAAAGTCAAGGTTTATGAGGCTTGGAAGCGTTATCGTGTCCGCTATGCCTTTTACCGCGTTGCCTGTTATATTGTCAGCAAGCTCGAACGCCTTCTCTATCGGAAGGTTTGGCACATACGAAAGCAGCTTGTCGTTTTCTATCACTATCACTGCGTCAGCATACTTGGTCAGTTGTTCTATGCCCCATTCCGCCTTCTGCCTTCTGTTTCTCTCAAGAGAAAATGGATAAGTGACCGTTGCTATTACCGTTGCGCCCTGCTCCTTCGCTATTTGCGCCACCACCGGCGAAGCTCCAGTTCCTGTGCCGCCTCCCATGCCCGCAGCCATGAAAACAAGGTCGTAGTTGGCAAGCGCCTCCTCTATCTCCGCCCTGCTTATGTCCGCGCATTTCGCAGCAACCTCCGGATACCCTCCAGCCCCCAGGCCGTTGGTTATCTCCTTGCCTATGAGCAGCTTCTTGTTAGCGTGGATTATGTTAAGGTGCGCAAGATCCGTGTTTATAGCTATGGTTGAAGCGCTCTTGATGCCTGCGGTATAGAGCCTGTTCACAAGATTTGATCCTTCTCCGCCGACCCCGACAACAGCAACCTTCGGGGCAAAGGTGTCCAAATCTGCATCACTCAAGCCATACATCACATCATCTCTATATCAGCGAACGAATTGCCACCTTTGGCCTTGTCCGCCGCTTTTCCAAGTATGCTCGCGCCTTTGACTCCTGTAACTATCGCCACTATCTCTATCTGCCCCTCGTAGCCAGGTATTATTCTTGCACCCCACTTCACGTTGGCCTTTGGATCCATGCGCTCCGTTATTATCTCTCCTGCCTTTATGGCGTCGCCAAGCGTGAGGTCCGATGCACCGGAAATGTGTATCAGCGCGCCCTTCGCGTTTTCAAAGTCAACGTCAAGCAGCTTGTTCTTCAGCACTGCATCCGATGCAGCCGCCACCTTGTCGTTGCCCTTGCCAGTACCTACCGATATGAATCCCACATCGCCGCTTCCCATTATTGCCCGCACATCGGCGAAATCTATGTTTATCAGGCTTGGCTGGGTTATTGTCCAAACCAGGCCGCCAATCGCTTTTGCAAGTATATCGTCAGCCATTGCGAATGCATCCGGCATAGGCAGGTTTGGCACTATTTTGACCAGCCTGTTGTTGTCAAGTATTATGACGCTGTCTGTCTGCTTCCTAAGCGCCTGTATGCCCTCCTCGGCCTTTACCTTCCTTACCCTTTCGAGGTCGAAAGGATATGTTACCATTGCAACCACTATTGCGCCCTGCTCCTTCGCTATTTGCGCCACCACCGGCGAAGCTCCGGTTCCTGTGCCGCCTCCCATGCCTGCGCAAAGGAACACCAGCTGCGCACCGGCAAGCACCTCTTCGAGCGCATGCCTGTCAACTTCTGCAGCCTTCGCACCGATTTCAGGCGCTCCTCCAGCTCCAAGACCGCGCGTTATGCTCTTGCCTATAAGTATCTTTTTTATCCTGTCATCGAGAAGCTTGAAATGCTGCGCATCCGTGTTCACGGCCACAAGCTCGGTGCCCTTGACACCCACTTTCATAAGCCTGTTCACGGTGTTGCATCCAGCTCCACCAACTCCAACCGTCACAATCTTTATCTGAGGATTAGAAACTTGCTCGCCTTCACTTCGCCCTAACATTTCATTCTCAAAGTCTACCATACTGATCGCCTATGTAATAGATGATAAAGAATATTTAAAAATCTTTTTATAAAAATAAAGATAATGGAACATACGGCAGAGATGTAAAAGAGCCTGTGCTCTCATAAATTTATTTTACTTTTGTATATGTATTTTACTTGTCTTCAACCTTTGCCTGCCTCTGATTCTTAAACATTTCTATTATCTCTTGTGTCGTGGTAGCCTCCTCGACACTTTTGTCCGCGCGCACGCCGTCGCTCACGAGCCTTGGAAATCTCAAAGCGTAGCCGCTCACTGTTCCGTCAGGCTGTTTTTCCATGCCGCACGTGTGCATGGGGGATTTTGTTATTTCGTCCGCCTTTATTGTTACAACATATTTCGGTTCGACCCAGAAGTCCGGCTCCACAAGCGAATCGACTCTCGCGGGCTTGGACTTCGTCCTTATTTTCTCCAGCATAGACCTGAGCTTTTCCATCTGTGCCTCGCTGAAGCCCGTGCCCAGCTTTGTCACAGTCTCAAACATGTCCCTCTTCTTGTTGTATGTTGCGCAAAGCAGGCCGCCGAACTTGAATTCGGCGCGC
Source organism: Microcaldota archaeon (assembly GCA_023270055.1). Classification (GTDB taxonomy): domain Archaea; phylum Micrarchaeota; class Micrarchaeia; order Micrarchaeales; family CABMGC01; genus JAGDYB01. The sequence continues at coordinate 27,861 of JAGDYB010000018.1, forward strand.
GAACCGCGACCGAGATAGTAGCCAACTATGACAAGATCCACGCTGTCCGACATTTCGCCCTTGTAGCTCCTTTTCATCTTTATCCAGCTGAACTTCCTCGCGCCGGCTATGTAGTGGGCGTTGAGGTCCTTTGCGACGATGCCTTCGAGCCCCCGCTCTATCACCGCGTTGAAATAGTTGTCTATTTCAGACGGCTTCGTTGCCATTATGCGGTCGGCGAGCTTTATGAGGCCGTCCTTGGCGACGATGCCTTCGAGCCTCTTCCTCCTTTCTTCGTATGGCTTGTTTAGGTAGTCCTCGCCGTCTATGTACATCATGTCGAAAGCGAACACGTGTATTGGAAGCTCCTCTGCCATCTCCTCGATGCCGTGCTTCCTCTTGCGCTGCACCGTCTCCTGGAAAGGCCTGAACTCTCCGGTGGATTCGTTGTATGAAATGGCTTCGCCGTCCAATATCACCTCTTCCGCTTTCAGCTCCACAAGCGCCGCCTTCGCTATGTCAGGAAACATGTCCGTGGTGCGTTCCAAGCGCCGCGAAAATATCTCGACCTTCTTGAGCTTCTTGCTCATGTGAATCTGCACGCGCATGCCATCGTATTTGCTTTCCACGGCACACTTTCCATTCATCTTTTCGAGTATTTGCGCAGACGTTGGCAGCCGCTCCGCAAGCGCAGGCCTTATCGGGCTGAAAACGCTCACCTTGAAGCGTTTTATGCCATCAACGCCCTGCTCGAACAGCACTTCGCCGACCCTTCCAAGGTCGGTGCATATGTTGTACGCTTTTTCAAGCTCTGGCTTGAATTCCCTGTTGCCCGTGACTGCCTTTGACAACGCCTCGAGTATCGTGGCGTCGCCTACGCCGAGCCTGAGCGTGCCAAGGGAGAATCTTACTATATACCTGCCCTCAAGGGGCGTGGAAGCTGACAAAAGCTCGGCAAGCATCTTTATCTTTGCTTCTTGGCTCCCCTCGCCGCTTGTTGTTGCTATCTTGT
>JAGDYB010000008.1 GCA_023270055.1 Microcaldota archaeon
CGAAGGTTGGCGACGTATTGTTCGATCCTCTCACAGGCAAGAACGTCACGATAACCTCAATACAGGTATTCAACAAGGGAGGCACCGTGTACGACTTCATAGGCTCCCCAGTCAACGATTACATTGCCGATGGCTACCTTATAGACAAAGATGCAACTGCGACACTCGCATCCGGTACAACTAATAATTCATCCAACGGCTCATCTAGCTCGTCAAAGTCAACTAATGGTTCAACCAATGGTTCAACCAACGGTGCAACTACCGTTTCATCAGTCTATGGCAATGCCACGATAACGCTTGCAAACGGCACCACTGAACTTGCATCGCAGATAACTCCTGGCACAATGGTTCTTTCCTACAACCTTGTAACGCACAAGTTGCAGCCTTCAATGATAAGTGCGGTCGTGAAGCTCAACGCCTCCAACAGATATGTGTTCAACGGCAAACTTAACGTAGACTCAAACGAGATCATGTTCATAAACGGCAAGTGGCAGAGGGCGTACCAGGCGAAGGTTGGCGACGTATTGTTCGATCCTCTCACAGGCAAGAACGTCACGATAACATCCATAAACATATCAAATACAGGCGGAACAGTATATGATTTCTTTGGTTCTCCACTTAACAATTTTATTGCGAACGGCTATCTTATTGATTTTGATACATCTTCTTCCGGATGGACTCAGTGTTCAGTATCAGGAAACTCTAAAGTAGAGCTTGCAAATGGCACTGAAGAAAATGTTAGTTCCCTTAAGGTTGGCACTCCTGTCCTTAGCTACAATTTGATTACAAAGAAGCTTGCAGTCAGTTACATTACGTCTATAAAATACTCTATAATAAATCAGGTGGTAATAATTAACAATAATCTGGTCACAGATCAGCAGGAAGCAGTGATTGCAAATGGCAAAGATATACTAGTCAAAAACCTGAAAATTGGCGACACAATGTTCAATCCAATAACAAATCAAAGCATAATTGTCACAAGCATAAAAACAGTTAATGAAACAACATCAATATATGATATAAATACTGCGCCTATAGATGATTATGTAGCGAATGGCTACTTGGTGACGTGATTTTTTTGGCTGTCGATGAACTTGACCAAAGAGAAAAAACATCAAAGGAGAAGCACAAAAGCTTCATGATACCGACTATAGTGATTATACTGCTTATTGTTGCTTTTGTCTACATCGAAATTACAACGAGGCATGTCCCGCCTATCACCACGACCACCACAATAACCACTACAAGCATATTGGTCAACAATTCCTCTTCTCTACTCAATTCGCTGAGCAACAGATCGAATTCCTTGTATAGCATAAACTCCTCGCAAAATTATGGCAACTATTTCAATGAGCAGCCGACAAACTCCATATACAATTACATTGCAAATTACTCATCTGCCAACATAACATACAGCTACGCGCGCATATACGGACTGAACTTTACACAGTATTTAATCAAAAACATGCTTGTGCTTCCGGCTAACTATGCTCTGACCATACCAAGAGCATATCAGAATTACACGCAACCTGTGATTATAGAAGTATCAATAACCTCATTTACAAATGCTACAGATTTAAACAACGCGCTTAAGGTCTTTTCTGAAAACAAAAACGGCACACAACAAGTTTCAATAGAGCCCTTTTCAATTAACAATACCTGTCCTTGCATAAACCAAACCTTCAATTACACAAATATCACGATAAATGGCATACCTTCAGTAATGCAGACGATTAAGCCGTGGTATAAAACCTTAGAGATGAATCAGATCTTTATACCTTACAAAAATATTCAGATAAATGTTGCAGCATATGGAATAATAGGCAAGTACAATGCAAACTATACTGTTTCCATAGCTAGACATATACTGGAAACTATAGAAAGCAAGACCAAATGAGTAAAATGAAAAAGAGCATTACCCGCGGCAAAGCATATGTAGTATATATAACCGTTATCGCAATCATATTTGCTGCATCTTCCGCCATCTATTTTATGCATATCGGCAGCGGCGTATCAGTGCAGCGCACACTTTCAAACCTCAACCTATCCGATATAGAAGCAATATTTCCGGGAGGCTCATATACCGCACTGGAGCTCAACAACACCACCTCACTGGCTTCTAATTTGTACAGCTCCAATTACATTTCTTTGTCTACTTCATTATTCAGCTCGCTAAACAAGAGCGTAAACAGCACGTATCCCACGCAAATATTATCGCTTGTTTTCCTGATGAACAGTACCCACTCTGCCGAGAATGCTGTGTCAACATCGCTTCAAAGCGCCAACCTTACCTCATCACTAAGCGGTTATGGATACATAAACACATATTCAACCGAATATAAGGCAAAAAACATCACGACGCAAATATACCTAGTGCGCTCTGTCGGCGTGTTTAACTTTACCTCCCAGCTTAACTCCACGACGCTCAAATACCTGAACATGCCGGTATATGAATACACCCTACTTTTCAACTACAAGAATCTGTTTTGCGACATAACTGTCTACGCTTACACTGAAAATCTAAGCGACAGCCAGTTGCTTGAATTGCCAAAGGTAATGTTAAATAAATTAGCGCTAAAAACATAAATTGAGTATTATGTATAAGCGACGGCACGTCAAGCACCACGGCAGCAATGGCATTAGACTATACTACTTGCTCATTACATTACTGTTAGCCTCAATTGTCCTATTCCTCTCGCTTCAATACACTAGTTCACGTTTTAGTGCAAGCAATTTGTCTTCTTTGCCAAATCTAAATATAAGCGACCTTGGCTTCGTCTTAAAAAATTATAGCTATACAATATCTGGCGCCGGGCTTACTAAGTTCAATGGGAATATTACCGAATACGGATATATCTCTTCCAACGAATCCATATTCAATGTTTCATCAACAAATTCGATGCCGGTCGGCTCCATATTATCCTCATTGATACTTACTAGCAACCAAGCAGATGCCACAAACGTAACCAACAACCTAATATTCAGCAACAATGCTGGTCAGAAGTTAAGCGTCTACAAATATGAAATTGACGGCAAGGTAATAAATATTTATAATGTTTTTTCAGTTGCAGTTGCAAATCTAAGCGGTATAAACTACAACGCTACTTATTCAATGCCAATCTTCCAATATACATCTATTTTTTCATACGGCAAGTATGTTGGTGTGATAGTCGCTAGTTGGTACAAAGGGGACATAAGCAAAAACATGACATTACTCCTTGCCGAAAAGCTTGCAGAAAAAGTTATAAGCAAATCCTAACATGCTTAGCTTCGATCAATACAGTGAACACACCCCGCTATTTTGAAAGGCTGAATTAGAATCAGGTGTTGCACAACGCCTTATATATCTCTATATGCTGACCTGTTTGCGCATCATATGCGTTGTAGATTCTTGAAAAATTACCATTCTCAAAAGGGGCTTCAGCGCTAAGGTTGCTAGTCTGCAGGTATATGTAAGATATATTGTAATTTTCTATCGCAGTGCAATTGCCATCAAGCATCTGGCTGTTTGCTTCAGTTAGCAACGCCAGCGGATACGTGTATTCGTCTATGCTTACGTATGGCAACACCGAAATGAGCGTTGTCCTACCAGCTATCGTGGAAACAATCTGCGCTTTTGACTGGTAGTTGCTGACCGCAAATACCGATGGCTCAGGCGTGTCTGCACCTATAAATTTAGCCGCATTTATCTGCGCGCTGCTTATCCACACGTATGGACGAATAGCCCAATAACCATACTCTATGGCAAAGTTTCCGCATATGAGCACAATTATCACTATTGTGGCAAACTTGAAGATGACACTATTTTTTCTATAAAGCAGGTAAAGGGAATAACCCACTATAGCGTCTATGATAAGAAGCACATAGACAAAAATTTTGTTTGAATCGAGCGGGTTTGGCTGTATGGAGAAAATGCTGATTAATATCCATATAATAAAGAAAGGCACAAAGAAGATCCTGATTTCCCTCTTTGCAAACTTGTACCCGAAAATCAGTACCACTACCGGAATGCCGACAGTCTCAACCCAAAACGACGTGTATGACAGCGCGGTTTCGGCTAGCGCCAAATAAGGGTTGCTATTGCCAACTACTAGATACTGGTATATGAAATGGAACCATCCGGCTGCAAGCCTTTGGCGCAGCATGTAAGCAATTTGCGGCAAAGAGAATAGCGCAAGCACAACAATCGTTACTGCGCTGTTTCTCAGCAGCACTTTTTTGTCATGCTCTTTTGCAAGAAGATACAAAAAAGCGAACGCAGCTACAATAACACTAACTACCAAGGTGCTTGGATGTACAAGTGGCGTCATGCCGATGGCAGCACCCAGAAAGGCATAATCCCTAATCTTCATTTTGCCGTTATCAAATATGAAAATATACAGCAGATAAATTATAAGGAGGCCTAACGGGAACCCAAGCACCAAATCATGCTGGGGCATGAAAAGTGCATATATAGGGGAATTCCACGTGCTGAGCGTAAAACTCATTGAGGCCGTGGCCATTCCAAGCGCTCCGTTCGCTGTTATCCCATAAATTGAAAGAAATTGCCTTGGCGGCATGAGATACTGCATATAAAAAGGCAACAAATGTGCAAGCGGGTAAAATACAAAAGCCATTATAAAATCGCTCCCAAACCAAAAAATTGTCTCAGAAAAAATTGTAGCCATTGTGCTTCTAGTCATCTTATATATCAGTAGCGATGATATAGTTACCGATGAGAAAATTAGCAATATGTCTGTTATGATAAATGATCCTGTAATGCCAAACCCATATTTGTAAAGTACTGCCGAATAAAAATCGTTTATAAAAGGGAAGACGTTTATCGCTTTTATGGTGAAAGGGTATAATGGCGGGAAATGGTAAGTAAGGAGCGAAACGCCTATCCCAAAATGATACATAAAGTCCGAGCACATGCCTATATTGCCGCAATATATAGATCCGTTGCTCATGTACAAATTTGAGGCAAAGACAATGCCGATTATTGCGGAAATCGCGAGCACGCCTGCAACCAAGTCATTTGGCATCGCTGCAAACTTGTTTGCACGTACCGCGCTAAAGTTCCTTTGCCGCTTGGCGCATAGAAGAACTGATGCCCCGGCAAGCAAGATTATTGTAGCATCAGTAACTGCATAAGAAAATGTGCCCAAAATAGCGTAAATTGCGAGCATGATAAAAGCTGCTGACGCTATTCCAATCGGTATGCCGAGCCCGAATCTTTCCAGTGGGCTTTTTGCAAAATCGAATTTGGAAAGCAGCACGTATCCGAATATCAGCGAAAGCAGCAAAAGAAAAATGCCTACAATCATGGAGATCCTCTTCGCCTTAATTTTTAAATCACGAAGTCTAATTTTTATGCGCTTGCAGGTATTTTATATTTTTGTAGCGGTAAACTATTGGTTTAATGCAGATACTCCATTTCTACGATGATACAAACACGCTCAAGCTGCGCATAGACTCGCCCGACGACCTCTACGTAATACAGCGCGCGCTCAACAGCGGAGACAGCGTTGAAGGGAGGAGCTACAGGAGGTTTAAGTCGACCGAAGGTGACATTGGCTCGCAGAAGGAGATTGAAGTTAGGATAAGCATTGAGAAGGCAGAGCTCGACAAGGTGTCTGGCAAGCTGAGGCTAACAGGCAAGATACTCTGGGGAAGGCCGGAGCGCTACATATCCATCGCGAGCTACCATACGCTGAACATAGGCGTCGGCGACGAGGTACGCATAACAAAACCAGAGTGGAAGGGCTACATAATAAAGATGTTCAAGGAGGCCGAAAAGGAGTCGCGGAAGCCAAGGCTAGGCATAATAGCCATGGATGACGAAAAGGCAACGGTATCGCAGGCAAAGGGCTATGGCATAGAAATCATCGCAGAGATAAGAAGCCACCTGAGCAAGAGAATGAAGATGCGAGAGTACGAGGAGGAGAAGCAGAAATATTTCAACGAGATAATAAAGATGATTGGCAGCATTTCCGCGAGCACGGTAATAGTTGCAGGGCCTGGGTTCATGAAAAACGACCTGGAAAAGTACATAAAGGAAAAGGGGATAAAAATAGGCAAGAACATTGTCTATGCGAGCGCAAGCGACGCGGAGCGTTCAGGCATAAGGGAAGTAATGCAAAGTCCTGAGGCGATGCGGTTGCTAGAAGCAGAGCACATAAAGAAGGAGTTTGAACTGCTCAACAAGTTCATGGCTGGCCTGAGGCTGAATGCATCGTTTTCAAAGGAGGAAAAGATAAGGGATTCCATAGAATCATATGAAGCGGGCGCAATAATAGTGAATGATGACATGCTCAACGACGCAAAGGCAAAGGAGCTGCTGGACCTGGCAGAGAGTCACAACATAAGCATATACATATTCAACAGCGACGACGATGCTGGCATGCAGTTGAAGGGGTTTGGCGGCATAGGAAGTATATCGAAGCGGCTGCTAGCTAGCTAGGCAGGCCTGTTGTATTGAGCATCTGTGCGCCAGGCGCGCACACGTTGGACCACAAAACTGCAACATCAGTGAATCCGCTGCTCAGGCTCATTGTATCTGGCCCATAAGCCTTGCAGCAACCCACGTAGCCACCAAAGACGTTCTGCCACGCCGTCGCGGAACTCGATTTGTAGTAGACATTCATTAAGTCGTCAGGCCACACGCTTACATTCACGCTTCTTCCACCAGGCGAGTATATTATGGTGTAGGCTAGGGACATGGTGCTGTTGTATGAAGGAGGGTTTGTTGCGCCGCATTGCACATTGTTGTTGTTAAGCGTTGAGACGAGAGTCGGGAAGGGCACAACCTTCATGCCAAGGTAGCTGTTGCCTTGGTAGCTTGCAGTACCGTATGCATAGCCATTGTGGTTTGTAACCCAGTCCCCATTCTGCACAACCATCCAGTTTGATGGTATCACCGGCGCGCTCTCGCTTGGCGGGCTCTGCTGGTTCCTGGGGCTCTGCAACGCGATGACTGCAAAGATGAGCGGCATAGAGTATACCGGCTGCACGCTGAAGTAGCCGCCATAGCTTGCAACGTTTCCGGTGCAATTGTATGCTGAGATGTTGGAGAGGCCAGACGCACAGTAGCTTGCATTTACTGCGTAAAAACCTTTCACTAAACTCGGGCTTCCAACAAGCTTTGTTATCGGCACTGCGCATACCGTGTCGCCTCCAGGCATCACAACCGATGGATCACAGTAGCCCACAGAGCTTTCCGTATTTATGAGCACGCTGACATCTGTTATGTTTATCGGCACAGCTTCAGCATTGGTGAATGAGAACTCCATAAGCTTGTAGCCTGTGCTGTTATTTATGTACAGCGTGCCTAAATTGCACTGCATACCTGAATACGACGTGCACTGAGTTGGAAGAAGGGATTTGGGCGATGTGCCTATGAAGAACAGCAGGTAAACGACAACGCCTAGTATTATGAAAAGGTAGCTGTATGTTGTAAGGAACTCTATTGCCGATTGCGCGCGCACCTAATCACTATATACAGAAATAATCTTAAATATAAAAAACATATGTATATTCATGTTGCAGCAAAGGCCAAAAAAGAGTCTTGGGCAGAACTTCCTTGTCAACAGGAAAATAGCAGAAGCCGAAGCGGCACATGCAGCTGGCAAAATTGTGCTCGAGCTCGGCGCCGGCTACGGCACGCTCACCTCAGAGCTATGCAAGAAGGCAAAAAAGGTCGTAGCGGTGGAGAAAGACGAAGGGCTTTTTGACACGCTGAAGGCGGAGCTGAGCGCAAAAAACCTCAAGCTGATAAAGGGAGACTTCTTCGATGTGGAAAGCGAGATAGAAAAGGAGCATGTTGACATAATGATCGCCAACATACCGTACAACCTCTCAAGCAGGGTCATAGGTTGGCTCGAGCAGCACTCGCTTCCTGCGGTTCTTTGCCTGCAGAAGGAGTTTGTAGAACATATGACTGCAAAGCCCGACACGAGCAAGTACTCCAAGCTCAGCGTGATAGCGGCGCTGGAGTTCCGCATAGTTAAGATAATGGACGTAAGCAAGGGGAATTTCAATCCAGTGCCGAAGGTGGACTCTGCCATCGTGCTGATAGAGCCAAGCGGAAGAAAGGTTAGCGAAGAGGAGAACAGGCTTATAAGCATGCTCATGCAGCACAAGAAAAAGAAGCTAAGGAATGCGATATACGATTCTAGAAAGGAGCTTGGACTGAGCGACGAGATGGCGCGAAGCATCGCTGAGGCAACTGAGCACAATGCTGACCGCGTGTTCAAGCTCGAACCTGCTGTGCTGCTAAAAATAGCAGACTGGCTAATGGCAGAAATGGGCAAAATGCATATTCAGAACGAGTAGTAAGGCTCCTGTATCTCTTTCATTATCATGATGTTGTCGAGCTTCTCCCTTATCTTCTCCTCAGCCTTTGCAGAGCCTTCCTTCCCAAGCAGCGCCTTGTAATGCATAGGAACTATTGTCTTTGCGTTTATCATGCCTGCCGCCTTTGCCATCTCATCGACATCCATCGTGTATGTGCCGCCCATTGGCAGCAGCGCGATGTCAGTTCTGAGTCCTTTCATTTCCTCCACAGCATCAGTGTCCCCTGCGTGATATACCTTTGTATCCCCTACGTCTATCACGTAGCCAAGCCAGTTGTTGTCTTTTGGATGGTAGCTGAGCCTTTCTGGTTTTACATTGTAAGCCCGTACCGCTTCGTATCTGACGCCTTTGGCCTCTCCTTTATCATAAGGCTTTACCGCAATCGCATTCCACATGCTCACTTTTTTGGCAGCATCTTCCGGGGCGAGTATGACTGTATCATCCTTTGCTATTTTCCTTATGTCGTCTATGCTGAGGTGGTCGAAGTGCGAATGTGTTATGAATATTACATCAGCCTTGCCGAAATCCTTTGATAGCCTGAAAGGATCGATGTATATCTTTGTAACGCCAACATCAAGCATAAAGCTTGCGTGTCCGATCCATTTTATGAAATCGTATTCAGCCATCAGCTCATCCATGTCTTCCAGTGCCTTCATATTCTAAATATCGGCATAAAAATAAATATCTAACTGCGATATAATAAAGTAGAACAAATACGATGCTGCGGAAAATCCAACATGAAGGGCAGAATAAAAAAGGTGGCCTAAATTGGCTGGCAAACATTTGACCATTTACACTCTTGCTCTAGCCTTCGCTTTATTCATGATAGTCTCTTTTGCCGAAGCCCCTACGGTTACCTACAATTATCAGTGTACTTCATCTACTTCCTACGATTACAACTGTCAGCTGACTGAAAACGTAATAACATACTATTCTGCGTCCACTGGGTTCTCTCAGTCGCAGTCCTCATCAAGTTCACAGGCAGCTAGTCCTGTAAATAACTACAACTATAATAATGCCCCATGGCTTCTGACATGCCCTGTAACTCCATCGCAAAATCCAACCACCGATCTGTATTTCTATCCAGGCTATCCAGGAAGTGGCGGCGTGGCGAATGTCGGAGGTAATGCCTGTCAAATTACTTCATCATCATCAACTACGCAGGTCATACAGCAGCCTTGCTTAGAAGGCGCGCCGAACGGCTATTGTGGCTACTCTGCCTGCCCTTCTGGTTTTACCTGTGCAGGCTTGACCGGGCAACATGTTAGAAAGGAGAATGGGCAGTGTGCTACATCTGGTGGTGGCTATGCAGTTGGGAGTGAATGTGTCGGAAGTTCTTCACCAAGCCTTCTTACTACAGTAATCTTGCCAACGACTACATCAGGTGACGAGTACGATCTGGAGACGGCATCGCTCGGCTCGCTCTCAGTAACCAATCCCGCAACGCTCAGCATGACTAACCTCGCATATTCGCCAATGGTAAATTCAAACATTTCAAACGGCTTCAGCACAAATTCATACATATTCAGGCCGGTGCCATCGATGCCACAGAACGATCTTTGGACTTGGACCTCCGAATTTGTAAACTTCAGCACGACAAGCCCGTACCAGTATACGCTGCACGTGCCCGGCCTGACATACACCGAAACAGTAACGAACTCGAACACGCAAAACGGGGTGACGAGCACAAACTCAACCACATGCACATACTTGTACGATTTCAAACAGACAACAGAGCTGCAGCAGATAAGCAACAACTACATACCATTCAACGAAGTGCTGCCAACCACGCCCCCGTTCACCACCTTCAACACCCCAATCCTGCCGTTCTTCACATACAACTTCAGCATGCCGTCGCTTTACCAGCAGTCCATGAATCTGTCTTATGATGTATATGGGCCTTGGAACTATTACACGCCGCAGAATTCAATCGACATGTTTCCTGTAGATGTAGGCCACAATCTGTATGTCAACTACTGCACAAGCAGTGGCTGCTCAACGCAATACAGCAGCAGTGCCTTCTGCATAGGAAATCCAAACAACCCGATATGCCTTAACATGCCTGGCATGCCAAACATTCCTGGCAATGGCAATGGAAATGGAAATGGCATGCCTGGCATTGGCATAACGTTTCCCGGAGTAAAAAATCCACACATTGCGCAGCCTATTGCAATCGCCGCACTGCCAAACGATTACATATATATATTAAATTCTACATCATCTGGTGGCTACAACATAACAATATTGAGACTTATACCGCACGGCTACTACAATACCTCTCCATACACCCCAAACAATGCAAGCCTTATCTCTTCGCAAGACAGCGAGGCTGCGTGGGTGAACCAGTGGAATGCATATTGGTCTAACATAATAAACCTGCAGAACACCTCTACTTACGTGCTCAAAACCATATCGGTATCAAATCATTTTTCCAATTTTAACCCCATGGGCATGGCGGTAAACATTTCAGGCTATGTCTACTTGACAGGCAACCTGACCAATCAAGCTGGCCTTGGTGTAGGTGCGCAGCCAGAGCTCGCAGTAATAACAAACACTCTGAGTGGCACCATGCAATTTATAAACGATACAATAAATGCGCCTGCAGTGATGCCCGAAATAGCTGTGTCGCCTTCAGGCAGGCTCGTATACCTTGCCAACCAGAGCGTGCCGGGCTATATATACGTATACAACGGATCATCCCCGACATTTAACTCCCTGTACCAGATAAACCTCACGTTCGGGAAGGTTATTAGCCCAGGCAACACAGCTACGCTAAACATAACCTACTGGCTCGCAAACAACGGACTGTTTGGGCAATACATACCTTGGGTTGCGACTCAGGGGAACAACTACAACGAAAACCTTGATGTGCCTGAATTTCACCATCCTATAGGGCTTTATGACGTTAACGGCTATCTCTACGTGCTTGACAACTGGGGCGGCCTGCTCAACGGCAATCTACAATCATGCGGAAACTGGTTTGGGGTAGGTTGTCCTTCAGGTCCCGTAAGTTTAAGTAATGCATTGTTCTTCGATATACTGTTGCTCAGGGCAATAAATTCGACCAATGCGAATGTGCCAATTAATCCGACAAAGTTCAACGATATGTTTTCAACGTATACATGCGCCAATCCAACCTTAGGTCAAACCTCTATAAATCCTAGCACATGCTATTCATCTCAACTAAGTCCAAGCCCAACCTGCGGCGCCCACTGCACCCTTTCAACTTCATCCTGCGAGCAGAGCGCAAAATGCCCGGCTTACAATTACTGCTTCCTTGGCGGCACAACGCCAAGCTGCGGTTCACAATGCAATGCAGTGAAGGGAAATTCGTGCGATAAGGATAAAGGTTACTATTATACATGCCAGCCAAATACAGGCACTTCATACGCATGCGTTGCCTCTGGTTCTGGTTCGGGCAAAAAAAGCAGCACATATCTGTCGCTTGCAACATCGAGCTTCTTCCCTTATGATACCTATCCTCCGTACGGTTGGATACTTTCAGCCAACGTTTCATTGATTGGCAGCATGACAAATCTTGGTGATATAACCGGCACAAATGTATACAGCATTAACCCTTCCGAATACATATCAATTTCAGCAAACGGAATAATAAGCGGTCCACCTTCGGAAGAAATTACTCCGTACAATGCAATACCTTCCCAATATCCTCCGATAGGGCCACCAGTCACCGCAATATATACTGCTGGCGTCAACAGCAATAACCCTAAGTTATGTCTTGGATATGGTTTGTGTATTGGCGGTTCTACAACTGTAAACAGGGCCATATGGAATGGTTCGCAAGAAGTCGGCGGCGCAAAGACAGCTGATGGCTTTGTACCATTCTATTATAATATTGGCTATTCAGTCAACTACAACCATACTGTCGACATGATATTTCCAAGCTTTTCTAGTAGCAGCGTACTCTCGTCCGAATGTCCAATTTTTTGGAGCTGCTATGCTTCAAACGCAAACATATACCCAGAGCTTGCGATATTGCACGCACCGATAGACAACTACACAAAGCTCTTTACAAGCGCAGGCGGTGAAACATGCTATTCAAGCAACAACTCAATAAACACCCCTAACGGAGCATGCTCATATCTGCCTACTGTGGCAAACATGACTGCACCAGTGTACAGCGTCACCGATCCGTTAAAATATCTGGAGAATTTAGGAAGCTACAACCAATTCGTAACCTTTGGTGGCGCCACATCTTCAACATTCACTGGAGGCTCAGGCGCTCCGTCGAGCAACACCGTATGTGCTAACTCCATAGCATACAATGGAATAGGTAACTGCAACGGTGCGTCGCTAAATTACAACAGCATATACACCTCTGCAAACAGCAATTATCTTAATCCAGCATCAACTGCATCATACGTATCTGATCTTGAGACGCTGAACAGCACGCTTAACGGTTATGTGATGATTCCATACTATTACTCTGACACAATGAGCTACTGGAGGTACAACGCGCAGCTGATTGCACAAACAACCCCAGTAAGCAGCGGACCTAACCCTCCGCCAGTAGCATGCCCTCCGGCAAGCAGTATCGACACCGGTCCAGTCACGACCAACTCATTGGTGTACACCGACGCTTTGGTTGATGGCAATTCAAACAAGCTCAGCAGCACCGTTGAGGGCGGCGATACATACTTCGAATACCCAAATACCTCGCACTACGTGCCATATCTTGGCGACAACAACACGATAATACCTCCAGGCATATTCTTCCTCACACAGACAGACAGGATATTCGACAAGGTAATAGCTCTGCTCGAATTCAACATAACCGAGTACTTCCTTAACCCTAATGAACCTCAATATAGTATAGCCAACCCTGAGGTGCTCAACGCAACAAGGCAGTTTGACTTCTATATAAATCAAATAACTCAGGACAGTGGTGCATATCCTGGTTACGAGACAATAACCATCTCCAGCAATCCTTCTTTCAACGTAGGAGATGAAAGTCCGCAATACTCATTCTCCCAGTTTTATAGCCCAAATGCTATAGGCTTCAACTACACCCCATTTTCAATTCCGACAGCAATGAACCTGTTCAACTGGTACAAGTTCAGATCGTATGAAAACCCCCTAAAGCTTTACCTTAATTCTACCAAGCTACTGGGGTACCACCGCTTCATGCTCAACTTCCTTGACACGTTCAACAATACTATACACGTGCCACTCGATGCTGATGTTGCCAATACAACAATAATATCGCTTTCGTCGAATCCGGCAGTAAACACAACAAATCCAAACCAGACAAATCTGTACATAAACGGCACTGTAACTTCGATAGGATTTGGTGGCACGGAAAAGAATCTTAGCGGTGCACAAGTGTACCTGTACTTTGAAAAGAACATAAACTATGTGAACTTCAGTCCGGAGCAGAACCCGGTAAACGCGATGCTATGCGCATACACGAACACCATAGCGCCAAACAATTGCATACTTGCAAATCCGGTAATGCTAAATCTTCAAGCCAATTCAAGCATTGTCGACTTTTATCCGATGCTGAACAGCTCCGGTGCTTGCCCTATGCCGCCAAACAGCCTTCTGAATTATACGTATGGTACGCCATGCAACATTTATGGATACGACGGCTTGCCTTCAAACTGCGGGCAGAATACATACAATCCTAATTATGCAGAATTCTGCCAGCCAATGTATGCAAATGGCACAGGCGTATGTACCTCACAGCTGGGCCTCATGGCTATTGTTACTACAAATTCAAATGGTCAGTTCACCTACAACACCCTCGTATGTGGTGTTGGGAATCCAGAAATAATCGCCAAGTTCTACGGCTCGCCTTCACCACAGCCGGTGCAGATAACTCAGACCATACTCTCCAATTCCACATATTATGGCCCGATACCAGCGTATCCCGTATTCGCTGCGCTGCCTGTAACAATGAATGTGCTGAACTACACGCAGGCTCCAAATGCGAGTGCATTGCAGGTGCAGATAGGGCTTTTATACTTGAGCTACGGGAGCGTTGCAGTGTATGGCATCCTGGCAATCGCCGCGGCACTTCTCGTGATTGCCGCACGCAAAATAAAGATATTTAAATCAGAAAAGCGCTAATTATATTGATGCGTATGCCGTTGCAAATGCTGCTTGTCACGGTCCTGCTTTCCGTTGGCGCGGTTAACGCGCTTGTTCCGATAATAATAATACTCATACTTATAGCGGCAGCAGCTGCAGTGCGCGGAACAAACCTCCTTCAAATGTTCGGTATCTCCGCTTTAGCAGGCATAGGCATCGCTGGCAGAGGTTCGCTGTCGCAGCGCAACGCGTTTAACATGCCCGCACGAAGCCTGTTGTCAGGCAAGGTAAAGAAAAACTTAGGGCCGATTAAAAATAAGATCTCAAAAAAGATAGATCCATACAGTGGCGACAAGAAAATTCAAAATTATCAAAAGCAGCTGTTAGGGCACGAAATAACCCTTGCGCAGTATAAAACCCTATATAACAAACGCAAGCAAGAGATAGACAAAGAACTGAAACTGCAAAAAGTGCAAAAGAAATGGCAAAGGTCCGGCTCTGGAAGCGCCATCATGGGTAATGCGGTGGAAGAAGAATTAAACAGGAATACGATTAAGGTCAAATTTAGGAAAGAAAAAGATAATGGAATATTAATATCGCCTTTGTACGCAGGCACAACAGGAGGTTTGCTCTACCGCAATGCCAAAAAGTATGCAGTGGGGAAGGAGGGTAAGCCGGTGAAAATACCTAAAAATATGACAAAGGCTGAGAGATCGCTCAAAAAGATAGTGAACAGCGAAAAGGCATCAGCTTATGAGAAGGCGATGGCTCAGGAGCAGTTGGATACGCTCGGCAGCTTGCGACACCAGCTTACGGAAATGCAGCACAGCGAGGCTGCAAAAATGAAGGAGTTCAACAAGAAGAGAGACGCAGCGCTTAAAGATTTGGAAAAGAAGCGCCAATCTGGGGAGATAACAAAGAATGAATACAAAAAAGGAAAAGAAGCGCTGCGTAAAGAGGAGCTTGAAATGAAGAGGAATTTCTTCGAAAAACATGCTTCAACATTCAAAAACTGGTATGAGAATGAGTGGGTGCCGAACGTAGAGCTGAAAACTATTGTGAGCCAGCGCAACGCGCTTGACCAGAAATTCCTTAAGGGGGAAGTAACGAAAGAGCAATACCGGAAGGAACTTTCCGACATAAAGAATCATCTTGAATATATAGCACCAAATGGGGAATACGATACCCACACCATGCAAAATGACATAAACTACAAGCTTGAGAAAGGCATATTCCCAAAGAAGGAGTGGAGCCCTGAAAGAGAGTCAACTAGGGGCATAAAAGAGTTTGAAGAAAGAAGCAGAATAAACAAAAGAATAAACAAAAAGCTGAAGTGACTTTTCAAGAAAAAAATCAGCTGATGTAAGGCCTAAAAACAAAAACCAAAAACTTCATTCGTCGTCTTCGTCGTCGATGTCTTCAGTGTCGTCTGTGTCGTCATCAAGGTCCTCATCATCATCTTCATCTTCTCCTTCAAAGTCTTCGTCGTCGTCTTTTGCCATGTTAACACCTCTCATTTATTGTATATACAAAACATATAAAAAGCTAATGCAAACTTGGCGCTGCATGCACGCTTTTCTTGCCAAATCTTTATAATGTTTGCCGGCAATATTTTTATGCTGGGCTCTTAGCTCAACGGTAGAGCGTCCGCTTTGCAGGCGGAAGGTTGCGGGTTCGAATTTGGCTTCTGCGAGGCCACGAAAATCCCGCAGAGTCCACTGGATTTTTCAGAGGGAACTTTATCGTAAGCCAGTGAAAAATTCAAAATGCAATGCAGGGTCAGTCAGCTCAGGCCAAATTATAGAGCACCTAGCATATCCAAGCCTAGAAAAGGCGCATAATATCTTGTTTAAACTTGCCAATTCTGTCCCCATATATATTGCGCAAACGCCGCGCGCAGCATATGAGCCTGAAAACTTATAAGCATTTGCACCTTAACTATTAATGGTTTGCATGATCGGCGTAGGCATACTCTTCATAGCAATAGCTGCAATAGCCTTCTTGGGATTTGTCATAAACGCACTTTTCGAGAGGTTGAAATTTACAGATGTGCTTCCACTCATGCTCATAGGCCTGCTCATAGGTCCGCTGCTGCATCTTGTCAACGTGAGCCCGACAAGCACCGTAGCAGAGCTTACGCCGTACGTCACCGCAATCGCAATAGCTTTCGTTCTTTTCAACATAGGCATGAACATAAAGGCGAAGGAACTGAGCAAGGTTTTCGGAAGGGCAAGTGCCTTCACATTCGCAGTGCAAATAGCTATAGGCATTACGCTTGCTATAGCCACCTTTTTCATATTCAAATGGAGCCTGATAGAAGCCTTCATTTTCGGCTTTGCGGTTTCGGGGCCCAGCACAATAATAGTGCCGGTGCTTGCTAGCGTGGTCAGGGTGCCAAATAAACTAAAGGTATCGCTTGTGTACGAGAGCGTGATAACTGACATAGCCGAGCTTATCGTGCCCATACTACTGCTTGGCTTCATGATAAATTCAAGCATAATAAATGCCACATACATAGGCTCCTTCGTCTTCACAGTGATATTCGGTTCAATACTTATAGGTTTTCTTTCGGCACTTTTCTGGCTTTACATAATGAACAGGTTCAAGGACTACAGCCGCGGATACAGCTGGGTTCTTACTATGACAATGGTCATCGCGACATACGGCATTGCGCAGCAGTTTGGGCTGAACGGCGCAATAACAATATTTGTCTTCGGCCTTCTGTTCTACAACATAGGTGCGAGGGAAAAGAAATCCATGAAAAGCAAGGACATACTTGGCAAGTACTTTGCGATAGATGGCGACGTTGACCATGTCATTAAATACCAGAGGGAAGTTGTATTCTTCGTTAGCACATTCTTCTTCGTCTACATCGGTCTTCTTTTCAATGTGCAGCAGGCGACGCTGTTCAGCATAGGCATCGCCGCATTACTCTCCGTTGCGATAGTTCCTATGCGCGCCTTATTCACTCCTATATTGGGCAAGTTTATGTCAGAAGGCGGAATAAGGCGAAAGGTGGAGCGCCGTCTGGTAAGTTTCGACATGGCAAGGGGTCTTTCCCCAGCTATAGTTGCCACATTGCCACTCAGCATGGGAATAAACATACCCTATTTTGTCGATTTGATATTCATGCTCATACTCTTTACCAACATTATATCAAGCGTAGGCATTGCCTATTCTTACAAGCCCAAAGTGTACAAGTAGCCCAATACCTTGGCCACCGCAGCGCGAAAATGCGCCGGAGCTGGGATTTTCAGCATGCGCATTTGAACCCAGATTGCCAAAAGGCAACCAGATCTCGAGTTTCGCCAAAAATTACTGGCGCGTTACCTGGTTCCGCCACTCCGGCACAAATACATCTGTCTATGAATTATTTTATACTTATCTATGCCTGCGCCAGCGTGGACTCATCAATTCGGCCGCCTGTGCTTCGGTATATACTAGTGCCGCTAAATTGCAAAATCCTATCAACGCAACCTAACAAATATAAAAGTTTTTAAATAAGATATTCCTATAAAAGATAGATGGTATTTCTATGAGTGGTTCCAGCTATGCGCTAAGGGTAACCATATTCGTGTTTGTGGTTGCCGTTTCGGCGTTGAGCGTAGGCATCTCCGTATACTTTATCTCAATGTCATACAACCTCTACATGCTGGTAGTTTCACTGCTTTTCCTAATACTTTCGCTTATAGCCTCGATATTTAACATCATAGCTGCATTCTGGTATTACAACTCTTATTTCTACAAGAGCAAATACACCTACGCTGCCTCAAGAAACAAGAGGTTGGATTACTATCCGACCGTGGCAATCGCGGTACCAACCTACAATGAGCCTGCTTCAGAAGTCATATCCACAATGGAAAAGGCTAAGAGGATCAAGTATCCGCGCAACAGGATAAACTTTTACCTTCTTGATGATTCGACAAACGAGGAGATAGCGTCAAAGCTGTCCAAATACGCTTCTGAGAGTGGCGTAAATTACATACACCGCGACAACAGGAAAGGCTTCAAGGCGGGTGCACTCAACAATCTCCTCAGGCAGAGCAGCGAGGAGTTTATAGCAATATTTGACGCGGACGAGTATCTTACCAACAGGAACTTCCTGATTGAGCTTTTGCCCATATTCAATGACAAGGACATTGCCTATGTGCAAACCGAGAAAAGATATGCGAAAAACAACCTGTTTTCGAACGCGGTTGACATGATGTTCGCATTCTTCTTCAAATTCGCGCAGACGTCGAGAGCAATGCGCGACACGGCAAACTTTGCGGGTTCATGCGCAATAGTAAGGAAGGATGCGCTGCTGAAAATAGGCGGCTTTCCTGAACATGTGCTCGAAGATACGTTCCTGTCATTCGAAATGAAAAACAACAACTTCAAGGGAGTTTATATACACAAGAACTATGCATTGGGCAGGCCCATGAACAAGTTCATTGCCTTTGCGAGGCAACAGTGGAGATACAACTACGGAGGCACGGAATTTCTATACCACTACCTGAAAACAAAAAAGGAATATAAGGCAAACACCATGTCTAAGCTGGACTACATAAGCCACGGCTTCGGCCTAAACTACATTTCCATAATTCTTATATTGTTCACAATACTTTCCGTGCTCATAACCTTTGGCGGATTTCCGTTTGCCCACGCTTCGGTGAGCCAGCTGCTAAGCGCCAATTACATAAACGAATTTTTTGAGCTAGGCCTTCTCACAACCCTAGTTATTTTCATCGCGCCGCTGCTGCTTTCCAAGATATATTTCAATTCTTTCAAATCCGGAATAATGGTTTACATACTGAACTTTTCCGTTGCGTTCATAAGGGCAAAGGCAGCTGTGCAAGCCACGCTTGGCCTCAAGCCTAAGAATCTGTGGGCAAAAGGCAATCTGGGCACGAGGCGTGGTGCGTTCCTGTTTGCGCTTAAAAACTCCGTTGCGGAGGTATCTTTTTCGACTGTGCTCTTCGCATTTTCGGTATTTGCCATAGCAAACAGCAATTTCTCTGGCGGCATCTGGCTGTTGTGGTACAGTCTGCTGTACGGCTCCACATTCGTTTTCTTCTACAAATACCGGTAATATTATGCTCTATATCAAGACATACGCGACCGAAAAAGGCTCGATGCTTGCAATGTGCGATGAGAAACTTATTGGCAAGGTAATAGAAGAAGGGGACATCGTTATAGACCTCGACAGTTATGCTGACTTCTACAAAGGCGACCTGGTTGATGTGGAACTGGCAAAGGAAAGAATCAACAAATTGAAGATCCATACCGCAAACATAATAGGAGACGAATCCGTTGGCATCTTGATAGAAGAAGGCATAGTAAAGAAGGGCGATGTGGGCGTCGTAGCCGGCGTGCCATACGTACACATTTACCGCATTGACTAGCCTTTTGCGTTCAGCTTCGCTATTGCCTCAGCAATATTGCCGTTCACTTCCTCGAGCGTGGACCTTATCAGGTTCATGTCGCTTATGCCAGTCTGTTCGCTAACGAACTTAATATCGTCGTCGGTTATCTCTATCTTGGCCTTGCTTTTCTCTGTTACGTTTCCTGCCACCTGGAACGAGAGCGCGCCTTGCATTTCTATCTTAACCACTTGCGGGTTTTCTATTATTATATCAACGTCGTCCCCTTCTATGATTACGCGTTTTGCTGATATTTCTTCGCTCTTTATCCCCATCCTGTCCATCATTCCTTTCAGTGCCCTCGGATCTATATTAGGCATCATTTAAACAACCTCAACAAATGCTTTTCACAGTGAAAGTATATTTATCTTTTGCTGGCACCGCCGCGCGGCGTTTGCGCGTGCTAGGCTATTGCTGCCCGTTTTTCATTATTTCGTCGAGCAGGACGGTGGCGTAAGATCCTGCCGGCAGTGAAAATCCAATGCGTAAGCTCCCCCCTTCGTCTTCCTCTGCAATATTTGTATCCCTTACTGGTGCAAGTATACACCTAAAAGATCCTTTCATGCTTAGCTCCGGCATGCCCTTTACTTTGAACATCTCTTTTGATATTCCGAGCTCCCGCATTGCTTTAAGTTCATAATCGCCGATGTACCTCTCGTTGGTATCATAACCAATCAGTGGCGCAACCGGATATGTGCCAGATTCAGAAATACTACCCATGTCCGGGAATTGGTATGTGCCAATTCCAGCATAAACTTTCGTTCCAAAGTCCGCCTGTTCTATTCTGAAGTCCAGAGCGGCATTGAATATAGTGTCCTCAACCGCATGCACGAAAAGTAGCGCAATCCCCCTCGGAAGTATGCGTATCGCATTGGCAAAATTCTCATATTTGCTTAGATAAGCAATCATCTTTCGCTCGTATTTGAGATACTTCGGGAAATACTCAAGCGCCTTGGAAAAGTCCATCTCCTCTGCAAGTCTCCTGCGCGCCTCTATCGCCTCAGCATTTTTCTCATTATCGGTGTTTAGCAGGAATTCAAGCACCGCATCCCTGAAATTGCCTGCAAGCATGTGCAATCCGACTTTGGCGTTGTTCTGCCGCGATCCGAATCTCTGTTTGTCAAAGTAGTTGGGCATAAGCCCGTTTAGCTCCTCAAGCGTTGCCATCGCGTTTTGCGCTGCGTTTCCCTCAACATGCTCTATTTTTATGTCAAAATTATTGCCCAAAAGGTCACCAAGCTTCACTCCGGTTTCCGAGTTCCAAGCCCCATTTATAGAGATATCCTTTAATTTGAGCGCACGCAGCTTTTCCAGTTCCGCGCCATAAATACTTGCAAGCTGCACGCTTGACGATATGCGATCCTTCATACCTGCATATCCAAGCGATTTCCTGCCCCTGCCAACCATGCGGCCTATTTTCTCCAGTGCCTGCACAGTGTTCCAATTGTGCTTCTCAAGAACAAACTTTACGAACTTGCCTCCCTCGCTTTCGCCAAGCTCAAGAGCGGAATATATCCTGCCGGGGCGCAGCACGGTGCCATTCTTTGTAATTTCATTCACTGAAAAGGCTTCGGCGCTCTGCTTTATGCTGCCTTTTATACCTTTGCCTTTTGTCAAATACTGCATATAAAAACCTATGGCAAAAGGTTAATAATATATTAATATTTATAATAACAATACCTTAGTGACCTGATTGGTCATGCTGGCAGAAACATCAATGGAAAGCCGGCGGAATAACAAGGGCGTTTATAGCCCTAAATCATTTGCCGCGTTCCATCTTGCATGGAGCTGGCTTGCAAAATGTCAAAAGGTACAGGCCTTTTATCAAGTGGTCGCTTGGAACACGATTCGCTGCTTACCAAGGTAATATACAAATTGGTCAAAAAGCATATTGCAGGGCATACCATGGCTTCTGCCATAGCCAAGGCAAAGGAATTCAATGCACTTGGCATACCAGCATCGATAACATTCCTGACGCAGACGCCACAGGATAAGGCAAAGGCAAACTACGTGCTTGCCACGTACATGCAGCTTATACGCGAGGTATCCAGGCTTAACGTCAAGGCCAGCGTGCACATGCATATCAAGCAGCTTGGCAGCACCATAAGTGCCGATACTGCTGCATCAAACCTCGAAAAACTTCTGAAGGTCGGAAACAAGAGTGGTGTGTTTCTTTGGTGCGAAGTAGACAGCGTAAATGACGAATACAGCATAATAAAAAAATTCGAGAATGCGAGAGGCCTTGGGTTTGCGTGCAGCAGCATAGACGACGCTTTGCATTACGTAAGCAGGCAGAGGAAGGCAGGTGTGCTGAAGGTGTCATGCAGCGATGGCATAAGTGCAACAAGAAAGGATACATCTGAGGCTGGCGCGAAAAAAGAAAAGAAAAAGGGCAAAGAGACGGGCAACATTGAAAAGGTTGCGAAGCTTTTGGATGCGAGCTCAAGCCTTGTGCTTCTGTCGCCAGATGAGCGCCTGGTCAAGAATTTAACGAAAGGCAAGAGGAATTACAAAAAATCTTTAGTTTTTGAGTTTCAACTTGGATATAACGAAAAGAGGCTAAGGGAAATGGCGAAGCTTGGGCTAAACCTAAGTATCTACATGCCATTCGGCAAGGATTGGGTGAGCTATGCAATGAGCAGGGTTCCTGAGGGCTATCTCAGGGCCGTCAGCCATAGATTGCTTAAGGAGCAGGGGGAAGAGCCTTGATGGAAGCGGAAAATGTGGACAAGGGCGAAGCGAGCACCATATTGGTCACTGGATCCAACGGCAAGCTGGGAAAGGAGCTTATAAAATCGCTGATAAAGAAAGGCGATACAGTCAGGGCGCTCATAAAAAGGAAAGAGATGGTTGTTGAGCTTCCCGCTGGCATAATACCTTTCATTGGGGACCTGACCGACATCCACGCGCTCAAAAAAGCGGTAGAAGGCGCAGACACGGTGTTCCATCTAGCTGCAATAGTAAGCGAATACAAGGCTACAACAGAGGAGATAATACGTGTCAACGTTGATGGTACGAGGAACATTATGGATGCCGCAGAGGAAAGCGGCGGGCCGCATGTGATATTCGCAAGCACCGTCGACGTATACGGGCACAAGAGAAAGGATTTGCTCACCGAGGAGTCGGCCATAGATCCAAAGGATCGCTATGCATACAGCAAGGTGCTTGCGGAACAGGTGATAAACCGCTACAAGCCGGTTGTGCCGTTTACCATATTCCGCATGGCTAACATCTATGGCCCCGGCTTTGAAGCTCCATTTTTCAAGGTGTTCAGGCTCATAAAAGAGGGCAAGGCAAGGATAATAGGCAAAGGCGACAACAAGCTCAACCTTGTGCATATATACGACGTCTTGCAGGCTATGCTGCTCGCAAAGGAGAACAAAGTCAGCAGGGGGAAGGTCTACAATCTCACGGATGGGCAAGCGCATACGCAGGAGTTCCTGTTCGACTTCATTGCAGACAAGCTTAAAGTGCCGAGACCGTCAAAGCACGTGAGCGAACTGCTTGTAAGGTTTCTTGCAAAGCAGTACGGAATCGACAGCGACGAGCTGAGGTTCCTGATGAGCAGCAGGCTCATTGACATATCGAAAATAAGGAACGAGCTTGGTTATTCTCCGCTGATAGACATAGAGAAGGGAGGCAGCAGCATGATTGAAGATTTCCTGAAGAGTGGCGGAAAGGGTGTGTAGATGAAAATAGGCAAAACGGAAAAATACATAGACGAGGTTCTTGAAAGCAAGGGGGCGATGATGTTTACGGTAATAGATCCAGTGGACTACAAGACTCCCGACATTGCGGTAAAGGCGGGGCTTGAAAGCGTAGAGGGAGGCACGGATCTGCTGCTGATAGGAGGCAGCATAGGGGCGCAGGGGGAACTGCTCGATTATGTCTGCAAGGGGATAAAGGATAAGGAGAGCAGCGTGCCTATAACACTTTTTCCCGGAAACATAGCCACGCTGACAAGATACGCAGACGCGGTATATTTCATGTCGCTTCTTAATGCCAGAAATCCATACTGGATAACGCAGGTGCAGTCGCTTGCCGCTCCTGTAATAAAAAGGATTGGCATAGAGCCTATACCAATAGGATATATAGTAATCGCGCCGGGTGGCACTGTGGGTTGGGTCGGCGACGTGAATCTTGTCCCAAGGGAAAAGCCGAAGATAGCGGCTTCGCTGGCCATGGCAGGCGAATTCTTGGGAAACAGGATAATAATAACTGATGTTGGTTCAAACCCGCAGTTGCAGAACGAGGGCCCAGTTCCAGTAGAGATGATAAAAATGGTAAGGAGCTCTATAACGGTTCCATACATAGTTGCCGGCGGCATAAGGACCACGGACGCGCTGCGCACTGTTTACAGGGCAGGCGCCGACATAACCCAAATAGGCACTGCAGTAGAGCAAAGCAGCAATTTCAAGGCCAAGGTAGAAGCATTTGCAAAAGTGGTAAAGGAAGAGGGAAAGAGAAAAATAAAATGATTTAATGCGCGAAATCGCCGCGGTGGAGCTCAGTCTTGTTGTTAATGAGCTGAATGGCATCGTCGACTCGTTCCTGAGAAAATTCTACGAGGTTTCGGAAGATGCATTCAGGATGAACTTTTATTCGCAGTCCGAAGGCGGCAAGATCGACGTGTTCATATCATTGAACAAGACAATAAACATTACCGCGTACACAGAGCACGCAGGCGAACCAACTGGCTTCGCAATGTCGATAAGGAAAAGGATAGAAGGCAGAAGGCTCGCTTCGATAAAACAAATAGGCATGGATAGGATAATAGAAATGGACTTCTCTGGCAGCGAGGGCTACAAGCTGATAGTAGAGATGTTTGGCAAGGGAAACATGATACTTGTGAATGGGAGCATGAGCATAGAGTCCGCATACAGGTTCGTGAAATACAAGGAGAGGGAAATAACGCGCGGGTCAGCCTATGCGTTTCCTGCAGGAGATCAGAGAGGAATATGGGATATTGATAAGGAATATATTGCGAAAAAATTGGAGGAGCTGCGCGAGGGCGAGCAGGCGATACGTGAGCTCAGCAGGTGCTTCAACTTTGGGCCGCTGTATGTAGAAGACATACTGCTGCGATGCGGGCTTGATCCTCGTACGCCGTTGAAACGCGAGCATTACAAGGCAATTGGCGATGGCGTATACGAATTCATAGAAAGGGCAAGACATCCCAGCCCGTCGGTATACGTGCGTGGCGGCAAATACATAGACTACTCTGTTGTGCCGCTCAAAAAATATGAGAGCGCTGAAGCAGTGCATTTTAACACAGTTTCCGAGATGCTTGACAGTTTTTATCTGGAAGAGCGTCGGAGCTCAGCAAAGGGCGAAGAGCCCGAAGGCGGCAGGAAGCGGAAGGAGATAGAGCTAAGCATAGAAAAGCAGAAAAAGATCGCGGAAGAGATGAGAAGCGAGGCAGAGGAGAGCAGGAAAAGTGCAAACGCAATATTCAAGCATATCAACGAAATAAACCAGCTCATAATGATGCTGAAGGAGAACGAGAAGGCGCCAATAGACGAACTTAATAAGAACCTTAAGGACATAAAAGTAAAGAGCATAGACCTCAAGAGAAAGAAGGTGAAAATACAGCTTGAAGATGGATGATGCAATGGACATAAGGGTCGTAATGTTGGGCACTTCCGGTTCCACGCCGACAAAGGCAAGAGGCATGCCTGCGGTCGCGGTGGTTTACGAAGGCTCCGTTTACCTTTTTGACTGCGGCGAAGGCACGCAGATGAAAATGATGAAATACGGAATAAACATGTCGAAGATAGAGGCAATATTCATAACGCATGCACATGGGGACCACATACTCGGGATCGCGGGCCTGGTGAGAACCCTTGCGCTGAACAAGCGCACCACACCGCTCACAATATTTGTTCCGAAAGGCTATGAAAAAACAATACAGACGCTGATCTCTTTCGACAGGGCGCTCATAAGCTATCCTATAGAAGTGAAAGGAGTCACTTCTGGCACAGTGTACAAGGGTGCCGGCATTAAGGTTAGTGCGTTCAAGCTTGTGCACACGATACCCGCATGCGGCTACGTGTTCAGCAAAGAGGAAAAGAGAAGATTTGACAAGGAAAAGTGCAGGAAACTGGGCATCAAGGGGAAGATGTTTGCCGAGCTGGAAGCAAGGAAGAGAATAAAAATAGACGGCAGGCTTGTGAAGCTGGGCGATGTGACATACGAAGTTGGCGGGAAGAAAATAGTATACGCAAGCGACACTAGGCCTGCTGTTGGCACCATAAGGGCTTCAGGCGGCGCAGACCTGCTTATACATGAGGCGACGTATCTTGAAAGAGATATAGAAAAGGCCAAGAAGCGCGGTCATTCTACAGCTGCGGAAGCGGCTAGCGTGGCGCGCAAGGCAAAAGTGAAAATGCTGGTGCTGACGCATATAAGCGCAAGGTACAGGAGCACGATAATGTCGCTCAACGAGGCGAAGAAGGGATTCGATAACGTCATTGTGGCAAGGGACGGGTATGTTATAAATTTGTGACAGCGCCGCATGCCGCATGCAAAAATATTTTAACATGCGCAGCAAATATAACCTATGGATTTCGGAGGCATAGTCTAATGGTAGGACGGCAGATTGACATTCTGCAAGCCGGAGTTCGATTCTCCGTGCCTCCATCACCTTAATCCTTTCCCTTTTATTCCATAACCGCCAAATCTAAATATTTGCGTTTGAAAACATATTTGGTGAAATGGGCGTAGAAGATATTGTTGTTGCAAAGATAAGGAACATAAAGGACTACCCCAAAAAAGGCATAGTGTTCAGGGACATAACGCCGCTGCTGAAAGATCCAGATGCCTTCTCCATGTGCATAAATCATCTTTCAAAGGAAGTTGAAAAGTTGCCAGACTGGAAAAAGATAAACTATCTGGCAGCAGTCGAGGCGCGCGGATTTATAGTAGGCTCAGCGCTTGCCTACAAGATGGGAATCGGCTTGATACCTGTAAGGAAGCCGGGGAAGTTGCCGTACGAGAAAGAGAGCGTGAAGTACAGATTGGAATACTCAAGCGGCAGGCTTGAGATGCACAAGGATGCGCTGTCAAAGGGGGATCGGGTTCTTATAGTTGACGATCTTCTTGCAACTGGCGGAACTTCGCTTGCAGCGATGGATCTTGTACAGCGTCTAGGCGGCACAGTGTCTGGATTTGCATATTTGATAGAGCTCAAGGGTATGGAGGGAAGAAAGAATCTGTCGGGATACAAAGTGATCTCGCTGGTCAAGCTCTGAAATGCGCATTGCCGAACGTCTTGCAATTACTCTTATTATATGTTATTCAGCCTTGCCTTAAGCTCGTCTATGCCTACCTTTGTGGTGAGCAGCGGTATCTTCTCTATCTGGGCTATCTTTATCGCCAGCTTGTCGACGTTTTCCAAATTGAATATCACAACTATTTTAGGCTTTATGGGTGCAACCCTAACCACAACCATCGGCGACCTTCCTGTTGTAACCTGCTCAAATATGAAAGCTCTTTCAGTGGTAGTGCCGAAAAGCTTCGGATAGTCGCCAAGCGACATCTCCAGTATAACCCTAAGGCTGTCAAGCAGCGTGTATCCAAATATCTTTATGCTGTCAAGGTAGCTCGGGTTGGCCACAACTTTTGCATCTATCATGCGCGCAAAGTCAACACCTGTTATCGGCGCCGAGAAATCCTTTAGAATGTAAGGCGCCTCCTGCTGCGTCTCCTTTATCTCAACCTTCTCCAAGTTTGCGGCAACAGTGCCTCCTTTTTTATCATCTATTTCGAAGAGCGCGTTAACAAACCTCTTTATGACCCCTACACCAGGGCTCATTCTCCTGTTGCCTTCATAATCGCTTATAGTTGACGTTGATATCTTCAGATGCTTGGAAAGTTCTATCTGCGACACGCCGAAAAGCTCGCGCCACTTTTTCATTGTGGTTCCTGGAGTTTCTGAAAGCGCTATTTCCCCAGCGATAATCTCCTTCAAGCTGTCCATATATAGAAATTACAACTTCAAGCTTATTAAAGTTATGTCATATAACGAATATACATTAGACAAAACACGCTTGACAGAAAGATATAAAAATGTTGCATGCGAAACAATTCGCATTGCAGATAAGATATCCTCACTCCCATCTTATCTGCTTTCCTTTTTCTTACCCTTCTTTTCTATTTCTTCATACGCCTTTCTCACGTTTTCAGGTGGCGTTTGCATTTCATTTGCCGCAATGGTTTTTGGCTTCTTAAATATGCCCCATATGATAAGCACCAATCCAGCAACGAACCCCAGAATCACAAATATGCCAAGGCCCAGGAAGCCATTCATGTTTATGTTGAGCACACCTATAGTAACTTTTGCCGTTACAATATTGTTCCCAACATTTTGCAGTATCGAATAGTAAGTGCCTGGCACGAAGAGTGGCGTCTTGGACAAGAAATACACGTGCGAGCTGTTTGTCGAATTAACCGCCGGTTGCCTTAGCAGCGTGTCAACCGACGAATTGTAGGCAAACGCGAGCACGCCTATTTTGCCTAGGTTTTTCAGCATGTCCGGCAAAGCAAGGTTGCTCTTGTTCGTTATATACCCTTCTACTGCCTGAAGGTTTGAGCCGTTGATCAAGTATACGTTCAGCGGTCCGGTCGAATTGTAATACTCGGCTATCTCCCCTTCGCCTGCAAGCTGCACCTTCATTGTTTGAATCCCGCTGCTGTTTATGGCAAAGCTGTTGTTGTAGTATGTTGTGCTCATGAGGAGACCGCTTGCGAGCATCGGTATGAGGAACACAAGCACTATCAGCAATATGCCTATATATACGAATTTTTTATACATAAAATTACTCCAAAGCTATCAGTTACTATTCCGCTGCTTTCTTTTAAATTTCTTTCCATGAAAACCTAACCTTCAAACTTCTTCTGCACTTTTTGTTGATAAGTTTATAAATCATAACTGCACATATAAAAACAAGGGAATAAGATAAATGGATGGTGGTTATTTGGAAAGGGTTCAAACAGGCATAAAAGGCTTGGATTCAATGCTTTTTGGTGGTATACCTGCAGGCAATCAGGTCCTTGTAGTCGGCGGGCCAGGCGCCGGAAAGACGCTGCTCTCATTCGAGTTCCTGTACAGAAACGCGCTGCAAGGAAGCAAAGGTATATTCTTTGCACTTGAAGAGCAGAAGGACAGGCTCATAGAAAATGTGAAGGAAGCATTCAGCGATCTGGGCAAGGGCATAGACGAGATGATCAGCAAGGGAATGCTCATAATAGACGGCGAGGACATAGTCTCAAGACTCAACGAGGGCGTCACGCAGCCGACCTACGAGTTCGGAAAGGTGGTTTCTGATATAGAAACAATGGTTACTGATGTTGGAGCCAAGTTCGTAGTGATAGACCCGATAACCTCAATGAGTGTGATACTCGATGATCCTAAGGTTTATAGAAGAACTCTGCTTGCACTTGTTGCGAATCTACGCAGGCTTGGGCTGACATCTTTGATAACGATGGAAGCAAAGACGCCGGAGCGAAAATTTGCAAGGTTTGCCCCAGAATATTACCTTTTTGATGGAATACTGTCCCTGTACCAGCTTGGCGAGGAGGAAAAGAGGATACTGGCAATGGAAATAATGAAGATGCGCGGAACAAACCACAGCTTCGTGACAAGCCCCTATGAAATAACCTCCTCTGGCTTTAGGGTGATTTCCGCCGAAGACGTGGCGCTGCCTTGACGGTGGTTAAGATAGAAGCCTCAGAAAAGAAAGATGCGAAAGAAGAAGATTTGTCAGCGCACATAAGCATCAAGAGGCTCGGGCTTCTTACTGTAGTGCTTGTTATTGTGGCAGTTGCCCTAGTTCTAATTCCAAGGCCTGCAAATCCGGTAAAGGGCTGCCTTGGCATAGTGTTGCAACAGAACAGAATAAGCTGCCTTTATGATCTCGCGGTTTCGTCGCATAATGCGTCTGTCTGCAGCTATATAACACAGCCAAATGTGGAGGCATCATGCTACGCAAAGGTAGGAACGGAGACGCTAAACCCAGAATACTGCAGTGGCATCTCCAAAATAAACAGCAGCACCTATTCCTACTGCATGTCTTATATCGCTAAACATACAAACAATGCGAGCATGTGTGCCGCAGTGCAAAACGACAGCTGCGTGACATCCGTCGGCATGCAAACTGAAAATATAAGCACGTGCAATCTTATCTCAAACCAATCGGAGAAAAGCATATGCCTCTCTTCTGTAGGCATAGAGAAGGCGCTTGCATACGAAAATTCGTCATACTGCTTGGACGTTTCTTCGTCGATCAACTCAACTGAACTGCAGGCTATCGCGCTGAACATAAATATGTCCACGCTGCTTGGCTCGGCATCAAACACAATGCTCATAAATGAGCTCTCACTGGCGCCATCACTTCAGTCATCGCCACGCGACATATGCTACATAGCCCTTGCGGCAAAAACGGGAAATGTGAGCTATTGCAGCGGTATAAATTCTTCCGAGTCAAGGGGAATATGTGAATCATCTATACTTCCTCCGCGCACTGAAAACCTGACCTACAACTATACAGAGCTTCTTTCCCTTTGCAAGAATGCAAGCTACTCGTCAATATGCTCGAAAATATCTGGCATGTCGCTCACAATTGCGGAAGCAATACAATACGATAACGTTACGAAGTGCAGCACGCTGAACTCCACCGCTTCATGGGTGTGCTATGCGGCCATGGCGAAGGCGTTTGACAATGAAAGCTACTGCAGTTATATATCTAACTCCACATATAATTCTGCGTGCATATTCGATATAAGCAGCAACAGTTCCACATGAGCGTATAAGCATGTTCTCCGGCCAGGTAGTTTCAATAAGGCATTCTTCTGATCCACGGGAGAATGTATATTACATTTTGGGTTATGACAGTGGTGTTTCCGAAGCAAAGGTCTCGCTGATCGCGTGCAGCAGCAGCCTTGTCCTGAATGTCGGGGAGTGCGTTTCCGCTGAAATTGCTGAAGGCAGCATAAAAAAGTTTTCCCCTCTTTCTGAACGCGCGTCTGCGGAGCTGAAGTCGCGAATGGATGAAGGGGTGCGCTCTTTTGTAGAATCCGCCGTCTCCCCCGCATTCAAATCTGGCATATCTGACCTCGACAATATTACCTCAAAAATGGAAACCAAGCTTCATGCCGCAGCGGCGCTGCTGCTCTGGAAGCTCGCCTACGGCGCACCAGTGGTGGTAAGGTTTCACAACGATGCAGACGGTGCAAGCGGCGCGTATGCTGTGCATATTGCGGCAAAGCATGTGTTCGAGAACGGGATTTTCGCGACAGAGCCAAGGATAGCGTGGCACATGCACAGGTCGATAGCGTACGGCGCAGACAGCGCATTCGAAGACGAAGTTTCGGCGAGTGCTTACGATTCTGTTGAGAAACCCCTACTAATTATAATAGACTTTGGCACATCACCCGACAGCAATGCCGGCATAGAGCGTGCGCTGAAGAAGTTCGACATAATATGGCTTGATCATCATCCTGTAGTCGAAGGCTTTTCCGGCGCCACGCTTGAGCACTACATAAATCCTTGGCTTTTCGGCGGAGACTCGAACTACACCGCAGGCTTCCTGGCGTGCGCATTTTCCAGCATTTTGTCAAGCGCGGACTATTCCGCGATATACGACGCGTCGCTCATAGGGGATTACAGCACGTACGCGAAGCACACTGCAGAAGGCAACGATTTGGCAATAATACTGGATTTGATAACAAGCGACAGGAGAATAGCATACGGCGATGCGAGCGGCGACATAACGCCACAGCTCATAGACAGGATAATGTATGACGGAAAGAGGAAGGCGGAGCTCCTAGGCTATGCAAAAATGAGGCTGAGCGAGGCTATGGATTTGGCAGTTGCGCGCGTGAAGGAGTACAAGTCGCGGGCTGCGAATGTTTACCTCCTTGATTTCAACGAGATACGCGGTGATGACGAGGGCAGGTATCCGTTGCCGGGGAGGTTTGCGTCAAAGGTGTTCGAGCACATGGAGAAGCTTAGCGACAGAAGCTGCGTGGTAATACTGCATTTCAACCTCTTCATATCTATAAGGGCAAGCTACGATGTGGATGCGCTTTCAATAGTGAACGCGGTTGCCGGAGAGTACAGCACAATAGAATCTGCCGGCGGGCACAGGAACGCATGCAGCATAAAACTCAAGGATGAGCAGGAAAAACGCAGTATCATAAATTCTATATTGCGCAGGTTAGGCGTGGAGAAGAACTGAGCGGTGAACTCTAATCTTTCATTTCCCTCCGAATATGAGCATGCCCTTCTTTGCCTTCTCCTTCCTGTTTCTTTTCTCCTGTATCTTTGCATATTCCTCCCTAGTCCAGCCGTACGGTGCTGAATGTCTTATCTCTGGTGGGAAGAAGGCGTAGGAATAAAACTCCTTGACATAATCGTAGTCTCTTTCCGCGATGTTGCTCGCATCTACGTTTATGCCTTCCTTTTTCAGGAACTCAATCAGCTCGTCCCTGCTTATCTTTGGCTTTTTGTTTTCAGCCTCTGGATGATTGTAGATTACGCTTATGCGCCTTTTTACAAATTCCACCTTGGCCTTGATTATCGCGTCATGCAGCATAAGCCTGTATTGCAGCCTTGCGCAGTGCGGTATGTCAATGAGCTCCTCCTTTTTAAGGTTGTTGAACTCTATGCGCTTTATCATGCCGTAAGGTATATTTATCGCGCTTGTGCTCTGCTCTGCAGATGCACCATCGGCTTTCGCGACACCACTCGCGTTTTCAGTTGTCATTCCCTCGCCTCATTTGCCCTTTTCCTTTTCGACTTCTACAGCTTCAGCCGCCTTCTCCACATTCATGCTCTTGCTTACTCCTGGTATGCTTATCTTGTCAAGCACCGGTATCCCTCCGTTGACCGGCAGTGCAAAATAGTCTATCATGTTGCCATATGTCTTCTGGTAAAGAGGGTCGTTTTCCAGCAGCTTTACGTTTCTCATGTATTTGTCAGCCCTGTAATTCCAGTCAGGATGCATCTTCTTCCATTCCTCCGCAGGTATGCTGTACTGTCTCTGTATTTTGTCCCTGTACACCTCCGGGAACACGTTGAACGTGCAGAACGGAAGAACCTCCCCGTCTGGCATTGCGTAGTGTATGTCGCACTTCTCCACCCTGTGGATGTCGTACGTATAGTCGTCTTGGAAATGCATCATGCCCAAGAACAGCGTCTTCATGTGGAAAGCCCCGAGTGAGCTGAAGTCATGCTTCGTAAGAATAGAATAAAGAAGCTTCCCGAAGTTGACCGATTTCGGCTGCTTGTCCTTGTTTATGAGCCCGTTGATGCCAAGCAGAGCCTTCATCGCTATCATCTTCCTCTGTATGCCGTTCTTTCCCTCCATGGAGTTAACAGCCTTCTGCAGCAGTTCCTCAAGGCCTACGACATCTACAAAGTCCGTTATGGGTATTATCTTGTTGTCGCTGTCAAGGAACAGGTACGTTCCGGCGCCGCACGCGAAGTGTATGGACAAGTCGTACTGGAACTTGCCCGTGAGCGCCTCAACAAACTTGCTTATGCCGCCAACGTAAGGCACCGAAAACCATGCATCCTTAGGTATGGCCCCGTGCGTCTGCTCCTCTATAAGCTTTATCGCGCCAGGTATTGTTATCCTCTGCTGCTGCCTCATCCTTGTTGGCATCCTGCCAACGAGCGATACGGGCTGGAAATTCACCGCCCTGACTATGTCTATGTTATCAAGCGCGAAGTTTATCATGGCTCCAAGCTCCTGCTCGTTTATAGTCCTTATCACCGTTGGCACGAGCACAATGCCGATATGCGCCTTTCTTGCAGCGTCAAGTATATGCGGTATCTCCCAGTGGTTTTTCGGGTTTGCCCTTGGGCTCACTCCGTCGAAGCTCATGTACAGCGTGCTTACGCCAGCCTTCCTGAGCTTCACCGCCAGATCCGGATTCATGCCAAGGTTTATGCCGGTAGTGTTAAGCTGTACCTGGTCGAAGCCGGCCTCTTTCGCCTGCTTGACTATTTCCACTATCTCAGGATGCATAGTCGGTTCGCCACCGGTTATTTGTATAGCGTTCGCAGGTATAGGTTTCGCCGACCTTAGGTTGTCAAATATCTTCCTTATCTGCTGCACCGTTGGCTCGTATATGGGCTCGCCCTCCTTTGCGTAGAAGAAGCAGTACCAGCAGCTAAGATGGCATCTGTTTGTAACGACCACGTTTGCAAGGCCTGTGTGGGTCTTGTGCCTTTCGCATATGCCGCAATCGAACGGGCAGTTTTCCCCGGCATTGAGATAGTTAGGGTTGTCGAAGCCCCTGCCGTTGTAGCCATAGCCGCGCATCTTCATGTACATGTCGTAGTCCTCCCAGTACTTCTCAATGAACCAGCCGTGCTCTGGGCAGTACTTCCTTATCATGACGTTGTCTCCGTCCTTGTAGATCGTGCCCTTTATTATGAGCTTGCATTCTGGGCACACTGTCATTGTCTCTTCTATAACTGGCATCTTCTCTATTTCTTCCATTGTCCTGTGGTACGGCTTCAGGTGCTCCGGTACGTCCGGCCCCTTCGCAGCTTCAGCAACATGTTCTTTTCCAGTTGACATTAATTCACCAAATTATTACTGAGTTATAAACATGCAAAGTATTTAAAATTTGTGCTCCTTTCCTTTTCCTTCCGATGCTTGTATCCTCTTTATCGCACTCTCGAGCCCGGCCTTCAGCTCGTCTGCAATGAACCTTTTCGAGAAGGCGTCAGCCTTGGCCGCGATGCTTATCTTGTTTGCATACACCCTAGCTATCTTCCCCCTGAGCTCGCGCTTGCCATTGCTTATGTCAGCCAGCTTGAATATTATGCCATATTTCGGCGACTTGCTTCCGTACTTCAGGTGCTTGAAGAAGGCCTTCTCCGCGCCGAGCAGTTGTATCGTGCTCGATGGCATCGTGGCAAGCTTTTCCAGCGAGCCGGCCTTGCCCAGCAGCTCAGCCGCTATATGATAGTCTATTATATATGATACGTTTGGCATGACTCTTTTCGTCGCCGCGGCGAGGTAGGCATCGATCGCCTTCTGAACGTCGCTGAGCCTGAGATAGTTGCTCGCCACCTCTTTTATTGCCACATATTCGTCGCTGTTTGGCTCCCTGCCCATGCTTTGCTCCGCCAGCCTTGCCACTTCCTCCGCAGCTTTGCTGCCGAGCAGCTCTGCAAGCTTGCCCTTTTCCACCTTTTTCTTGTCCATCCCGAAGCTTACCACAAATCTCGCATAGCTTTCCGGATTGCTCAGTTTGAGCTCTGGGAAATACAAGCTGTACCATTCGTTTAGCCTTTCGTAAACCAGATTCATTATCTTGTCTATCTCGAGGTACGTGCTTATTGCCTGCATGAGCGGGTACTCCTCGCTGCTGTACGCTTCAGCTATGCCGCTCTTCGCCCTCTCTATTAGCATTCTCCTCTTCTTCTCCCTTTCCTCAAATTCGCTCCCCAAAAGAACACCTAAACTATTTGCCCGGATAAAAATAAAAAAATGGCAGTTGCCGCAAAAGTGCAAACTCGCATCAAATGCGGATATTACCAGCATCAATGTTAAAGATATTATTGAAACTGTATTATATATTGATGCATAAGCAATTTAGATTTAACCCCTTATAATCTCTTAGATATTTATGGAAGGCAACGTTGGCATACAGGACATAGTCGCCAGGAGGGGCATATACTATCAGGCGTTCGGCATATACCACGAGGTTGGCGGCTTCTTCGACTACGGGCCGGTTGGCGTAAGAATAAGAAGGAACATAGAATCGGCATGGCGCAATATATTCGTTGAGCAGCTCGGCGCCGTGGAAATAGAAACGACAACAATAATGCCAGAGCAAGTATTCAAGGCAAGCGGGCACCTCAGCACGTTCGCCGATCCGATAACAAAGTGCTTGAAGTGCGGCACACACTACCGAGCAGACAAGCTGCTTGAGGAATACTACGAAAAGAAGGGCGAGAGCAAGAAGGAGGAGGAGATAAAGAAGATGGACATAGGGCAGCTTGACGGCGAAATAAGGAAAAACGGCATAAAGTGCGAGAAATGCGGCGGAGAGCTTTCAAAGGTGGAAAGATTCAATTTGATGTTTCAGACGCAGATAGGTCCTCTTACTACGGACAAGGGCTATTTAAGGCCCGAGACTGCGCAGGGTATGTTCGTGGATTTCAAGTACCTGTTCCGCATATCGGGGGCCAAGCTGCCTATGGCGGTGGCGCAGGTGGGGAAAGTGTACAGGAACGAGATATCCCCGCGACAGCAGCTGGTCCGGCTCAGGGAGTTCTCGCAGATGGAAACTGAGCTTTTCTTCGATCCAGAGGAGATGCCAGGCGAGGTGGGCGAAATTTCTGTGGACGCAATACTGGGCGCAAAGCTCAATTTCGAAGAGGCAGGGAAGGAGGAGGTAAGGGAAAGGAGCATAGGCGAGCTGCTTGAAGCAGGCAAAATACCAAACAAAATGCTTGCGCTGCTGATATACCTTGAAAAGAGGCTTGTTGACACTTTGGGCATTCCAACGGAGCTTTGCAGGTTCAGGGAGTTGGAGAAGGAGGAATTGCCGCACTATTCGAAGGGCAACATAGACTTGGAGGTCAAGACATCATACGGCTACATAGAAATCGCGGGAAATGCCTACAGGACTGATTACGACCTTTCGTCGCACGCGAAGCTTTCCGGCACCGACCTTTCGGTGACGAGCGGCAGCAAGAAGCTCGTACCGCACGTTGCAGAGGCCAGTATCGGAATAGACAGGACGCTGTTCGCGCTTCTTGACAGCTCACTTCAGACTGGAGACAGGGATTGGGCTTGGCTCAGGCTGAGCAGCGCCGCAGCACCATACCAGTACGCAATCTTCCCGCTCCAGAAGGACGAGAAGCTGGAAGCAAAGGCGCGCGAGATATATAAAAAGCTTGCGGCTCGCGGTTTGCAGGCATACTATTCAAGCTCCGGCAGCATAGGAAAAAGGTATGCGAGGGCAGACGAGATAGGCGTGCCTTCGTGCATGACCATAGACTACCAAACGCTGGAAGATGGCACAGTTACGGTAAGAAACAGGGACACGATGAAGCAGGAGCGCGTTGAGGAAGGCAAGCTGTGAGTCATGGCATGGATGGGGAAAAATACATAAGCGTGCGCGACTTCAGCTTGAAGTATACGGTGGAGAGCGCACAGCCGCTCACCTTCTACGGCGACATTGAAAGCGGGGGCAATGCCGTTTCGTTTGTCAGCGGAAGCACAAAGGTTTTTGTGAGGCAGAAGGGAAGAAAACTCTATTTCCGCCGCATTGGTTCGGCGAGTGCCGGCAGCGTGGAGAAGGAGCTGCGCAGAAGGTTCGGCTTGGATCACGACATGCGGAGAATATACGAAAGCATAGATACAGATCCTTTCATGCACAGCGCAATAGAAAAATATCGCGGCATGCGCGTAACGCTGAACGACCCTTGGGAGACTGCGCTGTCGTTCGTGGTATCACAGTTCAACAACGTCAAGCGCATCAGGGGAATAATGAAATGCATGATAAGCAGGTTCGGCGAGCAGGTGAAGTACGGCACAAGCGGCGTTGCATTCAACAAGTTTCCATCGTACCAAGCGCTTGCGGAGGCGAGCGTGTCAGATCTGATGCGCTGCGGCGCCGGCTTCAGGGCGAAGTACATAAAAGAGATGGCAGCGGAATTGTCCGCGGGCTTCAGCCTGCGCGAGATTCGCGGAATGAGTTATGAAAGGGCAAAGGAAAGGCTGATGGAGCTTAAGGGTATTGGGGACAAAGTGGCCGACTGCATACTGCTCATGGGCTATGGCAAGCTTGAGGCGTTTCCGATAGATACCTGGGTGAAGCGCATAGTTGAGCATGTCTATTTCAACGGTGGAAAAAAGAGCGTTAAGGAGATTCATGCTTTTGCGCAGGAGATGTGGGGCAAGCACGCCGGATACGCCCAGCAGTACCTGTTCTGGCACGGAAGGGAAGCGAAGGTAGGAAAGCGCGGCCAAGCCTCTGTTGCGGCAACAGAAAAATAGAATAATAATAAAAACTTTAAAACAAAAATGACACATGAGGTGTGGAGGTGCTTGGGGAAATAAACGGGCTTACCGGAAAGATAGCCAAGATGCAGGAAAGGCTTGACAAGGTAATGGAGCTGTCGAGGGAAGTGGTCAGGCTCAGCGGCGAAGCAATGTCCGCAATACACGCGAAGGACAGCGCAAAGCTGCGCGCAAAGACGAAGGAGCTGGGTGCAAAGATGAAAAGCCTCAAGGCCGTAGAACGCGGCTTCGAGTACTACTCGCAGGACGCGCACCAGGAGTATGTGGAGCTGATGATGCTTGACAGCATATTGAGCAGCGGCAGGGTGCCAACAAGCAAGGAGCTGAAGGAAAAGCCCATAGCATACATACTGGGCATGATGGACGTCGTCGGCGAGCTCAAACGAGAGGCGCTTGACGAGCTCATGAAGGGCAACGTGGAAAAGGCAAAGAGCTACTACGGCTTCATGAAGGAGATATACGACTCGACGCTGCACATACGCTTCGCGAACTCTCTAATGCCGGGCTTCAGGAGAAAACAGGACACAGCGAGAATACAAATAGAAGGAATAGCGGCGGAGCTCATAAGCAGGCGCTGATGAGCGTGCACTGAGCTTCAATTGCAGCATTGCTAATATTTAAATACTTTATTATCTCACTATAAGTAGAGTGATGGTATGAAGCTAAGGAAATCAAAAGCGCAAAGCGCTATGGAATATTTGATGACATACGGCTGGGCAATATTGATAATTGCCGTGGTGCTTGGAGCACTATTCAGCCTCGGCGTGTTCAAGGGAACGGTAGGTTCGCACTGCATTGCTGTGCCTCCATTCACGTGCCAGACGCCAACAATGACAACTGCCGGTGTGGTTTCAGTGCCAATCGGTGTTGCAACTGAGTCGATAAATGTTTATGCAGCGGCGTGTTCATCTGCTTCTAGCGGTACAGGCTATCCACTTTATGGCAACATTGGTGTATCTCCAGCAGGAAATAATGCACTGTCTACTGTGGCTCCGTCGCTAGGTGGAACACCATTACCAACAACACCTTCTGGTCCAGTTGTATTAAATGCTGGAACTATAGAAACATTAATTGTATCTTGCCTTTCTAGCAATACTGCATTGGCGGCGACGTCATATCCAATCGGCTCTTCATTCACCGGAACAATCTGGCTGAACTACACAACAGGAACTAGCAGCACACCTATCGTGCAGCCGATAACATCTTCGTTCTCAGTAACAGCATCCTGAACAGCAGCTTTTCTTTCTTTTATTTTTAATTTTTGCTTCTTGTTCTTTTTAATTAGTTTTTCTGTTTTCCTATCTACTTGTCTTGTTTCTGCTTTCTCATATCAAGAAGAGTCATAAGTTCATTCGCGTTGAGCAGCGGCTTCCTGAGCCTGTCCGTGTCTTCTGTCGCGAGCCTTGGGCATGCAGTGTTGACGAATGCGTCTATCTCCATCATGTTGTTAAGGGAGTCAAAGTCGAAGGTGTTTGATACCAGTATTGCAGCTTCGCTTCCAGCCTTTTCAATCCTTTCCTTCAGCACTTTTGCCAGGTTCAAGTTGTATTGTCCTATCTTCGTACTCACCAGTATGCCAAACCTCTTTGCGTCGAAGCTCCTCAGGATCTTGCCATTCACCTCCCTCCTGTGCCTTTCCCTGTAATCGTCAAGCCATTCCATCTTGTGTGCAAAGGGCTCTATGGAAAGGAAGGGCTTCGTTGTCTGGTAAACGGCTCCTAGCGGGTGAAATAGCCCTCCTCCAAAATAGATGAAGCATTCAACTTCCCTGTCTATGCTTGCTGCACTGCCCACGTCGCAGCCCAGTATCTGCCCGTTGTGCCTGGCAAAGCCATAAGGTCTGCCTATTATAACCTCCTTTCCGTTTTTCTCGTAAAAGTTCTTTATGTCTTCAAGCTGCGCCACGTGCTGCACCGTTGTGACTATGCCTATTTTCCTGAATTTTTCAATTAGGGGAAGGCTTTCCTTAAGTATCGACAAATCAGCATTTATACTGTATTCCACATACTCCACGTTGAAATCAATGTGCACGAATTCAGCGTGACCGAAGTGTACTATCTTTTCTGCCCCTATTTTTTTGGCCTCTTCAACAGCTATGTCGCACGCACCAAAAGTCGGGGAAGCTGAAATGTATACCTCGTCTCCCTTTTCTTCAAGCTTTTTCGCATACTCCAAGCCGTACTGTTTCAAGCCTTCAGGGAATTGTAGTAGCACTTTCATGGGATCATGCGGGGCTTTTGGCCTGCTGCAGCTCCTCGACCACTATTTTGTAGGTGCCTGACAGCTTTGAGGAAGCCCTGCGCATTGCCTCCTTTACTACGTTTACCTTGTCCTTAGAGCTTTTCATCTCAAATACCGTTTGCCCCTTGGATACTCTTGCAGCGACCGAAACGGGCTTGCCGAATGCCAGGGTCATACCCTGGGAAATTCTGTCTGCGCCTGCACCCGTAGCCATCTTCTTTTCTCTTATCACGTTGTGCGGATAAGTTATTACCTTGAATAAGTATGCGTTCGGTATTTCCCTTTCCAAGTACTTGTTTGCAGCCTCTCTAGCAGCCTCAAGTGCGTTGGATCTGAGCTGTATGTCGTAGTTTGATACAAGCCTCGCCTTTATATCATAGCTTGGCTTGTCAACCCCCATTTTGAATATAAGAAGGCTCGTGTGCGGCAGTGCCTTTACATAACTCTTCCTAGGCTTTCTCCTCGAATACCTGCTCCATGCCTGGCTGTTTACCTTTCTTACGCTCCTTGCTGGCCTCAATTTCATAATAACACCGTAAACTCGGGACAACGAGATTATACTTTTATTTTGTATAATAAGATTTATATAACTGACGTGCCCTTTAAAGTCCAGAAAATTGACATCTACCATAAAAACATGCAGGATTTTCGTATTCTCGGCATGCCCTGGCTTTATCAAGAATAAGAAACTGTCAAATACCAACTTGCTATTCACTTTCTGCGAATTGAAAAATTGGCGCCCTCTACGCTTTGCAGCGCATCGGCCCACACCTTAACCCTGGCTTCAGCAATCCGTCTTGGCGCGTCGCTGAGCATGGCAAGCCCCCTCTCGTTAAGACGGTAACTGTTGTTGCGTTTTTCAACAAAAAGTGCAAGCGGCAGGCGGTTCAATTGTGAGTAGAATTCATCGATGCTGTCCCTGAGAAATTTGATACCAACACCAGCGTAATCCGCTATTTCATCTGCTGTCCTCGTGCCGTGCCCTATATATAGTATTATTTTGGCAAGCAACGGCGCCACAGCATTAGCATCGTCTATTGCGCTACACTCTTTATCCACAATATTAATCGGATAAAAAAATCTATAAAATGCTTATCTCCAGCACTTATGTTTATGGGTTCAGCGTCTATCTATTTAAGAGCTTGCAAGATTTCGTATTTGATATTCTTGGCATGCTCGAAGTTTATCGAGAATAAGAAATTGTCAAATGTCAATTTGCTGTGGCTCCGCTTCCTTTGGCGTTGCCACAATTTTCTATTAAGGCGTCTACCAAAATATTTATATATTTATTTAAGTATATAATTTTGTATCAAAGTATAAGGTGAATACATGTGGGGAAGCAGCAATAAAAGCAGAATTGTTGCAGTAATAGAGCGCGCGGCGTTGAAATCTTTGATTGTAATTGGCCTATTTGGGGCTAGAAACGCATATGCATCAGGTGTGGTGTCGCTAGATATTGTCGGAACTATATCCTACATACAGCAGATTCTCATGCATATAGGTCCGGCACTGAGTGCCACACTATTCATAACTGCTGGCATCTTCTATGCGATAGGGCAGCTTCTGCCACCAGACAAGAGGGCAAATTTCCATACAACCTCTATAAACATAATAATAGGCGCGGTCACCATAGCGGTGCTTTCGGTTGCATCCGGCGGCCTTGCTGTCGCCTCATCGCATCTCCTTGCAAATGCGTCCTCAAACTCGCTGACGTGATTTGTTGCCAAGCATTTACCCATTTGGCACATATGGCTTTGGCCTGTCAATAGATATAATAGGTATAATGATGGGCATAAGCGGCATTATCCTTGGATTCGGTTACGCGTTTGACGACAAAAAACTAAAGGAGTTTGGAAGAAGTGAACTCTACCAGTCAATGATAAACGTGGCGCTGGTTGTATTTCTTCTCTCGCTATTCATGCCGGGCGGTATTGTCACTGGCGTAATAAGCACGTTGGTAGGGAAGAGTCCCGCCACATTCAGCTGTCCCGAATACATGTCAGGAAACAGCGCAATATGCCTTGCATATTCATATCTTGCCGGTCCCGGCGGCTACACATTCAACGGTATAGCGTATCAGTCGCTTTTTTCAATCATAATGGAAGTTTTCCTAGCAGTTACCGCTTTGATTGTAATACTCGGCGGCATCTCTTCGCTTTCGCTAAGTTTCCTATTCGCGAAGATTAACTTTGCGCCCATGGTAACTCCTTTTCTTCATGAAATGCAGTACATGCTTGACATAGTAACGTCAATGGCGATAAGCGTGCTTGTACAGGCATCAATACTTTCGTTTGTAGCGATAGCTGCTGTTGCGGTAATACTTCCAACCGGCATAGTGCTGCGTGCATTCTACCCGTCAAGAAAGCTTGGCGGCTTTTTGATAGCATCTGCAATAGGCCTTTATGTAGTTCTACCCCTCTCATATCTGTTCAACATATATATGCTTTATTCATATACAAGCGGCCTAAACGAGACAAGCATGCAGGCGACTGTTGCGAGCGCTAGTTCTGCGGAGAATCTTTTGCTTAACGCAACAAACGCATCGTCTTCGGTAGTGCATCTTGTATCTTCAACAAACTCGCTGCTCAGTTCAATCTCATACCTGCTGGATTCACTTTTTTCCTTTGTTGCCAACTTCATAGTAAAGACATTTATTCTTCCGATATTTAGCCTCATACTCACAGGCATATCGATAAGGGAGCTTGCCGCAATGCTTGGTTCAGAGGCGTTTTTTGGCAAATTCAAAATATTGTAGGGGGATTCATGATAGGAGAATATCTAGCATGCAAATCGATAGGAATCTACATAACATACTCGCTGATGGGAATATTCCTCATACTTTCCGTGTTCACCCTTAATGCTTATGTGATATCACTTGGTGTTGTTGCTTGCCTTGTCTCGCTTGCATACCTGAAAATGCACAATGTGATAGAAGCAATATTCTTGAAAAAGTCCAGGATCACAGTTTCCAACGGTGCATACATACTAAATTCTGCTTTGGACGCGGCGGTTAAGAAGACTGAAGACGGCTACGAGGCAATTTCTGCAGCCGTGCTAGAGCCAGGAGGTGAGATAAGGAACAGCGAAGGTATAACCGACATAATAAACAAGTCAAAATCCCCATTCGAATTTAGCGTTGTGGTCAGCAGCCTCAACGCAAAGAAGTTCATAGAGCATATAGAGACAAGGCGAAACATTGCCGAAATAAACCTTTCAAAAGTCGGTGGTGACAGCAGAAAAAGCAACGCCATAAGGAGGGAAATAGAGATGCTTGACGGCGAGATAGCATCAATAGCAAAGGGCGGCGCGCCTATGGACATAACAATACGGCTCAAGGTATTTGGCCATGGCTACAGCATAGCCGAGGCGTCTGCCAACGCGAAGAGAAGCATGGAAGGCATGCTTTCGCTGTTCGCATCATCGCTAGGCGCAGGCTACAGCGTGCTCAAGGGGGAAGATTTGCTGGGGGTTGTATAGTGGTTATATGAGTATCAAGTTGACTCCGGCAAGCGTATCAAAGCTTATATGCATGCCATACTCAGACGATCCTTCAGCAGAAGCTGCACTTAAGCTCGCTTCATCATGCATATACATCGGAAGGACGCTGCATAGGTCAATACCTTATTTTCTAGATTTCAGC
Organism: Microcaldota archaeon; assembly: GCA_023270055.1. Taxonomy (GTDB): domain Archaea; phylum Micrarchaeota; class Micrarchaeia; order Micrarchaeales; family CABMGC01; genus JAGDYB01. The sequence continues at coordinate 43,719 of JAGDYB010000008.1, forward strand.
CAGCTCATAAATCCGCATGTATTCGCGATTGGCATGACCGGCAGCGGCAAGAGCTATCTAATAAGGTCGCTGGCGCTGAAGCTTGGCATTTTTATGAATGTGGCTGTGCTTATAATAGACTTTACCGGCGAGTATGCCGAGCTATCACAGTTCGGAAACAACGCTGGAGAAGGGGACATAGAGGTAGTGCTGGAAGAGACACATCAGGGCGTAATCTATGTGGACCTTTCTGAATATGGTGAAGCAAAGAAGGTGGAGAGTGCAAAGAGGATCCTAAGCGCTATAATAGTGCGCATGCGCGCCAGCAGGGCTGATTCAGAGCTGAAGTTCTTCACAGTAATAGATGAGGCGTGGAAGCTTCTGCTGGGAAGCGGGCTCGTGGAAACGCTGGTTAGGGAGGGAAGAAAATATGGATATGGTGTGATAATCGCTTCCCAGATGCTTGGCGATGCAGGCGCCGGTATCGCCTCCAACATAGGCACGTTATTCGTGTTCAGGGTCAACGATTCGTCATCGCTGCAGAAACTTTCGGATAACTATGCCCTGGACGAGAAGAAAACGTCTGCGATCAAAGATTTGAACGTAGGTTCATGCCTTGTAATCCAAGTTTTCAAAAGGGAAGGTATGGCAAGGTTTTTCATAGAAAGGGTCAGCGGCGTAGAATATTTGAATAGAATAACAATTATCGTGGGTGGAAAAATGGAAGTAGAGGTCGGCGAGGAAAAATTCAACCAGATAATGGCGGAGCTCGGAATATCTGGCGCTTCGCTTGCAGAGCTCAAGGGGCTCATGGTTGGAGGCACGATAAGGTTACCTGCACTTTTGGCGTGGCTAATATTGCATGGCGCGGATAGGGAGCTCGTGTTGTACAAATTCAGGCGTTTGGGGCTTAGCGACGATACGCTTGCGGACAATTATGCAAACGCATTGGTGGAAGTGGTCAGTGATGGGCGAAACAAAAGAACGTGAAAAGCTTGGTTTGCACATGTCAGTGCCTATAAGTGCAAGGCTTACCTCAACATTCGGAGCAGTAAAACACTCCCTTTCCGCATATCCTGGGGTTTCATTGGTTCAAGATGGAACTACCCTAAGATATCAGCTCAACGCTAGCGAAGAATCGAGTACATATTACGTGGAGCTGGCAAGAGAGTATATCCTTATCGAGGTGTTTTCCGATACGTCGCCCATATACCTAATGGAATCCTGTCTGGTGAAGCTTCTTTCTGTATGCTCTATGCTGCGCGGCGAATATGTGTTCAAGATCGAGAGCCTTTTCCCCTACATTATCTATGCGCTTGAATCTCAGAAGATTGACGCGTTGGCAGCATCAGTTGCAGCAGCTCGTCAAGATTACCGTTATACTGATATAATCTTGGCAAAGAGAATAATGGCGCTTTCATTCAGCATAGGAGAGAAAGACAAGGCAATATCTTTGCTTGAGGATACCGTTGCACAGCTCACTGCAGATATGATAATAATGCTTGCCGCCAGTGGCGCCGTTGATGGCACTTCGCTGCACGCAAAGTATGGTATAAGCATCGATACACTGAAGCGCTCTCTTGAGATTATACGTTCAGCTGGTTACAGGATCATTTACAAGCCTGGTGGCAAGTTTGTACTGGCGAGGCAATGAATCCGGTCGCAAGCTTGTTTTCGCAGGAAATTCCAATACTAATCGGGGCAGCTATATTCGTTCTTGTGGCAAAGTTTAGGTTTGAAAGGCGAAAAATAAGCATAGAAGTTAGTGAGGAGGCATTAGCTATTAACGATGTTGTTTCATCGCATGAGTGTCAAATACCTGCAGCACAGCGTACAATGCCTCGTAGCCTCCCTGTGGATTTTCGCGAAATTTTTCCTGTTTTGAACGACAATGCAAGGTTCGTACCTTTGCTTTGCGGAGAATATGAAAAGTACTTTTACTGGCACGGATTTATCGGCAACGGCGATTCACTAAAACGCGAAGCCATAATGTTGCATATCTACGAAAGGCTGATTACCGAAGGCAAGCTTCGAAAAGGCGATTTTAAGTGGCTTAACAGACGCAGTATATATCGCATCGGATTCAGCGAACTTGGCATGCTTCCCATATTTATGGTTTACAAACTACATAGCATGGAATCAGTAGTCAAGCCCAACACTATCAATATCCTAATGTCTCAAGACGATACCAGCAAGCTTCTTCTTTCGCTCCTCTCATTTTCTCCCGTCTCAGGCATGCTTCTTTCATATTTGTCATTGCAAAACTTAAGCGTGCAGGTGGTCTGATGATTCAGCTGCTTTTCGATTTGGCAAGGGAAGTTGCCGCAATAAGCGGCGCGATTGAGGGAATGCTGCTCAGCATATCGATGCTTAAAAGAATATTCTGGCGCGCTTCACCTGCAGTACAGCCACTCCTTCCAAGCATCTACAGGGCGTTCGGGCTACTGTTCGCCATATCAGCAGCAGTGGTGATAATATGGATGACATGACTATTATTTACAAGCGGCTAAACAATGGCAACGAGCATGCGGCAAAGATCTTGCTTTCGGTATCGCTGTCAGCGGCAGTTTCGACAGTGATTGAAACATTGCTAGGTCATGCCTCGCCCAAGGCATTCCTATTGCTGTGCCTGGTTTTTGGTTTTATGCTATATAGACGTAGGTCGGCGCAGGACGTGCCGCTTGGCAATCTATTGCTAATGTCAGTCGCAGTTGTGACAATACTTTTTGTTGAGGCAGTTGTGTGCGCATAAAGGAGATCAAATGCAAAAAATTTTCGAAATGATAGAAGTGCCGGTGGATTTGGACTATGAGATGCTGCTGAACTCGTTTTTGGGGAGGCAGTTTATAATGCACCACGATTTGTCAAGCTCAAAGACATACGTTGTTGCTGATTCGGATTGGCCAGAAATAGCCCGCAATGCCATAGCGGGGCTAACAACTGTGGCGGCGAGCGGCAGCTTTAAGCTAAATAACCCTCTGCTGGCAGTAGTCTATGTTCCGTCAGCATCGCCAAGTGCAAAGGCTCAAGAGTCAGGGCAACTGCTTGGTGCATTGTACAATCTGTTTTCAGGTACTGACGCACAAGTTTCGATCGCTTTTGCTCCGGGAAACCTTGAGGATGCAAGGCGCATAAAGGGTAGAGTTGAGGAGCTGCTCAGCAGGATAGCGACAAGGGCAACAAAAAGCTACTCAAATAAAGCAACAATTTCATCTTCAACCTCGCTGCAATCAGATATCTATTATAATTCAGATGACAAGGTTTTGTTCTCGAACATGCTAGATAACCTTAACAGCATAATCGCAATGAATGGAACCTCTTATAAGGCGCTTATTGTTCTTTCCGGCGAATACGAGCAGATACTTTCATACATAAAATCAAAGCTGCTTGTTATGGAAATGCATAAGATAAACGTCAGCAGTTTGGAAGAGCTTGCAGATATCGCTTGCAGCATAGAGGCAATGCCATTGAACCATTCTATATTATCGCGTCTGTTTGTCTTTTCAGAACGCATATTGCGCATCGCAAGATCCAATGTCCAAGTACCGCGCCAGTCTGGCAACATAGATCTTGGCGTGTTCCTGGACAGAGCCGTATCCCCATCAGGTACCCATGTCATGCTAGACGCATCAACCTTAAATCTTGGCACTATAGTAACGGGCATGCCAGGCACGGGCAAGACAACATTGGTAATGTCAATGCTGAGCCAACTAAATGCACTCGCTGAAAAACCGGTAATGGCAATAATATCGCCTACCCACGAGTGGTCTGCATTTGCCAATGCGAATGGGTTGAACTTCTTTCAGCTTTATGAATCTAAACTTCCAGTGAACTTTTTTACCTGCTATGACGCGGCGTCGAAGGAGAAATACTATGAGAATCTTGCAATGCTTCTTGCAAACGCATCGGTCGCCGGCCCATATAAAAATTCGCTTGAGAAAAGCTTGCTTGCAGCCTTCAGGAAAGTGTATTCCCTCACATTGAATCCTGATCCTGTGGAAATGTATTATACTATAGAGGAAACGGTAATAGAACAACATGCAACAAAGACAAATGTTGGGGTGAAATATACAAAACACGGCGAAAACATAAGAGCTGCACTTGAGAACTTGCGCCTGCTTCTGTTCCGGCCTGAGTTTGCCACAAAAGATGGCATCAACATGATGTCATTTCTGAAAGGGGGTGCAGTCTTCGATCTTTCCAAAGTGAGCAACAGTATGAAGCAGTTCTACTACTCTTTGATACTTAATATTGTATACGCATTCTCTGAAAATTTTGACGAAAATGCGGATAACGAAAGGAAGCTGAAGCTCGTGATAGTGCTTGATGAGGCGCAGGAAGTGATAAATGCCGATGAGACATCCGCAGTTGTTCTCGATTTGAAGCAGAGGATACAGGATTTTAGAAAAAAGGGCATAGGTATAGTGCTGATAACGCACAATCCAATTGACATAAGTGGTAGTATACGCAGGGTATGTCAGACAAAAATATATTTTAGGCAAAGTGCAGACATGGTGAAATATTCCGCTACCGATTTAGGATTTATTGAGCAGGATTCAAGTACCATGAGCCTTCTTAGGGGTTTAGGCGAGCGAACTTTTGTACTTGATTATGTTAGGCGTGATGACGTCACTGGCTATGCATCTCCTGCCGGCCCAATTTTTGTAAGATCAAAAGAATATGCACTTCCTGCTGGTGAGGCTCAGCCAACTAGCCTTAATTGCAATCTGCACGGCGATGTTTGCGATTGCAAAATTTACATCCGAGATCGGGAAAAGGCGCCGCTCGCACTCGCAGAAGTTAAGTTGTTCTATTTGGGTGAGCTTGTGTCAGAGTCGAAAACCGATGAGGCTGGAAAAGTGGTTTTCAATGGGTTGCTGAGAGGCAAGAAATACTCACTGCAATTGCCCGCCAAAAAGAAAAAGGATACAAGAATCTTCCAATTCAGCGCTCAGGACAACATAGATATAACCGCTGACGTACCTAAACAATGAGTCTCTTCTGCAGCATGTGGTGCCTAAGTATAGTACTGTTTCTGATCCACGTTGATATCGAAATATCCATTTTGTTGTCTACATAACGAAGCGCATCGTATATGCTGTCAAACTTTATGGGCTGTGTCTTAAGCGTTTCCCTTACGTGTTCTCTCACATTCCATACTCCTACTGGCATTATATATCCCGGATGCGTTTCCCTCAAGATTACAACGCTTGCGATTTTGCCTATCCTATTCAAATGCTCCGATACTGCAAGCCTTGCAGCATAATAGCACCCGCCTATTTCCGCGTACGTCTTTCTTCCTTTGCTGAATTCGTGCGAGGAATATATCTGTATGTTTGGGTTGTCTCTGTTCCACGTTGTGTTCGGGTACCACGCCTCGATCAGTTCATAACTCCACTCGCCAGGCATCATAAGCACTATCCACCTGGTGTCAAGCGCGATGCTCTCGTATATTGTTGTTGCATCTATAGTATTATAGGTCATTACCTTCTCCAAGTTGGCTTTTGATATGGTATCATCCACTGCTGTTATGCTCCATCTTGTAGGTACAAATTTCCTTTTGCCATGCGTCCCTAAAACGCCTGCGGAGAGCGCCTTCTGTATTTTTGACACGATCACCTTTTTGTTGTACAACTCTACTATCGCATCTTTTGCATGAAGGTCGGTGTCAAAGTATGCCTTTTCAACGTCTCTGTTTGGAGAGACATCTTCTATTTTAAGGTTCTTCAGCGGCGCGCTAGGCCCAAATGGCTGCGAATTGTCATCAAACCTCAAACCCATATCCGGTTTCTTCTTCAGTTCCACTTCAGCATAAGTATATTTGTCTGCAATTGCAAGCTCAGTCATAATTTCTTCTACCTTCCCTTTGTCAACATTGTTTACGTTGGTTTCATAGATCCCGCGCACCAATAGTGACCGGTATTTTACTATTTCTTCAATACTCTTGTCTGCCCACATTTCAGGCGTGCCAAGCACGGTGGTATCGCCAAGCTGCGGCGGCACAAGAGGGCCTATATACACGTGCGGATATCCGTATCTCCCCACGAAAAGATCAGGCGGAGAAGAGCCCTCTATTTCCTCCTTGTCAAGCATCGACACTGTCTTGAATTTGTAGTAGTATTTGAGGAACTGCGGGCTCTTCATATACTGGTATATAGATTTTGATCTTACTGCGCTCGTTTCGCTGCGGTTCTGTGTCGAATTAGCATGCATAATATATACTTATTCTTTATTATATTTATTTTTTTGTATATAAATTGATTTCATGAATGGAGTCATAAGGAAGAGGTTGTCAAGGCTATTCAACGGTGCCGAATTTGATGCCGTGCTAATATCAAATTCGGGTCCTAGTGAAATAGATCCAGATTTTGTCTATCTATCAGGCCTAAAACGAGGTGTATATGAATCCAACATGGTTGTAGCCACAAAAGAGCGCAGATTTGTATTTACAACACCTCTTGATTATGACGATTGCGTCTCACAGCTAGGGAGCAAAGCGGATGTAATAGACATGTCGGCAAACGGCGCGAAAAATGACCTAGTAAGCTTGCTTGAAGGAAAAGTGGTAGGCATAAACGGCTCATATCTACCATATTCGGAATACAGAAGAATAAAGCGCGAATACAAGATTAAGAGCCTTGTTGATGTAAGCGGAAAGCTGCTTGAAGCACGTTTGGTAAAGGACAAAACTGAAATAATGTCAATGAAGCGCGCGATAGGCATAACAAAGAAAGCGATGAAAGAAATAATAAGTCATGTCAAGCAAGGTATGACCGAGCTTGAGCTCGCGGGCATATTTGAGGAAATTCTGCATAGGAACGGTGCCGACGGGACGTCATTCAAGACCATAGTTGCATTTGGAAAGAACAGTGCCATCCCTCACCATATGCCGGACAGCACAAGGTTCAAACATGGCGATGTGGTGCTCATAGATGCAGGTGCAACATACGAATTCTATTGTGCTGACATGACAAGAACATTTCTCACCGGCAAGAAAGATGAGGGCATAAAGAAAATATACGATACCGTGGCAGAGGCTCAGCGCCGGGCGATAAGCATGATGCACGTGGGGGAGAATGGCAGAAACGTAGACAAGGCAGCAAGGGACTACATAGACAGCGTGTACGAAGGCAAATACAAAGGAAGATTCACGCACTCTCTTGGACATTCGGTAGGAATAGAAGTGCATGATGGTTATGTGCTTTCGCCTAAATCCAACGTAGTTCTGAAGGAAGGAATGGTGTTTACAGCTGAGCCAGGCGTATACGTTCCGGGGCTCGGTGGCGTAAGAATAGAAGACGACATACTTATAACAAAAAACGGTCCAATAAAAATGTAGATGGGGAGCTCTGCTAGCTTGGTTAGGCTTCCAGGTTCGGGACCTGGCGACCCGTGTTCAAATCACGGGCTCCCCGCTTTTTTCGCTCTTCTTGTGTAGTAGCAGGCGGAGTGGGCGAATAAGCTATATCAACTTCAAATATGCTTCTAGCTGTCCTGCATCGCTGAAATATCTGTGGCCTGAGGCTTTCCTAAGTCTGTTCATTATCGCGAGCCCCACTCCGCGTTGCGGAAAAGACTCGGCTATGGCAAAGCTTACTTTTGTGCTATCTAAAAATATCAGCCTGTCGAACAGGTTGTGTGCTATCTCTCTAAGGTTTCTCCTGTTGCCTAATGCTATAAACCTGACATTTTTATTTTGCCTTGCGCTAAGCTTATTGCGTATTTCATCGCACATTTCTACGGAACCAACGAATGCGAACCTGCGCTTGCTTTTTTCTGTAGCAGCCATTATGACATAAGGCAGCCTCGACAAAGCGCCGCTGTAAAGAAGCAAAGGAGTTTCAGGTGCATAATGTTTGTACTTCGTGCCAGGGCTTATTGCAATTTTTGCATTCTTGTTGCCTAATGCTTCAGGAGTTATTTTTGGCATTCTGCCAAAGTGCTTTGCTATCTCTTCAACACTGAATGCGCCGGCCCTTACAAGAGCGAACCGTCTAAGGTCTATTATTGTCGATTCAATCCCATTCTGCGCTGGGCCGGAGTCTATTATGACATCCACTTTGTCCCTGAAATACTGCAATGCATGTTCGGCCTTCGTTGCAGAAGGCATCGTTGATACATTTGCGCTCGGCGCTGCAATTGGCACGCCGGCCTTATTTATTAGTCTCAGCGCTACCTTGTGTGCTGGCATCCTTACTGCTATAGTATCTAATTTGGCGACTGCGACTTCTGATAGTATCTTCTTACTCTTCAATATGAATGTGATCGGTGCAGGCCACAACCTTTTGATAACATTCCTATACATTTCCGGTATGTAAGCTATCTTCTCGGCCATTTCAATGCTTGAGACGTGGATTATGAGTGGGTTGTCCACATTCCTATTCTTCACCTTATATATTCTTCTGCACGCTTCTGAGTCAAAAGCGTTTGCGCCTATGCCATATACGGTTTCAGTTGGAAATACAACAAGCTTGCCTGCCCTTATGGCCTTTGCAGCAACTTCTATCTTTTTACTTTCAGGTCTATTCCTATTGATCTTGAGCAATATTGTCTTCATGACTATCAATGTAAGACTTTTGACACTGCCTTTCTTGCTTCATCAACCTTGCTTTTGTCGCATGCAACAAGAAGCTGGTACTTTTTCTTGAGAACATCCTCTAGAGTCTTTATAAAAGGTGAGAAGTCCGTAAGCTTGCCTATCAATTCACCGTTCTTGTCCACTATCGGTATGTCTTCTCTCCCCTCATCTCTCAAGCTTATCAGCTTTACGACATATTCGTCTGCATTGAGCCCAATGTTGCTCAGGGCGTTCTCAATTTCCCCAAGCTTGACATCGCCCCTCACCTTGCCATAATACGCCCTCTTGAACAGCACACGCCGCTCTATGTTTTTCACGATATTCGCCGCAGAAGTGGAGTGCAGCTTGTACAAGAGCACGTTGTCGTTTGTTTCAACGAGCTCCTTTGGATCGAACTCGCCATTTTCTATTGCCTTCTCCAGCGCCGTCCTAAGCATACCTTCGGCTATGAGCACTGTGTGGTGCATGTAAACGTTCGAATACATGAAATATCTGGCTATCAGTATTGATTCGGCCTCAGCGATTGCATGCTCGTAAACAGCGAGCTTGTGGCCTTTCAGCACGAAGTTGTTTATGAGCCTTGCGTAATCTATTATGCCATATGCGACGCCGATGTGGTACGAATCCCGCATGAGGTAGTCCAGCCTATCCGAGCCTAATATGCCCCCCACAATTTCATATGCACTTCCACCGTCAAAATAGCTCATCACCTTTCTTATCGAAAAGCCTGCGTCGCTTATAATATCTTTTATCTCAGATTTGGCTACTATCTCCTTGCCTACCTCCTCATGACTCTTATGCAGATACTTTTTCATTGCGTATTCTGTCTGGTGAGAAAATGGGCCATGGCCTATGTCATGCAGGAGCCCTGCATATTCAAATTCCGGTACGCGCCTGCCATACACCTTGCTCGCCACTTCCTTGGTAAGGTGCATAGTACCTATTGAATGCTCAAGCCTTGTGTGCATGCCACTCGGATATACTAGGTACGTGAGGCCCAGCTGCTTTATGTAGTATAACCTTTGCATGCGTTCGCTGCTCAATATCCTGCTTTCTACATCGTCAAATTCGATTATCTTGTATATTGGGTCTCTTATGTACATTCCCACACTACCATATTTTTTGCAGCAGCAACCTATTTACCCATTTCCAATATAGCGCTTAAGAATTTCTTCCTGTCTCCTATCTTTGCCGAAAGTGCGCTTATTCTCCTGTCCTTTGCCCTTATTCTTCTTCTTATCGCTGTTATCCTTTTCTTCCTGAGGAACTTAAATATGCTTGATTCGTTATACTTAAGCTTCAGCACAAGCGACTCCAATTCTGCGCTTTCCTTTCTCGACTTATCCTCAAGCTTGCGTATTCTTCTGCCATACCTGTCTACATACATATTGTAGAATTTCCGCATGTTTTCAAGACTCTTCGCCTTCGAAACCATGCCTATAACAAGCGCTTCTGCAAGTTCGCTTCCAAATTCACTCTTGTATGCATAGCTCAGTGCCTCAACTATCCTTATATATCTCCGCAGTTCGTCGCTGCCCATACCTTTTGCGGTTGCAGCAAAGTCCTTCATGATACAAACTTCATAGCTTTTGCTGCCGAGTATGCTGTTTATTTTCTGCACGTGATTTTCTAAAAGCTCGCGCATCTCCGCCTGTTTTATCTTCGCAGTCCACTCCTTTCTTACTATGTTTGATGCTATCTCGTCTATTCCAAGGCTATGCGTCTCCCTATTCTCTATGCTTGGCAGTTGCTGCCCTATCTCATCATATCCAAAAGCGCTTGCTTCCATATCACAAACCTATGAAAACCATTTTCTCCTTGTCATCCAGCTTCGCAAATCCGACCCGTTCGAATTGGACTACCTCGTTTACGCCAAGCTGCTCAGCATATTTTTCCACATAACCCGGAACACGCTTAAGGCTTTCAGGGTTGAATTTTCCGTCTACAATAAGATCTCCTGGCACAAGCAGCGTCGCGTTGGTGAAGTTACCTTCATCGACCCACTGTATCCTTTTTGCATCAGCATTTCCCCTCTCAACATATTTTGCTGTTATTGTTGCATCAACTTTCTCTACTTCTATGTCGTATGCGTCCTTGAGCTTTACTATTTCGCCAGGCTTTAAGGCACTAGCATCATTCTTGCTTATGTATAATGTGTTTCCAATTACATATTCTCTATTTCCCATGTCGTTTTGCGGATGCAGCGGAATGCTGACTTTTAATTTGTCTATTCCCATTACTTTTACCATCACTGGTTCTGCAACGAAAAATAACCTTTTGGAAACAGGATCGATTATCTTTCTATTTTCAGATAGCAGCATGTCTATCTTTACCTTGCTTTCAACCTTGCTGAGTCCGAAGCGTAGCACAAATCTTTTTATTGCCTCTGGTGCTATGCCTCTCCTGCGCAGGCCGGAAATAGTGACAAGCCGTGGGTCGTCGTATCCGGATATAAGCCCCTTTGCGACAAGCTGGTTTATTTCCCTTTTTTTTGTCGTGTTGTCCAATATCTCAAGCCTTGAGAATGAGTGTATCTTGGGCTTTCTAAGCTCCAGCTCGTCAAGAATCCTGTAATAAAGCTCGTCCCTAAGTTCATATTCCTTTGACCTTATTGCATCGGTGACCCCATGCAGGGAATCATTTATCGGGGTGTTGAAATCATAAGTAGGCCATACTCTGTACTTGTTTCCCTGTCTATAATGCGCGTGGTGCTTTATCCTAAACAGCGTTGGGTCTCTCATGACTGTGTTCTGTGCCTTCATATCCCCCTTGAACCTCAAGACAGCAACATTATCTTCGAAGGCATCGTTGAGCATCTTCTTCCACAATTCAAGGTTTTCATTAACACTTTGCCTCCTATGCTCGCATTCTCTCATGTTTTTCCTATTTTCCTTTATCGTGTCCGTGGTGCAAAGGCAAACGTATGCGGCACCTTTCTTTATAAGGTTTTCAGCGTAGTAGTAAAGCTTGTCAATGTTGTCGCTTGCATAATACTCATCGTCAAACTTTACTCCAAGCCAGTCGAGATCCCTTTTTATCGCATCAACATATTCCTGTAGCTCCTTCTCCGGATTAGTGTCGTCAAAATAGAGGAAGATTTTTCCGCTGTATTTTTTTGCGATCTCGCTTGCCACAAATGCCGCTTTCGCATGGCCTATGTGCATGTACCCGCTAGGCTCAGGCGCGAACCTTGTGGCTATACTGCCGGAGCTTGTTTCAATCGCTATGTTTGGTTTCGCGCTTTTTTCCAGCTTCTCCTGTTCCCTTTTTTCCAACATCTCCTTGTTAGCTTCATAGCCCTTGCCATATAGCTCCTCTATCTCGCTCCTGCTCATTTTATTTATCCTTTCCACGATCTGCGCTATCTCGGTTGCCGTGCCTTTCACATCAGCCTTCAGCTCAGGAAAATCTGCAAGCACCTTGCCAAGCACCGCATTGGCATTGGCCGTCCCGTAGTCAATAGCGTTTTTCGCCGCATACATCAATGCTCTTTCCTCAACGTCTTTTCTCATTGGATCAGCCCGTCACCGGAGTTATGGTCGCATTGAATAGTGTAGCATTTGACGCTATTATTATTCCGAATACCCTCACATTCGCTGTAGTGCTGTTAGTAACGTGCAGTTTTACAATATAATTCATAAGCTTTTGCGGGACAAGCACCCTTACTAGCTGTCCGCCTATGCTGAAGTTGATATATTGTGGAAGGCTTACGAACGCTTGCGAATAGAAAGCGGTGCACTTTAGCTCGCTAGCGTTAAGCTGCTTTGAAAATGCGTCGTATATGTTCATCGGGGTGGTATTGGTATTGATGTCTATTGTGAAGTTTTCTCCCCTCGAATAATAGCTGTACACGGTATTGTTGTCTTCCATCTTTAGCAGCGTGTTTGACACGGTCGCATTTGCAATACTGCCGAGTGTCGTGTTGGTGCAGTTTATTTCTATAGTCATTGGCTCTTCATACCTTACTATAGATGCACTAACATTTGTCAGCGCTGCAACGGTTCTGAGATTTATGATCGTGGTCGTGCTCACGTTGCCGCTGTTTCCAAAGCCACCGCTGACATAGGAACCTATGAATATCACGAATACGAACAGCGCGCCAAGTATTTGTATAAGTTTTTTCTTGTCCATGCAATCATAAAGCTTTATATTATGTTAAGTTAAAATAAATAAGATATTAAGGTTATCCTTAAATCTAAATATGTTTTTATAAAAGGTGAAGCAATGAGCTTTGTAGATGGCGACTTCGTAAAGATCGAGTACGATGCATGGCGCGCGGTAGACAATAAGCTTGTATATACCACCGACGAAAAAAAAGCCGAGGAAAATGGCATCCATTACAAGGACGTAAAGTACGGGCCGCAGCTTATAGTGATAGGAAAAAGCAACACCATACAGGGCCTTGACAAGGCAATAAAAAGCATGAGTGTTAACGAGTCAAAGAAGATTGAGTTGGAGCCGAAGGACGCATTCGGTGAGCGTGATCCGAACCTCGTCAGAATAATGCCGCTGTCAGATTTCAGGGCGAGGAACATCAACCCGCAGGTTGGCATGCAGGTGGATCTTGACGGCATAATCGCTGTGATAAGAAGCGTGAACTCCGGCAGAGTTGTTGTAGATGCAAATCATCCGCTTGCAGGAGAGAAGTTAATTTACAATGTCAAAGTTGTCGAGAAGCTTGACAAGGACGAAGATCGGGTAAAGGCGCTGCTGGAGGCGAGTTCTCTTGCGCCAAAGACTCTGAAGGTGGAAGCAGAAGTGGTAAGGATGCAGTTCGGTGGCGATGTTGACAAAAACGCCGATTTTTTCGTTAACAAGTCGACCGCAATAGCTTCAATCTTCAGGTACATGGACAAGATAAACAAGGTATTTTCTGAGGAGGAATACGACAGGCCGAAAGGCAACACTGGCGGCGCAGATAAAGCGCAAGCGCAGGCGTAGTGCTATTTATCTCTAAAGCCTGCTAAAAATTAGACAGATGCGAGGCGTTAATCCGCACGCGCTAAGCCTTTCAAAGATGGGGGCGCGCGCGATTTAGCCATTTATCCTGAGGGCATAGGCACCGTTGACCTTCATGCCCATCTTTTTGGCCATCTCTGATTTTTCGGCATTTAACACAATGACATAGCCGCTCCACTTCGTAGTTAACTCTGTAGATCCGCATATTGGGCACACTTCCCCCTGCGCTATAATTAACCTGCAGTTTTTACAAGCCTTAGCCATTCAATTACCCTTTCTTTTTTGCAGTCCTGCGCTTTTCCCGTGCAGGCGCAGCCGGCTCCGTTATCCATTCTAGTTTGCCAAGCCCCTCCGGCCTCATTGTAAGTGCGATCTTAGAATCCTTTATAGTGTTCTTTATGCTTACCGTAGACACTTTGGCAAATACTGTATCCCCTTTTTTAAGCGTCTTTCCGCTGCTTCTTGCCACAAACATGCCTGCCTTTCTGTCGTAATTCATAAAGTCTGTGGTTATCTGCGATAGGTGGACAAGGCCGTCAATAGGTCCGATCCTGACAAAGCATCCGAACTCTGTTACCTCCGAAACCTCTCCCATGACTACCTCTTCTGGCTCAAGGTTGAAAGTCAGCACGTCAAACGTAACGTAATGGTGCGTGTTCGGATCTCCAGGGAGGATAAACCCGTCACTAATATCCCTAATATTGTAGACTACGAGTATGATACCAAGGTCCCTATCCATTAACCTTTCATACTTGCTTCTGAGCAGCTCCGTCATCGCCTCGTCTATTTTTTTGCTGAAATATTCGGGCGGTAAGCTTACCAGATCTTTTATAGTATGCACATAATACAACGACTCACCTAGGATTTGATATTATTATTAATCAATTAATATTTAAAAGAGTTCCCTTAACCCAATTGAAGGCTGCATTATATACTTTTGCACCTTATTCTGCAAATTCTGCACGTTTTAATGCTATGCGGCGCCCTTCAAGCGGATGAAGTTGTTGCCTTTCTGCCAGGCATTCCATAATAGGCTTTGTGATCATTATCTGTAATCAACACTGTTTGCCTCCTTCAATATGCGTAACTCCCTATACAAGTTTTGAGCTATGCCAACTATGTGCGGCCCAACATAATTTTCTCTTCTCATCTCCTCAAGATACGGCTCTATCATCTTGCTATCCTTTTCGATACCTTCTCTATCTTTTTTATCATGAGCAGCTGCCACAGCACTCTCCAGGCTAATGACAATCATGTCGACAAACAATGTACCTAAACTTTTATTTGAAAAGCCGTTTTTGGCATAGTGCTGCAACATAAGGCTGAGCTCACCAGCCACATCGGCAGGGAAAGCTTCGTTGACATATTCATCGAAAGATGCGGGCAGGAAACGCATGCCGTAATCCTCTCTGACCTTCAGATAAATATTGGCAATATCCCTTGAAAATTTTTCCATATCATTGTAATATTTCTCCATATTCTCATAATACTCTGCGCCAGCTTCACCGTGGCCGTTTCGCTCTACCATTGCCAGGAACGGGACCGGCAAATCCTTAATCTTCATTTTCAAGTCCATGGCGAAAGGCACATACTTGCTTTCCTCAACAGATTTAATTATGTCTATCGCGGCTAGAGGCAAAAGCACGTTTATGTAGAAGTGAAGGGAGGCTTTGCCATAATCGTGTTTCACATCCCTTCTCGCATCGAAAAGCTTCTTGTTTTCAATTAACTCATATATCTGGTATTTGCTGTAAGTTTCCTTTTCACGCTCAATTTTTTCCAATACTGCCTCATAGACCACACTGAGCAAAACCTTACCAAGTCCTTCTTCATTCGCATTTACATTTCTTATGGTCTCGCCAACATCCTTAATTATATCCCTTCCGAGAAACGCATTCAACCCGTCTAGATCACCCAAGAGCCTATCCTCAACAATAAGCGCTGTGGCAAGCATATTGGTTTTTGCCAGTTTTTGGCTTATATCAGGATATACGATGACGTTCACTGCGCCTTCATGCTCTCTGATATCCCTCCATTTAATGTAAGCGTGCTCCAGCCTTTCCTTTAGGTTTTCTCTGACAATTTCCATCATTTTTATTCTTCTTTTCTAATATTTAAGCATATCTCCGCTTTTGTCACGCTCTCAGTTTTTTGTCCATCGCAAGCGTGAAGACTCTTACGTTTTTAGCCCTAAGCCTTTTCCGAAGCTCGCTGTCGTTGGTAACAACAGCACAACCCATCTCAGACGAAATCGCCAAAATAGCATCATCTGCATTCTCGTTTGATTCCGCAACGGTTTTGCTGTTCTTTTCAATAAGTTCAAGCGCAATGCGCGCATGCATCCCTCTCTTGCCTCTTTCTGTCTGCATGCCTTCGAGCTCCCGCAACACTGGCCTAGGCACAACCACCTGTGTGCCAGGCATGTCAAATCTTATAATCTCAAACAGATTCATTCCTTTTTCAATACCGAACAGAAGCGAGCTAGTGTCTATCAACACGCAATCTGGCATAAAATCAATAAATATTTATTACAAATCAATAAATATTTATTACAACAATTTTAATATTTGACCGGTAACCATGTCTAGCATTTTTTATTCCATGAACATGGAAGCGTTTCGTCTTGTAAAAGACATAGCAAGCCCGCAGTTAAATCTCATAATGCACTATCTCGGAATGAGCTATCTGATAGTGCTGCCCGCCGTCGCACTTTACCTGTATTACAGGAAGGACAGGAACGTAGTCTCGCTCATAGTGGCGTTTGTTCTTCTCTACGTGATCGGCGACACGATAAAGCTCATAGTCAAGGAGCCCAGGCCGTGCAACGTAGCTGATCTCTCATGGATAAACCAAATAGGATGCGAGAATACTTACTCGTTTCCAAGCAACCACGCAACGGTGCTAACAGGCATAGCGGCATTTACTAACAAATACAAGTACATAAGAGCGCTTTATATAATATGGCTTCTGCTTGTGCTTTTTGGAAGGGTATATCTTGGCTTGCACTACCTTACCGATGTCATAGCCGGCGTTATAATAAGTTTGGTGGTGGTTGCGTTCATATGGCCTTTCAGGAAGAATATAAATGGCATTGTAATAAAGGTGGTGAACAAGATACTGCCTTGGGCAATACCAAAAAGCTGGAAATAGCGAAAGCAATTTATAACTGAATCGGCAATAAATTAACATAAGACAAGAGGATGCATTGGAATGTCCCTTGACATATATGCTGAACAGCTGCTGCAGAACTGGGAGCATCCGCACAATCGGGGCAAGCTGGAAAATGCCAGCATAAGCTGGCATGAAGAAAACACGTCCTGCGGGGACCAGATAACGGTATACATCAACGTTAAAGACGACAAGATTGACGATGTAAAGTTTGAGGGCATTGGATGCACCATAAGTATGGGCAGTGCAAGCATCACTACAGACTACGTAAAGGGAAAAGACCTCAAATCCATAGAAAAGATGGGGCCGAAAGATGTGATAAAAATAATAGGCGTTGATCCTGGGCCTTCAAGACTGCATTGCGCGACGCTGGCAATGCGTGCAATAAAGCTTGCAGTGCTTGCCTATGAAAAAAAGAAGCCGGATGCGGATATATCCGAGCTATGACATTTAGCTTGCGTTCTCCAATGTTATCTCGACTCGCTTGTTGTGCTTGCCTTTGTTTTCGTATTTGCCAAGCACTATGCGCCCTATCTCCTTTGTGTTCCTTACGTGTGTTCCGCCGTCCGCCTGCTCATCAACGCCGACAATTTCAACAACGCGGACCACATCAAGCTTGCTTATGAGCTCCCTTCCCGGGGCAGTTCTGGAAAGGCGTGGTATGCTGAGCGCCTCATCTCTGCTGATCTCCTTCACGATTATTTCATGTCCTTCAGCGCTTATCTCATTTGCCTTTTTTATTATCTCCTCCGCCTTCTCCCTAGTCAAGTCCTGCATGTCGATGTCTATCCTTGCTCTGTCGTCATATATCTGTCCTCCAGTCAGCATGCCCGCGTTGAAGTACTTTTCAATTATGCCGTCAAGCAGGTGTATTGCAGTGTGCAGGCGCATGTGTGCATACCTCTTCTCCCAGTCAATGTGCCCTTTCGTTTCAGCTCCAACTTCTATGCCTTGCGTCTTGTCCAGTACGTGAATAACCTCCTCTCCCTCCTTCCTGACGTCTATAACATTGAACCTGTTTCCGTTTATCTCAAGAAAGCCCGTATCTCCCGGCTGCCCTCCGCCCGTTGGATAGAATGCTGTTTTATCAAGCACAACCGAAGCGCCTTCGACCTTTGTCACTTTTGCCTCGAAGTCCTTTGCGTATGCATCATGCAAGTAAATTTTTTCTGTCATAAAAAACCACTTAAATCAAGATTATTTGGCTCAAAACAATTATATATGTTTTATGCAATGATTATATTGCTCAGCCCCGTCGTCTAGCGGCCAAGGACCGCGGGCTTTGGACCCGCGTACATCGGTTCGAATCCGGTCGGGGCTATCGATTTTGGCGTAACGCGTGGCAGATGATCCTATCAGTACGGCGAGCATAGCAAAATCTATATTCATAGCAGTGCAAATAAAAATGAATGATGACACGAGGTATTTCTGATTTGTGATGAGCTTAGAGTCATCTGACGAGGCATTCATCTGGTCAATGCCTCGAGAACCACCCTGCCTGCGAGCATTACCGTTTTCTCAAGCTCCTCGTGCGTGTAAAGCTTTGTGTGTCTTATCACGTTGTCACTTACGACGAGCAGCGCTGCAGTATCAAGCGCTTTTACCTTGCCCAGCATGAACAGCGTTGCTATCTCCATCTCCACAACGTCGTTTCCGAATTTGGAAAGCGCTTTAGCAGTCTCATCTTTCAGCGAATAGAATGAGTCAGAGCTGAATGTGTTAGTTATAATATATTTCACGCCCTTTTCCTTGAGCGCATCGACAAGCTTCTCGGTAAGCTCAAAGTCTGGCGTCTGCGCAAGCGCAAAATTGCCAAGGTCGCTGCCTGCATATTGCGTTACCGTGCTGCCATGCGCATATGTTGCGCCGCTCACGACAACAAGATCTCCGACCTTTATATCGGGCCTCAATCCGCCGCAAGTGCCAAGCCTCAC
This sequence comes from Microcaldota archaeon, assembly GCA_023270055.1. Lineage (GTDB taxonomy): Archaea > Micrarchaeota > Micrarchaeia > Micrarchaeales > CABMGC01 > JAGDYB01. The sequence goes on from JAGDYB010000008.1 coordinate 62,337, forward strand.
AATTTTTTTGGCGCCAAGCTGAGCAAGCTCCTCTATAACAATAGCTATTGACGGCTGGCCTATGCCATGCGTTGCGAGCGTGACTCTTTTGCCGTTAAACTTTCCCGTGTACGCCAGAAAACCCCTGTTTTCATTTACTATTTTTGCACTGTCAAGCAGCTTAGACAAAGCCCTTATCCTCGCCGGGTCTCCTCCAACAAGCACTCTTTCTGCTATATCCCCCTCCTTGGCACGTATATGTATTGGCATTAAATCCCCTATCAGTATGATCTTGCGAAGTTTGCCACGTATTTCGCTTTTTTTCCGCAATATATGCATTTGTCATCCAACGACATTTGGTCTAAAGGCACATTGAGTATCTTTGCCCCGGTCTCCTCCTTTATCTTTAGCTCGCATTCGCTCTCGCCACACCAAGGGGCAACTAGTATACCCTTCTTTTCCTTTAGAATCTCCTTGAATTTCTCGTAGCTTTTGACCTCATGCATATTGTTTTTTAGAAGTTTTTCGGCCCTCTCAAGCATGTCCTTTTGCATCTGCTCCATCGCCTTTCCAATGTCCTCCTTTACCTTGCTCGCCTCAATCTTGCTTTTTACGCCGTTATCGCGCCTTACCGCGGTCACGAATCTGCCCTCCGCCTCCTTGGCACCTATCTCTATTCTTATCGGCACTCCCTTGAGCTCCCATTCGTTGTACTTGTATCCTGGCGAGTAGTAGTCCCTGTCGTCAAGCTTGGTCCTGTACTTGGTCTTGAGCTCTGAGTAGATCTGTTGCGAAAACTCAAGAACGGTCCTTTCGCTTCCTTTTTTCATTATCGGTACTATAACCACTTGTATATACGCTAGGTTTGGAGGCAGTACCAGCCCCTTGTCGTCTCCATGCACAGCTACCATGGCGCCGAGCACCCTCGTGCTTATCGCATACGTGTTCTGCCACGCGTATTCATACTTCCCCTCCCTGTTGAGAAACTTTACATCAAAAGCCTTTGAAAAGTTCTGGCCGTCGTTGTGAAAGTCGGGCCCTTGCAACGCCCAGCCGTCAGGCAGGAGCAGCTCTATGCTGTAGCTGTTTACCGCGCCTGCGAACCTCTCGTTTTCCGTTTTCCTTCCCACAACGCCCTTCAGCGCGGCAAGCTCCGCCAGCGCCTTTTGGTACACTCCGAGAACGAAATCCCTCTCATTTTCAGCTTCCTCCTTGCTTGCATATACTGTGTGCCCCTCGTTCCACAAGAACTCCCTTGTGCGTATTAGCGGAGTAGGATTTTTGAACTCCCACCTTATCACGTTGTTCCACTGGTTGTACCGCATTGGGAGATCACGCCATGAGCGTATCCATTTCGCAAAGCTCGGGTACATTATTGTTTCTGATGTGGGTCTCACTGCAAGCCTTTCCTTAAGCTTGGATTTGCCCGCCTCTGTTACCCACGCCACCTCAGGGTTGAAGCCCTTGAAATGCGTTTTTTCCCTTTCAAGCAGGCTTTCCGGTATAAGCATTGAAAAATAGACGTTTTCTACGCCGTCCTTTACGAACTCGTTGTTTACGAATTCGACTATCTTCTGCCATGCAAAGTAGCTGCTTGGCTTAAATACTACGGTGCCTGAAACTATGCCATAGTCTATGAATTCCGACTTTGTAAGAACCTGCGAATACCATTCCGAAAAATTCTCGCTCTTTTTTACAGTTATCCCTTCACTTTTTTCATTTTCCAAGTTAACACCGCTTAGCAATTACATAAACACTATGCCGCTTAATCTTTTTAGTGTTAATCTTTTAACCCTGCAGCAGAGACCTGAACACAAGCTTTGCGTGCCCAGCCTCCCTCAGCCGCCTTATTGAGTATGCCACCCATTCTCTTCCAAATGGCACATAGATATAAACCGCATATCCCTTTTCCGCGAGCTTCAGCGCAAGCTTTGGCCTTATGCCTCTGAGCATGCCGAACATAAGCCTTCTTCTACGCGCCCTGTTAAGCTCTATGGCTTTGTCTATCATCTTCTCATCGTGGGTAGCAATCATGAACTTTGGCGAATGGTCGAAAAGGTATTCCATCAGCCTTACATAATTCCTATTTCTCTCTTCAGCTTTGTTGAAAGCAACCCTATCGCTCTCTTTGTACGCCCCTTTGACAAGCCTGATTATTCCCCCTCCGCCCACTATCCTTGCAACATCCTTGTAGCTCCTTTTCAGATTTGCTTGTATGCATATGCCTACGTTGTCAAACCTCCTGCGCGCCTTTAGATAAGCTCGAATTGTATGTTCAACGTATCCGGACTCTTCCATGTCAAGCCACAAGAACAAATTTTTGCGTTTTGCCAATTCTGCAAGCTGCATGTAGTTTTTCAAAAAGAGCCTATTGCTTATCCTGAGGCCCAGCTGGGACGGTTTTGCTGAAATGTCAGCATCAACGCCCTGTTGTTGCACCTTGCTCATCACATCTTCATATACTGTCATTACCCTAACTACCTGGTCCTTGGATTCATAGTTCTCTCCTAGGTAATTGATTATTGCTTTTTCTCCATTTTTGTTTATCTCTGCCGCCGCCAGAAGCGCATCGTGCACACTGGTGCCAGCTATCCATTTCTTTGCAAGCGGCAGGCCCAAATTGCTTATAAAAGACATCATATCCCAAGCCTCAAAAGCTTTGTCTTAAGATCTCTGGCACTCTTGAACAACAGCGAATGCATACCAGCAGCAAGCGCCCCTTCAACATTGCTTTTCATATTGTCTATGAATAGTATATCGCCTACCTTGACTTTCATTCTCCTTGCTGCTTCAACATATATTCTTTTGTCCGGTTTCCTAAACCCTATGTTGCACGATGCAAATCTGTAATCAAACATGTCAAAGTCAAGCAGCCTGCTGAGATATGCATACCTGCACTTGTCTATGTTTGAAAGGAGGCCAACAATATAACCTTTGCTTTTCAATTCCTTCGCAATTTCTATCGTCTCAGGATTAGGAGTTGCGTGTTTCCTAAAATAGCCGCACCAGTCAAGCTCTCTGTCGCTTATGCCAAGCTTTGACGTGGTCTCTTTTACAAACATTTCCTTACTGATCATTCCCCTTTCAAATTTATCCAAATACTTCTCAATGGTAGTATATACCTGTTTAACGTCTATCCTCTTGCGCTTTCTCATCATCTCAGCAAGGTATTCTGTGTGCTTGTGTTCCGAGTAGTCTACCAGCACTCCGCCCACATCAAACAATATCGCGTCCATGAAATTTCCCTCTGGCATAATATTCTAGAAACGCAATGCTCTTTTCATCCATTATCTGTTTGCTTCTTATCATTCCGAGCGCTTTCCCTATCTTTATCCTTCTAATGCTTATTATTTCATCCTTATCAAGATGCGTATTGCCCTTGCAAAGTCCGCTTGCCACAAAATGGAAAAATTTCGATTTGCTCCTGCCAGGAGTTGAATAAGCCACAAATTCTAACTTTAATGTTTTTGCTCTGTAACCGGTTTCCTCTGCAAGCTCACGTTTTGCCGCTTCGGCAGGTTTTTCGCCCCTATTCAAGTGCCCTGCAGGCAATTCGTAAATGAATTTGCCGAGTACAGGCCTAAAATTCCTTTCAATTAATATCGTGTCATTTTCCAAAATAGGCAATATCACCGCTACGTCTGGCTCGACAACCTCTGCATATGCGATCTCCTTTCCATTTTTTCTTATTCTTCCCTCTGCCACTGAAAAATCTTTTCCTTTGTAAGAAACCTTCATACAAAAGCCCAATCTTTTATAATTTGTTATTTATATATTAAAAATATAGGGGTTGTAGCGTAACCTGGCAGCGCAGCAGGCTCCAGATGTTTTAAAATGTTATGAGCCAAGTGCGATGATGAGGATTTGGAGCGGTGATTCGTGATATCAGGCGTTACCTGCTGGTCGGGGTTCAAATCCCCGCAACCCCAAACTTTTTCTGCGAAAGCAGCATAAGCAAGCGCAGCCAACAGATAAAGCATAAAAAGGAGAAATAATTTTGGCAAAGCCCAGCAGACAGCAAGGTATTTATTGTTTTTTAATAGTATCAGCGAGGGCATGCATAAGAACTGTGTGGATTGTTTTAAGCACTTTTTCTAAGTGAATAATAACATCCTCAAACTCTTATTTCTTGCCTGTAAGTCACTAAGCATTCTGTAATGTTTTCCTTGCAATCTGCCACCAGTCCAATATGTCCTTTTCGGAATCCAACATCTTATCTGGCAGCTCATTTTTCTTGAACCACGCGTATCCTCTAGATTCGCTGCTAAGCTGTATTCTGGTGTTGCCGCCGATTGATGCAGCATAAAAATAGATGGGCCATCTGAGCTGCCCAGGGCCTTTGACACTCTTGACACATATAAATGCTAGACTTTTCGGACTAAGAGACATGCCAATTTCTTCTTCCGCCTCCCTTATGCATGCATATAGCGGTTTTTCTCCGTGCTTAATTGTACCGCCGACATTACCCCATCCTAAAACAGTTTTCCCTCTTTTTTCCTTCTTACGCCACAGAAGCAGTATTTCGGAGAAGTCCCTGTTGAACACGCATACGTATGCGCCGCTCCACGACCTTTTCATTTTGTATATATTTTTCATGGTTTTTAACCTTCGCCTTCGAGAAGCTTCCTTACTTTCTCAATGTTGGCATTCTGCCCTTCCTCCCTAAGCCTCCTTGCTGAATTGGTAAAGTACTTGTGGCTTTCCAAAAGCGACAGCTGGCTTCTGTACCATTCTGCAAGCGTGTACCTCTTGCCTTTGTTGGCCTCAAGCTCGTCCATTAGGTCCAATGACCTCAGCAGGAACCTGTCAGTGCCAAGCGTGTCAAGATCAGCATCACATATTATGTATTCGAGCTCATCCTTCGGGTGTTGAGGAAACTCGGTCGCGAGTATCAGCTTCTGCGCAAGCTTCACCTCTTTGCTGTCAAATCCAAATTTTGGAAGTATCTCGCCGGCCATCTCTGCGCCGATGGGCTCGTTTGCATCATATTGCTTAGCATAGCCTATGTCATGCAGGAGAGCTGCTGCAAGCAACGGTTCAACGTATTCTTTCTCGATTTGCTCTGCTTCCGCATACCTCTTTGAGCTTTCGTACACATCGTTAGTGTGTATTATGTTGTGGTAGTAAAGTTTTGCAAACGTCGGGCTGCTCATGAGCTCCATCACGTGCCTCCTGAGCCTCTCCACCCTGCCTGAAAGCACTCCTTCACCATGTTTTAATTTCTGTATGCGTTTTTAAGCGTTTCGGTATACTTGTTTTGCATGTCATAATTCAACCTGTTTAATGCAATCGTTGCGGTTACGTAAAGGTCTTTAAGATCAACGTCTATGAACTTTCTGAATAAATCCTGCTTGGACTGCTCGCCAGCTTCCGCGAGCCTGCTCAGCTCGTCGAACTCTTTCCTAAGCTTCCCTACCTTCTCCACATATTCCTTTATATACTCTGGGTATCCGTTTGCGTTTTCCAGCAGGTTTCCGAATGCTGGCTTCCACACTGGCACGTTGCCCGGGCCGTATGTGCCTATGCTTTTTTCAGCTATATATTTGTTGTATAGCTCTGCGACAGTTTTTGCCGCGGACTTAAGCTGGCTTAGTGCATCTTTTGCAAGCAGTTCTGTGCTTAGGTTTGGATTTGAGTACGTGAACACTATCGAGCGGGCTATTCTCCTCTCCGCGCTCATAAATATCCTTTCTCTCTCACTTTCGAGCCCGTCGGTAGCATATACTATTTTCATTATTGTACCTAGCTTTTCACTACTCTCCTTCTCTCCTGCATGTACAACCTTTCCATCACCATTCTTAATGAGCAGCCTGCCGTCGGCAAGCACGCTTATGAAATTGTCCTTGTCGTTGTCGTAGCGTGCTGATACTGGTATACTCTGATAGACGAATGCCTGTAGTTTGCTTATTTTTCCCTTGGGCTCTTCCAAATGTTCTAGGAAGACGTCACCCTCATCCGATGGATATTCTACCGCAATTATACCCTCTTCTTTTACTTTGCTTATTGCGTTGCCAATGGCTTCTCCAACTTTCTTGTAAAATTCGAAGTCCACGCTTTCTGCGGCCCTATTGCCTATTATGACTGCATCTATGTCGCTCAGTTTCTCGGATTCGTATTTTTTGCCCAGGCTTCCAAGGGTAAACATTATCAGTCCTTCTTTGCTAAATTCCTTTACTAGGTTGCTGTAAACTTCAGACAAGATTTTGTTTGCCCTTTCGTTTTTTATTTCCTTCCCAAGGTCGTCTTCCCTGACCCCATCCTTGAAAAGCAACGCATAGTCGCGCTCCGCAGTAGATAAAGTTTGCTTTTTCGCATCCATACTTTTTCCATCGCTTTCAACTTCGCCCACAACCATTCAATCATCGGATAAACATAACGCATCCACAATCGCATTATCATAATTCAATCCCGCGGGACAAAGCAAAGCGGGTAAGGCCAAAGAATAATCTAGCAAAGAACATATGATATTTATAAATCTTTTCTGCAAAATAGACATCTGGCGTCGTTGGGGCAAGAATTAAATATATATCAACGCAATGTTAAGTTTAAGCAGGCACCATTTGCATATATGTTTACATTTGTTCATTGATGCCTGTGCGCGGATGTTTTTATGATGGAGCCAGGCAAAGTGCTTTCTACTTTCAAGGCAAAGAACGGCATTTCCGTAGTGCTCCGCACCCCAGACATGCACGATCTCAGCGACATGTTGAAGTTCATAAATGACCTAGTTGCTGAAAAAGCGATGATTGCAACAAGCAGGAAGCAAACGCTTGAGTCTGAGGCGGACTATCTTTCAGGGATAATCTCAAGCAACATAAAAGGAAATGCGGTACACATAGTTGCAGAGGTTAACGGGCATATGATAGGCAAGGGAGAGGTAACCCGCGGCTCAGACGAATCGAGACACACCGGCACGCTCGGCATAAGCCTTGCAAAAAATTACAGAAGCATAGGCATAGGAACTGCGCTGGTAAAAGAGCTGCTCAAGCAGGCGAAACGGCTTGGCATAAAGCTTGTCTACCTTGAGGTTTTTGCAAACAACGTGCATGCGCAGAACCTCTACAAAAAAATGGGATTCAAGATAACCGGAGCGCTTCCAAAGAAGCTGCGCTATGGCGGCAAGTATGTCGATGCGGTGCTCATGGCAAAAAAGCTGTAAGCACTCCTGCGTCTGATGTGCACGTATGCGCATAACATTATAAGCTTTTCCTATGTAATAAGAATCGGGGGTGATATAAATGACAAGGGTAAAGAAGAGGGACGGGAGCGAAGAGGATTTCATAAGGGAGAAAATAGTCACGGCAATAGTGAAGACTGGAGGAAAACTGGAGCCTGCGCGGAGGATAGCCAGCGACATAGAGAAGAAGTACAGCTCGAGGAGCACAGTCTCAACAGAGGAGATAAGGAAGGACGTGCTAGACAGGCTGATGAAGGAGGATGAGTCGACCTACAACAGCTGGCTCGAAAACGAAAAAAAGAAAAGGAGATAATCGCGCATAAGGTGGATTGATTTTGGCATCGCCGCAGCGGCGGTGGCACTGCTAGAACGTGCGCTTTACGATATACCGCTGCGGATTTATGCTTCGCACTTCTATTTAAGGTACGCGAAAATGTGTCCTGAATACATGTCCTGCTTTTCCTTTTCCTCGCTCAAAAAATATCGCGGCCTGCTGTATGCAACCGTGAACCCGTCCCTCCTGAGCTTTTCAACAAGGTTCAGGTAGCCGTAGTGGTAGGAAATTCTTATAATGTCAAATCTCCTTAGCGTTGCGGCATCCGTGTTAAGTATTATGCCGTATTCGCAGCCCTCGCAGTTCATTTTCAGGACGCCGTGCCTTATCCCCTTTTCAGCCACTATCTGCTTTAGCGTCTTGATTCTTACCTTTCTCCCTTTCTCCCATTTCTTCAAATCAGACCCTAAATAATTCTCTTCTTCAGCAGGTATTTGCACGTAGCCGCTGCGCCCTCCACAGCCTTCGTTGAAGAGCTCTATCATGCCCTCCATATGGTTAATCCTTATGTTTCTTTTCGCTATCTCGTACGAGTAGGGGAAAGGTTCGTACGCATAAACTTTCTTTGCGCCATTCAACACGAAGAATATCGCTGTGTCGCCGACGCTCGCACCTATGTCAAGCACCTGCCTGCCTTTGACGTCTACGTCGGCATACTTCCCATCTATGAACTGTCTCACCAGCAGGTAGCGCGTGTTGGCAAGCTGCACATTCGAATTATAGACAAAGCGCAAGCTGGCCCCTTTGTATGTTATGCCGACTGTTTTGCCGCTTACACGCAGGGGCCATTTCATTACGCGCATCATATCCTTTTGGAATTTTTCATCAAGCCAGAATCTGTTGCTGCTGAGCTTGGTTATCTTCCTTAGCTTGCCGTTCCTAAGACTCAGCGCTATTATACGCCTTGCAAGCCACAAAAGGGCGTTGTGCCTGCACATATACTGTATGCTCTTCTCAGTAACCAGCATATCAGCGGTGCTAAACAACAAATGCCTGATCCTAGCATAAGCAAAGTCGCAGCGCGTTATGTTTTCCATACAAGTCATATGTGATAATGCCCTTTGTATATACCTTTCCTTCCGGGGAAGATCTGCACTAGGGCATTTCTTACCGCTTCCTCAACGGAAGCCTTTCTGCTGAGAACGCTGCCGGTATAGTTACCCCACGTATCTCCGACAATGAATCCATAGCGCTCCTGAAGACTTATCATGATCCTGTTGTGCGTGGTCTTGTACCTGCGCATCGCCTCAACTATGGGATCCGGCACCTTAAGCCCGCTTGAATAAGCATAATACTCCCTCCCCTTCTTGTCTATCATGCAGCACCACGCCTCCTCATAAACGCTGCCGTACCTGTTTACAAGCCCGCTCTCCACGCCTATATAATAGTCCGCTCCGGCCACATTATTTTTGGCGTCTATTGCGCGGTTCCTCGCGCCATTTATCGTGTGCTTTCCAATCGGCGTCTCAGGCACTCTTGATTTGGACTTGTATGTAAGTATTTCGATTTTTTTACCGTGAAGCAGGCTTGACAATGCCTTTCTTGCAGCGTCAATCTTTATGGCACTTGTGGATCCTATTGCAAATTTCATCCAATCTAACCAAATTCACGCCCTTGTTGTGGCCTTTTTCCTTGCAAACACGCTTCTGTTCAACTGCTCGAGCGTATTGCTTACTGTCTTGCTTATGTCGCCGCTGTTGTCGATTCTTATCACGTTCGCCCCTTCCTTTTCGAGCTGTTCAAAAAGCCTTTTGTATTCCTCCTCAAAGGCGTAATAAAGCTTTGCATCGCCAGAGTGCCATTTATCATTCCTTTTGTCCGCTTCCCTTCGCATGGCAAGCCTCAAATCCCTTATGGCAGGATGCACATATATGTACACTATGGCATCAGGCACAAGCATACGCGCTTTTGTCTCGTCTATTATCTTGTCTATCTCCTCCAGATTCTTCCCTGAATTGTAGGCTATCTCATACGCCCTCTGCGCCGCATACGTGGTGTACCAGTATCTGTCCAATATAACAACGTTGTCTGGATTTTTCCTGAGTATATTTGCAGCCTTCCTCCCTATATCCTCAGCTGCCCACATAAAATACAAGGTCCTCGCAACCGTTTCTTCTGGATGCATATCAAAATAAGCTTTCAGCTTGGTCATGAAATCGCTAGCCGGTATCTTCATTATGGTTGCGCCGAGCACGCTGGCTACCTCATTGGCAACTGTAGATTTGCCGGTTCCGTTTAATCCTTCAATAACAATCAAGGGCATTGAAAAACACCCCGGACACATTGCAATTTGGATAATCTTAAGTGCTTTATACTGATATTTATCCTTTGCGCATGATGCATTTTGGTACCATTATGACGCAGGCAGCTCAGGGGGCAGTAAGCGTTCGTGCGCCAGGCAGCCCCTCAGCCCGGCACCGTTATTCGTATCTGTCTATCACGCGCACGTCGCTGCCATCTTTCCTCTTCACATTTACTTCTTCCGGTTTGTTCTCTTCAGTATAAGAAAATAGCTTTGCATCGTCTTCAGCCGCAACGTGGCTGTGCGATCCATCGCAGAACGGCTTGTGCTTTGACAGCCCGCATGCGCAGATATGCAATTCATAATTCAATACCTTCTCATCGTTTGTAATACCTTTCATACCAGGTACGTCAACCAGTTTTACAGCAAATGGTTTTTTCCTTCCATGTCCTATTATCCTCATATATTACACCTATCTAGCATAAATTATTGAAAAATGCGCACATCACAAAATCCGTGCTGCATCCCCAATATAAATATTACACAAAAACTATATATTATAATCGGATTATAAGCTCATAAAGCTCATAAGATAAATAATATATCCTACCCTATTTGATTGCAATCCCTTTGAATCGGCTCCGCATAAGCACGGATATTAGCAAGAACCCTTGGTAAGTACTTCGCTGTTTGTCAAACAAAGATTCTTTAGGAAACATACCCCATAGATAAATTTAAAAATCTTACATCATTGTTATTATCCAGTGATATAATGGTAGCAAAAGGAGCAAATAACAAGGCAATTGCATTTGCCTTGGAATTCGTTGGGAGTTTGATCTATCTGGGCGTACTTTTTGGGAGCAACGCAAGCATCTACGGCAGCAGTCTGACCGCGGCAGGAGCGCTATGGCTTCCGATATTATACGCTGTGGCGGTAGTAGCATCGATAGCGCTATTCTTCCTGAGCTTTGGCAACTATATAGCAAAGGACGTTAAAATGATAACCACATACGCATGTGGTGCAACGGGTCTTGGCGCATTCTCGCTTGTGGCACTGTTGTGGAGCAACTCTGGATTCTTCGCCGGGACAATAATTGGGTTCATAATTGCAATGATAGGAACCTGGTACGGCGAGAAGTAATTGAGCGCAGCAAGAATACACAAGGAAGCGATAAGTGCAAATATCACGTAAAATGTGCGGAGCCGCCAATCAAATAAGCGGTGCTTTTAGGCCGGCTCCATTTTACTTTTTGTTTTCCTCTTTTCTCTTTCTGATCAGGCTTTAATTTTCAGCCTGCAGTGCCTGCTGCTGTGCTGTTGTAGACAATTCTGAATATCTTCGTGTCAGAATTGGCATACACGAGATCAAGCCCCGCGACATTGTTGTTCCATGCGCATTCGGTGCCGCTGCACATGTAAAGAAACTTGTACATGTTGCTTGCCGCGAGCCCAGGATCAAACACGAGCGCCTGCGTCAGGTTTACCGGCACTCCTGGCTTTGGAACAGGGGAGAACATCAGCAGCAGGAGTCGGTCGTTTGTCTGGTTGAACGCGGTCTGCTTAACAACATAATAGCTGGTGTTGTATACATTGTAAAACTCAACGTACGTGAACGGCGATATGCCGTAGCTCGTAGTGTTCTTTATTGGCACAAGCTCATAGGCGCTTATCGAATTCTGTGTCAGGTTGCCGCTCTTGACCACGACTCTTGCTAGTAGCGGCGGATTCGTAGAAGGATTTTCCATTGTTATCGTTATGGTTCTGTTGGCCGCACTCTCCGCCTCGCTTATGTCGCTGAATGCCGCGGCGCCATATTCGCTTTGTAGGCTTGTCGTGAGATTTGCCTCAGTGAATATGCCGCTCGTCTCAAGCAGCCATGGGTATCTGACGAGCAAGTAATTTGGCTTGCCCATGATGTTGCCGGTAAGGAAGTAAGGGTCATCGCTACTGTTGAGCAGCCATGCGGCGAATGGGTCGGCTTTAGATGCATTCTGCGCGCCAACGCTGTCCATCACGCTTGTCCTGTTTGCCACGCCCTCGACCACAGATCCATCCGGCCACAGCGTAAGCACTACGCTGTTCGCAGGCGAATTCGCTTTAAGCCACTGCAAAGCGCTGATAAACTGCGGGTTTATGCTGTCGGCAGGCGATATGCTGGCAGTGGAGAGTATGTCATAAAATATGATTGCGAAGATTATGAGCATCACAGGCATTACATACCATAGCTCTTTCTTTTTCGAGTAGAAGTACAGTGCAGCAAGAAACAATATCACAAGCGCAGATAGCATCCACGCGAAGTTGCCATATATGTAGCTTACGTTCTTTGCCATATACATAAGATAAGCCTGCGGCACAACATACAATATAACGAATGCGGCAGAAGCAAGCAGAACAGTTGTGTTATTTTTTTCCTTGACATAAGAAAGCGCCAGCAGGAAGCCACATGCAGCAAAGAATATTCCGACAAGCACCGAGGTAATTTGTGAAACATATGCATCAGCCAAAGCCAGATAAGCAACAACACCAACTACAATTGCGATTGCATATGCAAAAAAGAGATTGGTAAGCCAGCTCAGGTCGAGCTCGTCACCCATGCCTTCTTTCCTCAGATATACATATATACCCATTATTATGTAAGCAGCTACAATCACATACATGATCGGGCCAAAGCCTAATTTACTAACTCCTAATTTACTAACTCCTAATTTACTAACTGCTACATAGTGTGCTTTGAGCCCGGCGGCCACAAGCACTGCAAATATCGCCGCGATCACGACAAACGCGGAATTTTTCTTTATCTTCCGCGCAGTGTCCTTAGAATAGTTTATCATCCAATAGAGTGTATATGCGGCTATTATCGCAAGCGGCACAGATATGAGCGAATTGAACCTCACCGCGTGCATCTGAAGGTATGCAGTGCCAAGGAAATAAGCAAGAACCACGAGCATTGCCTCGCTTCCCCTAAACTTCAAAATCGCCCTGCCTCTTTCATGCTCCTTTTTCTCTTCGTCGATATTCATGAACAGGTATACGGGCATGATAATAAACATAATGAGCCACGATATCAGCGTTATGTGCGGTATCACCGCGGAAAGCAGGAGCAGCATGTTGAGCGGCGAAAGCAGAAGCTCAAATCCAAAGCTTGAGAACAGGAAGCCGCCGCTTGGCGGCTGCAGCTCCTCTATCGTCTGCGTAAAAGCAGTAGTCGTCATGAATCCGTTGCCGACGAATATCTGGTATATGAATGCGGGGGTGAACAAGTCCATTACTACAACTATGGCGATTGCGAACACGGTTACCGTAATCGCCCTGCCCAGCGGCGTCTTTGAGCCAAAAATATTCTTGCGCTTTGATATGTAGAGCGCCAAGTACCAGCCTATTGCCATGAAAATGTATAACATTATGAAATATTTTCCAGTGAATGTCTCCGCATGTATCACGCCGATATGCCTGTATATGCTAGCGAGCACGTACCATATGCCTAGGGCTCCAAGCATGTACCCTGAAGTCTCTAAGCCCTTCAGCCTGTCGAATATGAAATAATACGCAACTATAAATGTGAAAGAGATGACGTATACAGCGGTTGCGAACGGTGCTCCGCCCCAAACATAGTTTCCTATGCTCAGCACGAATCCTGAAAGCGCCATGTATATTATCCTCCTGCGCTTGGATTCGGTTTTGAGCATTTCAATTAGAAATATAAGCGAGAGTATAAGGAATATGGTGACGAATCCGTCCCCCCTGTAGACAAGTGCGCTGGTCCTTGCCGCATCGCCCATGCTGAGCGCCACGAAGAGCATAACAAGCACGCCGAATATCTTGCTCTTCGTAAGGAACCTGGCAAGATAGTACGCGCCTATCACGTCAAGCAAGCCGAAGAGAACGGGTATGAGTCTCATAACAGTATAGTAGCTTATGCCGGCATACCTCAGTATCGCATATGGAAAAAGTGTGACCCAGTAAAGGCCTTGCGGCTCAGTAACAGGAGTTGAGTGCGGCCAGCCGGATATGCTGAGATATTTAGGCACGGTGAAGTTATGCTCCACTGCATACCTTATTACGGAGAAGTGATAGTAGCCGTCAGGTTCATAAAATCCGAAATACTTGAGCATTGCGATCCTGAAGACTACTGTAAGTACCAATGCCGCTGCGACGAGCAGAAGAAACATATAAAGATTTTTTCTGTTTTTGCCTTCAGCACCCTTCTCCTCACGCAGCCTGCCTTCGGCATTTTCGCTCATGTATTCATGTGTGTGCTCCTTTGTGTATTCGCCATCTCCAGCCACAGCTTCACCAATGAAATAGGAAATAACGCGGCAAAGTATTAATCCCTTTCTGTACGTTTCAGTTTAATGCCGCAGATCAGTCACTGTACGTCTTTACAACTTTTACCTTCTCCTCCTTCTTACTCAGCACAGCGTCAAGCTCCTTCTTCACCTCCTTGCTGTTCTTCTCCAGCTCTGCGAGCTTTTTCTCGTCTATGCCGAAAACGTCAAGTGGGTCTATGCCGTGCTTTTCAAGTATGCTGTATACCCTGTGCTTTGCTTCTGCGTCGTTTGCATTCTCTATGACCTGCTTGTAGAATTCGTACACCTGTACAGCTCCTTTGCTTGTAGAAATATTCTTTACTCCGAGTTCGCTTGCCAGCGCGAAAATCTCCTTCGCCAACTCGGCTCTTTCCTCTTTAACCTTCTTCAGCTCCCTGTCCTTCTCTATTATCTCCTCGCTTTTTATGTTCAGCGCGGTCTTTTTTATTTCGATTTCACTTTTCCTTGCCGCTTCGAAGAACGGTTCCAGTGTCGTTGTTGTTGTGTTTGCCCTCTTTTTCACGTTTGTGCTGCCTCCCATAAGAATCATCAATTTCTTGTTGCATAAAAAGTATAAAAACACATACTGCCATCGTCTTGCGCATCATTGTCGCAGCGCAGTTCCAGCAAGGAAAAGATTTATAATTGCTAAATAAGCATATCAAAACATGTACCATTCATATCTCACAATATTTGTGCCAGCAGTAATTTCATTCTTCATAACGGTGCTTTCAACATACTTCGTCATAAACTATTTTTCCAGCGCAGGCATAGTTGGCAAAGACTATTACAAAGGCAAGAAAAGGATAATACCAAGCAGCGGCGGGGTGGCGCTGTCCTTCGGCCTTATCGTCGGCATCATGGTGTACACTTTCGGGGGCACGTTCGTCTATACGCCGATTTTGAAAATATCGGACCTGCTCGCGGCATCGCTTTCCATAATGCTCATAACATTCGTCGGCTTCATTGACGACCTAAACGTGAAATCCAAGCCACAAAAGACCACGGGTATGAAAGACATAAGGGTCGGGCTCAAAAGATGGCAGAAGCCTTTGCTCACTGTAATAGGGGCAATACCCCTCATGGCGATCAACGCTGGAAATAGCTACGTTCACATACCGCTCATAGGTCTCGTAAACCTGTCGTATTTCTACCCGCTTCTAGTGCTGCCTCTTGCGATCATATTCGTGCCAAACGCGGTCAACCTGCTCGGCGGCTTTGACGGCCTGCAGCCAGGCACAACGCTTGTCGCCTCGCTAGGATTCCTAATATACTGCTTCATCTACGGGTCAAACATAAGCCTTCTGCTTTCCGCCATACTTTTCGCCTCGATATTGGGCTTCATCTGGTTCAACTGGTATCCTTCACGCATTATGCCCGGCGACAGCTACACGTACGCAGTTGGCGCCACGATGGTGGCAATAATGGTGCTTGGCAACCTGGAATTCTTCGGCATAATAGTGTTTATTCCTTGGATAATAGAGTTCCTTCTGCATGCGAGGAAAAGGTTTGATGTTACAGATCTTGGCATAAGAAGAAGCGACGGCACGCTCGAACCTCCGTATGGCAAAAAGATATACAGCCTCACGCATATGGTAATGAACATGAAAAGGGCAAGGGAGTGGGAGGTTTCTATTTACCTGTCCGCTTTCGAGGCCATTTTCGTTGTGCTCGCTTTCATTCTGAAGGCTCTCGCCCTAGTATAAAGCTTGTTCAAAAAAGATCGCCGCGCAGTGCTTATGTGATGACGCGTTCCGTGCTGATGCGCTTTGCAAAACTCAGCGCGAGGAAATGTGCTTGACAAGCGCCACATCAGACCTTTTTATCGTCTTGTTTCTTCCTGCGTGCCTTGCGTAGTTCAGCGCCCTCTTGCCTATCTTGTCGGTAAGCTCCTCCAGCTCCTTCTCAAGGTCCGATATCGCGTCTTCCGTCACTCTCTCAGCGCCAGCCTCCCTCAAAAACTGCTCAACATCATAAAGACTAAATCCCCTAGTCTTCAATTCACCACCACTGTGCTAACTAATGCTCAAGCAAGCTTTTAAAATCATGCGCAAAAGTTGCAAATAGTGGCATTCCCATTCTAACAAAATCAGTCCTGCCGAACTATTGAATCGAGCACCCTGTTTATCTCGAGGGCGCGCCGCATGGTTATGCTGTAATCTTTGTCGCCCTTGACAAGCTCGTCAAGCTTCATGAAGAACCAGCCCTTCCCGCTCATGCGCCAGGCAATGAAGGTTTGCATTGCTGTGTTTCTCTCCCACTCTTTCAGCATCTCGAACTTTTCGATCTCTATTCCTATCCTTCCCTTGTCCCACGCCTTGCACTCAAAGGAATAGCCTTTCCCGTTTTTTATCGCTATTATGTCCGGGCTTATCGAATTTACTCCTGAGCCTGCGCTTCTCACAACGGAGTAGCCGAGCTCGTGAAACTTGTTCAGCAGCTCCCTTTCGCCCCTGGCGCCTTTAGTATACCTGTTCATAAAACCGCCGCAGCATCACTGGTCAGTCGCGCAGCAAATCAAAATATTACATAACATATATTAATGTTTATGCTTTATATTTTTATTGAATGGAAACGCCGTATGGTGTGGTAAACATGTTTAATGCTAAATTTTTATCTGATATGATGAAAATGCGTGTGTTGCCACAGCGCAGCTAATACGGCTTATCCTGTCAGTGGTTATTGTGCAGCAGCTGAAAGACAAGGCAATCAAGAAGCGCCTGGAAAACGTGCTCGAGAGCCTAAGTTCCGGCATCGTGCTCGTGGAAGGAAAAAACGACGTGAAGGCGCTCAAGGAGATTGGCATAAGCGAGGTGTACACCTACGACATGCTCAGGTACGGCAACGTGGACCTTGACGGCGGCTCAAAGGTAATATACATACTTACCGACAATGACAGAAAAGGGGAACAGAAGGTGCTTGAATTCAAGGCGCTGCTGAGCTGCTCTGAATATAAAATAAACACTGATCTGAGAAGGGAATTCTTCAAGGTCCTCAGGATAGTGCACGTTGAAGAGGCGGCGTCTCCGGCAAAGAAAATAATGGAAAAGGGAGATTGAGATGGCAAAAACATATCTTGATATAGTAAAATACATGGTGGAATGCAAGTTTAACATAGGCGGGCTTGTGGACAAGCCCGACATAATCGGCGCGGTTTTCGGGCAGACAGAAGGCCTGCTCGGCGACGAGCTTGATCTAAGGGAGTTGCAGAAAAACGGAAAGATAGGAAGAATAGAAATAGAGGTTTCGCAGTCCGGCGCCAAAACGTACGGAAAACTTTATCTTCCCGCATCTCTTGACAGGGTAGAGACATGCATACTCGCGGCCGCAGTCGAATCGGTAGACAGGGTCGGCCCATACGATGCACAGTTCAACATAGAGAAGATTGAAGACACGAGATCGGAGAAGAGGAGAAAAATACTCGACAGGGCGAAGGACCTCATGCGCCTGCTGATGCAGACCGAGATACCAGACAGCAAAGAGCTTTCGGAGATAGTGCAATCAGACATAAAATCCAGCGAGATAACAACATACGGTCCAGAGAAGCTGCCTGCCGGGCCGGAGGTGGGCAAGAGCGACGAAGTGATAATAGTCGAGGGACGCGCTGATGTCATAAATCTGCTGAAAAACGACATAGCCAATGCTGTCGCAATAGGCGGTGCCTCCGCAATACCGAAGACAATAATAAAGCTTTGCAACGAGAAGGAGGTTACCGTTTTTACCGACGGCGACAGGGGCGGGGAAATGATCCTGCACACGCTGATGAGTGTGGCCGAGATAGACTATGTGGCGCGTGCTCCTGACGGCAAGGAGGTTGAGGAGCTTACGAGGAAGGAGATAATAAAGGCCCTGAGGACGAAAATGCCTATAGACCAGTACATGAACATGATGAAAAGGAACCAGTCCATGCAGCAGGGTAACCACAACTACCAGCAGTACCAGCAGCAACCGCAGCAGAATCAGGGTCAGAACGTGCAACAGCAGCCGCAGCAGAAGCCTGCGCAGTACCAGTACCGCAATGAGCGCCAGAGCCAGAACAGGTATCAGAGCAATCCACCACAGGCGGCAGATAACGGAGAAGACAAGGAAATTGTTGAGCCAGAAGACAATGGCTTGCTTCCAAAGATAGAAGACAACGATTATGAGGAAAATGTGCCAAGCGTGGAGCACATAGCGAATCCGCAGCCATTGCAGAAGAGCGAAGCTGGCCCGGCTCCGATAAAGCCAGCTTCCGAAGGCATGGTGCTTTTTGAGCTCTCCAAGGGCCTTGATGAGCTTACCGGCACGCTTAGGTCAAGAGTGTACAATGTGGAAGGCAACTCTATGCGCGAGATGCCTATAAGGGAGCTCATAACGTATCTGCAGGAGGTGGCGCCGAACGAGGTGTACGGTGTTGTTCTCGACGGCGTGATAACGCAAAGGCTGATAGAGCTCGCGCTGCAGAAGAATATAAAAGCGATATACGGCATAAGGTCCAATCCAATGCCAAAGAAACATCCCGAGATAATAATATACACTAAGGAGCAGGGCAAGATAGAATAAAAGCGAGTTTTTTTGTTTTTGTTTTGCATTATTTCGCCCCAATTCTGCATCAAAAGTGTGCAAGGGTAAAAGGGATCCTGCATGAAAATAATGAGTTTGAATATAGGGCAGTATCAGGATAATTGGAGAGCGAGAAAGCCGCGCATTATTAAAGCAATCATGAAGGAAGAGCCAGATGTCCTGTTGCTGCAGGAGGTGTCAGACGACCGCAGGCACCAGGGCAAAGACGGCTTGCATCAGGGTGCGCAACTCAACTCGAAGCTTCGCTACAAGACAATGATCTATGACATCATGGAGCAGCGCCGCGCCGAGAAGGGAATAGAAATAAACAGCCAGGTATTCGACGGGCTCGCGTGCCTTACGAATCTGCAAGTGCTTTCGCACAGGGTCATGCGCCTGCAAAAAGCGCCGGACGACAAGCATTATCGCGGCGTTCAAATCGTTGAGCTCCTCTACAAAGGAAGGAGAGTTCTGTTTTACAATACGCATTATTCGAACGCTACCGAATGGGCGCTTTCCCACTTTGCGGAAACAAAAGAATATTGGAAAAGCAGAAATGAGCTGCCGATTGTTGTAGGCGACCTAAACATACTCGAGCCGCGGACCGTTGCAAAAATGGCTGGCAGAGAGTTTGAGTCTGCTTACGATTTCAAAGAATATGTATCCTTCCCGTCCAAGGGCGAAGTGCTTGATTATATACTGATACCAAGGCGCTTGTACGAATTCGGGAGTGTGAAATGTGCCTGCGACGGCTGCTCTGATCACCGTGCGCTGATTACGGAAATCGGGATGAAGACTTAATAAGGAGGGACATAAACGCGTCAATAAATGTGCTCGCAAGAGCTAGGGCAGGACTTGCCC
>JAGDYB010000002.1 GCA_023270055.1 Microcaldota archaeon
CCGGAAGCCCGCGTTCTATCCAAGTTATACTACAAGGGCGTTGTTTGTTTATTCCGGCGCAACCTTTGTCATCTTGCCATCAGGACCTTGTACAAAAACCCGATCCTGAATTCCTAATAATCCCCGCCCTCCAGAACGGGCAGAAGGTTGGTTCTTTTCTAATCTTTGTAATACGTCTTTAGCAGCGTGCAACGCTTCGGCTTCTGTTTTATATGTACTCATTTGGTAATGTTTCCCTTCAAACGTGTCATATCCTATTAATTTATATGACCATTCAGGCGTATTTATTTTTACTGTCATTTAATTACAAACGTATATGTTTTGTTAGTTTTTTAAGTGTTTACTTAATATAAGAACGTCTTTCGAGAATGTTTTCTTATACTGGCTGCACCTATTATTGCCTTCTTTTTATCTCAATTAGAATCTATATATTAGCAAGTGCAAATCTGCTAGTATACTTGTTATCGACTTAAAAAATTAAATGGTCTTTAATGAGCAACTACACATTTTGTTTAAATATTACCTGCCCTTTTTTGAGTTTTCTACTCATCCTGTTGATTTCTTGCTGGTTATTCACTGCCCATATGCACCTTTTACCTGCTGTTTCTTTAGATTACATTTATCCATTTCTAAAGTAGACTTTTCAAGAGCATTATAAATAATGTTCCTTTCTCGCGTCAAATGCATTTTATGAAATTTAGGCTTTAGCGTTTTTATCATTTCATTTTGGCAACATTATAAGAAAAAGGATCTAAAGATAATAACGTAACCACAACCCTGTGATATACGCCTCGGTCGGGAGTCGAACCCGAATCACAAGCGTGACAGGCTTGTATGCTAACCATTACACTACCGAGGCATCATCACTGCTTATTCTTTTCCACAATCATATTCTTTAACTTTTCCAACTCCTCATCGCTTGCCTGCGGCCCATGCATTGTGCTTATGTATCCTTCGTATCTTTCAAAGCTCACCGTTCCCTTCGCCACCGACTTCTCGTGCTTTGCGATGCCAATCGCGGGATACAGCTTTGCGTGCAGGTGGCTTATTTCAGCACCTTCAAGCACCATATGCACCCTTTCAACGCCTAGCCCTTTCTCCAGCAGCTTTGCCACCTTCTTCGCCGTGTTTATCAGATTGCAAAGTTCGTCGTCGCTCAGGTCGAAAGCGTAGCTGTCTACATGCTCCTTCGTTATCACAAGCGTCTGCCCCTTAATATTCGGATACTTGTCGAGTATAGCGATATATTTTTCATCTTCATAAATCTTGAACGAAGGTGCCTCTCCAGCAACTATCTTGCAAAATATGCAATTCTCCATCGCACCACTCTTGGCTTGAAAGTCCCGTTGGGGTGATTTGAACACCCAACCTGCCGGTATCCAACAAGCTATGCTGTCGTTAGCAAACTACAGCCGGCCGCTCTGCCATTGAGCTACAACGGGTTAATAATATTAATATATTTATATACAATTATAAATTTATGTCATCCGCCACAGTAAACAAACCCGGTTCCGGCGCTACCTCGAAACCCAGTGCTACTTCTGGCAGCGGGATTAAGTTCACAAAAATATCGAAGACAAAACCAGTAAAGAGCGTCAACAAGAGAGGGCTGCCCCTCAAAATATATTCGATAAAGGACATGCTTAAGGACCTCGTCTCTTACAAGAATTTCGCCGATTCGCTTGCGGTGACATTCGCCCTGGCAAGCATCGCAATAGCGCTTCATTCGATCCCGCTTCCCATACTTGCAATACTGCTTGTGGCCACTTTTGCGATAGCAATGGTGCATCCCCTGCTTGGATTGATGTTCCTGCTCTTTGAGATGCTCGTGCTGATAATGTACCAAGCACCTGTGCTCGCCTGGCTTTTCACAATTCTTCTGAGCGCTTCGCTTTTCTTGGGCTACAAGTACTACAGGACGCTCAGCTTCACATATCTTCTAGCTACCTTGCCCTTCTCTTTTCTCGGATACTTCCTCGAGATACCTGCGCTTGTGATCGCAACGCTCGTCATAGGCCTCAAGCGATCAGTGCTTGCCGTACTGATAGCAATATCCATAATAGTTGTAGCTTCTGGCTTGACTGGCATTCAGAATACGGGGAGCATTGCATACAACCAGTCCGCATACTTCTCCAGCATTTCTAACTCAAGCATCATCAAGTATCTCGCGATAAGCAAGCCTTTGCCTACCTTGTCAACCTTCGGATCAAACATGTCAACTTCGTTCCATGAATTTTTCGGCTACGCTGCAACTGAATACATATTCCCAGGGCTGGGAGATGCCGTATCGGCTCTTGCAGCCGGAGGCTACTTGGTGCTTATACAACTTGTTGCATGGCTCTTCATTGTCTTTGCAATCAACAATTTCGTTATTAAAAGCAGGGCCAAGTTCAAGGGCACCGAGGCAAGCTTGTTCGGCATAGCTATACCAGTCATCTACATATTGCTTTCATATGCGTTCAAGCTGCCTTTCAATATCTACTCGCTCATGAGCGCCTTCGTGACGCCTCTCATAGTGCTCGCGCTTGAATACTACGACATACCGATAACTCAAGGTCTCAACGTGATGAAGCAGGACTTCAGGGGAAAGTTCGGAGAGGCTTTTGAGGATTTGAGCAGCGGCACGCGAGAAACGCTCGACGACGTTGCCAATTATGAGGAAACAAAGAGAGAGCTCAAGGAAAGCATTCTGGCTCCAATAGAACACCGTGAACTGGCCGGGGCATATGGAATAACTCCTCCAAAAGGCATATTGCTGTTCGGCCCGCCGGGCACTGGCAAAACTCTTATGATGCGCGCGCTTGCGAATGAGATCCGCGCCGGATTTTTCTATGTTAAGACTTCATCCATCCTTTCGCCTTATCCTGGGGAATCATCGCAGACGATTTCGAGAATTTTTGCAACAGCGAAAAAGCATTCCCCAGCAATACTTTTCTTTGACGAAATAGATAGCATAGCGGGCAGCAGGGAGCTGCAGGAAAGCGATACGGGCAGGCAGACCCTTTCAACACTGCTAAGCGAGATGGACGGCTTCCAGAAAATAGAAAATGTTGTGATAATAGGTGCTACAAACGTGCCGCAGCTGCTTGACCCGAGCATAATGAGGCCCGGGAGGTTTGACAAGATAATATACATGGAGCTACCAGACGCGAAAGGAAGGGCGCAGATATTCAAATACTATCTGGAGAAGCTTCCTATTGGGGACGATATGGATTACAAGAAGCTTGGGGATCTTACGAGCAGGTATTCTGGTGCTGACATAAAGAATGTGTGCGAGGAGGTGGCAAGAATCGTCGCTGACGAAGCAGCGAAGGAAAACAAGGTTCTCAAAATATCAATGGCCGATGTGGTCAACGTTATAAAGTCTACCAAGCCTTCGACCAGCCTTTCGCAGCTTGAGGAGTATAACACATTCAAGATCGATTACGAGAGAAGAACGCACCCTGAAATCGTGCAGGAAAATGAGGAAAGGGTCACGCTTGACGAGGTCGTCGGACTTGACGAGGCCAAAAAAGCCCTATACGAAGCTGTTGAAATTCCGATATTGCATCCGGATTTGGTCAAGAAATACGATGTAAGAAACATAAAAGGCATATTGCTCTTCGGCCCGCCGGGCACTGGCAAAACAATGCTGATGAATGCTATTGCTGATGAGATAGGAGATGTGCACATGCTTACCGTTTCCGGTGCAGACTTGAGCAGGCTCGGAATAGAAAGAGCCAACCTGAACATCAAGCAGATATTTGACAGGGCGAAGGAGAATACCCCTTCTATACTGTTTATTGACGAGATAGACGCGATCGCGCCTGCGAGGGAGGGGGCATCGGAAACAGGCGTTCAGGTCACCAGCACCATACTTGAGGAGCTTGACAAAATCAAAAGTGGGGTAGAGGTGGTCTTTGTCGCCGCTACCAACAGACCTTCATCGCTTGATCCTGCGCTACTTAGGGCCGGTAGGTTTGACAAGCTCATTTTCGTTCCGCCGCCTAGCAAGGAGGATCGCGCCAAGATATTCGAGCTGAACCTGAAGAAGGCACCGCTGGCGGACGATATCTCATTTGACAATCTCGCGGCAATGACGCAGGGCTACACCGGAGCAGACATTGCAAATATATGCAGGCAGATAAAGATGGAAGCGCTTGAAAGAAGCCTTTCAAGCTCATCCGAGGAAAAGATAACGAACGACGATATAATAAAAGTTATAAAATCTGTAAAGCCATCCGCACCTTCCCAGGTAATAGGTCTGTACCTCGAGTTTCTGGAAAGGTATGGAAAGCGCTGAATGTGCTCCAATGTGCACAATATTCAAAACAAAAACGGTCACGGCGCGATGTAAGATGCAGCGCTCTGCGCCGCCTGTATTATCGGCTGCGGATAAATCCCGAAGGCGATTATCAACACTGCGCAAGCCACAACAACAAACCCAATCGCAAAGCCCATGCTTTCGATGCGCGCGCTTGCTTTTCTCGCAAACATGTTAAGCATTATTTTTGCGTAGTAGTAAATGGATATGACGCTGTTAATTATTCCGAAAATTGCAAGCCATATCATATTGTTGTAAACAGCGCTTGAAAAGAGTATGAACTTGCCTACAAATCCCCCGGTAAGCGGCATGCCAATAAGGGAAAGTAGCAGAACCGTAAGCGCTATCGCCGCGAGCTTGTTTTCTGAATAAAGGCCTATGTAATCATTCAGCTCGTTTCTGTTGCGCTTTTCCATGAACAGTACCACACCCATGACCCCTATGAACATTAGCATATGCATAAATATCTGTACTATTGAACCCTCAATGCCGTATCCCGTTGTGACGGCAAGCCCTATAAGTATGTAGCCCGCCTGCGCAATAGATGAGTAGGCCATCATTCTTTTAACGTTTTTCTGGGCTATTGCGACAAGGTTGCCATAGAACATAGTGAAAACAGCGAGGATATAGAAAATGTTTGAAAAAACACCTCTATAGGCGACAAACGCGATAAACATGATTTCGATAAGCGCAACAAAGCCTACTTTTTTGTTTATCCCGCCAACCATGGCAGTCGCAAACGTAGGCGCGCCCTGATACACATCCGGCGCCCACAAATTGAACGGGAAGAGCGTAGCCTCGAATGCCAGTGCAGTAATTAGCAGAATCATGCTCACCAGCAGCGTGCTCATGCCATAGTCCTTGACAAGCATTACCGTTCCTGTAGCCCCGTAGAAAAGCACCATGCCGAATGAGAATATCGCGATTACTATTGCGGACATGACGAAAAACTTTACTGCGGCCTCAAGCGTATCCTTTTTCTTCTGTATCATTGCAAATATGGTTGCAATTGAAATGATCTCAATCCCGACAAAAATGGATACTACAGAATTGGAAAACGAGACTACGAAAGCGCCCATAAGCGCGGTGCCTGTGAAAAGCAAAAGGCTTTGATAATGAGTTTCTTCATATCCAAGAATGTCGACAAATATTATTCCGAGCGTGAACATCAGGGCGAAAAGCAGCGAAAAACTGTTCAGAGAGACCAGCCCGAATTCGGCAGCATTCATTCCTTCTGCAAGCATGCCAGCGATAACAATGCCTATTATGGAAAGAAGCGTGATATTAAGCAGGAACAGCGTTTTTTTCGATTTGGAAACTAGGCCGAGCATGTCAGTGACAATAAGTATCGCGGAAAGCGCAACGAAAATGTAGAATATAGAAAATATCATACCAATACCCCAACAATCAACAAGGCAAGCCCTATTATGAGCGCTATGACATAAAGGCTGACCGAACCAGTCTCAATGTTTCTTATATAACCCCCCAGCTTTGCGGTTTTGAACCCTATCTTGTCAAAATATTCGTTTATGAGTATGTCGGCAAATTCTGCAGCTCCGCCGAGATAGTATATGAAGTCTGCAAAATAGCGGTAAAACGCATTGAACGCAGTGCTATTGTTAAACAGCCAGTATGTCTTTTCTATCCTCCTTCCTTTCTTATAAAAGAGATAGTAGGCGAAGTAAATCCCGGCAAGCACTATAAGCATTTCAACGACCATGTCGAGCAGCTCGCTGCTTGGCACAGTTGCCGCATAGCCGTAGTGATTCATGCCCTTTATAGCGCCTATTATATAAATTGAGCCAAGCGGCGCGGCTAGAGTTATAGCAGCTAGTATGGTGCTGGCGTATACCATCTTCTTGTCAAGCATGGCGAATGAAAACGAAAGCTTGTGCAGCATTGCAGCGTTTTTCACCTTGCGCAACGGCAGCACAAACCACCTTATGATGAAGAAGCTCACACCAAGATCTACAAGAAGCATGAAGGCGTATGCCAGCGTGTTGCTCATCAAGCTGCTCTCAACCATGATGTTAGCAAAGAACCCGTCGAATGGGAAAAAGCCTGCTAGCGAAAGCGTGCCTATCAGCCCGATTGCAAGCAGCAGCCTGTTTCCGCGGTACAGCCTCACGTTTTCGAGGTCTTCAGATTCTTCGTTGCCCTTTATCACAGTCCCCGCATAGAAGAACAGCAGCGCCTTGTAGAATGTCTGCATTACAAAGAAGTAGATAGCCGCTGCATACGCCCCTACGCCCAGGGCAAAGAGTATAAGCGCCAGTTCCTCCATTGTGGAATAAGCAAGCACCCTCTTTATGTTTTTGTTGACCAATGCGTTGGATATTGCAATAACAATCGTTACGCCTCCAAACAGAACCATGAGGCTGCTGAGCTTTGCCGCTACAAAAAGCGGGAACAGGATTATAGCCATGAACGTGCCCGCCTTGACCATTGTCGAAGAATGCAGAAACGCCGAAACCGGAGTAGGGCCTTCCATAGCATCAGCAAGCCATTCCTGGAACGGGAACTGGGCTGACTTGGTAAGTACTGCCACAAGCAGCAACACCATCGCAACGTAGAAAGGCCCGCTTGCCACAAAATTTCCACCGATATCGGAAATTATTGTTAGAAAGTTAAGCGTTGAGAATGTCGTGAACATGATCGCGGCGCTTGCAAGTATGGAGAGATCGCCTATGATTACGGTAATTATTGCCTTTCTCGCTGCGCCCGGGGCGTTTTCCTTGTGGTTCCAGAACCCAATTAGCAAGTAGCTTGTTATGCTCAAGAAAGACCATCCTATGAGCAGCGTTATAAAGTTGCCAGCTATTGAGAATACCAGCATCGCCGCCTGGAAGGTAAGTATCTCTATGTAGAATCTCCTGTCTTCCGAGAGCTTGTCCATGAATCCGTTTGCGTAGAGCACAACGAGTGGTGCTATTATGGAGACAAGGATAAACAGAAGCAGGTTCAGCGGAAGTAGCATTGTTGTCACGTGCAGCGTGTAAGTGCCTACAGTTAGCCATCTTATTGATTGCATAGTGCCAATGGAACCTAGCAACCATGGCACCAAAAGCAGTGGCGTGACGCTTGCGGCGAGCGCAACATACTTCAAGTACCTGCTGCCCTCCCTAAGCAACGCTATCGCTATCGTAAGCACCACAAGCGGCAGCAACGCGATTATTGCAAACATGTTCAACCCTTCAATGAATTCATCTTACTAACATCAAATTCCTCTGATCTGCCTTTCATGTAAACATAAAACATTATAAGCACGATTATTTCACTGCTGGCAACCGCCCATATGCTCATCAACATGATGAAAAACGAGCCGTTTGTTGATATGCCAGAAGAAAAATACCCTACGGCAGCAATGATGCTGCCTATGAACATTATCTCCACGGCAAGCATGATGACCACAAGGTGCCGGCTTGCTGCTACGCCTCCTATCCCTAGGGCGAAGAACAGCGCCCCAACAGCAATAAAATCTATGCTTGGCAACACTCAATCACGTGACTATGTTTACAATCCTTTTCAGCAGCACCACGCTGCCTATGGCAGCGGAAAACATCAAAAATATTATAAGGTAGAACAGCAGGTAGTAAGTCGAAAACGCGCCCTGTATTTCGCTGTTTATGTTCTGCACTACCGCGCCAGCGCCAGCCGGGTTTCCCACAATGGAATAGACGAGCAGCGCAGCAATCACGGCAAACACAGCGAAAAGCGTAGCCATTCCCGCGTGCCTTTTTTCACTTTCGGTTTCGCTCGCCACTGCTACTATCAGGTACGTGCCTATGCCCCCAACCATTATGAGCAGCTGCAGCACCGCAAGAAACACCTGCGATGAAAGCAGTATTATCAAAGAGCTCACAGTAAAGACAAGCGCCAGCGCTATCGCCGCCTTGTACACGCTCTTCTCGCTGAATACGAACGTGGCTATGAAAAAGCCAAGCGCGGCAAGGCAATAAAACATCAGCAAAAGTATCATTCCAACTCCTCAGGCCTTTTTATCAGGTCCCTCCTGTCGTATACCTCTACGTCTTCCAAGTTTTTGGTAAGCACAAGGCAGTTTGTAGGGCAAACCTCCTCGCACATGGCGCAGAACAGGCACCGCTCGAAGTTAACCAGAGGCATCTTCTTTATCCCCTTGTCTGTGTACGTGTCTACCATGTCTATGGTCTGGTTAGGGCATATCCTTGCGCACGCTCCGCAGCTTATGCAGGTTTTCATGTCTAACCTTATCTTGCCCCTGTAGTTGTCTGGCAGTTTCTCCTCCTCCTCTGGATACACTACCGTGAACCTGCTCTTGAATATCTGCACGGTAGTAGTTATAAGTGGCTTTATCATAGCATCACACTCACAGTATCACGCCCCACACCATGAAAAAATATACCCATATCAAGTTTATAATAGATAGCGGCAGAAGCCAGAGCCAGCCGAACCGCAGCAGTCTGTCCAGCCTCATTCTCACATATGTCGCCCTAAGCACTATGATGAATATGGCGACTATGAACACCTTTATAAGAAGCCAAGCGACCTTTGGAAGGAATGGTCCTTGCCAGCCGCCGAAGAACAGCAGCACTATGAGCAGCGATCCGAGAAGCATCCTTGCGTAGTCCACTATGAGCACCGAGGCATAGAATGGCGCGCCTACGTCGGTAAGCCATCCGGAGATGAGCTCAGAATCCGCTTCTCGTATGTCAAACGGCGGCCTTTCCAGCTCAGCTAGCATAGCGATGAAAAATACCACAAAACCGATCGGCATAAGCACAGCAAAGTACATATTGGACTGTGCACCTACAATGGAGAAGAAGCTGAAGCTGTGCGCCGCAAGAGCTACAGCAGCTATTACCATCAGCATCGGCATCTCGTAGCTCACCATCATTATTATTGACCTCTGCGCGCTTATGGAACCGAACTTGTTTCCGCTAGACCAGCCAGCGACAAATATAAGTATAGGCAGAACGGAGAGAAGCACGAATATCGCAAGCAGCGCCACCGAAAGGTCCACGGCGTAGATTCCGCCGCTGAACGGCACAATCAGCATCGAAAATAACAATATCGCAAGTATGAAAACTATGCTTGAGACGAACAGGTATTTGTCTGCGCTTTCAGGTATGAAGTTCTCCTTTGAGAGCAACTTGAGGGCATCGGCTATGTTCTGAAAGAAGCCGTATGGACCGACTTTCGTGGGCCCATGCCTGAACTGCGCCTTCGCCATTACCTTCCTTTCCACCCACCCAAATATTACAACGAACAACATTACGCCTATTATGACTATTACGCCATATACTATGTTTGCGAGAACGAAATTGTAGATGAAGTTCAGCTTGTCCCAGCTCAGCAGTGACATTATGTATGCTACTGCTTTGCTGTAGGCAAGTTCATTTGTCAACATCAGCCATCACCAAATCAAGGCTGCCAAGTATGGCAAACAGGTCTGCGAGCCTCTGCCCTCTGGAAATGTGATCCAGCGCTGCAAGGTTTATGAATGCAGGCGCCCTTATTGCGAGCCTGTAAGGCCGCTGCTTGTCAGCCACCATATACATCATCCCCTCCCCTCTCGGCAACTCTCTTTTCACGATTGCTTCCTTCTCCTTGGGCACCGCCCCAATGAGTTTTATGGGCAGGCCAAGCGCATCGCCTTTTGGCATTTCTTCAAGCGCCTTTCTTACCAGCGATATGCTTTCTTGCATCTCTTTCATCCTTACCTTGTATCTTGCGAATGAATCTCCTCCTGTTTCAACCGCCGGCCTGAATCCCAACTTGGTATATTTGTAATAGCTTGAGTTTCTTCTAACGTCGTAGTCGATGCCAGAACCCCTGAGTACGGGTCCAGTTACCCCTAGCCTTATTGCATTCTCCCTGCTCAGCACGCCGACGTTCTTAAGCCTTTCCATAAATACGGGGTTGGATTCGAGGAAGTCTTTGTATTCCCCAAGGCTGTGCTCTATGCTGTCAAGCACCTTGTACGTGTCATCTTCAAATCCGGCAGGCAAATCCCTGTTCACACCTCCGAGCCTCATGTTCACATAGAACATCCTCTGCCCGGTCGCCTCCTGCAGCAGCCTTAAAATCATATCCCTGTCTCTCATCGTCCACATGAACATCGAAAACATCTGGCCTATGTCGTTGCACATTGTCCCGAGCCATAGCAAGTGGCTCGCTATTCTCTGCAATTCGAGCAAAACTACGCGCACGTATTCGGCCCGCTCCTTCACCTCTATGCCAAGCAGCTTCTCCACTGTGCTTACGTAAAGCTCCTGGTGCGCCATTGGCGCGGCGTAGTCAAGCTTTTCCATGTAGACAATGTTTTGCATATACATCCTGCTTTCAGCAAGCTTTTCGACACCCCTGTGCAGGAATCCAATGTGCGGCTCAACTTCCTTTATCGTGTCTCCATCCACTGTTACGACGAGCCTTAACACACCATGCGTGCTTGGATGTATCGGTCCTATGTTGATTTTTGTTTCGCTCATTCCTGCACCTCGTATTTGCTCCCCCATGTGAAGCTTTTCCTGAGCGGATTTCCCTTTCCGTCCCATTTCTCAAGGAGCAGCCGTTTTGTCTTCCTTCCGATAAAGTCTATGCCAAACATCTCGCTGAGCTCTCTCTCGTACCAGTCTGCAGCAGGATAAAGGTGCATGATGCTCTTGAGTCTCAAGTAGTTTGGCGCAAGATCGCTCCTTACCACAATCTCCTTGTTCTTCTCGATATCCCTAAGAAAATATAATACCTCAACATGGTCAACGTAGTCCACGGCTGTTATCTTCGTAAGATAAGTGAATCCTTCACTATGCAGTTTTTCTATTTCGGCATCAAGATTCGCATATTCAATCTTTGGCAACAACACCACCTATCTTCTTCTGCAATTTTATCAATGCTTGAAAAAGGCTTTCAGGCCTTGGAGGGCAGCCCGCAACATACACATCGACTGGCAGCACCTGATCGATCCCTTTTATTATATTATAACTCTCCCACCATGGTCCTCCTGAGGTTGCGCATTCGCCATATGCTATAACATACCTAGGCTCAAGCATCTGCTCGTAAAGCCTCTTAAGCTCCGGTATGACGCTTTTCGTGACCCATCCTGCCACAATCATGGCGTCGCACTGGCGCGGCGTGGCCCTGAAAAGGAGGTAGCCATTCCTTTCCGCGTCGATTCTCGATGAGCCGAAATCCATGAGCTCCATCGCACAGCATGCCAGGCCGAACTGCATTGGCCAAACCGAATTGGTCCTTGCCCAGTCAACAGGTTTCTTTGCAATATGCTTTGTAACATCGGAGAGCTTGACGAAAAGAGCATTTGGCTTCAGTTTGTATCTCTTGAGCGAATCAGCTACAAGTTTGTCCATTTCCTTCCTCGCATTCATTACCTTTTCATTTTCCGCGATGTTTTCCTCCATGAATATCATCTACCCATTCTCGCTGCTGCATAAGCAATCAAACTTAGCGCCAGAGAAATAATGCCTATTGAAATCAAATTATATGCGAACAAAGCGGTGCGGACGAATGCAAAAGCAAGTGAAACAATCATTATGCCAGAGATCTCAAAAGCCAGATATATCGAGAAATAGTGCAGGTATTCGTTCGTAACATCCTTATGCTGTCCTATCTTTTCTTCGGCACTTTCATAGCTCGATAGCTTGACAGGATTTTTCTCTATGCGCGGCTCAAGCAGCTTTGCCACTGCTATTACCGCAATAGGAACCAAAAGCGAAAGTATAAGAAATATGATTATCTGAATATACGTATACATAATACTTTAATTACCAGAAAGATTATTTATAATTAACTAAATTTGGCGTTGAAGCGGAAAATTCGCGCAACTCGCGAGTTGTTCGCCGGAGTCGTTGTGCTTTTTATGGAGATGCAAATAACCAGATTTGCCGAAGAGGCGTTACGAAGGGGCAGCATAAAAATAAGGGTAAGAAGGAGCGGCATACTGCAACAGCTCACTTTCCGTGTGAAAAGGGTGCATGCAGGAAACGTGGAATATGTGGAACTCTTCACCGAACGCATCGTGGATACATCGGAATTGATAAGAATTGCAAACGAGGTAAAATTGCCGATAGAGGCACCAAACGCGACCGCATTTCCCGATGGCACTTCAGCAACAGACTACTCATTTCTTGCCTCCAAGTTTAACATTCCTCCCTCTTAAACAGATGACACAAATTCCGTGCTCTTTGTCGAAATGTTCATCGCACACGTGCCTTCCGCAAAGCTTGCATACATGCTCTGCCGGCTTGCCACATATATAACAAAGAGTGTGAACGTCGCTCATCTAAACCACCACGCTGTATCAGCTGGCGTGGCTGCGCACGGCAGCAGAAACATGCAAGGTCAGCTTTCCATGTAAGGCGCTAGGTAGTACGTTATCACTGCGTCGCCGATCTTATAGCTCATTTTTATCGGCTCGTCATTCTTGATCCACAGGCTTATGGCGCTGCCCAGCGGGCACGCCTTTACCATGTTCTCTAGATATTCAAGATTGAATGTGGCGTTCGCGCTTGCCTTGGCCTCTATCTTCTTTATTGCGTTGCTGTCAACTTCATGGTTCTCCTCAAGTTCTCCTGAATCGCCTCTTGCGCTTACGCTGAACTGGTTCTTCGAAGCGGAGAACGCGACATACGAAGATATAAGGCTTGCATCCTTGAGTATATCCTTGAGAGGCGCCTCCACCATCTCCACATTCGCGTCAAAATCAACATTAGGCTCTTTGTCAACGTTCTTTCTAACATCTATCATCGGCATCTTATACCTTCTCTTGCTTTTCTCCCCAGCAAACTCAAGCACAATCTTATTGTCGCTGTCCTTCATCACCAGCGATTCATTGTCTCTTGTCCTAGAAAGCACCTTGTTAAGATTCTCAAGGTTCAGCCCTACACTTTCGTTCTTGTCTATGCTGTATTTTGAGAAAGCCTTGCTGGGTATGAAAAAAGAAACCATGCTTATTCCTGATGGGTCCATTGCCTTTAGTGATATGCCCTCCTTTGTAATGTTGAATGAACCTTCGTCAACTAAACTTACTATTGCACCAACGCAATCCCTCCAGTATCTTGCGTCATCTATCTTTATTTCAAACATATTATCACTTTAAATATATGTGTCAACAATAAAAATATAACCCTATCTATAATAGTGGTGTATATTTGATTGCATTGGTATATTCTTCAAAAGACCGCACATCAATGCTCGTGGCCGAGCACATTATAAGAAAATATGGCCCGACCGAACTGGACCACACGCGCATGCAAGGCATTTCCGCATTGCACAAGCTTGACACTGCATTACTGGTCAAGACAGATGCAGAGCTAGTGTCTGCAGAATTTGCCGATTCGCTTGGTGCGGATGTCATATATTTCATAAGCAAGCATAGTAGTTCTGCGGGCATAGGCTCATTTTCAACGCATTCTGAGGGCAACTGGATTCAAAAGGCTGAACTGGGAGGGCGCCCATGCCAGCTTTCTTTTGCCGCGCCAGCCGAAATGCTCAACGTTCTCAGATCACTCAGCAAAATAGATGTTGAAATGGAGAAATCGTACGAAGCGACGCACCACGGCCCGTTGCTCAAGACTCCTTCGCTTTTTGCGGAGCTGGGCGGCAACGAGGAGACAAGAAGCGACATCAAGCTGGCAGAAAAGCTTGCTGACGCGATTATGCGCGCGATCGATATGCCGAAGGAGTTCAGCAAGGTTGTGGTTGGCATAGGCGGCATGCATTATCCATCAAAGTTTTCAAAGCTGGCAGTGGAAAAAGGTTACGCATTTTCGCACATACTGCCCAAATACGCAGTATCCGATGACATTGAATCAAGCATGGCAACATTGCCTCAAGTACTCGAACGGTCCCATCCAAAACCAGAATTGGCGCTAATAGATTGGAAAAGCTTCAATTTGGAGACCAAAAGCAAGATTATAAAAAAGCTCAACGAAATGGGTTTGGAATATGCAAAGGTATAAGACGCACCGCGCTAGCGTTGCAAATGTATTGCTGCTGCTTGTATTTTCAGCAATGCTAGTTTCTAGCGCGAATGCCCAATACTGGTTCCAGTTCGGAGTAAAAGCGGGCAATAGCGCTGCATTCAATACGGGCGCGAGTGCATACATACAAACAATTACCGGCCAGCATCCTATAACCGGTTCTCTTGGCTTTTGGATCGGCGAAAACCTGCCAAACGGCGCCTTTATCCAGATGGGTTATGTAGTCGAGAACCAGTCTGGCAGATATCCAACAAATTGCACACTTTCTGGCTGCAGCAACTACGAATATATATCCGCTGGCACGCCTGTCTGGTTTTATGAATATTTTCCACCGAACTACAACGGCGGTTTTCTGGGCAGGCTAGGTCCTAACGATTCCCTAGGTCCAAACGGCGGATTCAACGAATATTCATTTTATTCAGTTGGCAACACGTGGTACTTCATGTTCAACAACAACATAGTCGGGAGCGTTAACTTGGGCACAAGCTCCTCCGGAGCTTATCCACCTGTTGCCTTTGGCGAGCTTGCAAACGCATCGTCTGGGGACACGTACATAAACCCTGTAATCTTCTATAATTTTTCAGCGTACTTGAACGGCGTTCTCCTCCCTGTGCCGGACGCTTATTCATTCATAGGTTATGGCGTCGGCAGCGACAAAGCGCTTCCTAATCCATACGGGGTCAAAGAGATAAACAACAGAATAAACTATTTTGAGGTTGGATCCGGCCTGCCACAGCCGCTGAACGGCACAGAGCTTTGGCATTTTGGCTACTACCTGCACACAGTATCGCCATATGGCAACATATCCTCTACCACTGGCTATTCTGCATATTCAAGCGTCCAACTCTCTGCGCCGCAAACCGTGTATATAAGTAAGTCCGAACGGGTAGTATTCTCTGGATGGATCGGAAAGGGCCTCGGCTCGTATACGGGACCTGAAAGAAGCATAACAATACAAATGGACAGCAACATAACCGAAACGGCAAACTGGACGGTAGAGTATTTTATCAATTTTACTTCCCCTGAGGGCACGACATATGGAAGCGGGTGGTATAACAAAGGAGCAGAAGTGCAGTATGGCGTATCCCCCATTGAGATAAGCGGCGGCACTGGCACAAGATATCTATTTAGCTCATGGAGCAATGGCAACACCAATGCAACCGGCACTCTTGTGGTAACAAAACCTGAAAACATAACCGCTGTGTTTCAGAAGCAATTTTACGTAAATGCAACAAGCGAGTATGGATCGGTTTCTGGAACCGGATGGTACAACAACAATACGGTTGTTACTGTTTCAGTTGCACCAACCGTTGAAAACATATCCTCTTCAGAGAGGTACATATTCTATTCATGGAGCAATGGCAACAGGAACGCGAGCGTAGAACTGCTTGTCACATCGCCAATAAAAATTTCGGCAGTGTTCGCCAAGCAGTACCTTGTTAATCTCGTCCCGGAGAATGCAAACGGCAATATCGTTCGCAACGTGCAATTTTACGTTAACGGCAAGCCTGTCGCAAACGAAACCTTCCTTTTCCCGAACGCATCAATAAGCAGCGTTTATTACAACGGTGAGCTCATGCCATTCAAGAAGGCACTAAACATATCCGCGCCGGAGACACTTCCAGTGAAACTGCCCCTCTACAACATAACAATAAAGGCACACGGCATGTTGCCTTTTTCGGTAAACGCGATGCTTAAGCTGAAATTTTCCAACGGTACAACAACAATCGCATACACCGGTGCAAGCGGCGTGACTTTACATAATGTTCCGTACGGCTACATAAATGGCACCGCCAGCTATTTAGGTATCACGCAAGGTATAAATTCACACGGTGGCAACATAACCCTAACATTCCTGTCGATTGATGACATATCTGCGTTTGCGTTTGCAGCACTGGCAATAATCGCAAGCTATTTTATTTCAAAGCACCACTTTTCGCACCATCAAAGCCAGGGAGCTCAAGCGAGTAAGGGGAACGGAGTATAATAGCAAGATATAAATCTTTATTTTGCCCTATCTAATCGTATGAAAGCAGTCATAATTATACCTCCAAAGGATTTCAAGGATGAGACCCTCTCAGCAGCATTGGACATGTTGCAAAAGTGGGGCATCACGCCTACAATTGCTAGCTACACGTCCGGCGAGTGCGTAGGCTATCACGGGGCCGTATACAAGCCTGATATCAACGCGGCGAGAATAAAAGCAGAAGACTACAACATGCTGATACTTGTCGACGGCACGGGTATAGAAAGTTACAAACTGTACGATTTTCGGCCTCTGCTCGACCTTGTGCACGAATTTTCATACCAAAAAAGATTAATTGTGGCAATTTCAAACGCAGCAAAAATACTCGCAAGATCGAACATAATTGCAAATACCAAGCTTTCAATACCAGGAGACGACGAGACGAACAGGCTTGTTAGGCTTTACAAAGGCATAGTTTCCGACAACGAGATAGAATTTGACAACAATATAATGACAGTAGCAAAATCGGATGATGCAAGGCAGGCGTTTGCGGTATTAATTGAAAAGCTTGGATTAAAGTGACTAATCATAAAACACGCGTTTTTCGGCACCGCACTTACACCTATAAACAAGGCAACGATCCCTGCCTACTACGCGCACTGTGCAGGTAATCCCGGGTATGAGTACCCTGTTGCATTTTTTGCAAATATTGTTTTTTACCTCCTTCGGCATTCTGACTCTATAATGCATGCCTATCCTCCTTGCCAAGGCAATGTACCGCATTGCAAGCTTATCATTATCATCGCCCCCGGCAAGCTCCCTTTCTTTGGCAAGGTCGTAGAGCCTTTCTATCCTTTCAACTGCAATTTTTTTCATAGTGCTGTTTATCACGTACCCACGTATCCTGTTTCATTATTCTTTGTCAACCTTTTTAATAAGTGTGGCAACCAGTGAGCAATGCAAACCTTTAACTTTTTTACAGCAGCACCAATATTGGTCATGCCTGTGTTTCAACAACAATACCGGAGGCTCAACCTAAAGGAGCAGAAGACTATTGAACTTATAGCTTCCACACTTGCCGCCGCCTTCTCTCTTCCAGAGGCCGAGATTAAAATAATCAACGAGTCGCCAATGGACAAAACAATCAGCATATTGAACGTTAAGATGAACTACATGGGCAAGACAGTTATGTACATAAAAGAGCCCGTCGAGGATCGTTTTGAATATATACTCAACCTTTACCTGCTTCCAACAATCAGTGACGAGAGGAGAAGAAGTCTTATGGCTGAGCTTCGAGACGTATTCAAGGAAGCTGGTGCGATAAAGCTCGTTTACACCGTTCGCAAGACATTTTCCGATTTTACAACTGGCAAGATAGATTACTATCTTTCACATTAGCCAAGCAGTTTTTAGGTAGCGCAGCAATCTAAATTTTAGGCACTCTTTTGCTTTTCGCTAGCATGCTGTTGCTGAATGCTTCATTTCCTGTCAAATCTTTGCCAAACCAGTCTGGAGGCTTGAATGCATTAGCTTCCCTTTCGCTGCCAAATTCAACCTCCGCCGTAACCAGCCCGTAGAGTTTTCCATAGTATCTGTCAAGATCTATCGTATATTTTTTGCCGCAGCATCTGTAAGGAATTAAATACCGCTTCTTTTTTAAGTATCTTCCAACCGCAGGCCATAGGCTTTTGAACTGTTTTTTAGATATCTCAGTCTCGAACTCACTCCTCTTAAGTCCTTTGCCCACCTTTACAGTAGCAAAATATCTTTTTCCATACTTCCTAAGTCTCAGCTCGGTTTTTCCATCGCCAATGTAGCCTTGAAGAATCATTGTTCCCTTGTACCTACTTGCAAATCTAGGTGCCTTATCGATAAGATACTTCCTTTCTATTTCAATATTCCTCCTATTTATCAAAGACCCACCGCAATTCTTCCTAATATGCTAAATTAACATCAATCTTTGATTATATATGGCTTCGCGTATAAATAACATGCATGAACATGTGCATGCTACATTAGTAAAAAGCTGGCCCAACAAATTCTAAATATATTTTAGAAAAATAAACAAGTATAACAAAACTGTTAATTAACGGAAATGCCACTGAATATCAAAAGTGAGGAGAAGCCGATAACGGCAGATGCACCAGCCGTATTCAAATCTTTGCTGCGCAATAGCACTGTTACGGCTTCCGCGACTGTTACGTTTCAAGAGGTGCTGCGAGGTCAATTTATAGAATTTGTGGTTCTATTTGTCGGCGTTTTCACTGCCATAGGCGCATATTACGCTGTTTCATCCGCTTTGGAAAGGCGGCATATAAAGAAGCTAGAAAGGGATAGGTTTGAGTCCATCATGAATCTTCATGATAACATAAGACGCAACAAATGGAAACCCCTCTAATGGTGGCAAGCAGTCATTGGCTGGATCATAAGCATAAGCATGGGCCCGGAGAGATTTGAACTCTCGACCTACGGCTTTCCTATTGCAGGACCAGAAGTCCAGATTATAAGACCGCCGCTCTGACCAGGCTGAGCTACGAGCCCACAGCAAAATATTATCCACTTTAATATTTTTAACCTTATCTAAATCTAAATAACGTATGTCTAAGAATAGGTTCAAACAAGCGCATACAAATAAGCATAAATAAATGCAAGACGAATAACAATAAGCCGCATGCGCTAGGTAACAACTGTCAGGCAGTGTTTCTATGGATTTGGGAGAAGGGCTCAGGAAGGCAATTGCAAGGCTTTCTGGAGCGACCATAATAGACGCTAAGACCATTGGCGAATTCAACAAGGAACTGCAGAAGGCATTGCTGAGCGCCGATGTAGAAGTGGGCCTTGTCCTTTCCCTCACGAAGAAAATAGAGGAAGCGGCACTGCATTCCAAGCTTCCTCCTGGAGTTACAGCGAAGGACTATATAACAAATCTTGTATACGATGAGCTTGTCAAGCTGATGGGCGGTTCTTATCAGCCTCAGATAGTGCCAAAGCGCGTGCTTTTGCTTGGGCTTTATGGTTCCGGAAAGACAACAACCGCGGCAAAGCTTGCCAAGTTCTACCAAGACAGGGGCCTTAGCGTCGGGCTAATCTGTTGCGATGTATCAAGGCCTGCGGCATATGAGCAGCTCGAAACGCTTGCAAAGCAGGCCGGCGCGGAATTCTTCGGAATGAAGGATGAAAAAGACGCTTCGAAGATAGTAAAGGAGGGGCTCAAAAAGCTCAAGGACAGGAAGGTAATCATATGCGATTCAAGCGGCAGAAACGCCCTGAACGCGGAGCTCATTGCCGAGCTCAAGAAGGTTAGCAAGGAGTTGCAGCCTGACGAGAGTCTGCTTGTAGTGAGCGCCGACATAGGGCAGGTTGCCGGCAAGCAAGCGCGCGAGTTCAGCAGCGCGGTAAAGATAAACGGCGTAATAGTAACAAAGATGGACGGTTCTGGCAAGGGTGGTGGCGCCCTGAGTGCCGTGAGTGCTGCGAACACGAATATAACATTCATCGGAACTGGGGAAAAGCTCAATTCGCTTGAGTTCTATGATTCCAAGAAGTTTGTCGGCAGGCTTTTAGGCATACCGGACATAGAGTCACTAATCTCGAAAGTGCAGGAGGCGGTGAAGGAGGCAAACGTGAAGCCGGAAGATCTGAATCCAGAAGAGCTGAACTTCGAGAATTTTTACACACAGCTTAAGACCATATCGAAAATGGGCTCATTCAAGAGCACGCTTGACATGCTTGGAATGGTGGATTTGCCAAAAGACCTGCTTGAGCAGAACGAGGCGAAGCTGCAGAAATACAAAGCGATGATCGATTCTATGACAAAGGAGGAAAGAAAGAACGAAAGGCTTCTTCACGATTCATCGCGCATCAGAAGGATTGCGAAGGGCAGCGGAACCGACGAAAAATCAGTCAGGGAGCTGCTCAGTAACTTTTCAAAAATGAAGAAAATGTTTGACATGCTCAAGAACGACAGGTCGTTCAAGAAAAGGTTTGCGAAGTATCTCAAGGGATAAGCAAAAGCAAAATCAAAATCAAAAACAAGAAAAAGAAAAAGAAAACAAAATCAGTTTATTATTTCTTTCCTTTCTTTCCCTTTTTTCCCTTCTTTGCCATTTTATTCACTTGAGGAAAACCCTCAATATTTTTTATGTCGTAAAAATATATAAACTTATTCTACTTTTTACATTATATATGTATATAAAATTCAATTAAAACGCATATTTTGCATTTTTCACCGCGCCAAACATATAATAAATGCAAAAAACCATACTCAACAAATGGTTGCATGGACCAAGAAGCAGCAAAAAAACTGGAAGAGCTTAAGGAGGAGTACAGCAGGACTAAATATAACAAGGCCACTAACAAGCACCTGAGCATGCTGCGGGCGAAGATTGCAAAGATAAAAAAAGAAATGAACTCGCGCAAAAGAAGGCATGGCACAGGCTTCACCATAAGAAAATCTGGAGACGCAACTGTTGCCATAGTCGGCTTTCCAAACGCAGGAAAGTCAACGCTCTTCAAGGCGCTTACTGGAGTTGAATCTAAGGTCGCGAATTATATGTTCACCACGACCGATTTGATCCCTGGCATGCTCGAATACAAAAACGCGAAAATACAGATTTTCGATCTGCCCGGTCTGATCGGTGGTGCATACAAAGGTATAGGCGGAGGCAAGGAAATAGCAAGTGCGATAAGGAGCGTAGACTTGATACTGCTTGTGGTTGACATTACCTCGCCAAGCCAGGCAAAGGAAATGCTTGCAGAGCTCAAGGGCCTAAATATACTGCCCTATTCAGAGCGAGAAAAGATAAAAATGGAACCAAGAGAGAGGGGCGGAATAGAGCTTACGGTTGCAAAAGGGGCGCAAGTAAGCAAAGAAAGCATCTCGGAAGTGCTGAACAGCTTCGGCATATTCAACTGCAAGCTATACATATCCTCAAGCGTGGACGAGGACGAGCTGATAGATTTCATATCCGGAAAGATAAGCTACATACGAATGCTGCTTGTGCTCAACAAGATAGATCTCAAACCTGACTACAAGCACGTCGCCGAGGCGCTCAACGCCGAAACGGGGCTTCACGCTGTTGCAGTAAGTGCTGATGCGTCGTTGAATCTAGAAGAGCTGAAGGAGAGCATCTTCAAAGAGCTAAAGCTCATAAGGGTTTATCTAAAACCCAAAAATGGCGCGGTAGATTACATGAATCCAATGATAATGAGAGAAGGTTCGACAATTTCAGATGTTGCGTCGCGCATACATTCAGAAATAGCAAATGAGCTTAAGTTTGCATATGTTACCGGCCCCAGCGTAAAATTTGCGAACCAGAAGGTTGGTGCGGGACACGCAGTAATGGACGGTGACACCGTATATCTGGTATATAAATTTTAGCGCCAAATATATTAGCGCGCGTAGCCCGTCTGCAGGTTGGTTGAATGTCTATACACTACTGGGAATTTGAGGATGCTCCACTCAAGGAGAAGCTCAAGGCGCCTAACGTGCGGGAAGTGGCAAAGATATTTTTCGATAATGAAACCAAGGCGTACAGATTCGCCAGAGTCTTGACCCTTGTTAAAGAAAGGCCAGGGCTGAAGCTTAAGGATTGTCCTTCTGATCTGCCGCTTGCAACATGGAAAAGATATCTCGATTTCGGCGTAAGGATTGGCATATTGAAGCACGAGAACAGTTCCTATTCATTCACAGACAGGTACTCGAAGCCATTCAAGAACATACCTGTTTACATAAAAGCATGGATTGACATGCAGTCGAAGGACGACTTGGACACGCTCTTTGTCAACGCCAGGACTGGAAAGCAGCAGAAGCGCGGAGGAAGGCAGTCTGAGCAAGGCGCAGCAGCGAAAGACACCGGGGCCGTGCAGCAGTCAGGCGCTGAAACGCCAGATACTCCTGATGATATAAGCAACGAAGCCAAATGATGCTGTTCACGCCTTCTTGATCACTTCGCCGTTTTTTGTGTCCTCAATAATAAAGCCATACTCGTCCCTTATCCTCTTCCTTA
The DNA here is from genome assembly GCA_023270055.1 of Microcaldota archaeon. Lineage (GTDB taxonomy): Archaea > Micrarchaeota > Micrarchaeia > Micrarchaeales > CABMGC01 > JAGDYB01. Next base: position 22,255 of record JAGDYB010000002.1, read on the forward strand.
TCCGGTCAGCAAGCTCGAAGTTCCTTTCTTCCCTCGCTTTCCTCCTTTCTTCCAGAAGCTTCATTACCTCTTCTGGCACCACACCCTGCTTGGCAAACTCCTCAAGCTTGAGGCCCAGGATTCTGTCGAGAACAAGTACAGCATCAATTATATACTTTGCATCATCCTTTTTTACAGCACCCTTTTCGATCTCCTTGTTTATCTTGCTTATCATTCCGAACAACTCGGCAAGCGCTTTCGGCATGTTGAGGTCGTCATTTACTGCTCCAACAAACCTGCCAAATGCGCTGTCCACTATCTTTCGAATGCCTTTGTTTTCCGGACCTTCCTCTGTTATATTGGAAAGATTGCGTATGAATTCAGCTATGCGCTCTATTGATCCTCTTGCAGCATCAAGCGCTTTGAAAGTGAAATTCAGCAGGCTTCTGTAGTGTGCTGCCATTAGCGCGTATCTGAGCTCTCTCCAACTATATCCTTTTTTGATTATATCGTCAACAGTATAAAAGTTTCCGAGCGATTTGCTCATCTTTTTTCCATCCACCTCAAGGAATTCACCATGCACCCAATATTTAGCGAAGCGCTTGCCAGTGGCACCCTCGCTCTGCGCTATTTCGTTAGTGTGGTGTATTGGTATATGGTCAACACCACCGCAATGTATGTCAAAGCTTTCTCCCAGATACTTCATGCTCATCGCGCTGCACTCAATGTGCCATCCCGGAAAGCCTTTTCCGTATGGCGAGTCCCACTCCATGTCTCTTTTAACGTTTTCAGGGGAAAATTTCCAAAGTGCAAAATCAGTTATGTGCTTCTTGCCAGGCACGAGCTCGACGCGCGCCCCTCCTTTGAGATATTTGTTGAGCTCGTCAAAACTCATGCCAGTGAGCTTCCCGTAGTGCTTGAATTTCGACGTGTCATAGTATATGCCGTCCTTCTCAATCACATACGTATATCCTTTTTCTTCAAGCTTTTTTATCAGCTCGAGCATTTCTTTTATATGCTGCGTAGCCCTTGGGGACACGTGCGGTGGCAATATGTTGAGCGTTTCGGTGTCGTCGAAGAATATATTCATGAACATCTCTGATATCTCCCAAGCCGTTTTGTGCCTCTTTTTTGCACTTTCCTCCACCTTGTCCTGCCCGCTATCAGCCTGGCTTGTAAGATGGCCGACATCTGTTATGTTCCTGACATGCTTTACCTTGTATCCGTCAAACTCCAGCGTGCGCCTCAGCACATCCTGCCAGACATAAGTCCTCATATTTCCTATGTGCTGATAGTCATATACTGTGGGTCCGCAGCAGTACATGCGTACGCTACCGCTCTCTATAGGCACCACAAGCTGCTTTCTCCTAGTCATAGTGTTAAATATTTTCAATCTGGCATTTTTTTTCTCAGCTGTCACGCAAGCACCTATCATAATTTAAAATAAAAACTTTAATAACTAAACCTTCGAACCAGCGCCAGTCCAGAAATAGAGAAGTCACGATATGGTCTGGTTTACTATTATGCCTGGGGTTGCTACAGGTATCTTGCTCATGTAGAAGTCGCCAACGGCTACGTAGTCTTTCGATGTCGCTATATCTCCTGTAATCTGCGCAACCACCTTCACTTGCACGTTCTTGCACAGGAGCATAGATAACGGAATGCTTGCATTCATGAAGGTGCTTTCCGGCGAAGAGTTGCTCACGCCGGCATATGTATCATAATAAGTTGTTATCATTGGCGTGCCATTGTAAAGTATCTGGACATAAATCATCTTTGTCGGAGGAGAAATTATCTTGAAGTTCAAGTAAGGCTCGACCACTTTAAACGGGGCGGAAGTTAGGTTGCCCGGAGAAAGCGTGAGCCCTCCATGGTATGTAGAAGCGAAAAAGTTGCCATTATAGCCAGACCAAGGCTGCCCGTAAAACGCGCCGTGGGAGTTGGCAAATATGATATTAACTGGGAGCACTCCGAACCCGTTCCCATAAAGCGTCCAGTTTGCAAATGTTCCAGTGGAAAAGTTTCCGTTTGGTATGCTAACATTAGTATCTGGAGATAGGCAACTACCATAGTTTATTGTTGTCGTGCTGCTGGTTGTAGCGTTTGGTACTACTGTGGTTGTCGATGTGGTGGTTTTCGCCACCACCGTTGTTACACTTGTAGTTGTTGAAGCGCTGTGTAACGGCAGGTAGCTGAAATATATGGCAACAATAACAAGTATTATTAAAATTACAATATAAGCGATTATGCCCTTATGCATGATAACCTCCTATGGCAATGCCAATTGCAGCATTTTTGCAAAACTTTCAAAACCCTTAAATGCGATAATAATAAAAGCTCTAAATATATAAATCTTAATATACAAATTAAGATTACGAACCTTCAGTCGCAGCATTTGGCGGCTTGCAGGATGTTTTGTAAAAGATCTAAACATTGAGGATTTTTATGGGAAGCATACCGAGAAAATGGAAAAAGAAAGGAAGAATGCGCTGGAAATGGCTGAAAAAGAGAAGGAAAAGAATAAGAAGAGCGCAGAAAAGGAGAGTAGGAGAGCTATAGCATATCTATTGTCCTTTTCTGGTATCTCCCCATCTTTTCGATTTTCGACGCCCTCGCAATTGTCATTCTGGAGTTAGCGGCAGCGCTGATGTATCCAGCAAGAAAGTTTTCATATTCAGCATTGCTTATTGCCCTTTTCATCAGCAGCAGGTCGAAAGCCTTATCCTCCACACTGTTGGTTATAGAAGAAAAGCCAAAATCAATAAGGCAGATTTTCCCTTTGCTGACAACGATGTTCACCGGAGTAAAATCGCCATGTACTATGTTGTTGTTATGCATCTTCCCTAGCACGCTACCCACCACACGGAACATCTGGGCGTTTTTATGCTTGTAATCTCTAAGCAGCGGGCCGTCCACTTTGCTCATGTAGATGTCATATTTTCCAAAAGCGATGGGTTTTGGCGCATTTATGCCAAGCTTACCTAGCAGGTACATTACCTTTACTTCACGTTTAGTCCTTGCAGCCCTTATGCTTTCATCAATGGCTTCAATCCTATAATTCTTCCTCATGCGCCTTTTCACTATCACTTCCTTTCCAAATAACTTGGTTGAATATATGTATGCTTCTGCCCCTTTGCCTATAATCTTCATACTCACCATACCAGGCCCCTGTCTATTCTGTATTTTTGCTCTATGCCGCATTTTTTCACAGGTACGGAAATGCCTTTTTCGATAAGCTTCTCCGCGGCGTATGCGATCATTGCGCCGTTGTCGGCGTTGAATTCGTCAGGTGCGTATCCAAATCTCGCGCCATTCTCTTTTGCAACATCACTTAACATTTCTTTAAGCCTCTTGCTTTGCGCCACGCCTCCGCAAACACACAGTTCCCTGCTGTTCGTCAGAAGCAGAGACCTTTCCGTTGCTTCGCACAGCATTGAAAACGCAGTTTCCTGCAAGGAAAACGCAATGTCCTTTGGGTCCGCTTTGCCTATCTTCTCAACCGCCGAAGTTAGCAGTCCGGTAAAAGCGAAGTCAGTGCCTTTCACGGTATAGGGCAACGGTATGTACTTTCCCCCTTCTGCAAGCTTTGCCACGCTTGAACCCCATGCTGGGTTAAGCTTAATGCTCCTCGCAAAATTGTCGAGCATGTTGCCTACCCCAATATCAAAGGTTTCGCCAAGCACTGCATAATGCTTTGTCGGCTTTTCCACAAGTTTTAGTATTTGGGAGTTACCTCCGCTAACATACAGCGCAATGGGGTCTCTAAGTTTCGCAAACTTCTTTGCTATCTCGATGTGCGCAATGCCATGGTGCACCGGCACGATGTCAATGTTCAGCTTTGCGGCGATCGTCTTCGCAGTAAGCTCCCCGACTTGGAGACAAGGTCCTATTCCAGGCCCCATGGTGTAGCCAACCCCTTCTATTTCCTCAAGATCTATTCCGGCACGTTCCACGGCCCTTTCAAGGGTAGCTCTTGCGTTGCTGATATGAAACTCAGCCACCTTCGATGGAATCATACCCCAAGTGCCGACATTATAGCTACTTTTTTCATTTGCTATTATCCTTTCTCCATCGACTATGCCAACGCCAAAAGTGTGTGCGCTGCTTTCAATACCGATAACAAGCATATACTAACATGGTGTGGCAAAATAAAAATATCTTTGTTTTGCATCTGCTCTTTGCGCAAGGCGCACAAGTTACTAGGTCTCTTAGACAAAGAACAGCACAGGCGTTTGCGGAGATGTGCAGCAACCTGCAAAGGATTCGTTAAATGCGAGCACACTTCCGACCTTGTAGATGAAGGTATTCATATGTGATAAGGCGGCCTCTGCGGTGCAGCACGCACCGAAAAACCGCATCGGCGAACTGAGAACAT
>JAGDYB010000001.1:0-15658 GCA_023270055.1 Microcaldota archaeon
ATATATAATAAATATAAGAACAAGATAAAAAAGAATGTTTATTTTGATGCGCCGTTTAGTTACAAATACTTAAACATTAAACCGATGGAAACAGATTTCGATGCTATATTATCCCCTTGCTGCAATCCAGGCGAATCAAAAGCAGAGGTTCTGCCCGATGGCACAGTCTATTCATGCATCCTTTTTTACGGTGATGAAGGCCAAATAATGGGCAATGTGAATCAGGAGGTCAATTTTACTAAAACTTATGGTTATAAAAGGGAATATTGCAGTAATTCTTCATGTGCTTATAGCACATACTGCACTGGCTGTCAGGCTTATGCAAATAGAACAGGTGTAAAATTTGATGACCGTTGCGAATATGCCAGAAAGGCCTAAAAATCAAAAATTCATTAGACTTACAGGCACAGCAGCATTTCCCAAGGATACCACAGGGGAAGCGCTTCTTCTACAGGATTACAGCAAAAAAAGAGTAGGAAGCAAATTTATACTCGTCGCAGAAGCAACTTATCCGAAATATCTGCCAATAATGCTTAAATCAAGAGGCATAATCACTGAATTAGGGGGCATTTTATCACACGCTGCAATAGTAGCACGCGAATTCAAGATACCGTGTATTGTAGGTGTAAAAGGAGCAACAAGCAAAATAAAAACAGGAGATAAGATTATTATAAGAAAAAGTGGTGTCGTACTTGTTGAGCCAGCAAGAAAATGACATAAAGTATCTGATTAATGCCCGGATGATGCAGAAGGGCTTCAGTTACCTATACAAAAATTCAGTTGAATTCCAGGTAGAAACTTCAAATCTAAGGGCAAATACCGCTTTGCTTTCGGATTGGGTATTGACAGAAGAAAAGTTTAAAAAAGCAAAGCAATTTTTTGATGATAGGATAAGCAGGTATTTAAAAGAAATAATGGACGAAGATGTGTATATTACAAAAATTATTAACAGGGTAAACTTGGCCGACGCTGAGCTTATTCTCTCAGAATTGTTCTTCAAGTCACAAGTATACTTTTTGTATAATGAGGTATTCACTTACGGTGCAATGGAACAGATACTTCAAAGGCAAATTGCAAGAAACAAATTAGATGTGGAAAAGACCCTTCTTGACCTATCTGATTACAAAGGCACAGCGATATATTCAGTATATAAAATGCTTGCAGGATTTCAGATTCCTGATACAAAGCAGGAATTTGTTAAATTACAAAAACGGGATAAAAAGTTCAGTAAAAAAACCAAAGAACTTCGCATGAAGATCTCCGATTATCTAGAAGAAAGACTTACGCTAGGCGAAACATATGATATGATCAAAGCAGCAAAGGAATACAGAAAATCGGTTCTCTCAAAATCAAAACATCACAAAATTAAAAATATAATTATCCAACTTTACACATTTATTGTCAATATCCAAAGGGAGCTGTTCATTTCACAAAATATATATATGAAAGCTGCGAAGAAGATATTTAGGAAATTCCCAGACCTAGACAAAAAGTATGGCGAGCAAAAACCAAAAAGGGCATTAATAGATTTGTATCTAAGCAACATACAGGAACTGAAGGAATTCAAGCTCAAGCAATCTTATGTATATTACAAGGGTTATATATTCAACTTTGATCAACTAAAATACATGCGCTTATCCGACCTAGGGAAAGATACGATAGAAGCAATTATCAAGAAAGCAATTCCAGATGATTTACATATACTAGCTGTCAAAAACGCAATTAGGCAATTAAAAAATGAAGGAATTATATGGGCTGAAACACAGAAACCAAAAAAACCAAGATTTTATATTTTTATGTTGGAACTGTCTTTAAGCTGCAATCTTAACTGTAAAATATGTTTTAACAGGAATTTCAAGCGCCAAAGGACACTCACAGTAGAGGAATGGTGCAAAATAATTCACTCGATTCCAAAAGGATCTAAAATAATTCTTTTTGGTGGCGAACCGTTTCTCTATCCAGGAATTGGTAAAATACTAGAATATATCCAAGACACAAATAAAAAGGAGGAAAGGGGCTGGAGCGTAGAGATATTTACCAATGGGGTGCTTACAGAGAGGATATTAAACAGTTTAAAAGGAAAAGAAAGGCTAAAGCTGATATTTAGCATAGACGGCCTTAAAGATGCCAATGATATAATAAGGGGCAATGGCGTATTTGACCATACCGTAGAAACAATAAAGAGGTTAAAAGCCGAAACACCACATAAAATAGAAATAAGAAGTGTGGTTACAACAAAAAATTATAGCACCACAAAGGAGTTCACAGAGTTTTTCAAGCGTCTTGGAGTGGATGAAATAACATTTACAGATCTGCACGTGGGCGGTAATGCTGAAAAACATTTGGATTACATTCTAACTGCAGATCAAAGATTAACTACGCTGCAGTGGCTTGTCAATTGTGAGGATTCCATATCGACCAATAAGCATTTTGATATGGGGGTATATCCAAATAGCTGTGGGATAGGTTTCAACAGGATATATATAAGAAGCGATGGCTTAGTTAACAGCTGCTCCGAGTTGGACATGCCTGAGTCCAATATATTTGATGCCAAATTGAATAAAGCAGGCATTCTTGAAGATCCCAGGGGCCTGATACCCAAGTTTGAGAGAGATGAGTTTGATAATCAAGACTCCGACTGCGCCAAGTGTGGCTTGTTATATTTGTGCGGTGGCGGTTGTAGGGCACGTGCATTAAAACAAACAGGTAATATCAATAGTTGCGACACTGTGCAAAGGGATAACATTGCAATGGTATTAGATAGAATTATTGGGTAATTAAATGCAGTCGATAATACTTCAAACAGGGGTGGGCCCTAGGAAAATTGTGGGAGGCAAAGCATTTTCGCTTTTAACCCTATACAATGCAAGATTCAACGTTCCCCCGTTCTTGGTCATTACCACCAAAGCTATAAAACAGTTTAAAAATCGAACAGCCCGCAAAGGTCTCATTAGCGAAATTAAAAAATGGTATAATACAGTTATAAAAACTGGAAAAGTAGCTGTGCGCAGTTCAGCTACAGTAGAAGACTCCAGGGAATCTAGTTTTGCAGGCCAGTTCAAAACTGTACTAAATGTCGACATAGATGATGTATATACTGCAATAAAAGCCATCTACAAGTCCATATCTAATGTTATGGCAATTTATGCGTCAAAAACCGGGAAGACAGGCAAGGTCGAGATGGCAATAATAATACAAAAGATGGTTAACGCAGACAGAGCAGGCGTCATATTCACAGCAGATCCGATAAAAGGGGATAGAGACAAGGTAATTGTAGAGGTAATTAAGGGACTAGGAGAAGCCCTTGTTTCTGGGGCGAGAACACCCACCACATATTACTTTTCTAAAAAAAATAATAAGATATTAAGCCGCACAGGAGAGAACCTAATTACTGCGAGAAAATTAAAACAACTATGCAGTACCGCCATATCGATAGAAAGGCTGTTTGGCTATCCCCAAGACATAGAATTTGCAATAAAAAGAGGCAAGGTATATATTCTGCAAAGCAGGGATATAACTACGCTATAACTCATCGAGCATGTGTTTCTTTTTGAGCAGTTGCCTTGCCTTATCAATTGACATCTCCCAGTAGAAGTTACCCACTGTCTGGTAAAATCTGCGCATTATCTCCATCTTATGACTCCTATAAAAGGATAACATTCCCTTTTGGGTTTTCAATATTCTATACTCTACTACAAAGTTGTTACTTCCGCCTGCTCTGCTATGCGATGTATATATAGTCTCCAATACCAAGTTCTTTCCGATTATTGAAGTAAGGAAAAAATCAAACGCCACTATCTCGCTAGGCATCCAAAACACACAGACAAGTTTGCCATTGACACTCTCCGCTATGGCAGCTATGGCTCTCAGCCAATTTATTGGTTCACCCCATATATCTGGATGCCGTATGATACACAAACTATACTTCTCCTTAGAGAGCTTGTAGTTCTCTATCCAGAAGAATTGTCTGAATATATGCAGGTTTTTTAACTTTGCTGTATCTACTTTTGCAAGAGGGCCGTAAGCATCAACCCTGTCAAATTGCTCCAACTCTTTGCTCAGATCTTTTGAATCTTCAAATGCCAAAAGCAAGCATTTTTCCATATAAACTCGTTAATATATTGTCGTTAACCTTTTAATATTCATCCTCTAACAAGAAAATAGTAAGTTGAATTTTTAAATACTCTTGCTTCGACTATAAATAAAACCCGCATGGAAAGCACTCCTCGTTGATTTCTGCGCCTTCGAACGGGTAATATTCCCTGTAGAATTTGCTAAGTTGCTAGCCGTATTACACGATGCCGAAGCTGAGAATGGCACACTTCCGCGGGTTGAGGCTGGTAGCCTCTATGTCCAAAACCGCTATATCATCCAAATATGCCATTATATCACCCAGGCGTATTACATAGCCTTCTCTATTCTATTTGACCAGTTAACAATATTACGGTTTCGATTGTGCAGCAGAGCAAAAACCGCGATTATTTTGGTCTCGCTACTATTGTCATGTACCTTGTTCTTTCTGACGCAGCTTTTCCCTGTTCCAAATCCTCGAATATGCCTATTACTTTCCACCCTGTTTTCGAAAGCATTTTTCTCAATTCACCCGGAAGATATATTCTGACATCGGATCCTGATTCGCCTACGAACCTGTAGTTTTTGCCCATTCTCCTGTAAAACTTCCACGTATTTTTGTACCTCCGAGTCTTCGGATTGAACCTGGGCCTTTCGTGTACAAGCATATCCCCAGCGGATGCAAAATAAAGAAAGTCCTTTTTCGGTAACGGATTCTTAAGCTGCTCCTCCCCATTCTTTAACTTGTATATGATGAAAAAGCCGCCTTCCTTGACCAGTTTTCTTAAGCTTCTGAAGAATTTCATGTCGTCGGCCACGCTCCCGTAGCCGATGCTTGTGTAAACATTTATGGCGGCATCAAACACCTTGCCTTCCTTAAAAATTTCATCGAGCCTTTTCATATCTCCTACGATAAAACGAGTATTTTTCACTGCATTTTTCATCCTTGCGTTTTTTCTTGCTATCCTTATGAAATACGGTGATATATCAATGCCGGTAACTCTATAATGCTTCGCCAGCGGTATCGCCACGCGCCCGGTCCCGCATGGGGCGTCCAAAATATTGCCGCGATCTATGCCCTTGCCTTTCAGGTATCTTCTTATTGCCATGGCGATATGCTCCCCTTCCCTCTTGCTTTCACGCGATTCAAGCAGGGGCGCATACAGCCTTGCATTATCCACAAAAAACTTCTTTTCCCAAGCCATGATTAAGAAAAGCAGCGAACCTATAAAAATTTTAGCCCGTGGAAGGCATGCACGCAAGCACGCCTAAGCAAATCCCTTGATTTCAATGGCGCCTGCCATATTCGCTGCCAAAGGCATAAGCGAGGGGGCATATGTCTTACACCTAAAGCCTTCCATGACAGGCCTTTTAAGAACGATCTTTATGGCGATTATATTTTAGCCATGATAGAAAGATTTTTTAATTTGCCAGGTTCCTAATTATTACGGTGGAACGAATGCCGGCCGAAAGCGAAAAAGTTTCAAGGCAGAAACTTTCAAAACGTGTTTTTGCCGAGCTGCGCCGCGACGGGGATCTGATTACTGGTGCGCTCGCCATTGGGATTGGCGAGATTTATTCATATTTCCTGTATAGGCAGGGAGATTTTGGCAACGCGGTAACGGAAAAGGTACCGCTCAACGGCACCATACACGTCGGGGACGTTGGCGCTGCTGTCACCGAAATAGGCTCTTCTGGTGTGTATAACCCGCAAATAGAGGTAACCGCCCCGCCTATGCCTACGCCAATGATAGACACTTTTCAACATGCGTGGCTTGGAATAGGCCAATCAGCCACTTTCAAGGAACAAGGAGGGGTGCTTAAGGTAACATTGGACCATGTGATTACGACCGGCACCGGCATTGACCTAACCCAGAGGTATGCCGTTGTAACAGCCCAGCAGATAGGCGGCCTGCCAGCAAGGCTTGTTGTATTAGATATTGCAGCGGCTGCCCTTACTGCAGCCGGAGCGTCTCTGATCTTCTTTGGCTTGCTGAGGCGCGCAAGGAAGGCCGATGGCAAGGATAAAGAAATAGCGCAAGCGTAACGTGAACAAGATATGCATAGGTGCTGCAAAGAACTCAGCGCTTGCGATCCGCTTCGCCGCATTCCAGAAACCACGGGCTCAAAGGCCTACAAACTCGGTCTTCAGCTGCTTCAGCGATGTCAGCGAAGTGGTCTTCGCTATGCCCTTTCTTGAGAGCACGTTTTTTACGAACTGGTAGAACTCGTCAACGTCCTTCGTCCTGACCTTGACCAGCATTTCCCAGCCGCCGGAGATTATGTCCACGCTCTCCACCTGCGGAAAACTGGCAAGCTCCTTTCCAATGCGCTCCGGGTTTGCGTATTCCTCAGCGTCAAGATTGAGCAGGACGTAGTTGCACAGGCCCTCGTCTATCTTCGCGTAGTCGAAGACCGCCTTGTAAGCCCTTATTGTTTTGTCCTTCTCCATCTGCTTTATGTTGTAGTGTATTGTGGGCGAAGACTCCTTCAACTTCTTTGCTATGTCTACAATGCGTGGCGCGCAGTATCCGCTGTGCATCAGCTCTATAAGATCCTTCCTTATGTTTTTCATAATTTTTAATAATATTAAAAAATATATAAGCTTTTTGTTTTATTATTTGAATTTTATTAAGAAACATATTTATCGAGCCCTTCCCATAAACTATACCATCGAATGCATGGTGGTATGATGAACGATTCAAACGGAGAAGCTGCATTGCGCAAGCCGAGGATACTTTGGCTTTCCGACGAACTTGTGCCATTTGCGCTGAGGCATAATGCACAAGGCATGCTGGAAAAGGATCCTGAGAAGTGGCGAGCTATAACAGGCTCGTTTCAGCTCTTGCTTGATATCATTGGCGATGACAAATTCGAGCATGTTGTGCAGGATCCGTTTAGTGACTTTTCGGAGCTCTCCGAAAAGGTGAAAAAGCGCGGCATAAAGATTGACGACATTGTCCTGTTGGACGAGAACATGAAACCTTTCGTGTCGAGCCTATTCCCCGGCGCCGTGTTTCACGTCCTGCACCTCACGAGGGTCAGGGACCTGTCGACCCCAAACATGAAGGTCGTGGAGCTGCCATTGACCCGGGGAGATCCGGAGGCGATACGCAAGGCGATAGGCAGCGGGCGCTCCGTCGGAATATTCGACACCATTTCTTTCACCGCAGGCACCGCGGCCAAAACGGCTGACATGATCGGAGCTTCGGGCCCAATATTTCTTTTCATTGGTGCTACAAAAGCAGCCATCAGCGGGCTCGGAGAAAGAGGAGAGGTAGTGCACGGCTTTATCATAGACGAGCGGGGCATCGACGCATGGCATCTGTTCGATTTCCTGCAGGAAACAACGACAAAGGACGGGCGCACGATAAAGGCGAGCGAGCTGATCCGACTGCTCAAGCCGGTATTCGAGGGCGAGGAGAGCATAGGGAAATTTCTGGGCGAGATGCGCATAGAGAGCAACGCCAGGAATCCGAGCTTGTGGCTCAATGCATGGCCAGGCGGCGCCGTGGGAAAGCACGTCGATCCAGCGAAAATAGCCGGCAATCTTGGCGTAGTCGTCGGGATACTGCACGCGCTTGAGGCGCTTACCAATGTTGATTCCAGCAAATCGGCTGAGCTGCCTGGGCTCAGGAGATTGGAAGCGGAAAAGGTGAAGGCATGATAAAACTTGTCGTGTTCGACCTCGACGAAACGCTCCTGAATCCTGTTGAAATGTACAAGATATACGTGGCGCTGCGCACCGCCACCATAGCGGCGAGGCTCGGCATCAGCCTTGATAAGGCAAGGGAGAAGGTGGCGGGGCTAAAGAGAGAGCTGCCCATAGGCACGACAGAAGCTGTTTTTGATGCGCTTGGAATAGGAAAGGAGGTGTGGCGGGAGAAGATGCTTGAGGTCGATCCGCGCAAGTTCGTGGAGCCGGACCCTTCGGTTAAGGGCGTGTTGGATTCGATCAACGTTTCCAAGGTGTTGCTTACGGGATTGCCCGTGGAGCAAATGCTTGAGGAGCTCGAAGCCGCAGGCATTTTGGATTCGTTCGACTTGCTTGTGGGCTGGGAAAAAGGTGGGGAGCCGCCAAAGCATTCGAGCAAAACGTGGGAAAGCATATTCGCGAGGTTCGGTGTCAGGCCGCAGGAGGTGGTTGCGGTGGGAAACGAGGTATCCACGGATCTACCTAAAGAGCTTGGCGTATGGACGGTTCTTGTAGGAAATGATCCTTTTGCGGATGCGGATACAATAAGGAAGAAGGTCGACATTCAGATTGATAGCATACTGAAATTGCCCGCTGTCGTGGAAAAAATAGGCCAAATGCAGGAGCAGCAGCATGCGGAAAGCATAGAACCCAGCTTTGGTCGTGCAAAGGGGGTGCAGCCTAACTTGCTAAATCTCCGGAGGGGCAACGGCACCATACCGCAGCCAAGCAAGCTGAAAGAATAGCGGGCGTGATTTATGGGGGTTGAGATTGTCACTGTAGGCACAATAACAAAGGACAGCATATCTTCTGGCAAGGCACACTTCTCCTCTTTCGGCGGCGCGCCGTTCTTCGCTTCCCTAATTTTTAGCGGGTTCGGCATAAAGTGCGGCGTGGTCAGTAAGGTCGGCAGAGACTTCAAGCAAAGCCTATTTGACCGGAAATTTGTGGACATGTGCGGCATGAAGTTTGTTGATAACACTACGGAAATGAACATAAACGAGACAAAAGAAGACACCACGGCCAAGCTGAGCAAGTTTACCGGCAGCCTTGCGCTTTCGTTGGTGCCAAAAAGCTTCATGTGTGCAGGATGCTTTTTAATATCGCCTCTTGCTGGCGAGGTTTCACTGCGAATGATCAGCGGAATAAGGTCCAGGTCGAGCGGTATTATTGCGTTGGACATACAGGGTTTCACCAGGCCGCGATTGAGGAAGGGCAAGAGTCGTGTTCTTTCAGACGCGGTCAAGAAGCGGCCCAAGAATCTGGAGAAGCTGCTCGAGAATGTCGACGTGTTGAAGTGCAACGAGCTCGAGTTCAACATCATTTCGGGCAATGGAACCGCGCTTCAAAGGGCGAGAAGGCTGGCAAAACTCGGGCCCAAAACGATTGTGATTACAATGGGGGAAAAGGGCGTTGCAGTATTTTCAGAAAACAGGATGAGGCGTTTTTCTCCAAAAAAGCTAAGGCCAGCGCACACTGTTGGTGCGGGAGACAAATTCTTCGCACTGTTCCTTTCGCACTTCCTGCGCACTGGCGACGCTTTCCTTTCAGCGAGCCAGGCGACAGATTCGGTTCAAAGCCTTCTGGCTAAAAACGGCGATAGATATGATTAGGCTTGGAATTGCCGGATCTTCGTTCAATCCGCGTAAAAAGGACATTTTGCTCGCGCGCAGTCTCGGCAGCGAGATTGGCAAGCACAAGGGCGTGCACGCCTTTGTTTGCTTTGACCACGAATCCCTGCCGATGCATGCAGCAACGGAAATAGCCAGGGAATCTGGCCGCGTTACGTGCTTTGCTTCAGACAGGAAGGAGAAGGAGGCAGCGGAGAAGATGGGACTGCGTGCTGTGAATCTAAACCTTCCGAGGCTTTCAAGGGAGATAGCATTCATAAAGAGCATAGACGCGCTCGTTGTGTGCGGAGGCGGCAGCGGCACGCTGATGGAAGTCACCTTCGCATACCAGATGGGCAAGCGCATATACCTGCTGAACGGGGTAAAGGGAAGCGTGGACCCGTTCAGAGGCAGGTTCCTGGACGAAAGGCGCAGGCTCAGGATAATTCCGATAGACATCAAGGACATTGGAAGGGTGCTGCGCCTGCAGCGCGGATATTAAACCTGATCTAATAAAAGCTTCAACCGCTTACTATACCCGCTTTATTCGAGTAGAAAGAGCGCGTCCTTTAGCGGCTTGAGTTATATTGTTGTGTATTAAGGCGCATCTATGGACTGCACATGCGCTCTGCAACCGAATGAATTTACAGATCCGTTTGTATCCTTTGTCGATATCAGCGCTCCTTTTCGAAATGCATGGCAGGTACAGCCACAAGCCTTGTGGTTAAACGGGATTCAAAAGCAAAGTGCTAAATTATTACAGAATGCTTAGCAGAAAGTCCAAGATTTCAATTGCGGGATGGATGCGAAATGCATAAATTTATTAAATAACCTGATATCTAAATGAGGAATTCGAATAATTTGAACGGAGTAATAAATGCAGAAAACAATAAAACAAAAACAATCGAAGGAAAAACACTAGCAATAAAACAAAATCCTTGGTTTTTGAACCAAAGACCGAGCCTCTTTTGATAAGCGGCTAGGTGCCTGATCGCGCCAATAGAAGATTTGGTCAAGACTTCTCCGCTTTGACTCTCCTTTCCCTCCTTTCTTTTGATTCCTCTTCGTCGGTTTCAACTATGCTGAGCATGCTGATGCCGTATTTTACCAGCCTGCCTCCTATACCTATCATCACGAGCAGCACGATAATGGCTATTGTGAATAGCAGAAAGCCCCTGATGTTGAATCCGGCGATAATGCCTAAAATTTCACCTCCCGCAATTGTAGAATTGCTGATCTGGCTCGAACTTGGGGAAATCGCGCTTGTGAAAACCGTTTTGTAAAAGCCGAATCCGAGGTAGAAAGTGAACAGGAGCAGAAGCACTCCTATTACGATCAGAGCGTAGCCGAAATAGATATTAGATTTTGGCATAAAATTACCTCAAGCACATTCTGCAACCCAAACCTCATCATGTACCTTCAAGATATTTGTTGCTGCCTATGCAAACTCCGTTGCACACCGAAATGGGTGGAGTTACGTAATTGTAGGTTATTAGCTGTCCGTTTCCGCCTTGGCCGCCACCATTAGAAGAACTGCTGCCACCGATGCCACCAGTATACGAGTATGTGCCAGGCACATATCCACCGCTACCATAAGCTAGGAGTATTGCACCTCCTCCCCCTCCTCCTCCGCCTCCAGAGAAGACAAACAAGCCTTCAGAGCCTGCACCTCCGGTTTGCCCATTTGCTTCTATATTGCCGGCAATAATCTTATTGGCTTGAATAAATATACCATAAGCGCCAGAACCACCATTGGCTCCAGAAGCAAAACCTATATAATCAGAACCGCCGCCTCCAGCGCCTGTCAAATAGTTAGCAATTCCATTCGTATACCATGACTGAATTACTGCGTTGGTAATATTGGGTGCCGGCGGCTGCCCTGGCGGATAAGTATTGCAAGATGCGCTGCTTGTCATTGAAAAATATCCTCCTGTGGCCAATGTGCTCCCTCCGTTTTCAGAACAACCGCCACCAACGCCTCCAGCCCCGCCGTATGAATATGGATAAGATCCGCCTGGCGTGGCATTATTGAATAAATCTCCACCCTCACCACCGTCATTTGCATAGCCGGTAATAATGGTGCCGTAATTTGCAAATGTTCCGCCAGCAATTATGCTGTAACCATCTGTTGTTAGTGTAACACCTCCCTCTATAGTTACATTACCAGCCAAATCTATATTCCCGTTTAAGGTCTGATCATGCATGAAAACCATATTTGGCAGTATTTTAAAGTTTGCAGAAGTCGTGGCAGAAGTATAGTTCTGATTGCCCTGTGAGCTGAAAGTTATATTATAACTTCCAGGATTTGGCGATGTGGTATACGAGCCCGAAGAAGATGTTTCAGCAACTTTAGCGCCGTTTACGTAAAGCGTGCCCTTCACTTGGTTACCCAAACTTGAGATTGAGAATGAAATTGCGCCTCCAGTGGCGTTAAAATTGAAACTGGACGGTGCAGTCAAGTTTAATTTTAGGGGGGCCTTGCTTATGTTGAGCAGCTGGCTTGATGAATATCCACTTGTGTTTACATCGAATGCGACCACATGATAAGTGCCCGCGGGCAAATTCTGTGTATTAAATGATGCCAAGCTTGTATAGTTTTTGCCGTTTGCCGCAGTTAAGATTATCTTGATTACATCATTTGGATGATGCGGCGGAGGCAGTGCGGTTATGTTGTTGCTTTGCCCGTATACTCCGGGATTCGTCTGAATAACCAAAGTAGGCGGAGGAGTTCTAGTAAGAAGTGCTATCAACGCAATAACTATTACCACTACCACTATACCTATTATTATATTTCTTTTTTGCATCACATTAAGGTTTTCCTTAGGCTTCTCCTCAGCCTTCTCACTCTTGGCCATTTTAGCACCCCAATATGTTATTTATTTCTTTTTGGGTTGCTTATTGCCGTTATAATACTGGTAGCCAAGAATTACTATTCCGATAACAAGAAGGATTATTCCAACATTCTGCAGCGCGCTTGCGTTTGCGCACGGTTGCAACAGGGCCGCCATTGTTGAGTTGCTCATCAAGGTAATATTGTGCAAGCCTTGCTGTATTAATTTGCTGTTGCACGCAAAGGTTCCGGCAAACGTCGTTATTGTCGCACCCTCCTCAACAAGATATACAACCAAGCCGACAATTATCAGTATCGCACCTACTAGATAAGCCATCGAGCTTTTGGCCATTGAATCACGGTTTATAGTGAAACCGCGAGATTTAAATATGTTTGCACGGGGGACGTTTGTTTCTCAAGATTTCTTTCACAGCAGGCCAATTATGCTGCCAGCAAGTTCCAAAACGAATCCTACAAAGTACATCAGCGGAAGCAGAATTATTGCAATAAAGTTGTTTCCGACAATCAGCAACGCAAATGAGATAAGACCTCCGGCAGCAAAGTAAAAAATAGAAAAGAAAAGGGCCACTGCGGAAAACATTCTAGTTTTTTTACTCTCTACACGCATTAAAATTCCCGATGCTAGAATCACCAAACTGATAATCAAAGTGGCCAAAACAAGCAAAGCACCCAATCTCAAAAGGCCTATGCTTATATAGAGGACACTGCCCAATGTCGCCAATATGCTTCCAATTATAATCAAAATCGATGCGTATGGAGCAAGTTTTTTCATTTAATAACCAGAACTAATTAACTAGCAACAAATAAAAACTTCTTACCCCAAAGCCATCTTCATAACATTTCCAATAGTAGGCTGCAGTCTTAATAGCGGCGAAATACGTGGCGAAATCAAGCACCAAATGTCAGCATCTGGCAAAGAAAAATCTGCGTGCTGCGGGTATGGGAACTATTCAATCGGATTTCGTCAGATTGCGATTTCATGCATTAGCATCCCTCACAGCAAGCTTATTAGATTTTTTGCGACCTATCGTTATGAGGAGTGATATGCATGGACGAGAAGATCAAAAAACAGGCGCAGGGCGAGGGCGCCGCAAAAGAAGTCAAGGCTACACTTAAGAACATGGCTCGGGGAAAGGAAAGGTATCTGCACGAGATTTTCGAAAAGGCATACAACGACAAAAGCTATGCGGAGCAGTTGATGCATGATCCGGAGCTTCTGAAAATCGAGCTCAACGGCGAATCACTTGCCGAGGTTATAGCCGTGGCGCATCCGAGCCTGGCAATGGAGAAAATAGTCGAAAGCGACAGAATGAGGGACGCAATTGGCTACACCGTGCTTGCAAAGGTTGTCTCAGCCGTTGTGGAGTTTGAGAAGAGCGGCAGGTATTCAAGAACCATTATAGAAAAATATCCTGATCTGCTGTACCTCGTAGACAGCGATTCTGAAACAGACTACACAGTCGCGGAAACGATTGCGATAAGGCATCCTGAGCTGAAGCCGCTCCTGAACGCAAAAGGGTTTGATTTCTAGATTTCAGCGCAACTTCCTTTATACATAGAAGCCCAGAAGCAAGTGGAAGTAAAGTAAGAAATTAGGGGAATTATTCGTAGTAGGTGTTCCACATCTTCTGCGCCAGCGCCCCGGTATGCATGAACTTTTCAACTAGCTTGCGCGCCTGCTCCTTCCTTTTCCTGTGCTCCACAAGGAAGGCGTTGAGCTTTTCGACAAGTATCTGCTTTAGCTCGCCGCTGAGCAGCTTGCCGGACCTGTAGTCGTCTTCTATCTGCTTCAGCCTCTTGTCGTCCGGCTCGAAGAGGTACTTGAGCCACAGGAACGAGACGTCGACATCGGGATTGCCCCCCAGCTTCCTGTGCAGCTCTATGCTCTCCTGCCCGCCGGAGAAAGCGTACTTCATGACCTTCTTTTCCACCGTTTTCTCGTCGTCGTTGAACAGTATCGCCGTTTCGGGATGCGAGGCGCTCATCTTGCCCCCTATGCCGGTCAGCGCCGGCACGAATTTGCTGTGAATCTGCGCCGCCTTGCGGTAGCCGAGCTTTTCGGCGATGTCGCGCTGTATCCTCCAGTACGGATCCTGGTCTATTGCCGCGGGTATGAGGCAGTAGTTCTTTTCAAAGAACGTCGGCAACATCTGCAGCGTTGGGTAGAAGATCATGCCTATGTTGGTGGAGTTCGTGAAGCCGAACACCGCCTTCACCGTTGAAAAATTGACTTCCTTGGCCACCCTTGTCGCGAGCCTGTACATGTTCCTTATGTACTCGGTGTCCTTGAATATGAACGTCTTTTCCGGATCGAAGCCGAGCGCTATTACATTCAGTATGTCGTCGTCAGCGATGCGCTCTATTTCTTCAAGCTTCCTCTCCTTCTTGAACATGAACTTCTCGTCGTCGGTGACCTCTATGTACAGGTTGGCGCCCGTCTTCTCCTGCAGCCATTTGGTGAATGACATCGGTATGACATGCCCTATGTGCATTTCCGAAGACGGCCCTACGCCGGTGTAAAGAAAAATTTTCCTCCCCGATTCGAGCTCGTTGAGTATGACGTCAAGGTCCCTGTGCGAGTAGTAGATGTCCCTGCTGAGCATCACGTGGAGCTTGCCGAACAGCTTCTCCATTCTGTGCTTCAGCTCTGGCGTGATCTTGCTGGTGCCAAATTCAGTTATGAGCCTGTCGTAGTCGACTGTGCCCTTTACCTCCCAAGGCGTAACTATTGCGTCTGCCATGATTGAATTTTCCGATAAAGCTTTTTAACACTTTTGTATAAAAACAACGGCCTGCGCAGGCGCGCCGAGCCTTCTATATTTTTATACCTCTCTTGCAATATCTGCATATACCGCTTGCATATGCAAACGACAGCGATTGTATGGCCGGCAGCGTGCGCACAACATTTGGACTGCTCATACTGAGCACTTTCGTTTACGCGCTGAATGGCACGCTTGAGTATCTCCTGCTTAAGAGGTTCGGGGTGTATCCATTTTTCTTCTTGTGGAGCCTTGGCGGCGTGATTTCTGTGCCGTTGCTCATGCGCGCGTTTGGCATGAGGAACGACCTGCTCAAAAACATCAGAAGGCACGCGCTGAGCATAGTGGGTGGGATCTTGCTGGTGGTGTTCAACCTTGCCCTATTCCTTTCATTCAAACTATATTTCCTCGCCGGAGTATATCCGCTCATAGCTGTCAGCTCGCTGGTGTTTTTTGCGATAGATCTTGCAAGGTACAGGACAAGGCTGAGCTCAAAGGCTGTCGCGCTCACATTGGCGGGCATAGCCTTCGTAGTCGTCGGCACATTCTTCGCCGAGAGCAACGGCTACACATTCAACTACTTCATGCTGCCGTTTGCTCTTGCGATAATACTATTCGCGGGCTTTGGCTACTACCTCGTATTCTACAACATACGCAGGTACAGCATAGGCTC
>JAGDYB010000001.1:15691-24078 GCA_023270055.1 Microcaldota archaeon
GGCATGCTCTATGTTGCCGCGGTGGCGGTAGAGCTGAAAGCGGTGAAGATAAACGAAAACGTAAAGCTTTACAAGAGCGTTATTTCGAAAAATTTCATAAACAACTTCACGTATCTCGACACCGTATTGGTGCTCCTGTTCAGCATCGCGATAGGCAGTTTCGTGCCCGTGGAAATCTTTGGCGGCCTGCTCATAATCTTTGGCGTCGCGATTATAGCTACGGCAAGAGGAGGAAGGAGGTAGATTTGCGGTGCACTGGCGCATTGCGCATGCCGCATTTTGGCAGCAAGGGATAAAAGGTTTAAGCCCAAAAAATCAATTGTGGAGATAATAATCGAATTGCTGCTTTTGCTTGTGCTGTCGCTTCTGTTCGGAGAAATTGCAGAGAAGTTCAGAGTGCCGGGCATAGTAGGAAACATAATTGCCGGCATGCTGCTGGGCCCGATGCTGCTTAACGCAATGCAGCCGGGTCCGGAGCTGAGCGGCATAGGCATGGTTTCGCTTTTCTTCATAATCCTGCTTATAGGCATAGAGGTAACCACGGAAGTGCTGACGAAGCATGTCGCCAGCGCGCTGGAATTCGCCAGCGCAAGCTTCATAGTGCCTGCAATAATAATGGTTTCCGTAGCGGTGCTGTTGTTCAAGCTGGCGATAGTGCAGGCAATAATAGTGAGCGTTGCCCTTGGCGTGCCCTCCATATCAATCATATCCGTGCTCGTGCTGAAGTACAAAATGAACAGGCACGAGGATGGCATAAGGGTGTTGTCTGGCGTCGTTGTTGCCGACGTGCTTGCTTTCGTAGTTCTCGCCATTGCAAGCCCTGGTGCCTCCGCCACCGTCACGCTGCTTGGCATTCTTGCGTTTTTCGTTGCGCTGTTTGCCGCTGACAAACTTATGAAAAGGCATGCGCACGCGATAAGGAAAGTTTTCAATTCAGTTTCCAGTGTGGAGCGCAGCGAGGACCTTGTCTTCGCCGCGGTGATCCTGCTGGGCTTTGTCGTCGCTTCGATACTGCAGCTTATCGGCATAACGTACGTGCTGGGTGCATTCTTCGCCGGCATACTGATACACGAGGCCATTGTTGGCAAAAGGCTTTACGAGAGCATGAAAAAGACCTTCAGGCGCCTGAACAACAGCTTCTTCATACCCTTGTTCTTCAGCATAGCCGGCCTCAGCGTCGTATTGCCCGGCGGGTCGTACATCGCACTTTTGCTGTGCTTGATCGCTCTGAGCGCAGTTGTGGGTGGGGTGCTGGACTATGCGGTGGCGGTGCGTAAGCTGAAGCTCATGAGGCCACGCGTCGCAACGGCACTGTTCGGGAGCAGGGGGGCTGTTGGTGCTGTGATAGGGGTGATTGCGCTTTCCGAAGGGTTGATAAGCAACGATTTGTATTCCGTGATAATAATGGGCACGGTGTTGTTGTCGCTGGTGATGCCAGCGATGATCGGCAGGAGCCTGTGGCGTGCTGGCAGCAGGGAAAACATTCTGCTGGAAGTGCATGAATCTGGCCGCGGCTGAATCTTGTAGCAAAGGTGCAAAAATATATAAAAACTAAATGTAAATGCAAAATGTAAATGCAAAATTACAAAATGCATATTACAATTACAATAACAATATTTATACAAAAAGGCGATGTTTGATGAAACGTTCAAGGCGGCGCGCCGCACCACAAACGAATATGTTCTACATAATAGCGCTTGTTATTTTTGGCATAGCTGCGCTGTTTTCCTTCCTGAGCTACACATCCTCGCTTCACAGCAGCAACTCAACCCAAGCATCGACAGTTTCACCGCCGACTACGACAGTGGGCAGCAATTCAACCACATCAGGCATAACCACGACAACAGGCAACACGAGCTTTTCGGGCAGCACGCAAATAATAGGCAACTGGACAATAACATACTACGAAAACCCTCTCTACAAGGTGGTGCTAAACCAGAGCTGGGGCGACAATGGAACCGTGCACCAGTATGATGGCGGCATAAACCACAGATACATAGTAAATGAAAGCATAGGCAATGTCAACATAACGCTGAACGACACAATAACAGGCCCCCCAACACTATACAAAGGTATACTCTTCGTCACAACCGCGGGACCGTTCAAATACCAAAACAGCGCGGAATACATTTTTACGCACGGTTCTGTGGCAGCGATAGATCCCTACAAAAATGTTGTGCTTTGGCGCACGCATCTGCCCAACCAGATAATAGGGCAGCCGGTTACTGTGGGAAACCTCATAATAGTCGGCATGGGCAACAACGAAGAGATACCTCCGCAAAATTTCAGCAAGTACAACAACGCCAACGACGGTCTTTTCGCGCTCAACATAACCAACGGACATGTGGTTTGGTCCATACGCGATGGCACTCCTTTCATGCCGACACCTGCATATTATGACGGTTACATAATAGCGCCTAACATGAACACGGCGTTGATAGTGAACGCGACCACCGGCAATGTTGTTCATGTAGTCGACACCGGCCTTCCCGATACGATGTCATCGCCGCTTGTCGTTAACGGCATTGCCTATTTTGGTGCCGGAACAGACAACGCCTACACTTCTGCGCCGATAAACGGCTCATTCACGTTTTATGCCGTCAACATGCTTACGGGCAATTTCGTGTGGACAAAAAGCTTTATAAATGCTGGAGCAGGCCTCAACGATGTGGTTGCTACATACTACAAAGGCATAATCGTCACCGGCTATCTTTGGCACAGCGAATACACGAACCCGGTCATAGTGGGCCTAAATGCGACTACGGGCAAGCAGATATGGATGGTGAACGAAACTCCTGAGAACAAGATAATAAAGATAATAGAGCCGCCCGCAAATATAACTGGGCACAGCTTCTTCCTCACTGAGCCAACCATGTCAGCGGTGACATTATGGCACGGCAATGTTTATGCAGACTCGAATTTTGAGGGCAATCTGTATTGTATAAACGCCACAACGGGAAAGCCGTTGTGGGCGTTCAATACGGGCCAGACTGAAAGCAACCCAAACATAAAGGACGGCTATCTTTACATAGTGAACGATCCGGGCGTGCTCTACGTGCTCAACGCCACAACGGGTGCACTGATAAAAGCAGAATACATAGGCATGGGTCACCTTTCAAACGAGGAGGTGATAACGAAGAACAGTGTGTTATTCACCAATCTCAACGGCACGGTTGAAACAATACCAATAAACGATCTCATACACTGATAGATTCTGGACCGCGTTGTCGTGCATAGCCAATGCCAAATGTGCGATGCCGCTGCCACACACGAAATGCCATACCATGCAATAGCGCTTGTCACTTACTTTTCAACCTTGACTATAATCGGTGTCCTGTCAGCAATGGCCTCTCCGACGAGTGGCCCGTACTTTTCGGTAAGCTCGGTAATGTTGGGGCGGTATACTACTGGTAATCCGCACGTGTTGTTGGATCCATTCGGTACAGCGGCATATGCGCCGGCTGCAGCCTGCATTATTCCACTGCAAGAAAGATTTAACAGTAGGCGCAGGCTTGTGTTGAAATTAGAATAAACAAGGAAGATATCAAAAGCATTGGCGTAAGCGTACAATGATCCGTTTTGTGCAGCATTATAAGCTGACATTGCCTCCGTGTAGGATGCTGCGCTAATGCTATCCGCCCGCGCAATCGTGTAGATGGATATGAAAGAATAGGTTACCATTGCCGTTACAATCAAAGCAGAGAGTGTCATGAAGACAGGCACTGGCAAGCCTTTCCTTTTCGGCGTTCTGTGTCCATATCGTGTGTAAAATTTTGCTATTCCCCCACCAATTAGCAACGCGGTTGCGGGCGTGAATATTGTGGTTAAGCGTTCAAGTGGTATGATAGTTGCGGAGTCGGTTACAGCCGAGAGAAGCAGCAGCGTGGTGACCACCCATATTGCGGGAACAGCAGCTTTTCTGAACAAATAAAAACCAAATATCACGGCGAGCAGTGTTGTTGAAAGCAAATAATAGGTCATTATCGGACCGTACATGCCGACAAGGCCGTATTGCCCGAAAAGCCATTCGACATAGGTGACCAGCGGGTTGTATGGCAGTGGCTGTTTCAACTGCGAGAAGTAATTTATAAAAATATTCATGGGCAAAGAAGCTACGCCAGTTACAGCATAGCCAACCAGCGCAATTATGAGTGTGCCGAGCAATGCGCCGGTGGCAAATACAATGATGTCTCTCGCAGCGGCGGAAGCCCTGCACCCCTTTTTGGCATGCACGTGCTCAGCGATGATAAGTATAAGTATTGTTGGGAGCATTAGCATGGATTCGTAAACGACAAGCATTCCTGCAACTATAATGAAGCCACTCAGCATCAGGTATGCACTTCCGTGCTTCCCGCGCGTATGCATCAGGTAGAAAAGCACGGACAAGGATGCAAAGAACGTCATTGGCACGTCATCCCCAGCAGCTTTGGTCAGCACTATGAGCAGAGGGGATATGGCACATGTAAAGGAGCTTATAATGCCGCCCAGCACGCCAAACAAGCGCCTGCCTATAAGGTAAACAGTTATTATCGTTCCGGAAAGCATAATATATTCGAAAAGCACCGCAGAAAAAATGGTGTTTCTGAAAAAGGCGTCAAGTGCAGCCATCCCAAGCAGCAGGAAGTAGCTCGTTGTCAGGTTGTTTGTATATGGCAAAATGTCAAGACCATGCATGAGCGCTTCGTGCGCATATGTGATATAAAAGAAATTGTCGGTATTGGCGATGGTTGGGCCGTAGAACCCAGAGAATACGAGAAGCGCCGCAAGTACAAGTATGAGAGCGAGAAAGATCGGTGCAATTCTTGAGTGCTTGCTGGCAAAATCCATAGACAACCGGAAATATATATGCAGCGCAAAAATTCTTAACGTTATATATAATCCCATTGATAAATCGGGGAGTCCGTGATTTGAACACGGGTCGCCAGGTCCCAAACCTGGAAGCCTACCAAGCTAGCCTAACTCCCCCGAAAAATCGAGCGTCACTGTTTCTTCTGCCTGCCCAGCGGCTTTCTTATCTTGAGGTAAGGATACGCTTTTGACAGCATTTCCTGATTGACATCAGCGTCGAAGCCGAGCCCGTTTATTATCTTCCTGAGCAGATACGCGCCGGCGACGCTCTGCAGCTCCTCCTTCTTCGCGGCAGCGGCAACGGCCTCGCGCACCTCCTTGTCTCCCAGTTTGCCGATCGCCTCGCCCAGCCCCGAATAGCTCTTCCTTGCCCCTTCAAGCAGCTTTTCCGCAAGCGCGTCAAGCGATGCGACGTCTATGCCAAGAATCTCGAATGCCTTCCTGTCTACCGACTGCCTTATGGAGGCGAGGTGGAACGCGACCTCTTCCGGCTTCGTGTCGTCCTTTATGCTCATCTTCTTTATCGCGATCCAGTCCTTGTACTTGGCAAGGAATTCTATTGATTCGTCTTGGCCCATGCAAAAACCGTCAGACCTGCTGCACTAAGTAGTAGCCTGCAGCCTTTTCCCTGGCAACCCTCTTTATCACGTTCTTTTGCGCAAGCGTCACGAGCGCATTCGCGACGATGCCCTTCGGCCTGTTGCACTTTTTCGCTATATCGTCAGCTGTCTTCAGCGCTCCCTCCTTTGTTGCTCCGAGCTCCTGCATTGCCCTTACTATTTCCTTTTCTATAGGTGTCAAATCAACCATGTCATCAACCTGGTAAAACATAAGCGCTATTTCTTCGTCCTTAACTCCTTGTGCTTGGGCCTCAGGTACTTGTAGCCGCATTTCCTGCACTTCGTGGCGCCAGCCCTGTTCCTGGCCTTGCACCTCCTGCATATCCATACCTTGGCTATCTCTTCGTCTGCAATTGCGAATTTTCCCATGTGAGCACCATAAGTTTGCATAACATTTTAGCGTAAAGCATAAAGGCCAAACAATCGGGGCAGCAAAGATTTCAGCGCCGCGCGCCCATGCAAAAATTACGAATTCTAAAAGTTAATGCACAACAAAGAATATATACCTTTTGCATTTTTGAGCACGAGCTTCACTCTGAGCACGCCGCGCTATTTGAGATCCATGTAGGCATTTTTTATGTTTATTCCGAACTTGTCTATGCCTTTTGCGGAGAGTATGTCCCTTATCTCGTACTTGTCTATGCCCTTGCCGCATATGAGCAGCATGTTGCCCGAAAACATCGGCGCCATCCTGTACACGCTAAAGTGCAGCTCCAGCTTGTTCACAAAGTCGAAGAATTTCATGCTGTTGCTCAGCGTTTGCGCGAAGTTGACCGCGAACACGCCCCTGTTCCGGAGCGCATGAAACGCGTCGACAATGAAGCTGTTTTGCAGGAAGGCGTCTGGTATGGAGTCGTTCTGGTACGCGTCCAGTATTATTATGTCGTATGCCATCTCCTTCTCGCGCACGTATGCGGCGCCGTCCCCTTCGACTATCTTCGCGTTGCTCAGCATGTTGCCAGGAACGAAGAGGTTCGATATGTCTATCATCTTCCTGCTTACCTCCACTATCTCTATGCTTATGTTGCCGTAGAAGCTCAGGAACTGGAAGGGTATGGTTCCGCCGCCGAGGCCTACGACAAGCACCTTCGGGTTTTCGTACAGCATGGGGAGCGGGAGAAAGTAATCCCAGTAGCCGCCGGTCAGCACGTCCTTCTTCCTTATCTTCGAATAGGTTATCTCGTTGAACTTGAGCACGCGCTCGTCGCCCTTCTCCACTATCGATATGCGGTTGCCGTTCTCGTATACCTCTATTATCTTTTTGCCCGATATCGCATCCCTTATTGCGCTTGCAATTTTTTTGAGCATTCGATCAGTCGTGTACAAAAAGATTGGAAAATACATCTCTTTATTTCTTTCCAAAAACCTGCGGCGCACCAATGCAAGCGCGTGCAGTCATAGCCTTTGGAGGAATGCAACCTCTATCACTACCTCCACCACTATGAGCACTATCACAATAAATTCGAGTATGTCCGTCTGCCTTGCGCGCAGGTGCTCCACCACGAACTCCTGCCTCTTCTCTATTATCTCCATGTCCTTCTTCACCAGCTGGCTCAGCTCGCCTATCTTGAACACGTTGGCGAAAAGGGCGTAGAGCTTCGACAAATACCACTCGCCGAGCCCGAAGGCTATGTTGTCCGTTGCGTTGAGCGTCTCCATGGCGTTGTCGTAGAAAGCGCTCAGCATGTGGTTGAGCTTTGTAGCCTCGCCGCTGAGCATCCTCCTCATTATGCCCATGCCCATGAGCCTTGACATGGTGTCGCTAGTTGAGCCGAGCATCTCGTTTGCCCTCTGCCTGTAGAGCCTGAGCTTGAGCAGCTGTATGTTGGCTATCTCCGTTATTATGAGCTCGTAGTCGTAAAGGTCCAGCGTGTCTATCATGACGCTCGCCTCCCAGCCAACAAAGAACGCGTCCTTGCTGTTGTATGATATGCTGTTCGCGAGCACCTCACCAACGTACTTGTCATCCAGATTGTCAGCATCCTTCTCGTCCACAAGAAGCCCAGCCACCTGCTTCCGCGACGCCTTGAGCACCTCCGCGCTCTCGCCGTGTATGTAGTAGAACCGGTACGTCTCATTGGACTCGCTGAGCTTTATCGGAATTATCTTCGATATGCTGCCCTCTATGCTCGCCTTCGACTTCTGCAAAAGAGTCATTACAAACTCCTTTGCCTCCTTGCTGAAAGTGGCGCCAAGCAGGGCTTTCATGTCCGCATTTTCTATAGGCAAGCGTATCCTTATCGATATGGCCCCGGGCTCGTATATCGCCACCTGCACCTTCGCCTTCAGCGCCGTGCCGCCGATGTTGAGCTCGCCTCCGCGGAGGTTGAATATTAGAGGAATGCTGAACGTGGGCACCTCCTCAGGCGACGGGGCCTTGTACTCGTATTTTGAAAAGTCCTCGGGCCTCTTCAGTATGTCCTTGACCTTGTCCTGAGGCAGCCTGGCATTGGTGTCGTAGACAAAGAGGTAGACGAGTTCAGCGTTCATAAAAAGCACCATTGTCCTATTTCGCCTTTTGCCTTATTATACCTTTTCCGCAGCCAAGGTTCACGGTGGCGTGCAGCAACGGATGTCATTCTAAATGGCAGGGCTTTGAAGTGCATCGGTTATGCATCAGCGTAGCCGGCTACTGCGACTTAACTAAAGCTTCTATAGCCCTTCGCACTCGCGCGCCGCTCTTCGATGCATATATCACGAGTTTGCGCCTGTCCGCGCTTCCTAGCAGCGTGCGCATCTCTTCACCCCCAAGCTCGATTCTGTAATAGGTGAAGTCTATGATCGTTTTCTCTGTATCAGACACCGGAACAAACAGGCCTGAATATTTTACATACTCAAAGCCGAACATCATCCTCTTTGCTATCCTTCTTACTATGACCCTGTGGCCCATTATCTCTTTCATGCCTGGCTTTGCTTTCG
>JAGDYB010000013.1 GCA_023270055.1 Microcaldota archaeon
GCCTAATGGTCCTGGAACCACGCAGTTCGTTAGCCTGCAGGGCGTTTGCAGCAGCGAGATACCAGAGTTTGTGCCTGTTATCAGTACACACGGTTATGTTGTAGTACCAGCTGCTCCAATGAATAATACGCCGGCATACACGCTGGTAATGTGGATAGATATGCTGAATACAACCCCGCCTTATGGGCCGATAATATACAGCAATGGCGATCCGTATACGCAGCTGCAGTTAGGCATATCTTCAGCCAATACCTTATATATGCAGATATGGAATAGCTCATCTAATAGCTGGAATGGCTACTATTCGCCAGATGTGGTGCCAACTGGAAAATGGTCTTTTGTGGCGGCAAGTTATACGAATACCAATGGTATGAGCGGGGTCATAAGGTTGTATGTTGACAATTACAATCAAAGTGGACCATTCAGGGAGCTATACAATTCATACTCATACGAATCTGGCATAGGAATAAACGTAGGCTATTATAACGCAAACCAGGGATACCAAGGATTCAACGGATATATCTCAAACGTTCAGGTTTACAATACATCCTTGTCAACTAGCGAAATAGACGCCCTTTACCAGGAAGGCATAGGCGGCGCGCCTATAAAGCTGCAAAATCTCGTCGGCTGGTGGCCTCTCAACGGCAACGCGAACGACTACAGCGGCAATCAGAAGGATGGCATTGCCGTTGGTGGAACATTTGATGGCTCCTGGTACTCCGGTTATGCACCGCCATGAAGCTTATGCAACTCTGCCTTTTCGTGCAAAAGTATTTTAAAAATCAATCTTGCATTTGATATGATTCAATGACAAGGTATATCATAACCTCTGCACTCCCGTATGCTGAGGGAATGCTCCATCTTGGCAACTTGGTGGGTTCCATACTGCCTGCAGACATATACTACAAATACCTCAAAATGAAGGGCGAGGATGCATTATACATTTGCGGCTCTGACCAGCATGGCACGCCAATAGAATTGCAAGCGATAAAGAAGGGTGTTGAGCCAAGGGATCTCGCCAACCAAATGCATGAGCAGATAAAGCAGGCGCTTGAGAAGTTTGAATGCACTTTTACCTACTATGGCAAAACAGATTCTGAAGCAAACAAGGCAACCGTGTATGAGATATTTGATGCACTCGACAGAAACGGCTACATAATCGAGACTGAAAGCCTTCAGGCATATTGCAACATAGACAAGCGCTTCCTTTCTGACAGGTTCGTAGAAGGCACATGCCCATACTGCGGCTTTGCCGGAGCGCGCGGAGATCAGTGCGACAACTGCGGGCATCTACTTACGCCACAAGAGCTCAAAGAACCACACTGCGTTATATGCGGCAGCAAGGAGCTCGAGTTCAAGAAGGTAAAAAACCTTGCAATAGATCTCAAAAAGCTTGCGCCCAAGCTCAAGTCTTTCATAGAGGAAAGATCGAAGAATAACTGGAGCAAGAACTCCATAAACAAGTCGCTTAGCTACATAAGCCAGGGCCTGCAGGCAAGGGAGATAACACGAAACATGAAATGGGGGTTCAAGGTGCCGAAGAAAGGGTTTGAGGACAGCGTTTTCTACGTGTGGTTTGATGCACCCATTGGCTATATAGGCATAACGCGCGAATATTCGGAGAAAATGTGGAAGGATTACTGGTTTGATGAGAAATCTAGGCTTGTGCAGTTCATGGGAAAGGACAACATAGAGTTTCACACCCTCATGTGGCCAGGAATGCTGATAGGCTCGGACTTGGGTTATGTGCTCCCATATACGATAAAAGCTTACGAGTTCCTGATGTCGAAGACCATAAAATTCTCAAAAAGCAGGGGCACCGGTATGAATATACAGAACGCCCTCGACATAATGCATCCCGACTACTGGCGCTTCGTGCTCGCTTCGCTCATGCCAGAAACCGCGGACAGCGAATTTAGCATACCTGCAGTTATAGAGATAGTAAACAAGGTCATGAATGACAAGATAGGCAATCTAGTGCACAGGGTGCTCACGCTGGCAAAGAAGGTCAACGATGGCAAATGGAATGTAGATGCTCCGGAGCTCGATAGCAAGAGGATAATGGAGCTTGTCGAAAGTTACAGGAAGCATTTTGAAAACCTTGAGATCAGGGAGGCGCTAAAAGATGTTGTTGACCTCGCCGATCTAGGCAATATGATGATGAGCAGCTATGAGCCGTGGTCTATGCTAAAATCAGGCAAAAATGAAGAGCTTAATGCGCTCCTGTCCACGCTACTCAGCATAGTCTTCTATATAGGTGTGCTTTTGCATCCTTTCACACCCATGGCGAGCGCGAAAACCATTTCTTACTTCGGATTACATGAAAACGCATCGTTTAACATGCTTAATGAGAAGCACGAATTTGATGCGAGCCAGAAGATAGAGCCAATATTCAGGAAGATGACAGACCACGAAATAAAGAAACTAGAAGGCTTCTCCGCTGGCATGTGAATTGTAGATCAGCCTTGCTCGGCAAAAGCCCTGACTATGCGTTCTATTTCCTCTACGCTGTGAGCAAGCTTTACCTCCTTGCCTAGAATCTTGTACAACACGCTAAAAAGCTTTGACATATAATTGTTGTAGTCTGTCACGAAAAGAACGCCTAGCGCATGCCCATTTGAAACAAATACGATTGGGTTGTCATCTATATGTATCTTTATGCCATCCTCCTTTGTCTTTTCACCATTAGATCTCACTTTTATGTCTATCTTGATGCCCTCGCTCCTGAGCACGTCCCTTATGTCTTCTATATGGTCGTTGCGCGCCGTTATTATTGAATAATCTGCCACATCGGCTGTTTTCCTTATCAGCTCTGAGAAATCTTTTCTTATCTGCTGCGCTATGCTCTCTCTGCTGCTCACGTCGGCCAAGCTTCCGCCGGCGCCAAAGGCTATTGAGACTGCATACATGAAATTCTTGTACACTCCGACGCCACGCGCATTGTCGCTTCTTGATACCTTTGACAGCGCCTGGTTTACTGTGTTCAGCAGCAGGCCGTCCAAATCTATACCTATCTTTTGCTTTGCAATTATGTGATCTGACATGCTATAAACTCACACAATGCCATTTTTAAAGCAAACGTGGCTGTTAAGCAAATGACGAAAAAAGCACCGTGGGCAGCGCCAAAGGATACATGAAATGAGGAGGCGGCTTGCGCCGCCCCTGATCTAGGTATACCAGCTTTCGCTGGCAATCTATAATGAAACATTTAGATATATATAACTTTCCATTTGGATAAACATATTTATAGTAAGGTATAAATAGTTTACTTTAGTATAATCAATGAGGTAAATGCGCATTGCTGCGCTATAAAAATAGCTTTGGCGGAAGCTGCTCCTGATTCTAGGTGAGAAGATGGATCTAGGTATAATATACGGGGAGAGGTTAAAGCAGCAACTGAAGAAAACGGTGGCAGAAATGCTGGAGATAAGCGGCGTGGACGAAACAATGTATGGGGAAGAGGTCCAGAAGCTCAGCGAGGCGATAGGCGCCTTGGTTGAGGAGACGGTAATTGCTTGGGACCTGGCAAAGATAAAAAAGCAAGGAGTTGATTTCACGCTGCGCATATACGTTGCAGAAGACTCGATGGACTGGCAGATGTACCGCGAAGAGGGCGCTCAGGCGCCCGCCTCTCCATATTTCTTCTCCTAAACTTAAATTTCCCAACTCGCGGCAGCTTCCGCATCCTTTTAGGATGTGGTACCGATGAAAAACAAGCTAGAAGTGGGAAAAATAGAAAAAAGGTTGCTTGTGCCAAATATTTATTTTGGCAAGGCAAGATGGATCTGGAAGAGGGTATATTTCAAAAATTTCAATATTGATTTTAACGGGGGCGTTAACGGACACATTGCCATTTTCGGCGAGAGTGGAAGTGGCAAATCAAACCTGTGCAAGCTTATACTCAAAAAACTCGGATCTGATGGTATACCTTTCGTGCTCTTCGACCCACACAACGAATACACTGAATCGGCAATGGACTTTGGAGCTGAAGTGTACGATGCAAAATACAGCGGGATAAACTTATTTGATGTTGAAGGAAGAGATGCAAGCGAGCTCGCAGGCATGTTGAAAAGGATATTCGGCTTGGGCGAAATACAGGGGTATGAGCTGGGTAAGTGTATAAATTATGTGTACAAGAAAGCTACAATGGATGGCGCGACGCCTGACATCTACTCCCTTTTCGGCTCGTTCAGGGCGTTCAGGACAGTGGCAAAGAGCAGTACTGAAAAGAACGTCCTGTTTTCGCTCGAGCACAGGCTTAGTCCGCTCTTTGCGCTTGGTGCAACGAGAAATGTCAATGTTGGCGAACTGATAAAGAAAAGAAGTGTGTTTGCGATGGAATCCTTGCACACAAGCGAAGCACAGAGCACTTACGTAGAGCTCTTCCTTAAAAAGATATATTCAGCAATGCTTGAAACGGAAAAGAGCAGCAGGGTAAAGTTCTATGTGGTAATTGACGAAGCCGAAAAGCTGCAGGATAGTGTGACAATTGAAAGACTCGTCGAGGAGGGAAGAAAATATGGATTTGGAATTATATTAATATCGCAGAGCGCTAAGGCAATAACCAAAAGTGTAAGGAGCAACGCCTCCACATTCTTTGTGTTCTACCAGAGAGAGCCGGAAGAACTAAACTACCTAGCAAATCTCATTGCCGGAGGCAACGAGCTGGACAGATTTCTTGAAGTGAAAAAAGCTATAAGGGAGCTTGGCAGAGGGCAGGCAATTGCAATTGGTTCGTACAACAAGACGCCGGTGATAATAAGAACTAAGCTCTACGCGAGTGCATCTACGGACTTAAGGCACAGGATACTCAAGCTGTGCGAAAGGCCTCATACGAAATCGGAGTTAAGGAGCGAGCTCATGAGGGAAGGCTACCGCGCGGATGATATTGATTATTTCGTTTCAACAATAGACAGAAACACACTGATAAAGTCGTGCTATGTAAACACACCCAGTACGAATGAATATTACTATATTACAATGCCTAGAAACAGTGCAGAGCATGACATATATGTAGCTCTTATAAGCCGCTACCTGACGCATGCAGGAATTAAAAACAACATATATAACAGGTCTAACGGTCCTGACATAATAGCTTTTTACGGAAACGAAAAAGCGGCTGTTGAGTATGAAACGGGAAGCAAAAGCAGCGATGAAACGATTAAAATGGTTGAAAATAGGCTGAAGCATTACAAGAGGATAATTTTTGTCGTATCAGACCAGGCGTACGGCAGATATGTGAAAATAAAGAATGTGCACGTTATAAAAGCGTCTGAATTCGATAGCGGAGCATTGGCTGATATCATACGCAACAGCTGATGCTTCCCTAATAATACGTTTGACTTTATTGAGCGCCGCAAATTTGCCCCGTGCGATTCGTCATTCATAGTATGCTGCGATAGCCTTTTAACTGATCGCAAGAGTAACTTTATTTGCATTCTGGATGATTTTATGGACTCTGAAGAAATAGTGAAGATGGTTGCGGAAAAGAAAATCAAGATGCATGAAATTGATAAATATGCCGCAAATGGAGGAGAGGCGGCAAGGATAAGGAGAAAAATTATTGAGGCGGCAAGAGGGATAAATCTTGTACATATAGCAAACTCGAGCATCGATGCTGATGATGCAGGACAAAGAAATATAGAGAATTTTGTCGGCGCAACACAAGTGCCATTAGGCAAGGTTGAAGACGACCTGCGAGTAAACGGTAGGTATGCAAAGGGAGATTATCCAATACTTCTTGCTACAACAGAAGGAAAACTTGTCGCTGGCATATCTAGAGGCGTGGCGGCAATAAACGAGGCAGGAGGGGCAAATACGGTTGTAGTGAACGACGGCATGACAAGGGACGTGCTGCTCGCTGCAAAAAATGCTGGCGAAGGTCAGGAAATTGCCGAACTCGTAAAAAGCGATGAATGGCGTGCATTCATTGCTGACGAATTCTCGAAATACACAAAGCATGGCCGCCTTGTGGAAGTCAGACCGTTCGTTTCTGGAAGGTATGTACACTTGAGATTCAAGGCGTTCACTGGGGCCGCAATGGGGATGAACATGGTGACTATTGCGGCAAATGCGACAGCAAAGGAAATCATAAAAAGGCTTGAAGGAAAGGGCATAAGTGCAATGGTGATTGGGGAGTCCGGTAACATGTGCAGCGACAAAAAGCCCGCCTACATAAACGTGGTCGAAGGAAGAGGAGTTTCTGTGATAGCAGAAGCGGTAATACCAAGGGAGTACATAGTGAAGAAGCTCAGGACGACGCCTGAGGCTATCGCTGAGCTCAACAAGGCGAAAAACCTCATCGGTTCGGCGCTTGCGGGATCACACGGCTACAACGGGCATGTCGCAAACATACTTGCAGCGATGTATATAGCGTATGGGCAGGATGTCGCTCAGATCGTTGAGGGTTCGCAGGCCATAACCGATGCCTCGGTTAACGATGACGGCTCGCTGTATATTTCGGTGCACATTCCTGCGCTTGAGGTTGGAACGTACGGGGGCGGCACTGCAAGGGAAACGCAGAAGGAAGCGTTAATGCTGCTCGGCTTGTATGGCGATGGGGACAAGACAGGGAAGACGCGCCTGGCCTTCGCGGAGGTTGTCGCGGCAACATGCCTCGCTGGCGAGCTCAATCTGCTCGCTGTGGAAAGCAGTGGTGAACTGGCAAAGAGCCATGCTAAACTTAAGAGGTAACTGGCAAATTACTTTGGTCTAACAAAGCAATTCCTGCAGCGCGGCTCATAGCTCTCCTTGCCTCCTATCACTATCCTTTTTCCAAAGCTTTCCTTGCCGTTCAGAATTCTCTGCGAGAATGTGGCATCCGCACCGCATTTGGCGCAAACCGCCGTAAGCATGTGTATTTCATCTGCAACCGACAACGCCTTCGTAGTATTCTCGAACGGCCTTCCCGTGTGGTCGCGGTTCAGTGTAGCAACATAAACATTTTTGCCGCTGTCAGAAAGACCTTCAAGGAACTCGATAACACCTGAATCGCTTTTCCAGAATTGCAACTCGTCAACGCCTACGGCATCTGCTGAATTTGAACGCTCCCTCATCAATGGCAGTGCTTCTTTGCCTATTGGTGCCACTACTGCTGGAAGCGTTATGCCCTTGTGTGTTGAAACATTGACTGTGCTGTACCTATTGTCTATCGCAGGCTTGAACAATATTATTTTTCTGCCTGCATACTGCTCGCGCTCGAGGAGTTCAATAAGTCTTGAGGTCTTGCCAGAAAACATTGGACCTGTTATGGTAACGAACCTGCCAGATTCCCCTTTTGCCATTTTACCACCTTTGCTGTAAAATATGCAAGCACGAAACCCGCATTGTTTGTGAGGACGCGCTATGCAATATTATTTAAGAATTGACTTTATTTATTATATATGCTGTGGTTGCATGCGCAATGATTTGTTGAGTCTCAGTTTCAGCGACCTCTTCAAGAGGCTTTCCTCAATGCTGAGGAGCTTCACGCAGAACATAGAGGAAGTGGTTAGCCTTCACGAGCAGCAGGCTCCTGAGGAGAGGATACGGGAGCTTATGAACCACATAAAGGAACGGGCTTCGACCGACGCGAAGGAGGCTGACGAGAACAGGGAAATACTGAACATGCTCAAGCAGCTTTCAGAAGACAAGCAAATCTTCTCGCTCATAAAGATAGAGAGCAGCGAATGGATAGAACTGCTTGACGCACTTGAGAAAAGGCTTGAGGAGCACAAGGGTACGTACGACGCGGAGGAAATGAAGCTCTACAAGGAGATAAAGGATACGTCGAACGAGCTCAAGGCGCTTGTGAGGAAAAGGGAGTAGGCTAGTGTATCTTGCTGAAATCTATTATCCTGTTTTTCTCCGATTCTTCATCTCTTGACAGGAGCACAATCCTGCTTACCGCATGCTCGGCGGTGTACCTGTAGCCGCTCAGCTTCTCAAGCACGGCTGCAAACTCCTTTATTTCTGCATGGCTTGGCATTGAATCGAGACTCAGCCCGCGCTGCTCCTCTCTCGCACCGCCTACGAACGAAAAGCCTTTCACTTCTACATAGTTCGGCATTGCAATCTTTATGAGCTCTGCATAACCTTCTGGATTTTTCATGTTAAGCCCTTTCACCAGCGTCATCCTTAACACAGTTCTTGT
Source organism: Microcaldota archaeon (assembly GCA_023270055.1). GTDB lineage: Archaea > Micrarchaeota > Micrarchaeia > Micrarchaeales > CABMGC01 > JAGDYB01. The sequence continues at coordinate 8,132 of JAGDYB010000013.1, forward strand.
CTTAAGCGTGCGGAGTATCTCAAGCGACTTGAGGAAGCGCTGCCATGCATTTTTTATCTTTGGCCTAGTCACGATATTGTATGTTTCCTCGTCAGGGGCTTGAAGGGATATGTAAAGTTGCGTTGGCAAGGGATCAAGCTTTTGCAGTGCCTCTGGCAGCGTGCCATTGTGCACTACAAATGTGCTCATTCCACGTTTGTGAAAGCTTTTTATGAGCGCGCTCATCTTTGGATAGAATAGGGGTTCGCCGGTGAGGCTCAATGTCGCGTGCTTGGGCTCGTTTGCTTCCTTCCACCTTTTCATCCTGAGCTCCGTATCGGCGTTGGATTTGAAGCCACTTACTATTCGCCTCTGCTCCTTTATCATGTTGTCTATTATGTATTCAGGATCGTCCCATTCCGAAACTGCATTTAGCTCGTTCCACTTGAAATCGTGCTCGTCAGGTATTGTGCGCCAGCAGAACCTGCATGCCAGATTGCAGCCTATCGCTGTTGTGGACTGCATGCACTGCCAGCTTTTTATCCCATAAAAAGTGTTCTTGTAGCAGAGGGTCTTGCCCCTAAGAGCGTTTGCGGTGTATTCGCATATTTTCACAGCGGAGTGCCTGCCAACGAAGTGGTAGCCTTGCTTCTCCATCGTTTTCTTGAGCTGTTCTGGCATGTCAGTCAAAGGATCACCATAACCAAGTTATACAGCAAAGTTATGATTTGAAAGCTATTTATAGATTTTCATGGCGAATTAATATTCATGGAGGCACTTATACTCTGCGGCGGATTTGCCAAGAGGCTGGAGCCCATAACACTCTTTGTACCGAAGCCGCTGCTGCCCGTCAATGGAAAACCCCTGCTGGATCATATTCTTGACAAGCTAGAGAATCTGTGCGTAGACAGGATCGTGATAACAACGAACCGGAAATTCGCAGACCAATTCTCATATTTCATAGAAAACAAAAAACTCAGGGGGTATAAAAGCAAAATAGAGCTTATTGTAGAACCCACGCTGAGCAACGAGCAGAAGCTAGGCGCCATAAGATCTATAGACAATGCCATAAAAAGCGCAGGCATAGGGCAGGATACGCTTGTGATAGCTGGGGACAATTATTTCAGCTCGGATCTAAAAGGCGTTATAAGCGCATTCGAGAGGCTTGGCGCGGGAGTGATAGGCGTGTACGACCTCAAATCGCTTGACAGCGCGAAAAATTTCGGCGTGGTAAGGATGGACGGCGATGTTATAGCTAAGTTTGAGGAAAAGCCGGAAAAGCCTTCATCAACACTTATAAGCACGGGTATATATGTTTTCCCAAGCACAGACCTTGGCCTTTTCGAAAAATATCTTGCGGAAAAAGGCAACCCAGATGCTGTGGGCTATTTCAACGAGTGGTATATAAGGCAAAAAAAGGTATATGGAAGCAAGATAGATGGAGAATGGTATGATATAGGCACAATAGACACATACAAAACTCTCTACGAAAAGTTCATGACAAAGAAATAGAAAGGAAAATCAAAAAATAAAATATTAAAATTCAGGAGCATTACAGCCCCAGCGAATAGGCAAGGAAGATAGGGGCCAGCAGTATAGACAGCGTGCTAACCACCTTTATCATCGAGTTGAGGGCTGGGCCTGCGGTGTCCTTTAAAGGATCTCCCAACGTATCGCCCACCACTGCCGCCTTGTGCGCGTCGCTTCCTTTGCCTCCAAAATGGCCCGCCTCGACGTACTTCTTTGCATTGTCCATGGCGCCGCCAGAATTTGCCATGAATAGTGCCAAGAGCAAGCTTGCTGGTATTACCCCAACGAGCAGGCCGCCAAGCGCCGCAGGACCAAGTATAAGCCCTACAGCAATGGGCGTAAGTATGGCAACAAGCTCAGGCACTACGAGCGATTTCAGCGCGTTGACAGTGGCTATATCAACTGCCTTCGCATAGTCTGGCTTTGCCTTTCCCTGCAGCAGGCCTTTTATTGTCTTGACCTGCCTTCTTACCTCATCAACCATCTTCGTCGCTGCAAATCCTACCGCTTCCATAAGGAAAGAGGAGAAGATGAACGGGAGGAGGACGCCTATGAATATACCTATTGTCACCGTCGGATTGAGTGCGTCAATTACGTTGAGGTGCACAGCCGATGCGAAAGCGACGAACAAAGCTGTAGCTGAAAGTGCCGCGCCTCCGATTGCGAAGCCCTTGGTTGTAGCTTTTGTCGTGTTGCCTATAGCGTCGAGCTCGTCTGTCACTTTCCTGACCTTTGGCTCTAGACCGCACATCTCTGCTATGCCGCCTGCGTTGTCGGTTATAGGCCCAAATGAATCTATTGTAAGTATTGTCGCTGTCAATGAAAGCATGCCTACAGTAGCTATGCCTATGCCATATATGCCAGCTGCCGAGTAGCTTACGAATATGCCAGCGATTATGAAAAGCACAGGAAGCCACGTGCTTCTTAGACCCACGGCGAGACCCATTATCACATCTGTGCCGGCACCGCCTTCAGCCGCTGTAGCTATTTTGACAACAGGCTTGCTTGTATTGCCCGTGAAGTAGTCGGTCACGCTGAATATCAGCACTGCAATTACAAGCCCGGCAAGTACTGCAATGAAGTAGCCCGTGCTGTAGCCAAGCGCTGCGGTAAGTATATAGTCTAATATAGCTGCGATTATCACGGCTGCAGTTATCCCCTTGTACAACGCTTTTGTTGGAGTGCCACTCTTGCCTACGCGCAGGAAAAGCAAGCTGAGCAGGCTGCCTATTATGCCAATGCTTGCTACGTAAAGCGGGTAAGCGAAAAGCTTCGCTGTTGTCGATAGTGTTGCGGCTATAAGCAGCGATGCAACGAGCGTCACCGAATAACTTTCGTAAACATCTGCCGACATTCCGGCGCAGTCCCCTACGTTGTCTCCCACGTTGTCAGCTATCACCGCAGGGTTTCTGGGGTCATCTTCTGGAAGGTTGAGCTCGGTTTTTCCTACCAAATCCGCGCCAACATCCGCAGCCTTTGTGTATATGCCACCGCCGACCCTAGCAAACAGAGATATCAGCGATGCGCCAAAGCCGAAACCTATCAATATGAATATCTTAGCTGCCGTGGAGTAGCCTATGAATCCTATGAGCGCGCTAAGGCTTATCAGGGCAAAGCCTACCGCGGCGAAGCCCGTAACCGAGCCGCCGAGTATCGCTGTTGAAAAAGCAGCATGCGTGCCGCGCTCTGCGCTCTTTGTGGTTCTGACATTCGCCCTTACCGCAACATTCATGCCAAGGTACGCGGTAAGATATGATGAAATCGCACCTACGGCAAATGCTATTGCTATTTCCACGCCGTTCTTTAGGAACAGAAACACTATGAACAGTATCACGCCGAATATGAGTATTGTCTTCAGCTGCCTGTTGAGATATGCGCGTGCCCCGGATTTTATGGCGTCGGATATCTCGATCATCTTTTTGTCTCCCTCAGGCCTCTTTATCGTAATGTACGCAGCCGAAAGGGAAAATATCAACGCTATTACTCCGGCAAGAAAGCTGTAGTAGTAAAATTCCAATACATCACCAGATGCAAAAATATGGATTTGAAGAATTTTAAACCTTGTGTTTGAACCGATCAGGGCCCTCTTTATTACAGGTACAGTGCGCAACCCAGAACGTGGCGGAAGCTAGCCAATCTTTATGCTGCTGGTCTGCACGAATGTGCCATTCGCGCTTATATGAATTGTATTGTTGTACACAAGAAAAGTTATGTTGGTGTATAAAGGCAATCCCGTCGCGTTCGAAAGGCAGGTAGTCCCATTCAGGTATATGTAGCCAGGTAATGACACAGCAAGCAATCCTATTTGTTTAGGTACATAAACGTGCATTAAGGCGCAGCTTATATTGTCGTATCTGATATATTTTTCGAAAGTATAATTCACGAGGGAGGTGTTATACAGGTATGCGGCAGTGCCATTTAGCCTTGGATTATTAGGCACATCGAAGGATATGAAGCGGCCTATGTCCTCAGCTACAGGGCCGAAGAAATTGTTGAACAATGCAGTCTCTCCGTTTGTTATGTTTGATTCTGTTGAATTCATGCAAAATGTACCATAGCAGTTTACATACCGGGGCATCTCCAAATAGCCGCTGTAGTTAAGCTTTTGCCCAGGTCCCATCGGCGAACTGACTGTCTGCTTTGTGAGGTAGAAGTAGGTCTCGTTCGCTTTCTTGCCTATGTAAAAGCTTATTGAATCGTGTATCGAGCCAGATACAGTTCCTGCTTCTTTAGTGTTCATGTTTATGCTGCTTGTCTGATTAAATGGGCCAGAAACTGCCAGTTTCTGTATTGCATACTCAGCCGCTTCAGCACCATTTTTTATTGACTGTGGGCTCAAAACCGAACCGGACTGCGCAGGAGCTACTGTAGTGGTCAATGTAGTCACAGCAGTTGTTGAAGGAATTGTTGTCGTATTAAATGATGCTGTAAGCGTAGTGGTGGACTTCGCCGGACTGTAGGCAATGTGCACTGCATAAGCCAGTATGGCGATTACTACTAACACCGCTATTATGCCGATAATTCGCGAGTTTCGCCTTTTTGGGCTCGCCAATGCATTGACTGGTGCAGGTTCGGGCTGAGGTTGCGGCTGCTGCACATAATTCATCTGTGTTTGTGATATGTTTGTGTTGCCCGAAGATTGCGGTGCGTTGGTATCTTCCAAATAATCACAGATATAATGTTAAATGAAATATATAATAAATATAAGGGGCATGCATTGGAATTATAATTCCACGAGATTACCAAGCAGCTCCTTTGCATGTGCCAGTGTGTAAGGCTTTAGCCCGCGCCTCTTTGCATACCTGCACTGGTACATTATGTACGAATCGGTTATGGCGGTGTTCGGATTTATCATCTTGCATTTTTCTATGTAGTCCCTGATAATCTCGAATGCCTGCTCCTCGCTCAGCCCTTTGACATTTACCAGATAAGGCGCCAAAATCAGGTTCACCACCCTGTGTCTCACATCAGGTATTGGCGTTGCAAGAAGTTTTTCGACCCATGCAAACTCCCCGCTCCCCTTTTCTCTTGGTGCAGCGATTTTTGGCTGTGGAAGCTTTATGCTCTTTGAATACGCGATAACTTCCTTCGGCAGCTCGCTGACAGGTATTGGAAGGGAACGTGCTATGTAAGACGCAACAGCCTCTTCCATTACGCTTATCGCCCTATAACGATCGAGATATACCATACCTTTGCCGAGCGGCACATTTACAAGCTTCTGGACTCCGCGGCGCTCCGTGGCTTTAAGAAACTCGCCAAACGGAAGCGCAAGCAGGTTTCCGGAAATGATCGGACTCATGCCCATCTCAGATGCGAGCCGGACTATATTCTTGTCCGAGTCGCTGCCCATGGCCTCTTTGGCGCGCCATGCCATTGCATCGGCAAATCTTGAAACGAAATAATTGCTATTCAGCGCGCTAACCAGCATCTTAGCGTAAACATAGCTTACCATGTAATCCAGCGCCATTGTGCGAACATCCATGAAACCCAGCTTTTGCGTGCTGAGAGCGTTTTCCACCATGCTTTTGGCAAGCTCCAAGTGCTGGCTGCTTATTGAGGTTATGTTAAGCGAGCTCACTATTCTTCCTGCAGTCGAAGAGAAGGGATATCTGAATCCGAAGTCCATATCGCTGTCGCTGACCATGATTTATTTACAGAAGAAAACTTAATTAATTTAACCGCGCTGTTGTCAACGCTTTAAAACTTTCATTGCGTCACGCGGCGAGCTTTCTGCAGACTGACCAACAAAAAAATCGTTATAGCTCCTATCAGCAAACGACTTTTCATACTTTTCAGGCTTAAGCTCTTTAAGTATGTAATCGAATGCACCGTAAGGATCAGCATTCGAGCCACATGTGTATACGTCAAGCGTTGCATAGTTTCCCTCTGGCCACGTGTGCAGTGCGATATGGCTCTCTTTTATTATCGCAACCACAGAAACCCCGTTGCCATCGCCATAATCCCAAGTATTGATACTGACCAAGGTCATCTTGCCTATCTCAACTGCCTTGTTTACTATCGCTTCCAAGCGCTGGCTGTCCTTCAGCAGGTTTTCGTCTATGCCATACAAGTTGCCGAACAAGTGCTTTCCTGTTACCTCAAATTTCCTGTGCGCTTGTGTATCGGGGTTCTTTTCCATATCTATTGTCATTTTATTATCACCTTTTACATTTTTTTAGCATTAGCATGTTTTACAAAATTCTGTTGCCAATCTCCATTTCCAATTTCGCTTTTTTTCAAATAGTTTCATACAAAATATTCCGCATCCGTTATTCGCATATTTTATTACATTTCTTATATTTAGACTTTATTCATAACCTGTTGGAACTTGAGCGCACTGCTTATGAATGAAAGGAAAAGCGGCGCAGGCGCCTCGGGCCTTGATTTCAGCTCGCAGTGGAATTGTGTTGCAACTCCAAACGAGTCTTTCCACTCCACACATTCTACGAGCTTTCCATCAGGCGTTGTGCCTGTTATGTTGAGCCCATTCTTTTCAAGCAGGCTTTTGTATTTGTTGTTGAATTCGTACCTGTGCCTGTGCCTTTCAGATATAATACGTTTTTTGTAGGCTTTTTTCGCTATGCTCCCGTCTTTGAGCACTGCATCCCATGCTCCAAGCCTCATGGTGCCGCCCTTCTGCTTAATCCACCGCTGACTTTCCATCAGGTCTATTACCTTGTACTTTGTATTCTTATCAAATTCTGTGGAATTTGCACCTTTTAAGTTGCACATGTTTCTAGCATACTCTATTGTCATCAGCTGCATGCCAAGACAAAGCCCAAGGTATGGTATCTTGTTCTCCCGCGCGTACTTTATGGCACGGATCATGCCTTCTATTCCCCTATTGCCGAAGCCTCCTGGAACTAGTATGCCGTCAAGGTTGCCAAGCCGTTCTGCAAGCTGCTGCTCAGATATTCCCTCAAGCTCTTCAGATTCTATCCACTTTATGTTTAGTGCTGCATTTAGCGTTGCTGCTGCATGATTCAATGCCTCTTTCACACTTGCATAAGAATCCCGGAGGCCTACGTACTTACCCACAACTCCAATACTTATGCTAGCACCTTCCTTCGCCTTTCTTGCGCGCTCAAGATATGTTTTCCATGAAGAAAGCTTCTCTTGATTAAGCGTGTTGTGATCCTCGTTCAGGCTCGCTATAAGCATCTTGTCAAGGCCTTGCTGCATTAGCTTCATCGGCAACTCATATATGCTTTCTATGTCGTTGTCGCTTATTATGTGCTCCTTGCTTAGGCTCGAGAACACTGCAAGCTTCTCGCGAACGTTCTCTTCCAGCGGCTTTTCGCTCCTGCATACTATGAAATCTGGGGAGATGCCCATCTGCATGAGCATCCTGAGCGCGAGCTGTGTGGGTTTGGTCTTCTGCTCACCTACCGTGGCAAGCTCCGGCACGTAGGTAACTGCAACAAACACAACCTTGCGCCTGAGCGCGAGCTGTCGCATTGCCTCTATGAAATAGTTGTTTTCTATGTCGCCGACTGTGCCGCCCACCTCGATCACCATGGTGTCGAGCTTGTACTTCTCTGAGATGCTTTCTATCTTTGATATTATGTGCTCTGTCATGTGCGGTATGAACTGCACATCCCTCCCGAGGAAATCGCCCTTTCTCTCCTTTGCTATTATCTCGCTGAAGAGCTTGCCGCCTGTTATCGAGAAATCGCTGTTCATGTCTATGTTAAGGAAGCGCTCGTAATTGCCGAAGTCCATGTCAACCTCTCCTTTATCGTCGAGAACAAAGACCTCGCCGTGCCTGTACGGATTCATCGTGCCGCAGTCATAATTCAGGTATCCGTCGAATTTAAGGGGCCTGACTCGGTAATTGTAGAATTGCAATATCTTCGCTATTGAGGAAGTTACTATCCCCTTTCCCAAGCCGCTTAAAAGCAGACCCAATACCACTACATACTTCGTTTGCATAAAAAGTATTTGACAGATAAATTAAAAAATAGTATGTAAATTTTTTTGTAAAGAATTGCAAACAGGAAGAGGCAAGATGCAAAGCGCATGCAAAGCAGGAAAATGCTGCATGGCAAAAATTGTGCCGTTTTCATGCTTTTTTGTCGTCCCACACCAGGCGCCACGAGTTCTTGCCGTCCCTCACTACCTTGACGCCCTGCTCTAGCCTTATGTGCTCGTAGCCGTACTTTGGCATCTGGTTTCTATGCAGTATATTAGGCCACATTTTATTCACCTATTTGCTTTTGCACGCTCGTAGATATCATTGAAAAGCATAAAGGATGCGCAGCGTAGATGGTTAGGGTGGGGATTAAAATAAGACCACGCATCCAGATTTTCGTGATTGGCATGTTGCCGTTAATCATGCTTAATACAATGCATTTTTACATTTAAAAGCGTTTATTTTACACGATTTTTGTTTAATTATTTTTCATAATTTGACAAGCGAGGAGAAGCTTCTTCGACGTGGCCTCTTGATTTGGAATAAGCGTATAGGTCATTGAATGCCTTTTCGACGTCGTTCGGATCGCCTATGCCTATTATGAAGTTGCCCTCAGCATTACCCATAACATCGTTTATGAAGTTTATCTCGCTAACCGCCACATCCTTGTGTGGATTTTTGCTTGTGAAGAGTATACAGTTGTATTTTGAGAGCATCGCTTCCTTCTCACTTTGCGGCAGCCTCTCGAACGCCATGCCAACCTCGCCACTTGCAGCTAGCGCCCTGCCTGAACCTTTTATGTGGTCGTATATTTCCGCGGATTCGTTCTCTGCAAACGCGCTGGTAATATCGAAGATTGTGTACATGGAGCGAGCCTTCGTCGCGATCCTTTCTGGCGCCTTCTTGGGTGATCTCTGCTGCATTATTATGCCAGCTATTATAAACAGCGCAAGAAGCAAGTAATATGGATATATCGCCTCGCCCAGCATCAGGTATGCGAACACGAAGGTAAGGAAAGGCACAAGCATCATTGCGTTTCCGACAAGTATCGGATCGAAAACCTTGAGCGAGAAGAAGTAGAAATAAGCGCCAACGAAATATGTGACCGAGCCTATGAAAAGTATCGCAAGAAGGCTCGGCAGGTTAATGCCGACCAACGGCAGCCCCATCGCCAGCATTAGCATGCCCAAAAACGCAGCAGAAGAGATATTGAACACGAAGAGTTCGGTGTACAGCTCGACATTCTGCCCTTTTATTATGACGTTAGAGAATGCGGCGGCTAGCGCGGAAAAAAGAAGCAGCAATATGTACGGAGCCATAGATGCGTTTATGTTGAGCAATGTGCCCTGCGTCATGGCAAAGTATATTGCCACAAATCCAATGGCCAGCGCCGCAATTTGATACCTGTTCACTTTTGTCTTGAGCATGAAAGGTATGAAAAGCACCGCAAACAGGGGCCATGCTCTGAACACCACGCCTGCAAGACTCGCGGAGGTATGCATTACACCTACAGTAAGCAGAAGCGCTGCCACGCAGTAGTTGAAGAGTCCACCAATTATCAAGTATAAAAGTGAGCGCCTATGGTGCAGGAGGTCACGCAGCTTGCCGGTCTTCTTGTTTGCCACAAGAAATATTCCGGATAGTGCTGTTGCGAACAGGAAAGAATAGAACAGGAACTGCACCGCTCCGAGTGACCCGCCCACGTCCAGCGCTATTGGGAAAAATGCCAGGCCAAGGACATTGAGCGAAAGAAACACAAGAGCCTTTCTTTTCAGGTTTAACATAATACGCTATCGACATAAAAGATATTTAAAATATGGCAAGGCTTAAATTTTGTTTGCGGTTTTTTCGGAAAATGATAAATAATATAGATTTATTGAGCAATTATCATTAGTGGTTGCGTGTCGGACAACTACAGCTACACCAAAAAGGCTCTTTTGAGGATGCTGAGCGAGAACGCGAGGGCGAGCATCACCCAGCTCTCCAATTTTGCTGACTGCTCAAGAATAACTGCCAGCAACGGAGTAAAGGAGTTAGAAAAGGAGTTCGGTCTTTTTTATACAATAGAATTCGACCTTGACAAGCTAGGGCTTGGGCAAAGGCACATAATAATGGCTAAGTTTGAGAAAAAGCCGAAAATAGGCGCACTCAGGCAACTGCTCGCAGATGACAGAGTTGTTCAGTTCGCCTCCACAACGACCGGCGACTTCGATTTTCTCGTTTATGCAGTGTCGCCATCAAGCCTTGAATACATGCGTTGGGAGACACTGGTGCAGACACGACTTGCTGAATACGGTGTTACTTTCATGCCATCGCAGATGGTCATGTCGCACATTGGCTTCATTCCCCTTTCCAGCCGGCTCGTTTCCGAGATGGACATGCGCCGCTTCGGGCTCGACGAAACCGACAAAGCCATGCTGCTACAACTTAACGAAAACTCGAGAATCAGCTACAGAGATCTGGCAAAGCTTGTGGGTGTAAGGGAAGACACACTGAGATACAGGTTCATGCGCCTGAACAGGGCCGGAATAATAAGGAGGTTTACTGTTGTGATGAAAAAGCCGCCAACAGCATACAATGTTGCGTTTTTCGTGGACTACAAGTTCACCGCTGGGACTGAAGCACGAGCGAAAAAGGCTAGGGAGTATTATATGAGTGTCGATGGGAAGATGCCGCTTGTGAACAAGTTTCAGGTCCTTGCGCCGATAAGCGGCAGCCATAGATTTTTCGTGCTGGGGTGTTTCGAGAACGATGAAGACGCAGAAGAAAGCTTCATAAAAAAGCACAACGAATTCTTTAAGGGTGATAGCCCAACAATATATTCGGCAAAAATAGAGAATGTGGTAAAAGGAATGCTGCCGATAAGGAATATAGATGTAAGGAGCAACTACAGAGTAGTCAACTGGGAGTAGTAGCAGTAGCCTGCTGGCGTGTTTATAAAAGTGAGCGGGAAAACCCACGATTTTCAATCGTGGGATGAAAGCGAACCGAAAATGTATAAACTTTTTGCATTGCAATAAATATGGTCGTCATGAGAGACTTTGTTGATTTAGTCTGACTTTATCAACATTTTTAAGACTTTATCAACAAAAATTGACTTTTTCAACAAAGCCTATTTTAAGTTAGTACT